>NZ_CP011524.1:1289802-1934703 GCF_004154955.1 Intestinimonas butyriciproducens | reverse complement strand
CTGGTCGAGTACGGATGGGATCCGGCGGCCCATGAGGCACCGGGTGGAGTCCGCCTTGGGGTCGCAGCCCACCACGGCGACCCGCAGACCCTCCTCTGCCAGCGCGGCCGCCACGTTGGCCACGGTGGTGGACTTGCCGATGCCACCCTTGCCGTAGACACAGATCTTTTTCACTGGTACAGCGCCCCCTTTTGATTCCGCGTCCCCATGATCTCGTTGAGCAGGTCCTCCGTCAGACAGAGCGTCCCCTCTGCGCCGACGTAGGGACGGCAGGTCACGCAGAGCCGGTCAAAAACCGGGTAGTCATAGCGGAGCAGAGGGATCTCCAACTCTTCCGCCAGCTCCGCCTCAAAAGACGAACCAAACAGTACGGCGGTCTCAGAGGCGCGGACCCTGTCGAAAAAGTCCTCCAGATCGGTCAGTGCCTCGCGCTCCGCCTGGCAGGCCACCTCCATCCCCAGTTCGCGGATAAGAAAGCGGGCCATGCCCCGGCTCCGGGCGCCGGAGCCAATCAGGGAGACCGGCATGCCATAGAGGGCCTGAAGATAGGAGTAGACCGGGCGAAGTCCCTCGGCGGTCCGTCGGCGGAAGGAGGCGCGCTCCTCGGAAAAATCCAGCCCGAATCGGCGTTCCAGACAATGCCAGAGCCCTTCGGCACCGGTAAGGCCGTAGGGATAGTCCAACACCTCGAAGGGAATGCCGAACCGCCGCTCCATCTCACGGGCCAAGCCCACGCCCCGGCCCAGGACCACATTGAGCCCTGCCGACGGGGCGCGCCGCAGCTCCTCCAGCGAGCAGCGGGAGAGTACGGTGTTCAGGCGGACCTTGCCATGGAGCAGGCCCCGGAGGGCCTCCAGGTCCGGGCCGGCCCGATGGTCGTCTGCACCCAGCCCCAGCAGGTTTATGGCGGGAGTTTCCGCGGTGGGGAGGGGGGACATGAGCTCAGCCAAGGAGGTCAGTGCGGCCTCATAGCCGTCCTCCAACCCGCCGCGGTAGCCGGCGGCCTCCACGGTCACCACTCTGGCCCGCCTCTGAAAGGCCTTTGCCGCCGAATGGACATCGTCCTGAATGATATCACTGACGCAGCCGGTCACCAGGAAGATCACCTCAGGGGAGCAGAGCTCCTCCGCGTGACGCAGGGCGCGGGACAGCGACTCCTCCCCGCCGAAGATCACATCGCTGTCGCTGATGACCGTGCAGGTCTGGCGGATGTCCGCCATATCACAGGCCGCATGGAAAGCCATAGAGCCAAAATTACACCCCACCACCGAGTGGAGCAGGACCACGCCGCCCTGGATACCGGTAAGGGCCTGGTGCGCGCCAAAGAGTTTGCAGCCGTCCGCCGTTTTCATTGCACATTTTCCTTTCGATAGAGCCACATGCGCTCCCACATCTCTTTGGCCCACAGACTTTCAGAGCCGTCATACAGGGGGTAATGGCGGGTCTGAAAGGGCATCCGGTTCAGAATGAGTTCGTCCCGTGCGGTGCGGGCGGACAGTCGGTCACAGAGGCGGAATACGTTCCGGACATAGGACTCAAAAGAGAGGGAGACGGTCTCGCTCATAGCGGGGATCAGGGGCGCGCCCAGCCCTTCCAGGGTAACGTCCCCCGTGCCCACCACCGCGTCCACAACGGCAAAGACCTCACGCAGTTCCGCCTCGCCGGGATTCAGCAGGATGGGGCTGCCGCCGGCATAAAGCCCCGCGGCGTCCTGAATCCGGTCCATCAGCTGTGCCTCCAGCTCTGGAGTCAGGGCCATCTCGCGGCGCATCTCGGGGGTCAGGATCAGACAGATGTGGCTGATCGGCAGCCCCAGGCTGGCATACAGCTTGAGGCGGAGCGGAGCGGTCTGTAGCCCGCGGCACACCAGAGCGCAGCGGTAGTCCGCCAGTGTGCGGCGGGCCGTTTCGGTCTGGGCCAGCGCCTTCTCCGTTTCTGTAGCGATAAGGGGCTCCATCTCGTCCAGAAGGCCCAGCTTTTCCCCGATATCACGGTAAAAGAGGGCGATACCCTCCAGGCCCGTATAGCGTCCGGCGCCGCCGAGATGGAGATAGTCGGTGCCGAACCTTTCCTTCATCCTCCGGGCCCAGCGGACTCGTTTGACCAGGTTGAGCCGGGCGGCCGGCGCCGTTATCAGAAGTTCCAGCGGTGCGCTGGGGATCCAGCAGTGGACGGTGATGCCGCACTGGCCCAGAAAAGAACCGATTTCCTTCAGGACCAGGGTGCCCTCGCTCCCCCAGCCCACCGTCTCAATATTCACGCTGCGGGGAAGGGGGGGCTGGGGCTCCATCACTTGCTCCACCAGGGCCCAGAGCACCTCCGTAAAGCCGCACCCCTTAAGCTCCAGTTCCAGACGGTTGTCTCCGGTGATTTTCTGACGGGCCAACTCCCGCACCCGCGTGCGGGAATAGTTTTTGTCCCGGTGAGAGAAGAGCTCCGACTGGACGGCAGCCACCCGAATCCCCTGGGTGCGGGACGCCTCCGCCACAGCGCGGATGTCCTCGTTCAAGATATCGCTCACAGGGGTGGGGACGATCAGAATGAGGGCGGGACGGTAGCGATCCCAAGCTTCCGAGACGGTGCGGCGCAGCGCGTCCGCTCCACCGCATATGATCTCGCGCTCCGTGAGGTCGGAGCACAGCAGAGGGTAAAAGGGCTGGTGCCGGCGCCTGGCGGAGTGCCGGTAGTGAAAGCCGCAGCCCCTTGGGCCGTGGAGTATGACGACCACACCGCCGCCTATCTCTCCGGCCGCCCCCACACTGCCGGAGACCTTCCCGTTGACCCCGAAGGTATGAAGCAGGGCGGAGGGATACATCAGGGTGCGAAGATCGTCAAAGAAGGGCTGGTGCATGCAGAATCACCTCTGAAAAAATAAAAAGGGTCGCATAGCCGTTACGGCTATGCGACCCGAATTCGTCGCAAAAAACCAGTATGAGAGCAAAACGGCTCCATACTGAAACTCTGTCCAGGCTCGTTTCCACGCAAGCAGACAAGAGATATACAAGCATGTCTTCTGGCTTACGCAGCGAAACCTCCGCCTTCCCAAGAATGTGAACATTCTCAGTGGCAACAATGGAGGGGCCTGATGCGCATACAGCGGCGGGACCGCGCGGGATTCTCACCCGCTTCCATTTTCACCGGTAAAAACCGGAACTTGTACATATGACAATATACTACTTTCTGATCGAAAGCACAAGAGTTTTTTCATAGAATCTCACGGACAGGCGAAACGGCCTGTTTACAATGGGAGAATACTCCGGTATAATAAATTCCTAAAGATGTGAGATTTCGGTCGGACGGAGGAGCGCGATGAAAAAGCTCAGTGGAAAACGCCAGGCGCTGGTTGGATTCACCCTTTTTTCCATGTTTTTTGGCGCGGGGAACCTGATTTTCCCACCCGGAGTCGGCGCGCAGGCGGGAACGCTCACCTGGCCCGCCATGCTGGGAATGGCGTTCAGCGCAGTGGGACTGCCGGTGCTGGGCGTGGTGGCGGTGGCACGGTCCGGGGGACTTGCCGCGCTGGGGAACCGGGTACATCCACTCTTTTCACGGGTGTTCACCATTTTGGCCTATCTGTCCATTGGCCCGTGTCTGGCCATTCCCAGAACGGCCAGCACCTCCTTTGAGATGGCGGTCCCTCCCTTTGCGGGGCCGGACGCCCCCCTCGGGCTGCTTCAACTGCTCTATTCGCTGGTGTTTTTCGCCGCTTCCCTGTGGGTGGCGCTCCGTCCGGAGAAGCTGACGGATCGCCTGGGCAAGGTCATGTGCCCCATTCTGATCCTGCTGATCGTGGTCACCTTCGTAGGCTGTCTTGTAAATCCGCTGGAGGGCTACGGACCGCCCCAGGATGCGGCCTATGCCGCAAATCCCGTGGCGAAAGGCTTCCTAGACGGCTACCAGACCATGGACACCATTGCTGCCTTGGTCTTCGGCATCATCATTTCCCTGAATATCCGTGCCATGGGAGTGGAGCGGGAGGAGGACGTGGTGAAGAGTACGGTCCGGGCCGGCTGGATCGCCGGCGCCATGCTTCTGGCCGTCTATTCCATGCTGGCCCACGTGGGAGCGCTGTCCGGAGGGGCTTTCCCGGGGGCCGCCAACGGCGCGGTGGTGCTGACCAATATTGTTCCCGCCCTGTTTGGAAAAACCGGCAGCCTACTGCTGGCGGCGATTTTTGTCATTGCTTGCTTCAATGTCTGTGTGGGGCTCATCAGCTCTTGCGGCGAGTATTTTTCCCTGCTCTGGCCCAGACTCTCTTATCGGGGATGGGCCGCGATGTTTGCGGTGGTAAGCATGGCGATCGCAAATGCCGGGCTGGACCTTATCCTTCGGATATCCGTTCCAGTTCTGGGGGCGATCTACCCGGTGGCCATTGTGCTCATTGCGCTCTCCTTCTTTCAGAAGCGGCTGGCGGAGCATCGCTGCGCCTATTCGGTCCCTGTGGCGGTTACCGGTGTGTGCAGCGTCCTCTTTGCGCTAAAGGATCTGGGAGTCCCAATCCCGCTCCTGGACGCGGTGCCTCTGGCCTCCATTGGCTTGGGCTGGGTGATCCCGGCTCTCCTGGGTATTCTGGTGGGCGTCCTGCTGCCGGAAAGAGGAAAACAATAAAAAAAGGAATGGCGGAAGGGTAAGGCTTCATAAAGAAGTTAAGGGCAAGGCAGACCATTGCGGTCTGCCTTGCCCTGTTTATAGTGTGTAACCCACTATGACACTTTCGGGGAAAGTGCTCGTGGGAAAGAGCAGTAAACTGGAAGTTGTCAGCGGATTACCTGGTAACGCAATCTGAGATACGAGTTTTCCAAGACCATACATTCTTGCAATTTCAGCACACCCAATTGGGATAATTCACTTTCTGATAGCAAAGATTTCCCGTCAATCAGTGTGGATGTATCCTTGCCGCCAATTAAAATGGGGGCAATAACAATATCAATATAATCAAACAGCTTTTCCCGAAGAAACAGCCCGTTTAATGTACCGCCGCTTTGTATGGTGATTCTCTCACAGCCATATTCTGACTTGAGTTTTGCAAGTGCATCAGGCAAAGACAACTTGCTCTGACAGATGATATGAAGGTTGTCCTCATTCACCTGAAATGCCGGATGGTCTGCGTTGGATGTGACCAGCACAAATTTTTTTGAGCGGGCGCAAAAATAGCGAATACCTTGTTTGCTCAAATGATTGTTGTCGATGATTACAAAGGAAACAGGCGACTTATTCGGCATTTCCTTCGAGTTGACGCCCATCTTTTTCTGTACTCTGCCAGAATTGAGCGACCACAAATCGGTTGTCTGCTCTATCTCATAATACTGGTGCAGTCCTTCTTGAACGCCCACAATTTTAGGGAAATCTCTGTCTACATCTAAATCATCTGTTGCCCCTGTACTGATTTTTCCATCAACAGACATAAGCATAAACAGCGTTGTGATCGGTCTATCCATTTTATCTCTCCTAACTCCGAGTTGTCGGTGAGATCGTTATAAAGAAACACCCGCCGAAAAGCAGCTTCTTCTCGGCGGGTGTTAGCTTCCTTATGGCAGGTCCTCCCAACCAGACGGTTCCGCCCCTTCCTTTCTATTATGCGGGGGCGTCCGCTACAACCATGAAATTGGCCAGGCCGAAAGCGGAGCCGGTAAAGATGACGTCGGCCTGCACACTGCCCGCTTCCACGGAGGGAACGATGTTTTCATAGAAGAGGGAGACACCGAAATCGGCGCGGATGGCGTCGCCGGAGACAGAGAAACTGACGATGCCGTCCCCGCACTGGCCGGTCTGGAAAGCGCCAGGCGTCAGGCCGTCCTGCTGCAGAGCGGGGTCCGGCTGGAACCGGTGGCTCTCCCCGGCGGCGATGGTAACCCCGCCGACCGACGGGTCATGGGTATAGGTCACGATCTGAGACAGAATGGCCTGATAATCCGGCGGGGCAAACCAACAATCTGTCCAGAGCGTCTCGGACTCAAATTCAATGATGTGGAGATCCCAGATGCTCACGCCGGTACCAGAGTCTGTGTAGACCAGCAGAGCCAGCTCCAGCTCCAGGTCTCCGTCGAAATCGCCGTAGGCCATGGCGGGCAGAACGGCGCGGGGGGTAAGATAACCCAGATCCAGGTTCTTCCATTGAGCGCCCACCCGGAGAATGAGTCCGTAGCCGCCGCTGAGGCCGTAGAGCCAAGTGTCGTGGTCGGGAATCTGGGCAATGAGGTAGAGCGGTTCGGTGCCCTCCAGAACTGCGGTGCCGCTGGTTATCAGTTGAGTTGGAAAGTCATCCAGGGTCAGCGCGTCCGGGTCGAAGGTCTCCTCCGGCAGGGGCGGCTGGCTCACATCGGGAGAGGGCTCCGGAAGAACGGCGGTGTCAGTGGCGGGCGCGGCCGTGGGGGAGACAAGGGGTGTGGACTCCACGGGGAGCGCGGTGGTCGGGGCGGAGGGTGCGGCGGTGGGGGTATCCACAGGGGTAACAGTTCCGGCGTCAGGGGCGGGGGTAGAGGATCCATGTTCAGGGTCATTGGTACAGCCGGCCAGAACCAGCAGGCAGGCGGCACACAACAGAAAAAGCTTTCTCAAAAGGAAGGCCCTCCCTTCCGTTCACAGGCGTACAGAATGGTTCATTTGTAGATTATACCCGCTCTATGCGCGGAAAACAACTACAAAGTTATAACAATCAGGAAACGAAACTCATCTCTCCGACATGGGCACAAGCTTCTCGCGGTAGACCTTGCGGTAGAAAAGCAGCGCCAGCAGGCACGAGAGAAGCTCCGCAATGGGGAAGCACAGCCACATAAAGCGTGGTGAGAAATGGCCCAGCAGTAGCGCTGCGGGCAGGATCAGGACCAACTGACGGGACAGTGAGACCGCCAGACTCAGCATGGACGCTCCCATGGCCTGAAAGGCGGCGCATAGGATCACGGAGACCCCGGCAAAGACAAAGCCGGAGGAGATCATCCGTAGCGCGGACACGCCGGTGGCGAGGACGTTGCTCTCAGCGTGGAAGAGCTGGAGAAAGCGGTGGGGAAAGAGAGCCAGCAAAAGCGTACCCACCGCCATGATGACCACGCCGATCTCCAGGGCAAAGCGGATCAGCGCCACGATGCGGCCCCGGCTCCGGGCGCCGTAGTTATATCCCACCACAGGGGTGAGCCCGTTGTTGAGCCCAAATACCGGCATAAAGATGAAGGATTGGATCTTGAAGTAAACGCCCAGAATAAAGACGGCGCTCTCAGAGAAGAGGGCCATGATTTTATTGAGCCCCAAGGTCATAAAGGTGGCCAGAGACTGCATCACGATGGCAGGCAGCCCGATGCGGTAGATCTCCCGAATGACGTCTCCGCTGGGGCGAAAGCGCCGGGGAGAGAGGGAGAGGTCCTTCCGTCCGGACACGAGAAAAAAGCCCACAGTCATCCCCAGAAGCTGTCCCGACACTGTGGCCAGCGCCGCGCCCGCAACGCCGAGAGGGGGAACGGGGCCGCATCCAAAGATGAGAAGGGGGTCAAGGATCAGGTTGAGCACCGCGCCGATGCCCTGGATGATCATGGGTCCCAAAGGATCGCCGCTGGCCAGCAGAATGCGCTCGGTGGCGAATTGCATGGTGATCCCCACAGAACAGCAGGTGACGATGGAGAGATAGATGCCGCCGTAGTCCGTGATCAACGGGTCGCAGGTGAAAAAGCCCATGAAGGGCCGGGCCAAAAAGAGGCCGAAAAGAAGAAAGACCAGCCAGGAGAGAAGATAAACGAAAACACCGTTCATAGCCACGGCGCTGGCCCCGGCTCTGTCTTGCTCTCCCAGGCGGCGGGACAGAAGCGCGTTGACGCCCACGCCGGTGCCCACGCAGACGGCGATCATGAACATCTGCACAGGGTAGGCCAGTGCCAGCGCCTGAAAGGCCTCGCCGCTCATCCAGGAGACAAACATGGAGTCCACCATGTTGTAAAGGGCCTGGATGAACATGGAGAGCATCATCGGCCAAGCCATATGGAGGAGGAGGCGGCGCGCTGGCATGGTCCCCATCTTGTTTTCGTCCAAACCTAGACCATCCTTTCGGGAAGGCGGAGGTCACACCACGGTGGTGGGCTCCACCCGGAGGTTGCGGAGGGTGAAATCCGCCCCGTCATATTCGATGTCCGCCAAAACATTGGCAAACCACGCGCCGGTGGACTCCGCTCTGGCGCCCAGAATAACGGTAAACACACCGTTTTGTTCCCGGAAAAAGCTGGTAGCAAAGGACATCCTGCCCGGGGACTGACGGTACTGCTCCGGGAAGCGATAGACCGCGCTGGTGTCCCCGTAAGAGAGGGTAAGGGTACCGCTGCCGGAATCGTAGTCGCTGGTCACCGCTGCCAGAGCCCTGTCGGCACAGGCATCCCTAGTGACGGGGAGATCGGTACAGGTCTCGTCCGACCAGTCGTAAATATGCAGGTCGTAAACGATCTGATCGCCCTCCGCCTCCATCAGGTAGCGCACCGCCAGCTCGTCCAAGCCGTCGCCGTCGTAATCCCATTGGTAGAGCTCGGGAAGGGATAATGAGTCCTTTGGCGAGACCTGCTGGCCAAAGTGGGAGAGGCGCCCATTCCGCAGCAGGAGGATGCCGCTGTCACCGCCCAGAACGTAGAGGGAGGTGACGGCGGTGCGGCCCAGCAGCAGGACCTCCTCTTCCCCCAACGCATCCAACTGGTCCGGAGAGGCCAGGCCGGTTGGGAGGTCCTCCTCCGTTAGACTCTCCCACCAGGCCGATTCCGGCTCCGGCGAGACGGCTGCGGAGGGGGTGGGAGATGCGGGGGAGGGCGTCCAGATGGGAGCGGGCTCCTCTCTAATGCAGCCTGCCAAAAGAAACAGGGCAGTCAGCAACCAAGCGCATTTTTTCATTGTGTCACAGCTCCCTTGCATACCTGAGATCAATACAGACGGTGTCCGGCGGAAAGGGGATCTCCACCTGGGTGCCGTCCCAGGCAAAGCCGTGGGCAGAGTAAAACCGCCGGGCGTTCTCATTCTCCCGGAGGACCAGAACATAGCACCGGGAGAAGCCGGATATCCGCAGGCGGCGGAGCGCCTCCTCCATGAGCAGCCCGCCGTATCCCTTCCCCTTTTCCGCCGGATGGGCGTAGAAGGAAATGATTTCGCCCCAGCCGGAATAGGCGCCGTCCTCCGCCCTGGCCGGGCCATAGTTGCAGCAGGCCACAGGGTTGTTCCCGTTGTAAAGGAGAAGACCGTGACAGCGCCCAGATTCGTAATTGTCGCGGAAGGAAGGCACCCAGCGATCGTCCGTGATTTCCCGGGCCATATACGCCGCCGGCACCGCATCCTGATATGTGGTCCGCCAGCCCAGCGCGTGGATACGGGACATGGTGAAAAAATGCTCGCTGGTACAGGCGTCGACGAAATGCAGGGACTCCATCCGGCTCAGCCCACTGCCCCTGCGGTCTCCCGGGCGGGGGAGGCTCCCTCCGCCCCTCCGGATACCTGGGCCTCATGCTGGCGGGCCAGGGTGCGGGCGTTGGCCAGCATCAGCTTGATGCGGTTTTCCTGATTGATCTTGGTGGCGCCCGGGTCGTAGTCGATGGCCACGATATTGCTCCAGGGGTAGTCATCCTTGAGCTTGCGGATCATGCCCTTGCCCACGATGTGGTTGGGCAGGCATCCGAAGGGCTGGGTGCAGACAATGTTGGGTACACCGGTATGGATGAGTTCCAGCATTTCAGCCGTAAGGAGCCAGCCCTCGCCCATCTTGTTGCCGTCGCCCAGATAGCCCTTGATATAGTGGTGCAGTTCGTCGAAATCCCCAGGTGCCCGGAAACGTCCGGAGCGGTTGAGTGCGTCGATCATAGCGCGCTGATACTTTTTGATGTA
This sequence comes from Intestinimonas butyriciproducens, assembly GCF_004154955.1. Lineage (NCBI taxonomy): Bacteria > Bacillati > Bacillota > Clostridia > Eubacteriales > Intestinimonas > Intestinimonas butyriciproducens. Next base: position 1,924,866 of record NZ_CP011524.1, on the reverse strand, counting down.
GCCAGCGAATATTTGACAGAACTTCTGTTTGATCCACTTGCCGCCGTAGAGGTCCACATCTACGTCCCGGTTGTAGATCTTGAAAATGACGAAGTCGGTGAGGCCGGGCACCACGGGCTCAGCGCCTTCGGAGAGGAGAAACTGCTCCAGACTGTTGTTGCCCAGCGGAGAGTATTTGACATAAATCTCTCCCACCACGCCTACCCGGACCTTTTCCTCCCCGGTGACGGGGATTGCCTGAAAGCGGTCGATGATGCGGTCGAAATTGGCGACCATGGACTTGTAGCTCATGCCCTTGCCGCGGCCCATATCGTCCAGAAGGAAGTCCATGCACGCCTGGATGGCCCGTTCGGTATCGCCGGGGGTGATCTCATAGGGGCGGACCTGATTGGATACGTTCATGATGAGGTCGCCGTAGAAGACGGCGTAGAGGGCCTTGCGGATAAAGGGAAGGGTGAGGGTGAAGCCCGGGTTTTTTTCCAGGCCGGACATATTCACCGAGATCACGGGAACATAGGCAAGGTCGGCCTTTTCCAGGGCTTTCCTGAGCATGTGGATGTAATTGGAGGCCCGGCAGCCGCCGCCGGTCTGGGTGATGACCAGGGCCACCTTGTGGGGGTCATACTTGCCGCTCTTCACCGCGTCGATCAACTGGCCGATGACCAGAATCGCGGGATAGCAGGCGTCGTTGTGGACGTATTTCTGTCCATAATCAACGATACTCTTTCCCGAGGTGTTGAGCATTTCTACCTTGTAGCCCATGGTCTGGATGACCCGCACCAGCATGGCAAAATGCATGGGGAGCATCTGGGGCACCAGGAGGGTGTACTCCTCCTTCATTTCCTTGGTAAAGAGGAGGCGTCCGGTTTTGTCGTAGACCAATTCTGCCATAACAGTTTATCCTTTCGTCTGCGCGTATAGATATCCGAAGGCCGGGCGAAAACCGGCCCGAATTGCTACATTCCGGGAGATAATATAGCTCTCCGCCGTGCCGTAGAAGGGGACGATGCCCCGCCGGAGAAGCGCATCCTTCAGCAGGAAAGGCAGTCCGGCGGCATAGCCCCGGCCGCGGAAAGGCTGGAGCACGTTGACGCTGATCTGCCACAGCCGCTCACCGTCCCGGCGGGTCGCGCCACTTCGTCACGATATTTCCCGGACTGTCAAGGAAATTCACATGACAGCCTAGGTTCAGGGCGAGCTGTCTCCGGGCCTCGATCCAGACGGCCTCCTTCGTCAACATATCAGGAGGCTACCCCGTCTTGGGCGGAAGGCCGGACCTTTCGGGCATCCATGGCCGCCATCAGGGAGCGGATCCGGATCTTTACCGCGCCCAAGTTGTTGATGTCATCGATTTTGAGCTGGGTGTAAAGCTTTCCGCCTTCCTCCAGAATGGAGCGCATCTCATCGGTGGTGATGGCGTCGGTACCGCAGCCGAAGGAGACCAGCTGCACCACCTGCATATCCGGCTGGGTGCAGACGTACCGAGCGGCGTTATACATACGGCTCTGGAAGGTCCACTGGTTGAGCACCTTGCGGGGGGCATAGTCCTCCAGATAGGAGAGGGCGTCCTCCGTAACCACCACAAAGCCGAAAGAGGTGATGAGGTCGTTGATGCCGTGGTTGATCTCCGGATCGATGTGATAGGGGCGGCCGCAGAGCACCACGATGTTCTTCTCATGTGCCCGGGCGTACTCGATGTACGCCATGCCCGTCTGGCGCACATCCTGAACATAGGCGTCATAGGCGCTGTAAGCGGCGGCCACGGCCCGCTCCGTCTCTTGCCTGGGGATGCCGAACTCCTCCTGCATCATCCGCACCGCGCGCTTCTTAAAGTCCTTGTGCCGCCACAGGCCCACATAGGGATCCAGAAAACGGGTCTCTTTCAGGGCGGGGACATTGGCGGCCAGAAGCTCGGGATAGTAGGCCACCACCGGACAGTTGAAATGGTTGTCGCCGATGCCCTCGTCATTGTTGTAGGACATGCAGGGATACCAAATGGCGTCCACCCCGGCTTCTACCAGGGCCTCCACATGGCCGTGGAGGAGCTTGGCGGGGTAGCAAACCGTGTCGGAGGGGATGGTGTGCTGCCCCTTGAGGTACAGCTTTCGGGAGGACTCGGGAGAGAGGACCACATTGAAATTAAGGCGGGTGAAGAACTCATACCAGAAGGGGAGGTTCTCATACATGTTGAGCCCGAAGGGAATCCCGATCCGGCCCCGGGAGCCGTCCCCGGTCCCGATGCCCTCCATAGCGCGGAGCTTTTTATATTTATAGTGCATCAGGTCGGGCTGCTCCACCCTCTCCTGCCCAAGGGGGCGGGAGCAGCGGTTGCCAGAGATGAAGCGGCGGCCGCCGTCGAAGGAGTTGACCGTGAGGGAGCAGTGGTTGGTGCACAGGTTGCAGGTGACGGGTCTGGCGGTATGGGTGAAGGACGCCAGCGCCTGCTCGCTGAGCAGGGCGCTCCGCTCCAGGTGGAGATCCCGGGCGGCCAGAGCGGCGCCGAAAGCGCCCATCAGTCCGGCGATGGTGGGGCGCGTCACGTTTCGGCCCAGCTCCTGCTCAAAAGCGCGCAGTACGGCGTCGTTGAGGAAGGTGCCCCCCTGGACCACGATGTGCCGGCCCAGGTTGTCGGCAGAGGCGGCCCGAATGACCTTGTAGACGGCGTTTTTCACGATGGAGATGGAGAGACCGGCCGAGATATCCTCCACGCTGGCCCCGTCCTTCTGGGCCTGCTTGACCGAAGAGTTCATAAACACGGTGCAGCGGGAGCCCAGATTCACCGGATGGGGCGCGAAGAGCCCCAGCTTGGCGAAATCGGCGATGTCGTACCCCAGAGCCTTGGCGAAGGTCTCGATAAAAGAGCCGCATCCGGAGGAGCAGGCCTCATTGAGCATGATGGAGTCCACGGCCCGATTGCGAATCTTGAAGCACTTCATATCCTGGCCGCCAATGTCGATGATGAAGTCGACGTCCGGATTGAAATGGGCGGCGGCGTTGTAGTGCGCCACCGTCTCCACCAGCCCTAGGTCACAGCCGAAGGCGTTTTTGATGAGATCCTCGCCATAGCCGGTGACGGCCGCGCCCTTGATCCGAATGCGCGTTCCGCAGAGGCGGTAAATGGCCCTGAGCTGCTCCAGCACGATGGCCACAGGGTTGCCCTGATTGGAGTGATAATAGGTGTAGAGCAGTCCGCCGTCTGGGGAGATGAGGGCCATCTTGGTGGTGGTGGAGCCGGCGTCGATGCCCAGCCAGGCGTCCCCGCTGTAGGCGGCGGTGTCCACCTCGGGGGGATGGTTGGCATTGTGCCGGGCCAGGAAGGCGTCGTACTCCGCCTGACTGGTAAAGAGGGGGGGCATGGTGTCTACCAGCCCCACGTTGTCCACACTCTCTTCCAGAAGTGTCAGCGCCTCGTCAAAGGGGCGCTCGGGGTAGTCGGAGGAGCACAGGGCCGCGCCCATGGCGGCGAAGCAGTCGCCGTCCTCCGGGAAGACGGCATGCTCGCCGTCCAGATGCAGGGTCTCCACGAACCGCTCCCGCAGACCGTAGAGGAAGTGGAGGGGACCGCCCAGAAAGACGATCTTTCCCTTGAGCTCCCGGCCCTGGGTGAGCCCGGCCACGGTCTGGTCCACCACGGCCTGAAAGATAGAGGCGGCCACGTCCTCCTTCCGCCCGCCCTGGTTGAGGATGGGCTGAATGTCGCTTTTGGCGAATACGCCGCAGCGGGAGGCGATGGGGTAGATTTTCTCGTGCTTGAGAGAGAGGCGGTCCAGCTCGTCGATGGAGACGTTCATCAGGGTGGCCATCTGGTCGATGAAAGCGCCGGTGCCGCCGGCGCAGGAGCCATTCATACGCTCCTCCAGCGCACCGCCGAAAAAGATGATCTTGGCGTCTTCGCCGCCCAGCTCGATGACGGCGTCGGTGCCCGGTATGTAGGTGTTGACGGCGGCCGCAGTGGCGTAGACCTCCTGCACAAAGTCGATGCCGGCGGCCTTGGCCACGCCCAGTCCGGCGGACCCGGTGATGACCAGGCGCACGTCCTTGCCCGTCAATTGATCCTGAATGGTATGGAGGGTCTCGCAGGCCCGTTCCCGGGCCTTGGAGTAATGCCGCTCGTAAGAGCGGAAAAGAAGCTGGTTCTGCTCATCCAGCACCACAACCTTTACAGTGGTGGAGCCGATGTCGATGCCAATGCGAAGGCTCATAGGTTCACCTCATATGCGCCGGATAGGGTTTGGAAATTCCGGTGGTTCATTTTATTCGTGCCCTACATAATATAACAATTTGGCCGTTTTTACAACCCTAAACCTGTAAACAAAATACAGAAAATCCTAGTGAAATTCCATGATATTTCTGGTGGCTATGTGGCCTTGCACATTAAAGGAAGAGCGTCCTTTTAGAAAATTTTAATGATTTCTGACAGTGGAAATTAAGGCGTGGCTGGTAAAATGGCAATGTCAAAAGGACAGCGCCGCGTCCGACACGTGCGGAAGGACGCGGAATTGCTGAAAAGGCGGCGGAAAGGACAAGAAACGTCATGACGAGAGAGGACTATCTCAAAGAGCTGCGCCTGCGTCTGTCACATCGGATGACGATGCCGGAGCTGGAACGGATGATGGGTTACTATGGGGCGTATTTTGAGGAGGCCGGTCCTCAGAGAGAGGCGGAGATCATCCGGGAGCTGGGAACACCGGAAGAGCTGGTGCGGCGCATCACGGAAGGGCGGATAGAGAAGGCGCTGGAATGCCCGGATGCTGGTTCTGGGGGACGGAAAAGCAGTGCCGGAGCGCTCTGGGGCGTGATCCTGGCGGTCTGCGCAGCGCCCATCGCCATTTCTCTGGCGGTGGGATTGACGGCCCTGACGGTTGCGTTGGGGCTGGTGGCGCTGTGCGCTGCGGTGGGCGCAGGCGCCGCAGGAGTGGGCTGTATTGCGATGGGTGCGGTGGCGGTTTGGGCCGGATTTGCGGCTCTGCTGGGACATGGGATCGCCACCACCATGTACTTTGTAGGGGGCGGAATGCTGACGGCAGGCATCGGACTCCTGCTGCTGGGCGGCGTGGTATTTCTGGTGGGAGCGGCGCTGCGGGGCGCGGCCGGGCTGCTGGAGCGTGTCCTGCGGAGAGGGGAGGCACGGGCATGAGGAGGCTGGGGAGAGCCGTCGCGGGACTGGGAATCTTGCTTCTTCTGGCGGGAGCCGCCATGTCCTTTGCGGGATGGCGCATGGGCGGGGAGAGTTGGCTGGAGATAGAGGCCGCCGGACACATCGTCTCCATGACGCCATTCGGTATCCGCAGCTGGAATGAGAAGGGGCGGCGGGGAGCGGAGAGTGCGGAAGAAAGACGGGACGTATCCTCCTCGGAGCCGGGGGAAGTTGACACGCTGGAAGTGGAGCTCGGCACTGGAGATGTGACGGCAGAGCAGGAGACGGACTTTGTCGTGGACCTGCCCCGGGAACTCCGCATGGTCTGTCCGGAGTATCCGGATAAAGACAGGGGGTTCTATGCGGGAGAGCTCAGCTACGACTTTTCTGTGGAGGCGCCCACTGCCGTGCGGATTGAGGTGGAGCATATCTCCGGCTCCCTGACTTTGGGCATACGGAGGCGGAGCGGCTTCGGCTGGGCCTATGAGAGCCGGACATTCGAAACAGAGAGCGACAGTGTGGAGCTGGAACCGGGCCAATACCGGGCGGTATTTACGGCCGCCGCCTTTCAGGGGAGCTGCCATATGACGGGAGAGTCGGTGTGACAGAGAATATCGATCCGCCGAGGGCGGTGAAGGGACAGAGGAATAGAAAACGTCTGAGCCGCCTGGAGTATTTCCAGGCGGCTCAGACGTTGAAACGGTCGCATGACGGATCAGCCCCTCCGGTAAGTGCGGGTGATTTCGCGCAGGCGGCTGGAGACGTCGGAGTTGAGAGCCGCTGAACGGACCCTCCAGGACCAGTTTTTCGGTCCCATGGTACCGGGGGCGTTGATCCTGGCGTCGGCGCCCAGCCCCAGCACGTCCTGAAGAGGCGCCACCGCCAGACGGCAGGGGGACATCCACGCGCCGCAGAGGGCCCCCCATCCAAAGCCCTCGTCGGCCCGAAGCCGCAGGTAGCGGGAGGCGAACTCCCGTTCCGCCGGAGCCGCCTCATCAAAGAGCCACTGGACAAAGGTGGGGGTATCGTGGGTGCCGGTGTAGATCACGGCGTCCCGGGGGCAGTTGTGGGGGAGGTAGGCGCTCTCGCCCACAGGGTCAAAGGCGTAGACCAGGATCTTCATGCCCGGGAGGCCGGAGCGGGCGATAAATTCCCGGGTGCTTTCATCCAGATCGCCCAGGTCCTCGGCGATGAGCTCCAGCTTTGGGACTTCGGCGGAGAGATAGTTCAGCAGGGCCTGCCCGGGGCCTGGTTCCCAGTGGCCCTCCAAAGCATGTTCCGCTCCGGCGGGGATGGACCAATAGGTGTGGAAACCGCGGAAGTGATCAATGCGGACCATATCATAAAGGAGCGCGGCGTTTTTCATCCGCTCCCCCCACCACAGAAAGAGCGCCTCCCGATGTCCGGCCCAGTCATAGAGGGGATTTCCCCAGTGCTGCCCCACCTCGGAAAAGGCGTCCGGCGGTACGCCCGCAACCGCGGAGGGCAGAAAGTCTTCGTCCAGCTGGAAGAGCTCGGGGCGGGCCCACACTTGGGCGGAGTCGGCAGAGACGTAGATGGGCAGATCCCCCAGGATAGAGATATCCCTGTCGTTGGCATAGGCCTTGAGGGAGCGCCACTGCCGGAAAAAGTGGTACTGAAGGAAGATTTGAAAGTCGATCTCATCGGCCAGGTCTCGGCGGCAGCGGTTCAGCGCGTCGGGCTCTCTGCGCCGGATTACATCCGGCCACTGATCCAGAGGCTGGCCGAGATGGTCATGGAGCGCGCAGAAGAGGGCGTGGTCAGGGAGCCAGTCCGATTGGGACTCCAGGAAAGCGGTGCGGGACGCTCTGTCGCTGTCGCGGGTCCAAGCCCGGCGGAGAAGGGGCAGGCGGGTGGCGTGGAGCCATGCGTAGTCCACGTGGTCCGGATCGGGGCAGCGAGCGGCGGAGAGCTCCTCCCGGGTAAGCAGCCCCAGCGCCGCAAGGTCCTCCAGATCCAGAAACCAAGGGTTTCCGGCAAAGGCGGAGGGCGACATATAGGGGGAATCGCCGCTCCCCGTGGGAACAAGGGGAAGAATCTGCCACACGTGCTGATGGGCGTCGGCGAGAAAGTCGATGAAACGCCGGGCTTCCCCACCCAATGAGCCGATGCCGTAAGCGCCGGGGAGAGAGAAGATCGGAAGTAGAATACCGCTGGAACGTCCCTTCATGCAGGTGCCTCCCTTTTGTCTGGTAAGGCCATTATACGAGTTTTTACCATCCTTTACAATCCCGACCGGCGAGGAAAATAAAGGCGGGTGCCGGTGCTTGCGGCTGGCACGGAGCTGTGGTAAAATCACAGGGAATGGCAAAGGGAGGGGAACGCCGTGGCACAGTACGTGGAGGTAGTGGCATATCGCCCCGAGTGGAGGGCGGTCTATGAGAAAGAACGGGAGAGGATCGCAGCGATTCTGGGCCGGAATCTGCTGGAGATCCATATATTTGAGAGGGGGAACCGGCGGGACATTATCCGGCACTTGGCGGTCCGGGATTATCTGTGGGCCCACAGCGGCGAACAGGAGGCCTATGGTGCGCTGGAGCAGCGCGCGCTGGACTGGTATCATGCATGCCAGGCCGTATAGCACCGGAAAGAAACACGGGCGGCCGGACCATTGGTCCGGCCGCCCGTGTTTCTGCGGAAGGGATGATCACTGGCTCAGGGCATCTTTGATGGAGTCAAAAATGGCGTCCTGACCCTCGCTCATCACAAGGAGAATGGTGCCGTCCTCCAGGGTCTCCACCTTGGCGGCGTTGGCGATGTCGTATTGGTCCGCAAGATACTGCTCAAAGTTCTGCTTCTGCTGGTCCACAAAGCCCTGCACGCCCTCCAGAACCTCGTCGCTCTTCCCCTCGGCGGGCAGGATGGCGGCGATGCCATAGGCTTTTATGTTCATGGGGGAGACGGCCACCGCATAGGCAGTGGTATTATCGTCCGTGATGCCTAGCATGGGCAGGATCATGTCCGCCATGGAATTGCTGGAGGAGGTGATGACAGGCACAGCCTCATTCATCTCTTGGTCCCGGGCGGCCTCGATGGCGCTCTGATAGGCCTCGGTATACGCTTCGGGGGTCTTGGCGGGGGCATCGCTCTCCTGCGGCTTCTGGCCGGAGCAGCCCGCCAGGGCGGCGATAAGCATCAGGGAGGCAAGGGACAGTGTTGCAATTCGTTTCATGGGTGTTGATTCTCCTCTAGTTCGAATAAAGATGGGGTACACTCTTCTTGGACGGCGACAGCGGAAATTTGTTCCCCGGGGAGCGGAATTATTTTTAAATCTTTTTCTTCGGCCTCCACCACGGCGCGGTCGCCGGCGCGCAGCGCGCCGGTGAGCAGCAGCTCGGCGGCAGGGTCTTCTACCTGGGAACGGATGGTCCGGCGCAGGGGGCGGGCACCGTACGAGGGGTCGAAGCCCAGCTCGGCCAGAAGGTCCAGGGCGGGCGGGCTGATCTCCAGCGAGACCCCCAGCCGCTCCATCCGCTCCCCCACGGCAGCGAGCATCCGTTGGGCGATCTCCCGAATTTCTGGACGGGTGAGCTGGCGGAATACGATGGTGTCGTCCACGCGATTCAAAAACTCGGGGCGAAAGACTGTCTTGAGGTCATCCAGAACGGCGGCGCGGAGCTCTTCGACCGGGCGGGTCTCCCCTTGGGAAGAGGCCCGGGCGGAAAATCCCAAACGGCTTCCTTGGGAGGTGATGCGCTTGGCGCCCACGTTGGAGGTCATGACCACTACAGTGTTGCGGAAGTCCACCCGGCGGCCCTGCGCATCGGTGAGGACGCCGTCCTCCATGATTTGCAGGAGGATGCCCCATACGTCCTGGTGGGCCTTCTCGATCTCATCAAAGAGAACGACGGAGTAAGGGCGGCGGCGCACCTTTTCCGTCAGTTGTCCCCCCTCCTCGTGGCCCACATAGCCGGGGGGAGAGCCGATGAGCCGGGAGACGGTGTGCTGCTCCATATATTCGGACATATCAAAGCGCAGCAGGGCCTCCACCGTGCCGAAGAGTGCGGCGGCCAGAGCCTTGCAGAGCTCTGTCTTGCCTACGCCGGTGGGGCCCAGAAACAGGAAGGCTCCGGTCGGACGCCCCGGGTCCTTCAGCCCCACGCGGCCCCGGCGAACGGCGCGTGCCACCGCGCCAACGGCCTCGTCCTGCCCCACAAGGCGCCGATGGAGCTCCTGCTCCAACAGCAGAAGCCGGTCGGATTCCGCCTGGGTCAGCGTGGTCACCGGGATGCCGGTACAGTCGGAGACCACGGCGGCCACATCCTCCGCAGTCACGGCGCGTGCGGCGTGACCCAAGTGCCAGCTCCGGCGCTGGGCCGAGAGCTCCAGCCGGAAGTCCCGCTCCGCGTCCCGCAGCATGGCGGCCTTTTCAAAGTCCTGGCCCCGAATGGCCTCCTCCTTTTCCAGGGCCGCCCGGTTGGCCTTCTCCTCCAGGCTGCGGAGGGCGGGGGGAGTGTCCAACTGGCACATGCGCACCCGCGAGGCGGCTTCGTCGATGAGGTCGATGGCCTTATCCGGAAGGAAACGGTCCGTCAGATAGCGGCAGGAGAGTGTGACGGCAGCCTCCAGGGCCTCGTCCGCAATGCTCAGGCGATGGTGGGCCTCATATCGGTCCCGCAGGCCCCGGAGGATCGCAAGCGCTGTGGGGCGGTCCGGTTCCTTGACCATGACCTGCTGGAAGCGGCGTTCCAGGGCGGCGTCCTTTTCGATATATTTCCGGTATTCGTCCAGCGTGGTGGCGCCCACCACCTGAATGTCACCGCGGCCCAGGGCGGGCTTGATGATGTTGGCGGCGTCGATGGCGCCCTCGGCGCTGCCCGCGCCCACAATGGTATGCAGCTCATCCAGAAAGAGGATCACGTCCCCGGCCTTGCGTACCTCGGCGAGGACGTTTTTCACCCGCTCCTCAAATTCTCCCCGGTACTTGGTGCCCGCCACCATGGCGGAGAGATCCAGGGCGATGAGCCGTTTGCCACGCAGGTCGTCCGGCACCTCGCCGGAGACAATGCGCCTGGCGAGCCCTTCCGCCACGGCGGTCTTGCCGACGCCGGGTTCGCCGATGAGGGCCGGGTTGTTTTTCTGTCGTCGGGATAAAATTTGGATGACCCGGCGGATTTCCGGGTCTCGCCCGATGACCGGGTCCAGCGCCCCCGTAGCGGCCTGGCGGGTCAAATCTTTTGAAAATTGATCCAGCAATTTTGTCTCTCCACGTTCCATATAGTCCCGTTCCGGTCTGGTACGGCCCGCTCCTGCACTCCGGGGAGGGGGAAGCGGACCGCCGCCCAAGGCGTTCAGGGTATCTGTGTAAAGCCGGTTGAGCTCTGCACCGCTTCCAGTCAGGACCCGGATGGCTACTCCGTCCCCCTCCCTGAGCATGCCCAACAGGAGGTGTTCCGTGCCCACCCGGCGGCTCCCCATGCGGGAGGCCTCGGCGGCGGCCAGCTCCACCACCCGGCGGCAGCGGGGAGTCAGCCCTTGGGACGGCATGGACGCCGGCGCGCCGGAGCCGACCAGGCGGATGATGGATTCCCGCGCAGTGCCTACGTCCAGGCCGGCACCCCGGAGCACGCGGCAGGCCACGCCCTGTCCCTCCAGCAGCATGCCCAGCAGAAGGTGTTCAGAGCCCACATAGCCGTGCCCAAGCTGAGCCGCTGACTCGTGGGCCAGTCTCAGGGCCGCTTGGGCGCGCTGGGTAAATTGGTTTTCGCTGATGGGGAATCGCCTCCGTCCTTGGTGGTTTGCTGCGGCGGAGGGATCCGCCGCGTGTGGGCACGGCTGTGGGCCGCCCCCTCCAGTTCCGGGGCCAGAGCCCCGGCGATCTCGGCGTCAAAGCGCCGCCTATCGTCTCGCATGAATGCTCACCTCGCTTTCCGCGTCATGCTATTTTATCCACTCAGGGGAAATATACCCACATCAAAGAAAAAATAGGACGGGAATTTTGCAGAATGGGCATTGCAATTTTAAAAAACTGTGTTAGAATAGGTATACATTGAATTTGGAGGTGTTTCCAATGGCCTATGTGATTAGTGACGCTTGTGTCAGCTGCGGTTCCTGTGCTGATGCCTGCCCCATGGGTGCCATTTCCCAGGGCGATTCTCAGTACGTCATCGACGCCAACACTTGCATCGATTGCGGTTCCTGCGCCGATACCTGCCCCACCGGAGCCATCTCCCAGGGCTGATTCGGACAATCGCATACATACGCAACAAAAACAGCGGCGCCCGTCGGGCGCCGCTGTTTTTTCCGGAGCAGGGGATATCCCGCTTCCCGGCGGGAAAGGACTGGGCCGGGGCCTTACAGGCCCCCGATAAAGGTGGCGACGAGGCCGATGAGGCAGGACGTCAAAATGGGGGTAATAACGGTGAGGACAAACATAGGTCGATAACCCACCCTGGGAGGGAGCTTGGCCATAGCCAGCTCGTTGAGCACCGTGCCGTTACAGGGCAGCGAATCCAGGCCGCCGGAGCTGATACAGGCGATTCGGTGGACCGCTTCCGGGTTCAGATTCAGGACGTTGAGGAAACGGTCGCTCAGGGAATCCAGCGCGATACTCAGTCCGCCGCTGGAGGAGCCGGTTACTCCGGCGGCCAGATTGACCGCGATGATGACTTGGAAATAGCCCAGGCTGTCGGGGATCATGGCCAGGGCGTCGAGGATGACCTGGTAGCCCGATGTAGAGGCCACCACGGATCCGAACCCCACGACCAGGGCTACGGTGCAGGCGGAGGTGATGGCCTGGACGGCGCCGCGCTGGGCCGTGGCCACTTTGGCGTGCAGACGGTTCCAGAAGAGGATGTAAGCCGCGAGGATGGCGACGAAAGAAGCGATATAGACGGGCAGACCCACCAGGTTGAGAAGGATGATGAGGAGGATGGAGGGGGCCAGCGCCAGGAAAATATTCATTTCCTTAAAGTTATCTGAGGCGCCCGCCTCGCTGAGAAGGTCCACTTGGGCGATTTCGGTGCCCGTGGGCAAAAAATGCTCGTCATCGCGGCGCACGTTGCGCAGCTCCCAAGAGAAATAGAGATGGCCCAAGAGGATGGCGATGATCATGGCCAGAAGGGAGAGGCCGGGGGCGGCCATGGCGGTGGTGCTCAGGTAGTTGCTGGCAATGTTGTTGTTGACAGAGGGGGAACCGGGGGCCATGGTCAGAGCCAGCGCAGAGACGCCCAGAGAGCCGACCCCATAGAGACGCCAGGGAATGTCCATTTTTTCAAAAAGCTCCTTGGCGATGGCGATCACCGTGAAGAACGCGACAAAAACGCTGATCCCGCCATAACTGAGCACAAAAGACAGGATGGGGATGCACCAGATGGCGGCGATCTTCTCATGTCCTTTGAACTTTGTAGCCAGACTGCTGAGTTTCAGGTTGTAGCCAGACTGCTGAGTTTCAGGCCGATGGACCGGGCGGCGCCGCTGTCCGTCATGACACAGCCGAAAATGGCGCCGGTGAACAGGGTGAAGAAATAGCTGCCAATCCAGTTCCCGAGGCCGTTGAGGTAGGTGGTCCCCATGCCCATGGCCAGGTCAAGACCGCTGGTCAGGCAGACGAAGATGCCGCATAGAGGGGCGACCAGGATGATCGGCGTGCCGCGGTAGCCAAAATACATCATGGCGGCAAGTGCGATCAGAATGCACACTAAGCTTATGATTTCCATATAAGACGAGCCCTCCTCAGTTCCCGCAAGATGGGGATATCAAGACTTTTTCTTCTTATCCATGATTTTTACGGTATTGGTGCCGTCCAGGACCACCACGCCGTCCTGGCGGGTGACGGTAAGCTTCAGGATCAGATCATGCTTTTCTTCCACCTTCTCCATCACCTCGATGGTGGCGGTCAGGGTATCGCCGAGCCGGGCTGGAGCAGGGAAGGTAAAGCTCTGCCCCATATTGATGGAGGCGCTGCCGCACAGGGGGGCGGCCACAGCTCCGATCAGGCTTGCCACAAACATCCCCTGGACCAGTCTGGTGCCGAAGAAGGACTTTTTGGCGTACTCCGCATCCAAGTGGATGGGGTTAAAATCGCCGGTCAGCCCGGAAAATAGGACGACGTCCGCCTCTGTTATCGTTTTTGACTGGGAGGCCGTGTCTCCCACATGGAAGCTGTCGAACGGTTTGAATTCAATCGGCATGCCCGTTTACTCCTTTGTCATGTGCGCCTTGAGCCCACCCCAGGTCTCAAAAAAGATCTCGGCAGGCATCGGTTTGATCTCATCGCTTAGAAGTGGGGTGAACTCCATCTGGTCCAGGATGTCGCGCTGAAGATCGATGCCCGGCGCGATTTCCGTCAGCATCAGCCCCTGAGGCGTGAGTTTGAAGACCGCCCGTTCGGTGACATAGGTGATGTCCTTGCCCTGATCCAGTGCGACCTCTGCACTGAAAGAGATCTGGGCGATCTGACGAATGAACTTTTTCTTTGTGCCGTCCCGGATGATGTGCAGTTCTCCATTTCCAAGCTGATATTCCGGCTTTCCGGCGGTGAAGGAGCTGATGAACACCACGTGCTTTGCCCCGCCGGCGATGTTCATAAAGCCGCCGACGCCGATGCCAAGCCCCTCCTTCTTGCTGGAGTTCAGATCTCCGTTGGGCCCCACTTCCAGGAAGCCCAGGCAGCCGGCATCCAGGCTGCCGCCGTCATACATGTCAAAGATACCGGCCGTTTCTATCATGGCCTCGCCGTTCCAGCAGCAGCCGAAATCGTTCCCCACGGTGGGGACGCCGCCGATGTTGCCGGCCTCCGTGCTGAGTGTGAATAGGGCGGAACAGCCCTCTTCGCTGGCCACGGCGCTGATGTACTCCGGCGTGCCGATCCCAAGATTGACGATATAACCTTCGCGGAGCTCCATCGCCGCGCGGCGGGCCATCACTTTTTTTACATCGAATTTCACAGGCGGGATGCTCTCCAGCGGAACCTTGTAGTCCCCGGCAAACACGGGATTGAACTGAGAGGCCGCGGTCTGCCAGTGGTATTCAGGCTGCGCCACATATACATAGTCCACCAGAACGCCAGGCACCTCCACCAGGCGGGGATGCAGCGTGCCGGATTTGACAATGCGCTCTACCTGGCAGATCACGATGCCACCGGTGGCTCTGGCGGCCTCCGCCGCGGCCAACTGGCCCAATTTGTAGCCCTCCTTGGTCATGGCGATATTGCCCCGCTCGTCGGCCACGGTGCCGCGGATCAATGTAACGTCGATCTTTTTGGGCGCCTTGTACAGCAGCCATTCTTCGCCGCGCAGGGTCACAAGGTCGATGAGATCCTCTGTAGCGGCCGCGTTCATTCGACCGCCCCCATAACGGGGGTCCATAAAGGTTTTCAAGCCGATCTTGGTGACGACGCCGGGAGTCTTGGCCGCAATGGCGTGCAGCATAGCCACACAGACCCCTTGGGGCCAATTGTAGATGGCGGCCTTGTTGTCGCGGCAAAATTCGGTCATGACTTTGCCGCAGCCGTTGATATGGCCGCCCACGCCTTTGGCGAGAAGACCTTCGTGGCAGATATGACTCAGCCCTTTGGTGGCCATATCGCCTACCGAAGCCTGCCAGTAGAGCGCGAGATCCCGCGGGTGGTCACAGTCCAAAAACGAACGCTCGATCTGTAAAAAGGCCTCCTCGGCGTAGCCGCCCAAGGTGATGCCGGTGAGCAGTACGCTGGCTCCGTCGGGGATCAGACGGCCCACTTGGGATGAAGGTATGATTTTCATGGATAGTTTCCTCCTGATGAATGCAGATGATGGGCAGGACCGTCAACGCTGATTTTGGAAGCGGGGTTCTCTACGCTCCAGAAAGGCGTGCATCCCCTCCACCTGGTCGCTGTTGGAGAATGTGAGGGCGAAAAGCTGCCGCTCGAAAAGCTTGCCGCATCCCACGCCGAAATTCTGTCCGGTGACGATGGCGCATTTGGCCTGGGCCAGGGCATAGGCAGGCTTTTTGCACAGCTCCGCGGCCAGGGCCAGCGCTGTGTCCAGTGTCGCTTCATTTTCCACCACCTTGGTGACCAGGCCGCAGGTCAGCGCCTCGTCGGCGCGGAGCTGGCGGCCCAAAAGCACCATTTCCCGGGCCACCGCCGGTCCGGCCAGAAGGGCCAGGCGCTGTGTGCCGCCGGCGCCGGGCAGGATGCCCAGTCCCACCTCCGGCTGCCCAAATACGGCACTTTTCCCGGCCACGCGGAAATCGCAGGCCATGGCCAGCTCGCAGCCGCCGCCCAGCGCCATGCCGTTTACCGCGGCGATGACGGGCAGGCCGATACTTTCAATGAGTTCATTGATCTGCTGCCCCTGTTCGGCGGTCCGAGCCGCCGTCATCGGCGTGGCATCGGCCATCTGCTTGACGTCCGCGCCCGCTGCAAATACCTTGGGGCCGCCGGTCAGGACGATGGCGCGCACCGCGGGATCTCCGTCGGCGCGCCGGATGGCCGATTCCAGTTCCGTGTTGAGGGCGCCGCACAGGGCGTTCCATGCTTTGGGACGGTTCAGCGTGACGATAGCAGTCTGATCGCTGACGGTATAGAGAAGGTGTTCGTATTCCATCGTACAGCCTTCCTCAGTGGGCAAGACAGCCGGAAATGACCATATGCTGGATCTGATTGGTGCCTTCAAAGATGGACCACAGCTTGGCATCTCGCATCAGCTTTTCCACCGGATACTCACGGCTGTAGCCATACCCGCCCAGCACTTGTACGGCGCTGGTGGTGACCCGCATGGCCATTTCGCTCAGGAAGGTCTTGGTCACGGAGCCCAGCTTTGTGTCGAATATGCCTTTGTCCACCATCTGCGCGCACTGCCACAGTAGCGCCCGGGCGGTGGTGACATCGATCTCCATGTCGGCCAGCAGGAACTGTACGCCCTGGTGACCGATGATGGGTCTCCCGAAAGTCTTGCGCTGCTTGGCATAGGCAACGGCCTCGTCCAGGGCCCGCTGGGCAATGCCAAGGGCGCCGTAAGAGTTCACGCCGCGGCTGCGGTCCAGGCACTTCATGGCCAGACCGAAGCCCTTGCCCTCCGCGCCCACCAGGTTTTTGGCCGGGATGCGGACGTCCTCGAAGATCACGTCGGACGTACACGACAGGCGCATGCCCATCTTGTCCTCATCCTTGCCCACGGAGACGCCGGGGCGGTCCCGCTCCACGATAAAACAGCTGATGCCCTTGGTGCCAAGGCTGGGATCTACTGTGGCAAAAACGCTGTAGACATTGGCCACAGGGCCGCTGGTAATAAAGCATTTTCTGCCGTTGAGGATATAGTCGTCCCCGTCGCGGACCGCCGTGGTGCGGGTGGCGGCGGCATCCGAGCCAGCGTTTGGTTCCGTCAGGGCAAAGGCGCCCAGACCGCCCTGGAGGATAAAATCCATGTAGTACTTTTTCTGCTCCTCGGTTCCGGCCACCAGGATGGGCTCAATGCCGAATTCTCCCGTGCTGGCGCTGCAAATGAATCCGGCATCCACCTTTGCAAACTCTTCATAGACCAGCACCATGTCCATGGCGCCCAGCCCCTGCCCGCCATAAGCCTCCGGCAGGAACATGCTGTTGAAGCCGACCTCACAGAATTTGCGGAATACCTCCATGGGAAATTCGCCCTTCCGGTCACATTCCTTGACGACCGGGGCCAGCTCCTTGGCGGCAAAGTCACGGGCAAAGGCTTGGAGGTCCAACTGTTCACCGGTCAGAATGTGCTGATGAAACTGTTCCATACAATCATAACGCTCCCTTCTGTTTTGAGTGGAATGGATCCACCCTTATCATCAAGCAAGGGAGATGCCAACTTTAAAAAGCCTGATATGGCGGGAAACAGAAAGCAAAACGCAGCAAATATGCAACAGTATTCCTGTTGCATATTTGCTGCGTCTCATTATTGCGACAGAGAGGTATTCGAGGGCGGCGGCGCCGCGCTGCAGAGATCCGGGCCGGGGATCACGGCAATTTCCAGCGGGAGGTAGTCAAAATTCTTTCTCCGCCAGCTTGCGGTAGAGCTGCGTCCTGTGCACGCCCAGCAGGCGCGCCGCCTGCGTCATATTTCCTCCGCAGGTCTGGATTGCCCTTTGGATATAGGTTCGTTCAAAATCTCTGACCACCTCACGGAGGGGGAGGATATGCTCCTCTTCCGATCCCAACGCCTCCTGACTGCACTCTGGGCCGGGGCTCTGATCGGGCTCTCCGGGCTTTGGCGCGGTGATCACCGTGCGCTCGATCAGATTGCGCAGTTCCCGGATGTTGCCGGGCCAGTGATAGGCAAGCAGCTTCTCTTGAAATTGAGGGGAGAGGCGCAGGCTCCTCTCATATTTCCGGTTAAACTGCTGGAGAAAAAAGGAGGCCAGGGGGAGAATGTCCTCACGGCGGTTCCGAAGCGGGGGAATATGGACGGGGAGCACGTTGAGGCGGTAGAAGAGGTCCTCCCGAAATTTGTGCTGCGCCACAAGCTGACGCAGGTCCCGATTGGTCGCGGCGATGACGCGCACATCCGAATATGACAAGCGGCTCCCGCCGACCCGCTTGATCTCGCCAGTCTCCAGGAAACGCAGCAGCTTGGGCTGTACGTGCAGGGGCAGCTCGCCGATCTCATCCAGAAATACGGTGCCGTGGTCGGCTACCTCGAGCATCCCCATCCGTCCCTTGGAGTCGGCCCCGGTAAAAGCGCCCTTTTCGTAGCCGAAGAGTTCCGCCTCCACCAACTCGGAGGGAATGGCACTGCAATTGATGGGAAGAAAGGCGTCGCCGGCCCTTCGGCTGTTTTCATAAATGTAGGTGGCGCAGATTTCTTTTCCGGTGCCGCTTTCGCCGGTGAGCAGCACCGTGCCGTCACTGTCCGCGATGCACTTGCATATGGACAGCACACGGCACATTTCAGGACTGGCCGCCACGACGCTGCAGTGTTTGGTCCGGTTTCGGAGATAGCCGGCGATCCCTTCATATTTTTTCTGGCTTTCCCGCCGCTCCTGAATGAATTGATCCAGGACATCTCCGCCTCTGGTGTTGGTCACAACAAAACGGATACGGCCGTCCTCCCCGAAAACGGGATTAGCGGTGGAGAAGAGATAGTGGCCGTGACGGTCCTGCAGCAGACCGTTCACCTTTTTGCGCAGGGTGATGCACTCTCGAATCACCGAACGGTCGTAGTAGCCCCGGGCCACCAGATCGTCCACCCGATAGCCCAGGATGTCCTCCGGTTCAGCGCCCAGGTTTTCCAGCATGGTATGGCCGATGCCGCAGATCACCCCGTTGCCGTTGGTGATCATCACGTTGGAAGAGGCCTCTACCATGGCCTCTTCCAACGGGATGTCACTGAGCAGATTGGAGACAAAAAACTTTTGAAACGTCGCTTTCAAGGATACGCACCGTCCTTTCCCATGGCCTCTGCCGCTTTGACGGGACAAGCCGTCGTCAAGGTCCATTATACTTTATGGACCGGTGGTTCGTCCAGAGATAGAGAAAAGAGGACATTTTTTCGGCAGACCCGGCGGCGTCCGCCGCTGTCATGCTGTGGAACGGGCCTTTTGGAGTCGCTGGTCCGGCCGGTTTTTGTGCGCAGAAGTACAAAATGAACGGAGGACTTGACTATATATGCGGGATTTGCTATAATCCCTTTCGTTCACTCGGAGGGTGAGCCATTCGTTGGAAATGGCGAGCTGGATAAGGTGACAGGCTGGAATGCCTGTTGTCTTGTCCGGCTTTTTGCTTTTTAATAGGGAGTGGAGCCAAAATGAATCTTATGAAAGAAAATGTAAAAATCGTATACTTCAAATACCTGGGGGCGGCGTTTGGAAGCGCGCTGATCAGCTCCATCTACGGCCTGGTGGATATGGCCATGGTGGGATACTATCAGCGCCTATAAATGAGGGTTGAATGTCATTCCCAGTTGTGGTATATTTGGCTCGTGACAAATCGACAAACTGGAATTTGCAGCGATACAATTACACGTTTGTGTTTATATAGATATACTGAACCGAAAGGAGATGTTCATTATGAATAGAAACTATCATCTTATGACGATTGAAACATTAAATTTGGAGGGAGATTATATGCTATAATCCCTCCACAACAAACAGGAGGAATTATGAGTAATATTGAATTAGTGAGAATTGACGAGAATAACTTTATGCAGGCGTTTAACTTAAAATTGGCTAAGGAACAAGAGCAATTTGTTTCAAATCCAATCAGGAGTTTAGCGCAAGCATATGTATATTATAACCAATGTATTCCTTTTGGAATATTCAATGATGATACAATAGTTGGTTATGTGATGGTGATATATGATTATGACCTCACAGAGTATAATATTTGGCATATGATGATTGATATTGCATATCAGCATCAGGGATTTGGAGAACTTGCTTTAAGAAAATGTCTGGATTATATTGCATCCAAACCATTTGGTCAATCTAACAAAGTAGCTTTAACGTGCAATAAAGATAACTCCATTGCACTGCATCTATATTATAAATTTGGTTTTAGGGAAACTGGAAATGAAGATGAGAATGAAATTGAGCTTGCTTTGTTACTATAAATAAAGATTGATAAATTCCAGTTTATCGGGGGGGATTTCATCTTTTGGGTGAAATCCCCCTTGACAAATGTTCTCTTGCTGCCCCTTAATATTTTTTCCACCTATTATTTTCAATCACTGATGAAGCCGGGGGCGTCCTTTCTGGTGTCTGTAGTCCGGGGCCTGGTCTTGAGCGGGCTTCTGATCTATGCGCTGCCCCTGCTTCTTAGTGCAAACGCCATATGGTTGGCCATGCCGATCACCGAGGCAGCCGTGGCCTTTCTGGTCGTATTTCTGATGTGCAGATATACGAGGGACCTGTCCGGAGGGAAGGCGTTGGGTTGACTCTGCGGCCGGCATACGGTATCATAGATGAAACTGGCGGAACGGGGCGAATGGCATGAAAACCCTCTATCTTGTAGGCGGCGCTATGGGGGTGGGCAAGACGACGGTCTGCAGGAGGCTGAAAGTCCTGCTGCCAAACAGCGTATTCTTGGACGGCGATTGGTGCTGGGATATGCACCCCTTTCAAATCACGGAAGAGACCAAGGCGATGGTACTGGACAATATCTGCCATCTGCTGTATAATTTCCTCGGCTGCTCTGCCTTTCAGAATATCATCTTCTGCTGGGTCCTGCATGAGCAGTCCATCCTGGACAGTATTCTTGCGCGGCTGGACCTGAAGGACTGCTCTGTGAAGAGCGTATCCCTGGTCTGCGACGCGGCGCATCTCACGGCGCGGCTGCAGAGGGATGTGGAGCGCGGAATTCGAATGCCGGATGTGATCGGGCGAAGCCTCAGCCGCGTTCCGCTCTATGAGGGGCTGAGCACAGTTAAAGTCGATGTATCTGAGATGACCGCCGAGCAGGCGGCGGAAGCGATCATGAAATTGTGAGGAGAATTGATTTGAAGCATTTGTGTGATTCGGAGATTGCGGCAGACCGGGAGGTTTGCGCAAACTAAAATCTCCGCAAAACCTCCCGAAAAGTGTTTCTGAGCTTTTTAGGAGGCATTTGAATTGAACCGGGAAAACAAAAGAATTCGATATACCAAGGGCTACTACCGTGACCATCCCTGCGCCGACAGCTTTACCTGCAAAGTCTGCGGGCGGCTGGTCGTCCCGGAGGGGGCGGGGAGCGGACATCGGAATCACTGCCCGAACTGTCTTGCAAGTCTCCATGTGGACGAAGCGCCCGGGGACCGGGCGGCGGACTGTGGCGGGATCATGGAACCGGTGGGCGTGTGGGTGCGGAAAAATGGGGAGTGGGCGGTGATCCACCGCTGCCGCCGGTGTGGAAAGCTCAGTTCCAACCGCGTGGCCGCCGATGACAACCCCATGAAGCTGATGTCCATCGCGCTGAAGCCCCTGGCGGCTCCGCCCTTTCCACTGGAACGCATTGAGGAGCTGACCGCCCTGATGGGTGGAGAGGGCTCCATAAGGGCAGCGAAAGGGCAGAGGCCGGAATCGATATGAGCGGCGCGGCCAGTTATGTCGTCCGGAGGCCGGTCTGCCGGTTCCGGTGGGGCTGTGGAATTTGAAAAGACCGGCAAGGTAGGCCCCAGGCCCGCCTTGCCGGTCTTTGGTACGGAAACCACCGGCTAAGCCGGTGAAGGAGCCCCGAAAAAAGCTTTCGTTTCAAGCATCGAGCGAAGTGATCTGCTAACAGCTATAAGAAAATGAAGCGTCTTCAAATCATCATTCACCGCTCCATTCGTTGAAAAAGGCGAGGCCGTATGGATATCCATACGGCCTCGCCTTTTTCAGATGCGACATCAATTTTGTGTCATTTCTGAGGTGAGGGGCGGTCCCCTTCCGGCGGCTCAGGGAGAACCTGATCGACGCAGGACAGGGCATTCATGGTACGGGGGAATCCGATGTAGGGCATACAGAGCATCAGCGCGGCCAAAAGAAGGGGTTTGTCGTTGCCCACCGCCGCATTTCCGCCTGCATGCGCTTTGATTTGATTCTCACATCCGCCTTGGGCGGAGAAGATGCTGAAGGTCAGCAGTTCACGCTGCCGGATGTCCAGCCCGCTGCGGGTATAGAAATCGCCGAAGCAATAGGCGGAGAGATAGTCCTGAAGCGGCTTTTGGTCATTTGGGGCGGCGGCGCGCATTTCATCGATGTGCGGGCCGAAAATGGACTTCTGGGCGGCAATGCCGGCCGTCAGCCGCTCCTCCTCGGAGACTGTGCGCTGACTGGCCAGCGGGAGGGAGATGCCCTGCGTCCGCAGAACTTCGTTGACCGCAGCCGCAGCGGCCTCTGCCTTGCCAAGCCCGATATAAGGTGCGCAGTGATAGACGGCCTCCTTGACTGCCTCTGGTGATGCGCCGGACCGCAGTGCGGCACAGGGTGGAGCTTCACCTCGAACATGGTCTGGTTTGTGGTGGCCACAGCCAGAAGGATCAGCTCCCGCATAACGGGGTCCAGGGCCTCCTGCGCATAGAGCTCACCATAGACCAGCCGCTGTTTGATGGCGGCAAAGTCGGGATCACTCTCCTCCAGCGGAGAGTGACTCCCACCGTAGAGCGCCAAAAGGGTTCGGCGCGCCTCTTCCACTCGATCCATGTGTTTTTCTTCCTCCTTATCCATGACGGCGCACTGCCGCAGGGGGTAGGAGCCGCCCATTATTAAATGTCAGGCAGCCTTGGCCGAGACGGCGCCTTCGGGCAGGGACAGTTCAGATACCCATTCGGCCAACTCGGATGCCGTGACGGTGCCGCTGAAACGGCGGCCAGAGATCCAGGAGGTGGAAGGCACCAGACCGTGGAGATCGGTCGCGCTGGCACCGATGCCGTTGCTGCCGGAGGTGCAGAAGGGGACGATGGTCTTACCTTCAAAATCATAGTGGTCCAGGAATGTGCTGATGATCCGGGGAGCCTGCCCCCACCAGATGGGATATCCCAGAAAGACTACGTTGTATCCCTCCATGCCGGTTACCTCGTCGGAGATGGCGGGACGGGCGGCGGCGTCATTCTGCTCCTGAGAGGCGCGGCTGGAGGGATCGCTGTAATCGAGGTCGGCGGAGGTGTAGGGGTCCTCCGGCACGATCTCATAGAGATCCGCTGCCAATATGTCGGACAGCCGCCCGGCTACGGCCTCGGTGTTGCCGGTGCAGGGAAAATAGGCGACCAGGATGCTGGGTGCTGCCTCCAGCGTTGCGGTGAAGGGACCGTCCATCTCTGTGATCAGGTCCATTCCCGCCTCGATCCGTCCCAGGGGGAGCAGTCCGTCGGAATATCCGGAATCCTGGTAGAAGATGCAGAGGAAGGCGTCGGCGCGGCGGTCGCAAAATGCGGCGTGGCCCGGGACCAGCTTTTCCTCACCACCAAGGTGTGGATCTCAAACGGCGGCTATGAAAAGGCAAAAGCCTCCATCGAGGAGTCCCTGCGGAAACTGAAGAGCGATTACATCGATCTGATGCTGATCCACCAGCCCTTCAATGACTATTACGGCACTTACCGCGCCATGGAAGAGGCATATCGGGAGGGAAAGCTCCGGGCCATCGGCGTCTCCAATTTTTATCCGGACAGGCTGGTGGACCTGTGTCAATTCGTTGAGATCACACCCGCGGTCAATCAGGTGGGGACCCATCCGTTCCTGCAGCAGGGCGCGGCCCATGAGATCATGAAAAAATACGGCGTTCAGCACGAATCCTGGGGGCCTTTTGCAGAGGGCAAAAAAGGGATGTTCTCCAACCCCGTCATCCAGGAGATCGGAGGCAAGTACGGCAAGAGCGCCGCGCAGACGATCCTCCGCTTCCTGATCCAGAGTGACGTAGTCGTGATTCCGAAATCCACGCATCAGGCGCGTATGGCCGAAAATTTCGACGTGTTCGACTTCTCGCTCTCCGAAGCGGATATGGAGGCGATCCGGGGGCTTGACGAGGGGACCAGCGCGTTTCTCTCTCATCAGGACCCCGCCACAGTTGAATTCCTCACCTCTCTGCACTGAAGAAAGGAACGGAAGGATGGACTATGTGCAATTGGGCGGCTCGGATATCAGGGCCTCACGTCTCTGCGTCGGCTGCATGAGCTTCGGAGACCCCGCAAGCAAGATGCACGCATGGACGCTGGACCCGCAGAAAAGCGAAGAGATCATCAGGCATGCCCTGGAACTCGGCATCAATTTTTTTGACACTGCAAACACCTATTCTGCGGGGACCAGTGAGGAGTACCTTGGACGGGCCATCAAGAACAATGTTTCCAGGGATAAGGTGGTTCTGGCCTCCAAGGTGTACTTTAACGAAGGCCATCTCTCCCGGACCGCGATCCTGCGGGAGATCAACGGTACGCTCCGGCGCCTGGGAACGGACTACCTGGACCTGTATATCATTCACCGCTTTGACTCTGATACACCGGTGGAGGAGACGATGGAGGCGCTCCACAGCCTGGTCAAGGCAGGGAAGGTACGGGCATTGGGGGCCTCCGCCATGTACGGATACCAGTTCTGTCAATTGCAGATGTGTGCGAAGGACCACGGCTGGACGCCCTTTGTCTCCATGCAGAACCACTACAACCTGTTGTATCGGGAAGACGAGAGGGAGCTGATTCCCATTTGCGACCAGATGCATGTCGCCCGCACACCGTACAGCCCACTTGCCGCCGGGAGACTGGCCCGGCCGGAGTGGAGCGCGGATACTCTGCGCAGCAGAACGGATAAGGTCGCCGCATCCAAGTACGACAGCACACAGGAAAGCGACCGCAGGATCGTAAAACGCGTTCAGGAACTGGCGGAAAAATACGCCGCAACAATGACGCAGATCGCGCTGGCCTGGCAGTTTGCAAAGGGCGTGACGTCTCCCATCATAGGCGCGACGAAGGTGGAGTATTTTGACGACGCGGCAGGCGCGCTGAACATAACCCTTGCGGCGGAGGATGTCTCCTACCTGGAGGAACTGTATGTTCCGCACAGAGTCGTGGGTGCTCTGTAGCGCTGCGAAAGCAATTGCGATTTACAGGAGGAATTTTTGATGTTAGGTGATTTCAGCTATTCAAACCCCACAAAGCTCTATTTTGGAGAGCACTCGCTGGAGGGCCTCCGCAAGGAGCTTCCGGCCTACGGCAAAAACGTGCTGCTGGTCTACGGCGGCGGCTCTATCCGGAAAAATGGGATCTACGACCGTGTCGTCGTGATCCTCAAAGCCTGCGGCAAAGAGATCGTTGAGGATGGCGGCGTGATGCCCAATCCCACGGTGGAAAAGCTCTACGAGGGATGCAGGCGGGCACGGGAGGGCAAGGTGGAACTGATCCTGGCCGTGGGCGGCGGATCGGTCTGTGATTATGCCAAGGCGGTTTCCGTCTCAGCTTATTGCGAGGAGGATCCCTGGGAGAAATATTATCTCCGTATGGAGGACGCGGACAACAAGATCATCCCGGTGGGCTGCGTGCTGACCATGGTCGGTACCGGCTCTGAGATGAACGGCGGCTCGGTGATCACCCATCACGGGCAAAAGCGGAAGATCGGTCACGTATTCGGCGACAACGTATTCCCCAAGTTCTCCATCCTCAACCCGGTCTTTACCTTCACGCTGCCGAAATACCAGATGACGGCGGGCTTCTTCGACATCATGTCCCACATCTTGGAGCAGTATTTTTCCGGGGAGGACGACAACACCTCTGACTATATCATGGAAGGGCTGGAGCGGATGGAGGCCTATATGCGCGAGCTCGGGCTGGTCATGAGCGTCCGGGAGCTTGGGGTCACTGAGGATATGCTGGACGGAATCGCGGACGGCTCCTTCCTTATGGAGGGGGGGTATAAGACCCTGACGCATGAGGAGATCGTGGGCATCCTGAAAGAGAGCATGAGGGCCCGGACCTGACCCGGTGCCTCCCCCTCAGGAAGCCGAGGCGTCCTCTTCGACACGGATGAACATGCTGCAAAAGGCGGTAAGCAGGAGAAGACAGCATACGAGTGCGGCCCGTCCGGACAGCAGCTCCGTACACCAGACCCCCAGCGCAGCGCCCAGGATGAAGAAGAGAATGATGCCATAGTATTGAAGGGCCTGACGGAGCGCCCCACGGTCCCGGGTGTGAAGGCCGTGGAAGAGCAGGGCGGTGCCGCTGCGGAGATTGCCGGTACACATGGTGGTGGCGACGGCGTTGCCTCGGATCTTCCGGAAGCTCTCCACCTGCATGGCGCAGACGAAAGAAACGGCCACATTGACGGCCGCGTCCCACCGGCCCGGAGGGACATAAGCCACCATCAGCAGGATGAGAAATTCCGCGGCGACGATGAGCTGCCGCCAGTGGATGGCCGGCCTGGGGCGGAAGTGGGCCCGGACCATGTCGGTGACCATGACGCCGGCGGCAAAGGCCAGAATGGGGATGAGATAGTGGAGCAGCATTTCATAGTTTCCCTGCGCCAGGCTGAGCCCCAGCAGAACGATGTTGCCGGTCTGGGCGTTGGCAAAGACGCCGCCCCGGGAGAGATAGGTATAGGTGTCCAGAAAACCGCCCACGACCGTGAGCAAGGCGCCCAGGCGGAAGGTCTCGGACATCTGACGCTGTTTTTGATGCATGGGATCGCCTCCTGACGCAGATGATGCCGGTGATGCGGCGCGGAGGAAAAGGAGCGGGCCTGCCCGAACAGGGAGAATAGGGGCCGCCGGCGGGGTGCTTTCGCAATCTCTGACCGAGGCTCAACCAGTGTGGGTGCAGACCTCGCGGATTTTGGCCTGGAGCTTTTTGAGATCCTCGAAGGATTCCGGACGCTTGCGGGGGTCGCGGAGCAGTGCGGAGGGGTGGTAGATCGCCATCATGTGGACGCCGGCCCTGTCGAACCATTGCCCGTGCTCTTTGGTGATCTTGAAATCCTCACGAATGAGGCGGGTGGCGGCAATGCGGCCCAGACAGACGATGATTTTCGGTCGGATGAGCGCGACCTGATTGCGGAGGTAGCCGATGCATGCGTCCATCTCCACGTTCAGCGGGTCGCGATTTTGTGGGGGACGGCATTTGACCACATTGCCAATGAAGTATTGGGAGCGGTCTAGGTCGATGATGGAGAGCATATCGTCCAGGAACTGACCGGCGCGGCCCACAAAGGGGTGCCCCGTCAGGTCCTCTTGTTCACCCGGACCCTCGCCGATGAACATGACCTCGGCATCCCGGTTCCCCTCGCCAAAGACCACGTTGTGCCGGGTCTCACAGAGGGCGCACTTTTGGCAGGAGCGGCAGGCAGACTCCAGTTCCGTCCAATTCAGCATATATGGATTCCCCGTTTCTTTGGTAGGATAACAGTCTTGTGATACGACGGTAATTGACATTATACCACAAAAATACGGCAATTGAAAATCTGCGCTTTTGACAAAAATGACGGTTGACATTTTTTTGAAAAGCGCATATACTACCCACAACAAAGGCAATGACGAAGACCGCGCCCTATGAGGGCCGCCAGAGAATCCGGGTCACCGACTGAGAGCCCGGTCCGGCAGGATGGGGATGCGCAACACTTACCGAGCCGGGGGTTCGAGTTCCGCAGAGGGAGGAGGGCTCCACGCATTCCCGCGTTAAGGGAGCCAAGAGGCCGTCTCAAGGACGAGGCGGCAACGTTTGGGTGGTACCGCGGAATTTTTCCGTCCCGAAACTGTTTCATACAGTTTCGGGATTTTTTATACTCAAATGATTCAGAAAGGACGTGAACGGTTGTGGAATTCCTGAAAGGCATGAAAAAGACGGAGCGGCTGGAACTCAAAGACATCATAGGAGGTGCCCACCGGAATGAGACCGTTCAGGTCTCCGGCATGGTACACGCCAAGCGGCCGGTGGGAGGCGGCCTCACCTTTTTGAAACTGCGCAAGCGGGACGGGCTTTTGCAGTGTACCTGTGGGGAGCGGGTGGACGTGTCGAAGGTCCCGGAAGAGTCTGCTGTGGTTGTGACTGGGCGGCTTCGGGAGGAGCTCCGGGCCCCGGGCGGGGTGGAGCTGGTGGCAGAGGGGATAGAGGTGCTGTCCCGGCCTGCGGCAGTCATGCCGGTGCCCATCCCCAAGGCCAAGCTGAACGTAAACTTGGATACCGAGCTGGGACTTCGGCCCGTGGTGCTGCGGCATCTGCGGGAGCGCAGTGTGTTTAGGGTCCAGGAATGTCTGGGGCGCGCCTTCCGGGATTATCTCCGGGACCAGGGGTTTACCGAGATCCACACCCCCAAGATCGTACACGCCGGAGCGGAGGGCGGCTCCAACATCTTCCGGCTGGACTATTTTGGGCGGAAAGCCTTTCTGGCCCAGTCTCCCCAGTTTTACAAGCAGACCATGGTGGGCGTTTATGAGCGCGTCTTTGAACTCGCCCCCGTCTTTCGGGCGGAGAAGCACTCCACCGCGCGGCATCTCAACGAATATACCTCCATGGACTTTGAGATGGGCTTTATCAACTCCTTCGAGGACGTAATGGCCATGGAGACGGGATTCCTCCAGCACGCCATGGCCCTGCTGAGAGAGGAATACGCACAGGATGTGGAGCGGCTGGGCATCCGGATACCGGATGTGAGCGCGGTCCCCTGCATCCGCTTCGACGAGGCCAAGCGCCTGGCCGCAGAGAGATACGGGTATTCGATCCGGGACCCTTACGATCTGGAGCCGGAGGAGGAACACGCCATTGGACGATACGCCAGGGAGGTGTGGGAAAGCGACTTCGTTTTTGTCACCCACTATCCCAGCAAAAAGCGCCCCTTCTATGCCATGGATGACCCTGAAGACCCCCAATACACCCTCTCCTTCGACCTCCTCTTCCGGGGACTGGAGGTCACCACGGGGGGACAGCGCATCCACGACTACAGGGCGCAGGTGGCGAAGATGGAGGCACGGGGCATGGACCCGGCGGATTTTGAGAGCTATCTCATGGCCCATAGACATGGCCTGCCCCCCCACGGCGGCCTGGGCATCGGACTGGAGCGGCTGACCATGCAGCTATGCGGCCTGGACAATGTGCGGTATGCCTGCCTGTTTCCCAGAGATCTGAGCCGGCTGGAACCGTGATAGAAGGAGGAAGACGATGAAGATTACCGAAGAGATGGTGGATACGATCTCGGCGCTGTCCCGGCTCAAGCTCCCGGAGGAGGAGAAGGTCCGTATGGCCGGAGAGCTGGAACGGATCCTGGAATATGTGGAGGTGCTCAATACTTTGGACACCGCCGCGGTGGAGCCCATGAGCCATGTGTTCCCGGTAAAGAACGTGTTCCGGGCCGACGTGGTGGAGCCCTCGGCGGACCGGAGGGATCTGCTCAGAAACGCGCCGATACCGGATGAAGAGGCTTTTTTGGTACCCAAGACTGTGGAGTGAGGAGGACGGAACATGGAACTGCACGCACTTACCGCCCTCCAGCTGGGCGAAAAGATTCGGGCTGGAGAGGTCTCGCCGGTGGAGGCCGCGCAGGCCGCCCTGGACCGCGTCCGGCAGGAACAGGGCAGAAACAACGCCTTTATCACTGTGCTGGGCGACGCCGCGCTGTCCGAGGCCCTGGAGACGGAGAAACAACTGCGCGCCGGAGCGCGGCTGAGCCCGCTGGCCGGAGTGCCGATGGGGCTCAAAGACAACATCTGCACCAAAGGCATCAAGACCTCCTGCGCCTCTAAAATTCTGGGAGACTTTGCCCCTCCCTACGACGCCACCCTGGTCCAGCGGCTCCGCGCGGCGGGAGGCGTGCTGCTGGGGAAGCTGAACATGGATGAGTTCGCCATGGGCTCCACCTCCGAGACCTCTTTTTACGGACCTGTGAGGAACCCCTGGGGCCTCACGCGGGTGCCCGGAGGGTCCTCCGGCGGGGCGGCGGCCGCCGTTGCTGCGGGGGAGTGTTGGTATGCCGTCGGCTCCGACACCGGCGGCTCCATCCGTCAGCCGGCCGCCTATTGCGGCGTCACCGGCATGAAGCCCACTTACGGTACGGTGAGCCGGTATGGGCTTGTCGCCTATGCCTCCTCCCTGGACCAGATGGGGCCCATCGCCCGCACCGCCGCCGACTGCGCGGCGGTGCTGGACCTCATCATGGGGAGGGACCGCCGGGACGGCACCAGTCTGGAGGTGGAAAGCGGCGGCTTGCTTGCAGGGCTTACCGGCGATGTGCGGGGCATGAAGATCGGCCTCCCCGCCGACTGTTTCGGAGAGGGTCTGGAGCCAGAAGTCCGCGCCTGTGTCCTCGCGGCTGCGGATGTGCTGCGGGCCAGGGGGGCCCAGGTGGAGGAGTTCGCCCTGCCGATCATGCGGTATGTGGTGCCGGCCTACTATATGATCGCCGCCGCGGAGGCGAGTTCCAACCTCTCACGGTTCGACGGGGTGAAATACGGCTGGCGGGCGGAGGGATATGAGGACTTGACGGATCTCTACAGCAAGACCCGGACCGAGGGCTTCGGCTCGGAGGTCAAACGCCGCATCCTGCTGGGCGCCTTTGTGCTCTCCGCAGGCTACTACGACGCCTATTATAAAAAGGCCCTCCAGGTAAAGGCGGTCATAAAACGGGCCTATGACGAGGCGTTCGAGAAATATGACCTGCTGCTCACCCCCGTGGCCCCGTCCACCGCCCCCAGGCTGGGGGAAAGCCTCGACGATCCGCTGAAGATGTATCTCTCGGATATCTATACCGTGCCGCTCAATCTGGCGGGGCTGCCGGGGCTGAGCATGCCCTGCGGCTTCGACGGCGGCGGGATGCCCATTGGCGCCCAGCTCATTGGGCCCGCGCTGGGGGAGGCCAAGGTGTTGGGGGCCGCCCACGCGTTCCAACTGGACACCGACTATCACACCAAAATGCCCAAGGGAGGGGACGCGCAATGACATGGGAAACGGTCATCGGCCTGGAGACCCATGTGGAGCTGGCCACCAGGACGAAAATATTCTGCGCCTGCACAACGGAATTCGGCGGCGCGCCCAACACCCACTGCTGCCCGGTGTGCACAGGCATGCCCGGCGCGCTGCCCGTCATGAACGAAAAGGTGCTGGAGTTTGCGGTGAAGGCCGGGCTGGCCCTGCACTGTGAGATCACCCGCTACAGCAAATTTGACCGGAAAAACTATTTCTATCCCGACCTTCCGAAGGCATATCAGGTCTCCCAGCTCTACCTGCCCATTGCGCGGAACGGCGCGGTGCCCATCAAGACGGGCAAGACCATCCGCATCCATGAGCTGCACATGGAGGAGGACGCGGGCAAGCTGGTCCACGACCCCTGGATCGACCAGACACGGGCAGACTACAACCGCTGCGGCGTCCCCCTCATTGAGATCGTCACCGAGCCCGACTTCCGCTCTGGGGAGGAGGTCATCGCCTATCTGGAAAAGCTGCGCTCCACCCTCCAGTATCTGGGGGTTTCCGACTGCAAGATGCAGGAGGGCTCTCTCCGCTGCGATGTAAACCTCTCCGTCCGCCCCGCGGGCTCACAGGAGCTGGGCACCCGCACGGAGATGAAGAACCTCAACTCCTTTAAGGCCATTGCCCGGGCCATCGCATATGAGGCCCGGCGGCAGATCGAGTGTATGGAAGAGGGAAAACGCATCATCCAGGAGACCCGCCGGTGGGATGAGAACAAGGATGCCACTTTTGCCATGCGCTCCAAGGAGAACGCCCAGGACTACCGATATTTCCCTGAGCCGGACATTCCGCCCATGGAGGTCACCGAGGACTATCTGGAGCGCCTGAAGGCAGAGCTTCCGGAACTGGCGGAAGAAAAGATGGCGCGGTATCAAAGGGAGTGGAGCCTGCCGGCCTATGATACCGAGATGATCACAGGGCAGAAGGCCCTGGCGGACTTTTTTGAGGAGACGGTAGCGTTGGGTGCGCCGCCCAAGCAGGCCGCCAACTGGATCATGGGGGAGGTGCTCCGGCAGCTCTCCGCCGGCGGGATGGAGGCAAAGGACATGGCCTTTACCCCCCGGACGCTGGCCCGCCTCATTGCGCTGGTCCAGACCGGTAGGCTCAACCGCAATACGGCCGTCAAGGTCTTCGACGCGGTGTTCGCTTCGGACGGCGATGCGGACGCCTATGTAAAAGAACATGGCCTGGAACAGGTCTCCGACTCGGGGCTGGTGGCTGCCGCGGTGGAGAAGGTGTTCTCCGCAAACCCCAAGTCCATCGAGGACTACCGGGCGGGGAAGGAGAAGGCCTTCGGCTTCCTGGTGGGGCAGGTCATGCGGGAGCTCAGGGGGCAGGCATCTCCCCAGGTGGTCAACCAGATCATCCGGGAAAGGCTGGAACAGGTGAAATAGACGGAAAGAGAGGGGTGGGACGGAACAGGTGCACGCCGCTCTCCACAAGTAGCGCCCTGCCGGCTCCCCTGGTGTTTCCCAGAAACGCCAGGGGAGCCGGCAGGGCGTTTTCCACCCGGTGCATTAAGTACATAAGTTCTGGAGCAGCGCCATCCGGCGGAAGAACAGCTCTGGATATGCCATCGGCTCCACTGCCGGGCATGCCCCCCGAACAGACTTTTAAAGCAGGGGAAAAGCTGATATAATGGTACCATCAAACAAAAATACTGCCGAGAGGAGAATGGACCATGCGGTTTCTTCGCCGCCCCTTGGCTTTTGCGCTGAGCATGCTCATACTTCTGGGATTCTTGTTCAGCCAAGCATCCGCCGCCGAGACGGAAAAGCGCCTGACCATCCTGTTCACCCACGACACGCACGATCACTTTTTGCCCATGCCCGCCGAAGGGGGCGGGGAGTACGGGGGCTATACCCGCCTGGCCGCGCTTTTGAAGGCCGAACGGGCTGCGGCGCAGACGCCGGTGGTCACGCTGGACGCCGGGGACTTCTCCATGGGCTCCCTGTTCCAGACCATATACGCCACGGATGCCCCGGAATTGCGGGTGCTGGGCGCCATGGGGTATGACGTGACGACGCTGGGAAACCATGAGTTTGACTACCGGGCGCAGGGCCTTGCCGATATGCTGCGCGCGGCTGCGGACAGCGGGGATATCTGCCCCGCCATCGTGCAGGCCAACTATAAGCCGCCGGAGAGCGACGCCGGCACCTGGCAGGCATGGGAGCGATATGGGATCTCGGATTATACGGTTGTGGAGCGGGGCGGTCTGCGGGTCGCCGTCTTTGGAGTCCTGGGTGTGGATGCCGACGAGTGTGCGCCTATGTCGGGCATGGAGTTCGAGCCCATCGCCGAGGCCGCCAAACGGGTGGTGGCGGAGATCCAAGCGGAGGCGGATGCCGATTTTGTGATCTGCCTTTCCCACAGCGGCACCGACGAGAAAGGAAAGGGAGAGGACTACGCGCTGGCAAAGGCGGTCCCCGGCATCGACGTCATCATCTCCGGGCACACCCACTCCACAACACAGACGCCCATTCAGACAGGTGGCGCACAGATCGTCTCCTGCGGCGAGTATGCCCAGAACCTCGGGGCGCTTACCATCCGCCGGGGCGGAGAGGGAGAGGCGGTGACGGTAGAGGATTATCGCCTGATCCCCGTAGATGAGACGGTCCCGGACGACCCGGCCATGGCCGCGCTGGCCGGGACCTTTCAAAAGCGGGTGGAGGAGACCTATCTGGCCGACTACGGCCTGGGGTTTGAGGAAGTGCTGGCAAGGACCCCCTTTGATTTTACCCCCATCCGTCAGTTCGGCCAGACGCAGGGAGAGGACGCCCTGGGGAATCTGATCGCGGACGCCTACATCCATGCGGTCAAGGCCGCGGAAGGCGCGGATTATGTGCCTGTGGACTTCGCGGTGGTGGCCGCCGGCGTGGTCCGGGGTTCTTTTGCCGCTGGAGAGATTACGGTGTCCGATGCCTTCCAGGTCTCCTCGCTGGGGTCCGGGGGAGACGGAACGCCGGGATATCCTCTGATCTCGGTCTATATCACCGGGCGGGAGTTGCGGGACACCTTTGAGGTGGACGCCTCGGTGACGCCGCTGATGTCCGCCGCGCAGCTTTACGGCGCGGGGATGACCTGGACCTTCAACCCCCACCGGATGCTGTTTGACAAGGTGACGGACTGTGCCCAGGTGCTGGAGGATGGACGCACGGTCCCGCTGGAGGACGACAGGCTCTATCGGGTGGTCACCGGACTCTATTCGGGTCAGATGCTGGGGGCGGTGAACGACAAGAGCTTCGGGCTCCTCACCATCACGCCCAAGGATGAGCAGGGAGTCCCGGTGACGGACTTCGAGGCGCGGATCCTCCACAATGCCGACGGCACCGAGGTGAAGGAGTGGTATGCCCTGGCGTCCTATCTCCAGTCCATGGGGATGGTGGACGCCCGGTACGCGGCGCCAGAGGGGCGCAAGGTGGTAAACGCCTCCTGGAACCCCATTGCGCTGCTGAAAAACCCCGGCGGGACGACCATTTTTGCGCTGCTTCTGGCGCTGGCAGCGGTCCTGATCGTGATCTTGGCGCTGAGAAGGCTCCTGGGGCGGAGACCGCGGAGCGGCGGATACCGGAACTATCGCGGAAGGAGAAGGTAGCGGCCGGACGACAGGCGGCAAGTGAGGCCCCGCTGCGCGTCCATTGTGGCAAAGACTGTTTTCAGGGGCGGAAATGGCCGAGAATCAGGTTTAAATGTCAATTGCAATCGGAAAAATGATATGTTAGGATTAGTTCAAATCGTGATTGATTCGGAGGCGGCTTATGTCCATCCATGAGGAATGCGGAGTCTTTGGCATCTACGACCCCAACGGCGGCTGCGCACGCACCGCTTATTACGGCCTTTACGCGCTCCAGCACCGGGGCCAGGAGGCGGCGGGCATTGCCACGATCAATGACCGGGAGCTCTCCTACCACAAGGACCTAGGGCTGGTGGGCGACGTCTTTGACGACGAGACGCTGGAGCGGCTGAACGGCACCATGGCGGTGGGACACGTGCGCTATGCCACCACCGGAGGCGGGCGCCGGGAAAACGCCCAGCCCCTGACCCTCAAATATGTCAAAGGGACCCTGGCCGTGGCCCACAACGGCAACCTGGTGAATACGCCGGAGCTGCGCACCGGGTTTGAGTACAAGGGCGCCATTTTTCAGACCACTACGGATTCGGAGATCATCGCCTATGCCATTGCCCAGGAGCGCCTCCGCTGCCCCTCGGTGGAGGAGGCGGTATGCCGGGCCATGGAGGGCCTGCGGGGAGCGTTTTCCCTGATCGTGATGTCCCCGCGGAAGCTGGTGGCCGCCCGGGATCCATGGGGATTTCGGCCGCTGTGCATGGGCCGGCGGGGGGATGCCGTCGTCTTTGCCTCGGAATCCTGCGCGCTGGACGCGGTGGACGCGGTCTATGAGCGGGAGATCGAGCCTGGCGAGATCGCCGTGGTGGAGGACGGGAAGGTGCGCTTCATCCGGGAAAACTGTGAAGGCGCCACCTCCCATATGTGCATTTTTGAATATATCTATTTTGCCCGTCCCGATTCAGTGATCTGCGGTCAGAGCGTACATGAGGCCCGGCTGGAGGCCGGGCGTATCCTGGCACGGGAGCACCCGGCGGAGGCCGACGTGGTCATCGGCGTGCCGGACTCCGGCCTGGACGCTGCCATGGGATACGCTGAGGCGTCGGGTATTCCCTACGGCGAGGGTTTTGTCAAGAACCGCTACATTGGGCGGACCTTTATCACCCCCGACCAGAAGAGCCGGGAGAATGCGGTCCGGCTCAAACTGGGCGCCCTCAAAAGCCAGGTGGCGGGCAAGCGGGTGGTGATGATCGACGATTCCATCGTCCGCGGCACCACCTCCAGGCAGATCATCAGCCTCCTGCGGGACGCGGGGGCCACGGAGGTCCATTTTCGGGTCTCCTCACCCACCTTTATCTCGCCCTGCTATTTCGGCACCGACATCCCGGACAAGGAGAACCTCATCGCCTGCCACCACTCTGTGGAGGAGATCCGGCAGATGACCGGGGCGGACAGTTTGGGCTTTCTCAGCACACAGGCGCTGGACCACCTGGCGCCGCAGGCCGCCTGCGGCTTCTGCAAGGGATGTTTCACGGAGAAATACCCGGTGGAGACGCCGCAGGCGTGACGCGCTTCCACCATTTGCAGCAGCCTCTTGCAAATATTGCATAAAGAGCGGAGGGAAACGGAGCTCGTCCCTGATATATGCAACAAAAAGAGGAGAAGCCTCCAAATTTAGCTTGACAGCGGGCGCCGAAGCCGGTATACTCAGAGCATCAGTTGAGAACGAAGGCGTTCCACCCGAGAAGGGCGGAGCGCCTTCTCTGTTATATCATTCAATGAGGAAGGGGATTTTTACCATGGCGTACACCAAGGAAGACATTATCCGCATCGTCAAAGAAGAGGACATCGAGTTTATCCGCATGCAGTTCACCGATATTTTCGGTCAGCTCAAGAACGTGGCGCTCACCGCGTCTCAGGTTGAGAAGGCGGTCAACAACCAGATCATGTTCGACGGCTCCTCCATCGAGGGTTTTGTGCGGATCGATGAGTCCGACCAGTACCTCTATCCCGACTTGGATTCCTTTGTGGTATTCCCCTGGCGGCCTCAGCACGGCAAGGTGGCCCGCCTTATCTGCGACGTCTATAATCCCGACGGCACCCCCTTTGTAGGCGATCCCCGCAGCGTTTTGAAGAAGGTGCTGAAGAAGGCGGAGAGCATGGGCTATGACGCCTTCAACGTGGGGCCGGAGGCCGAGTTCTTCCTCTTTCAGACCGACGAGGAGGGCAAGCCCACCACCAAGACCAACGATGAGGCCGGTTACTTTGACCTGGGCCCTCTGGACCACGGCGAGGGTACGCGCCGCGAGATCTGCCTGGCGCTGGAGCAAATGGGCTATGAGATCGAGGCCAGCCACCACGAGGTGGCCGAGGGGCAGCATGAGATCGACTTCAAGTATGCCGACGCCCTGAAGGCTGCCGACAACATCATGACCTTTAAACTGGCGGTCAAGACGCTGGCCCAGAAGAACGGGCTGCATGCCACCTTTATGCCCAAGCCCATTTTTGGTGTCAACGGCTCCGGCATGCACACCAATATGTCCCTCTTCAAGAATGGTAAGAATGTGTTTTATGACGCCAACGGTGAAAAAGGACTGTCCAAGGAGGCGTACAGCTTCATCGCCGGCCTGCTGGCCCATGTGAAGGGCATGGCCGCCGTCACCAACCCGCTGGTGAACTCCTATAAGCGCCTGGTGCCTGGCTATGAGGCCCCCTGCTATCTGGCTTGGTCCGCATCCAACCGCTCCGCCCTGATCCGGATCCCTGCCGCCCGCGGACAGTCCACCCGTGTGGAGCTCCGCTCTCCCGACCCGGCCTGCAACCCCTATCTGGAGCTGGCCGTCTGCCTGGCCGCCGGCCTGGACGGCATTGAAAAGGGGATGGTCCCTCCTGCGGAAATCACCGAGAATATTTTCGCCATGGATGCGGACGCCCGCAAGGCCCACGGTATCGAGAGCCTGCCCGGCTCCCTGGAGGAGGCCATCAAGGCTATGCAAGAGGATCAGCTCATCCTGGATACGCTGGGCGAGCATGTCGCCGCCAACTATATCGAGGGCAAGATGAAGGAGTGGGACGAGTACCGCACCCGTGTGAGCTCCTGGGAGCGCGAGAAGTACATCATCAACTATTAAAAATCTGTTTTGACCCGGCTGTGCTCCGGCAGGAAACTTCCGCCCCTAGCCGGAGACCCAAATCTGAGAGGATGCGAGGTGTGGCGGCGCAGCATTTGATAGACCGAGCGCCATGCCGGCCGCCCGTTTGTAACTCCTTGACGCAAAGGAGTGTTTCATAGATGGAAATGGACAAAGTCATTGTGGCCTTTGAAAGCCCCAAAAGCTGTGAACGGGTCCGTGAGATCATCGAGAGCAGCGGGACGGCCGCATGTATCATCTGCCGCTCGGCTGCTGAGGTCAAGCGGACTGTGAGCAAGCATCACATCAGCACCGTGGTCTGCGGATTCAAACTCCCGGATGAGTCGGCTCAAAGCCTGTTCGAGGACTTGCCGCCCAACTGCGCGATGCTGATGGTGGCGGTCCAGGGAATGCTGGATCTGTGCCAGAACGACGATATTTTCTTGCTGGCCTCTCCGGTGAGCCGGGGCGATCTTGTGGCGTCGGTGCGGATGCTCATCCAGATGGGGCACCGGCTGGAGAAGTTCGTCCGTCCGCAGCGCTCGGAAGAGGAAATGGCCCTGATCGACGAGGCAAAGTCCCTCCTGATGGAGCGTCACGGCATGACAGAGGAGCAGGCCCATCGTTTTCTGCAAAAAAAGAGCATGGACTCCGGGGCCAAAATGGTCCAGACCGCAAAGCTGGTATTAGGCGGGCAGTGAGGAGCATACATATCGGTAGACGATGATGTCTCGTCCGCTTTGGCGGCAGTCCGACCTGAGAATCGACTGCCGCCTTTTGCCTATCTGGGGGCGTCTACCAAAGACAATAGAATAGGATGGAGGTGCGGAGCGATGAAATTCACCAAAATGCACGGCCTGGGGAACGATTACGTCTATCTGGACTGCACGGAGAGCGGTCCCGGAGACCTGCCTGGATTGGCGCGGCGCATGTCGGACCGCCACTTTGGCGTGGGGGCCGATGGGCTCATCTGTGTCCGAACCTCCGAGCGAGCAGATTTCCGGATGGAAATGTATAACGCAGATGGCTCTGAGGGAGAGATGTGCGGCAACGGAATTCGCTGTGTGGGGAAATTTCTCTATGACAAGGGGCTGACGGACCAGACCGAACTGACCATAGAGACGCTGGCGGGGGAAAAGACTCTGGAGCTCCATGTGGAGGGAGGCACCGTCGTCTCTGTCAGCGTGGACATGGGAGAGCCCATCCTCACGCCGGAGCGCATCCCGGTGCTGGGTGCCGGAGAGAGCTTCCTTTCCCGGCGCATCATGGTGAATGGAAGGGAATGGGCGGTGACATGCGTATCCATGGGGAATCCCCATGCGGTGGTCTTTGTGCCGGATGTGGACCGGCTGAACCTGGAGGAGTGGGGCCCGGCCTTTGAGCACCACGCCATCTTCCCCAACCGGACCAACACGGAATTTGTTGAGGTAGAAAACCAGAGCACCCTGCGTATGCGGGTGTGGGAGCGGGGGAGCGGAGAGACCATGGCGTGCGGTACGGGCGCCTGCGCGGCGCTGGTGGCCGCCGTTCTCAGCTATCGCGCCCGCCGGATCGCCACCGTGAAGCTGCGGGGCGGCAGCCTGACCGTCCGCTGGGAGGAGAGCGACGGTCATGTCTATATGACGGGACCCGCGGTCACCGTTTTCGAGGGAGAATGGCCGGATACATAGAAAATAGATGGAGGGACTACAGTGCAGATCAACGACAACTTTTGCAAGCTGCCCGGCAGCTATCTGTTTTCCGAGATCGCCCGCCGTGTGGCGGGCTACACCGGGGAGCACCCGGAGGCGGCGCTGATCCGCCTGGGCATCGGGGATGTGACCCGGCCGCTGCCTCCGGCGGTTCTGGCGGCGATGCACGCCGCCGTGGACGAACAGGGGAGCGCGGAGACCTTCCGGGGCTATGGCCCCGAGCAAGGCTATCCGTTCCTGCGGGAGGCCATGGCTAGGTATGATTTCCAGGCCCGGGGCGCGGAGATCTCGGCCGACGAGATCTTTATCAGCGATGGCGCCAAAAGCGACTGCGGCAACATCGGGGACCTGTTCGGACCGGGGAACCGGGTGGCCGTCTGCGATCCGGTGTACCCGGCCTATGTGGACACCAATGCGATGGCCGGGAGAGCCGGAGAATACGATAAGGTGCGGGAGCGCTGGACGGAGCTGTGCTATATGCCCTGTACGGCGGAGAACGGTTTTACGCCGGACCTGCCCGATGGCGCGGTGGATTTGATCTACCTCTGCTTCCCCAACAACCCCACGGGCGCGGTGGCGACCCGGGAGCAGCTCAAGAGATGGGTGGATTACGCCAATGACTGCGGAGCGGTGATCCTCTTTGACGCAGCCTATGAGGCCTTCATCACCGAGCCCGAGATCCCCCATTCCATTTTCGAGATTGAAGGAGCCCGTACCTGCGCCATTGAATTCCGTTCCTTTTCCAAGACGGCGGGCTTTACCGGTACCCGCTGCGCGGCGACGGCCATTCCCGGGGAGCTGGTCCGGGGCGGGGCCAGCCTGCGGGAGTTGTGGAACCGTCGGCAGTGCACCAAGTTCAACGGCACCCCCTATATCGTTCAGCGCGGGGCGGAGGCCGTCTATACGGCGGAGGGGCGCCGCCAGGTGGAGGAGAATATCGCCTATTACCTGAGCAATGCGAGGACCATCCGGGAGGGCCTCGCCGCCGCCGGGCTGAAAGTATCGGGCGGCGTGAACTCCCCCTATGTCTGGGTCGGGACGCCGGATGGAATGCCGTCCTGGGACTTTTTCGATCTGCTGCTCCAAAGAGCCAATGTAGTCACCACCCCCGGCGCGGGCTTCGGCCCCAGCGGAGAGGGCTATATCCGCCTCACCGGCTTTGGCGGAGCGGAGGATACGGCACAGGCTGTGGAGCGGATCAAGCGCATATTGTAACGTTTGGACGCGCAATGGGGTGCGACCGCCGGGCCGGAAGGGCTCCGGTGTGCCGCGCCCTTTTTTCCATGGAATTCTTACCCGGAAAGGGGCTTGTACAAATGGAAATGATCAGAAACGAGGGATATCGACAGCAGGGCCTGTATGATCCCGCCTTTGAGCATGACGCCTGTGGAATCGGCGCCGTGGTGGATATCAAGGGCCTGCAGAGCCACCGGACGGTGGACGACGCCCTGAAAATCGTGGAAAAGCTGGAGCACCGGGCCGGAAAGGACGCCGAGGGCAAGACCGGCGACGGTGTGGGCATCCTCCTCCAGATCTCCCACCAGTTTTTTCAAAAGGCCGCCGGTGAGCTGGGCCTATCCCTTGGAGAGGCGCGGGACTACGGCGTCGGGATGTTCTTCTTCCCGCAGGACGGGCTCAAGCGGAGCCAGGCCAAGAAGATGTTCGAGGTCATTGTGGAAAAAGAGGGAATGGAGTTCCTCGGCTGGCGGAGCGTCCCGGTGGAGCCCTCCATCCTGGGCAGCAAGGCTCTGGCAAAGATGCCCTGCATCGAACAGGGCTTTGTGAGGCGGCCCGACGGGACTGCGCGGGGGATCGACTTCGACCGGAAGCTCTATGTCGCCCGCAGGGTCTTTGAGCAGTCCGCCGACGCCACCTATGTCTGCTCCCTCTCCAGCCGCACCATTGTCTATAAGGGCATGTTCCTGGTCCACCAGCTCCGGCGGTTTTACAAGGACCTCCAGGACAGGGACTATCAGTCGGCCATCGCCCTGGTCCACTCCCGCTTCTCCACCAACACCAACCCCTCCTGGGAGCGGGCCCACCCCAACCGCCTGCTTCTCCACAACGGAGAGATCAACACCATACGCGGCAACGCGGATCGGATGCTGGCCCGGGAAGAGACCATGTCCGCGCCCCTGCTGGACACGGAGCTGGACAAGGTCTACCCTGTCATCAACGGAGAGGGCTCCGACTCCGCCATGCTGGACAACTCGTTGGAGTTTATGATGATGGCCGGTATGGACCTGCCGCTGGCGGTCATGGTCACCATCCCCGAGCCCTGGCAGGGGGACAAGACCATCTCAAGGACAAAGCGGGACCTCTATCAGTACTACGCCATTCTGATGGAGCCGTGGGACGGCCCCGCATCCATCCTCTTCTCTGACGGCGATGTGGTGGGCGCGGTCCTGGACCGCAACGGCCTGCGCCCCTCCCGATACTATGTGACCTCTGACGACCGCCTGATTCTCTCCTCGGAGGTGGGGGTGCTGGATATCCCGGCAGACCGTATCGTGGAAAAGTCCCGTCTGCAGCCCGGGCGGATGCTGCTGGTGGACACTAGGGCCGGGCGGATCATCGGGGATGAGGCGCTCAAGGAGACCTATGCCGCGCGCCAGCCCTACGGGGAGTGGTTGGATAAGAATTTGGTCCACCTCTCTGATCTGAGCATTCCCAACCACCGTGTGGAGAATCGCTCA
This sequence comes from Intestinimonas butyriciproducens, assembly GCF_004154955.1. Classification (NCBI taxonomy): domain Bacteria; kingdom Bacillati; phylum Bacillota; class Clostridia; order Eubacteriales; genus Intestinimonas; species Intestinimonas butyriciproducens. Next base: position 1,883,351 of record NZ_CP011524.1, on the reverse strand, counting down.
CGGGAGGCCCTGGCCCGGCTTCAGAAGGCCTTCGGCTATACCTATGAGGACGTGCGCAACGCCATCCTCCCCATGGCAAGGACCGGGGCCGAGCCCACCGCTGCCATGGGGGTCGATATTCCCCTGGCCGTACTGGACGACCAGGGGCAGCCGCTGTTCAACTACTTCAAACAGCTCTTTGCACAGGTCACTAATCCGCCCATCGACGCCATCCGCGAGGAGGTAGTTACAGACACCACCGTCTATATCGGCGACGACGGCAACCTCCTCCAGGAAAAGGCGGAGAACTGCAAGGTGCTCCAGGTCCACAACCCTATCCTCACCTCTACGGACCTGATGAAGATCCGGCATATGAAGAAGCCGGGTTTCCACGTGGAGACCGTCTCCATCCTCTACTATAAGAACACCCCTCTGGAGCGGGCGCTGGATCATCTCTTCGTGGCAGTGGACCGTGCTTATCGGGCGGGGGCCAACATCATCATCCTCTCTGACCGGGGAGTAGACGAGAACCACGTGGCCATTCCGTCTCTGCTGGCCGTGTCCGCCATTGAGCAGTATCTGGTACGGACCAAAAAACGCACGGCGGTATCCATCATTCTGGAGTCCGCCGAGCCCCGGGACGTCCACCATTTTGCCACCCTCCTGGGCTACGGGGCCCGGGCCATCAACCCATACTTGGCACAGGAGACCATCGTCTCTCTCATTGAGGATGGGCTGCTGGACAAGGATTTCCATGCGGCCGTGGATGACTACAACGCCGCCATTCTCCATGGGATCGTGAAGATCGCCTCCAAGATGGGCATCTCCACCATCCAGTCCTACCAGTCCGCTCAGATCTTTGAGGCGGTGGGCATCGCAAAGGAGGTGGTGGACCAATATTTCACCAACACGGTCTCCCGGGTGGGTGGCATCGGCCTGAATGAGATCGGGGAGCTGGTGGACCGCAACCACTCCAGGGCGTTTGATCCCCTGGGCCTGGGGACTGATCTGGAACTGGACTCCATGGGGGCCCATAAGGCCCGCGCGGGCCAGGAAGACCACCTCTACAATCCCCAGACCATCCACCTTCTCCAGGAGGCCACCCGGCGGGGGGACTACGGACTCTTCAAAGAGTATACCGCCCATGTGGACGATGAGACCCGGCCTCATACCCTCCGCGGGCTGCTGGAGATGCGCTATGCGGAAACACCCGTCCCCATCGATGAGGTGGAAGGCGCGGATTCCATCGTCAGGCGGTTCAAGACGGGCGCGATGAGCTACGGCTCCATCTCCCAGGAGGCCCATGAGTGCATGGCGCAGGCCATGAACCTGTTGGGCGGCAAGTCCAACTCCGGCGAGGGCGGTGAAAGGCCCGAGCGGCTGGGCACGGATAAAAATTCCGCCATCAAGCAGGTGGCGTCCGGGCGGTTCGGCGTTACGTCCGAATACCTGGTCTCCGCCAATGAGATCCAGATCAAGCTGGCCCAGGGGGCCAAGCCCGGAGAGGGTGGACATCTGCCCGGCAAAAAGGTCTATCCCTGGATCGCCAAGTGCCGCTACTCCACCCCGGGCGTCACCCTCATCTCCCCGCCCCCTCACCACGATATCTACTCCATCGAGGATCTGGCCCAGCTCATCTATGATCTCAAGAACGCCAACCGGCGGGCCCGCATCTCGGTAAAACTGGTCTCGGAGGCAGGGGTGGGAACCATCGCCGCCGGTGTAGCCAAGGCGGGGGCTCAGGTGGTCCTTATCTCGGGTCACGACGGGGGTACCGGCGCCGCTCCGCGGACCTCCATCCACAACGCGGGCCTCCCTTGGGAGCTCGGCCTTGCCGAGACCCATCAGACGCTGATGGAGAACGGGCTCCGCTCCCGTGTGGTGGTGGAGACGGACGGCAAGCTGATGTCCGGCCGGGATGTGGCCATCGCCTGTATGCTGGGCGCGGAGGAGTTCGGCTTTGCCACTGCGCCTCTGGTCACCATGGGATGCGTCATGATGCGGGTCTGCAATCTGGACACCTGCCCTGTGGGTGTGGCCACCCAGAATCCCGAGCTGCGCAAGCGCTTTACGGGCCGGCCCGAATATGTGGTGAACTTTATGCGCTTCATAGCCCAGGAGCTGCGGGAGCATATGGCGAAGCTGGGTGTGCGCACCATAGACGAGCTGGTGGGCCGCACTGACCTCCTGAAGGTCCGTCCCCATGCCGCCAATGAGCGGGCCGCCACGGTGGACCTCTCGGCTGTGCTTGCCAACCCGTATGTGGGCACCGGCGCCAAGCAGCACTTTGACCCGGCGGATATCTACGACTTCAGGCTGGAGGATACCGTGGACCTCAATGTGCTGGAAAAGCGCCTTGGCAGGGCGCTGGAGCGGGGAGAGAAGGCAAGGGTGGAGATCGGAGTCTCCTCTACGGACCGGACGCTGGGGACCATTCTCGGCTCCGACATCACACGGCTCCATGGGGACCGACTCCCCGACGACAGCCTCACCGTCAAGTGTACCGGCGGGGGCGGACAGTCCTTCGGCGCGTTCATCCCCAAGGGCTTGACACTGGAGCTGGAGGGCGATTCCAACGACTACTTTGGCAAAGGCCTTTCCGGCGGCAAGCTGGTGGTCTATCCGCCCAAAGACAGCACCTACCCGGCGGAAGAAAACATCATCATCGGTAACGTGGCCCTGTACGGCGCCACCTCGGGGCGGGCCTTTGTCTGCGGCATGGCCGGAGAACGCTTCTGTGTCCGGAATTCCGGCGCGGTGGCCGTGGTGGAGGGCGTGGGCGACCACGGCTGCGAGTATATGACCGGCGGCCGGGTGGTGGTCCTGGGGCGCACCGGCAAAAATTTTGCCGCCGGTATGTCGGGCGGCGTGGCCTACGTACTGGATGAGCACCGTGACCTCTACATGCGGCTCAACAAGTCGCTGGTCTCCATGGATCCGGTGACGGAAAAGCATGACATTGCAGAGCTCAGGAGCCTCATCCAGGAGCACGTGGCCCTTACTGGCTCCAAGAGGGGAATGGAGATCCTGACCCAATTTGACCACTATCTGCCGCGCTTCAAGAAGATCCTGCCCCTCGACTATGATCGGATGCTCCGCACCATTGCCCAATTGGAGGAGAAGGGGATGGACCGGGAGCAGGCCGAGGTGGAGGCGTTTTACCTGAATACGAGAGGAGGGGAGCAGTAATGGGCAAGCCGACCGGATTTCTGGAATATCCGCGCCAGGGGAACCCCGCGGAGGCTCCCAAGGAGCGCGTCCGGCATTTTTGTGAGTTCCACCCCCGGCTGGGCCGGGAGGAGCGCCGGCGCCAGGGGGCGCGCTGTATGGAGTGCGGCGTCCCCTTCTGCCAGTCCGGCGCCGTTCTGAACGGAATGGTGTCCGGCTGTCCGCTGCACAATCTGGTGCCGGAGTGGAACGACCTCGTCTACACCGGCAACTTCGGGCATGCGCTCCAGCGGCTCCTGAAGACCAACAATTTTCCGGAGTTTACCGGACGGGTGTGTCCCGCCCTGTGCGAGGCGGCCTGCACCTGCGGTCTCCATGGGGACCCTGTCACCGTGAAGGAAAATGAGCTGGGGATCATTGAGGATGCGTGGGAGAAGGGGCTCATCCAGCCCCATCCGCCCAAGGTCCACACGGGGAAACGGGTGGCGGTGGTGGGGTCCGGCCCTTCTGGCCTGGCCTGCGCGGCCCAACTGGGCGGCAGAGGGCACGCCGTCACCGTCTTCGAGCGGGCGGACCGGCCTGGCGGTCTGCTGATGTACGGGATTCCCAATATGAAGCTGGAAAAGCGTATCGTGGAGCGCCGGGTGGCCCTGATGGCCGCCGAGGGCATAGTGTTCCGCACCGGCGTGGACGTGGGGCGGGACCTCTCCGCTCAGGACCTGCTGAAGGACTATGACGCAGTGGTGCTCTGCTGCGGCGCGGCGGAAGCAAGGGACCTGAAGGTGCCTGGCAGAGAGGGCGGAGACGTCTATTTCGCGGTAGACTTCCTCAAAGCCACCACCAAGAGCCTGCTGGATTCCGATCTCAAGGACGGGCAGTACGTCTCCGCCAAGGGGAAAAATGTGGTCATCATCGGCGGCGGTGACACGGGCAACGACTGTGTGGGCACCTCCATCCGTCATGGATGCAAGTCCGTGGTACAGTTGGAGATGATGCCGAAGGCCCCCGACCGGCGGGCGGAGACCAACCCCTGGCCCGAATGGCCCAGGGTCTGCAAGACCGACTACGGCCAGGAGGAGGCCATCGCCCTCTTCGGTGCCGATCCCAGGATCTATCAGACCACGGTGACCGAGATCCTGAGGGACGAGAAGGGCGCGCTCACCGGCGTCAGGACGGTGAAGCTCACCGGCGACCTCAAGCCTGTGGAGGGCAGTGAGCAGACGCTCAAGTGTGAGCTGCTGCTCATCGCGGCCGGCTTTTTAGGGCCGCAGGACTATGTCCCCGCCGCCTTTGGCGTGGAGCGCACCCCCCGTACCTGCGTGCAGACTGCGGCAGGGCGATACGCGACCAGCGTACCCAGGGTGTTTACGGCGGGAGATATGCACCGGGGACAGTCCCTGGTGGTATGGGCCATCCAGGAGGGCCGGGCCGCCGCCCGGGAGGTGGATGAATTCATGATGGGATATACCAATCTGGAATGAGGGAAACTGGAGGGGACATGCCTTGGGCGTGTCCCCTCCAGTTTTCACACCTGTTAAATTCCGGTTGCGTTTCCCGCAGAATTCCCGTATGATGTTGCGTGGTGATCAAATTGATGAAATGTTTCAGGGTGGTGTCCCGCCTGCTCCTGTTGCTTCTGCTGCTGGCCACAGCCGCCGTGGCCCTCTTCCATTTCCTGCGCTGGCGGGGGTATATCCTGCTGCCGCAGGAGGCTGACCCGCGCCAGTGGCAGGTGTTCGGCGTGGACGTCTCCACTTATCAGGGGGATGTGGACTGGCCGGCCCTGCGGGCACAGGGTGTGGATTTCGCCTTTATCAAGGCCACAGAGGGGAGCTCCCTTCAGGACCGGCAGTTTTCCGCCAACTGGGAGAACGCACAGGCTGCGGGCGTGCGGGTGGGAGCCTATCACTTTTTCAGCTATGACAGCCCGGGGGAGACCCAGGCGGACAATTTCATCTCCATGGTACCGGTGACGGCCGGGGCGCTGCCCCCGGTGGTGGATATTGAGTTCTATGGGGACAAGCTGGAGAATCTGCCGGACAAAGCCCATGTCAAATCGGTGCTGGATCCGCTGCTCCGGCGGCTGGAGGAATTTTACGGGGTAAAGCCCATTCTCTATGTGACATACCGCTCCTATGCGCTCTATCTCAGGGAGGGCTATGAGGCATATCCCCTGTGGGTGAGCCGCCCGCTGCTGGCCCCGTTTGACAAGAACTGGTCCTTCTGGCAGTATTCCCACAGTGCTGAGCTGGAGGGGTATGACGGTGCGGAACAGCGCATCGACCTCAATGTATTCCGGGGATCTCTGGAGGAATTTCAGACCTTCGGGCTTGCAGGGTGAGGGATGCCTGTCCCCGGGCGGGCGCCGGCTTTTTCTCACGCTCCCTATTCTAATCCCGCGGCATTTCTGCTATAATATCCTAATAGCCATGTGATACCAATTCTTTTTGGAGGTGCGATATGGACCGATACCTCTCTTTGATACAGGAACTCAGAAAAGTCTGTCCCGGGCTGGAGCTGCGGGAAAACGAGCTCATGAGCAAGCACACCACCTTCCGGATCGGCGGGCCCGCGCGGCTCATGGCCCTGCCGGTCACGGAGGAGGAGGCCGAGGCCGCGGTGCGCTGTGCCAAGGGACTGGGCGTCGCCCCATTTTATATGGGCAACGGAAGCGACCTTTTGGTGGCGGACCGGGGATACGACGGGTTTATCCTGAAGGCGGTCAGCGGCCTGAACAGCCTGCGGGCGGAGGGCAACACCATCGCCGCAGGGAGCGGCGTGCTTCTCTCCCGCCTGGCGTCCTTCGCTATGGAGCAGGGGCTTTCCGGGTTGGAGTTTGCCCATGGCATTCCCGGCTCGCTCGGCGGCGCCGTCACCATGGACGCGGGGGCCTATGAAGGGGATATGAGCATGGTGGTCCGGGAGGTGCGCTGCCTTACGGAGGAGGGGGAGCGGGAGACGGTCTCCGGCCAAGACTTGGACTTTTCTTACCGCCACAGTGCCTTCTCAAATGAACGACGCTTTATCCTGGGCGCTACGCTGGAGCTGAAAAGCGGCGACAGCGCCGCCATCAAGGCCCTGATGGATGACCTATGGAACCGCCGCCGCCACAAGCAGCCTCTGGATGTGCCCAGCGCCGGGAGTACGTTCAAGCGTCCCAAAGGCTACTTTGCCGCGGCCCTGATCGATGAATGCAAGCTGAAAGGCGTCAAAATGGGTGGAGCGCAGGTGTCCACCAAGCACGCGGGCTTCCTCATCAACGCGGGGGGGGCCACCTGTGATGATGTGCTCCGTCTGGCGGAGCATGTCCGGGAGACCGTGCGCCGGGAGACCGGCGTGGAACTGGAGCTTGAGGTGCGGACGCTGGGAGTTTGAGCGTGAGTGCGGCATTGCGGCGCATGGAGGGGTGACAAAAGATGAAATTTATTCTGATTTCCGGCCTTTCCGGCGCCGGGAAGAGTAAGGCGGCCTCCTTCCTGGAGGATATGGGATACTATGTGGTGGACAACATGCCGGCGGCGCTCATCCCCAAGTTTGCCGAGCTCTGCATGGCGGGCCAGGGCCAATATGACAGGGTGGCGCTGGTCACGGACATCCGGGGCGGACAGACCTTCGACGGCCTGTTTTCCGCTCTGGACCAGCTCCACGAGATGGGCTGCGACTACAAGATCCTCTTCGTGGAGGCCACGCTGGAGACCATTGTAAAGCGGTACAAGGAGACCCGCAGGATACACCCCCTGGCGAAAAACGGCCGCTCCCTGGCGGAGGCGGTCCGCGTGGAGCGGACGGCTCTGGAGCCCGTCCGCCAGCGGGCGGAATACATCGTGGACACGTCCGCACTCTCCACCGCAAAACTGCGCGGGGAGATGCTCCGCCTCTTTGGAGAGGGGGACGGCGCGCCGGCCATGAGCGTGTCCGTGATTTCCTTCGGCTTTAAATACGGCATCCCCATCGAGGCCGATCTGGTCTTTGACGTGAGATTCCTGCCCAATCCCTATTATATCGCCGAGCTGCGGGACCAGACCGGACTGGACGACGGTGTACGGAACTTCGTATTCGGATACCAGCAGACCAGGGACTTCATGAAGCACCTGGAGAACCTGATGGGTTTTCTGCTCCCCCTCTATGTGGAGGAGGGAAAGACCGCACTGGTCATCGGCGTGGGCTGTACCGGCGGGCACCACCGCTCGGTGGCGGTGACCCGCGCATTGGCCGACTTCATCCGGCAGAAGGGCTACAGCGCCGCGGAGAACCACAGAGACATGACGCGGGACTGAGGAGGGCCGATTTATGATCGAACCGTATGGCCGCTCGGACAGCCGTTGGGAGCACGGACCTAAGATCGCCGCCATCGGCGGGGGGACCGGACTGTCCACCATGCTGCGCGGTCTCAAACAGTATACCCGCAACCTGACCGCTATCGTGACCGTGGCGGATGATGGGGGGGGCTCCGGAATGCTCCGGGAGGACCTGGGGATGCCCCCGCCGGGGGACATCCGTCACTGCATGGAGGCGCTGGCCAATGTGGAGCCCGTGATGGGTGAGCTGCTGTCCTACCGCTTTCCCAAAGACTCCGGGAGCCTGGGAGGACAATCCTTTGGGAATCTGATCCTGGCGGCGCTCAACGGCATTTCCCCCTCCTTTGATCAGGCGGTGGCGCGGATGAGCGAGGTGCTGGCCATCACCGGACGGGTGCTCCCCGTTACAAACGAGGATGTGCGCCTGGAGGCCACATTTGAAAACGGGACCAGCGTGGTGGGGGAGTCCAAGATCAGCCGGTTCAAAAAGGAACAGGACTGCCGGATCCGGAAGGTGCGGCTTCTGCCGGAACACCCTCCCGCCCTGCCCGAAACGCTGCGGGCGATCCGGGAGGCGGACCTTATTTTACTGGGTCCGGGAAGCCTTTACACCAGCGTCATCCCCAATCTGCTGGTAGATGGGGTGGCGGAGGCCATCCGGGCGTCTGATGCGCTGAAAATCTATATCTGCAACATCATGACCCAGGATGGGGAGACAGAGGGCTATACGGTCTCAGACCACGTGGCGGCGCTCCTGGCCCATGGCGGGCCGGGCCTAGTCGACCTCTGTCTGGCCAACTCCGCGCAGGTGCGGCCCGGCCTGGTGGAGCGGTACCGCGAGGAGGATGCCGCCCCCATCGCGGTGGACCGGGCGGCGGTGGAGTCCCTGGGGATAGAACTGGTGGAGCGGCCTCTGGCCTCTGAGACCTCCGACTTTGCCCGGCATTCCATTGCCCGGCTGGCCGCCGCCGTGATGGAGCTGCACGGCGAACGCTCCATGCGGGTCGTGCCGGAGCTGGGTGCGGAGGACGGCGCGTTTATCCTTGAAGATACTTAGGGAAGGGGAGCGTTATGTCGTTTGGAACGCAGGTGAAAGAGGAGCTCTGCCGCGGGGAGCCCGCCCGGAAATGCTGCGCCCGGGCTGAGGCATATGGCGTGCTCCTTTTCTGCCATACCTTTGCTCCGCGGGAAATCAAGGTGGTCACGGGCAGCGCTGCCTTTGCAGGGAGACTCCCGGAGCTCTTCCGAAGGGCCTTTCGTCTGAGCTTCGATCAGCGCCCGGAGCCGGGAGAGGCGGGGAAACGGATCTTCCTGATCCATGATCCGGACAAGCTTTCCGCCATCCGGGAGATCTACGGGATCGATCCGGCGGTAAGCTTGGCCCACCATATCAACTTTGCGGTATTGGAGGAGGACCACTGCAGAACGGCCTTCCTGCGGGGGGCCTTCCTGACTGCCGGCTCCGTAAGCGACCCGGCGAAGGGATACCATCTGGAGCTGGTGACCTCTCATTATAACGTCAGCCGGGAGCTTTCGGCGCTGCTGCCGGAGGTGGGGTTCTCTCCCAAGCAGACCACCCGGAAATCCAACTATATCACCTATTTCAAATCCAGCGAGACCATTGCCGACTTCCTGACCGCAGTGGGGGCACCCCTTTCTGCCATGGAGCTGATGAACGCGAAGCTGGAGAAACATTTGCGGGGAAGTGTGAACCGGCGGGTAAACTGTGATTCGGCCAATCTGGATAAGGCGGTGGACGCCGCCCTGGGGCAGGTGGAGGCCATTGAGCGGTACGCGTCGGTCCACGGGCTGGATTCCCTGCCGGACAAGCTCCGGGAGACGGCGGCACTGCGGATGGACCATCCGGAACTGACGCTCTCACAGTTGGCGGCCATCTGCGACCCGCCGGTTACCAAGTCATGCCTGAACCATCGGCTGCGGAAGCTCATGGAACTGGCCGGAAGATAACGTGCGACAGACAGGAGGTTCCCCATGGCTTTTACCCATCTTCACATCCACACGGAATATTCGCTTCTGGACGGCTGCTGCCGGATCCCAGGATTGGTACGGCGCGTAAGGGAACTGGGACAGACCGCCGTGGCCATCACCGACCACGGCGTCATGTACGGGGCGGTGGACTTTTATAAGGCCTGCAAGGCCGAGGGGATCAAGCCCATCATTGGCTGCGAGGTCTATGTGGCGCCCAGGACCCGGTTTGACAAGGTGCACGAGATGGACAGCGGCGCCCGGCATCTCATCCTTTTGTGCCGCAATGAGGTCGGCTACCGGAATCTCTGCCATATGGTGTCCCGGAGCTTTACCGAAGGCTTTTATGTCCGGCCCCGCATTGACAAGGACCTGCTGCGGGAGCACCACGAGGGGCTGATTGCCCTGTCGGCCTGCCTGGCAGGGGAGATCCCCCGCTTCCTCCGGAACGGACAGTATGAGGCGGCGAAGCAAGAGGCCCTGGCAATGAGAGAACTCTTTGGTGCGGATGGCTATTATCTGGAGCTCCAGGATCACTCTCTTCCGGAAGATCCCCAGATCGTGCAGGGTCTGTTGCGCCTTCACGAGGATACCGGCATCCCTCTGGTGGCCACCAACGACGCCCACTATCTCAGTCGGGCCGACGCCGTCACCCAGGATGTGCTCATGTGCATCCAGATGGGCAAAACCGTGGACGATCCCGGCCGAATGAAATTTGAAACAGAGGAGTTCTACGTCAAAAGCGAGGCGGAAATGCGCGCGCTTTTCCCGCAGTGCCCTGAGGCCATTGAGAATACCCAAAGGGTGGCGGATCTCTGTAATGTGGAGTTCGAGTTCGGAACGTACCACCTGCCGGAATTCAAGCTGCCGGAGGGATATACCGACAGGGACGCCTATTTTGAAAGGCTCTGCCTGGACGGCTTCAAGCGCCGCTACCCGAAGGAGCCGCCGGAATATTTGCAGCAGCTCCGCTATGAGATGGATATGATCCGCAAGATGGGGTTTGTAGACTATTTCCTCATTGTCTCCGACTTCATCGGCTATGCCAAGCGCAGCGGCATCCCCGTGGGACCCGGGCGTGGCTCCGCTGCAGGGAGCGTAGTGTCCTACTGCCTGGACATCACCGACGTGGAACCCATGAAATACAGTCTCTATTTCGAGAGATTCCTGAATCCGGAGCGGGTCACCATGCCGGATATCGATATCGACTTCTGTATCCGCCGCCGTCAGGAGGTCATCGACTATGTCTGCCGTAAATACGGCTCGGACCACGTGGCCCAGATCGTCACCTTTGGTACGATGGCCGCCCGGGGCGCGATCCGGGATGTAGGGAGGGCGCTCAATTTCCCCTATGCCGAGGTCGACCAGATCGCCAAGCTGGTGCCCAGCGGCCCGGGGGCGCTTCACATTACGCTGGATGAATCCCTGAAAATCTCCAAGCCGCTGCGGGAACTCTATGAGGGGGACGAGCGGGTCAGGCAGCTCATCGACACCGCCCGGAGCATCGAGGGAATGCCCCGCCACGCCTCCACGCACGCTGCGGGCGTGGTCATCACCCGCCTGCCGGTGGACGACTATGTGCCTCTGGCGAAAAATGACGAATCGGTGGTCACCCAGTATACCATGACGACCCTGGAGGAGCTGGGGCTGCTCAAGATGGACTTTCTGGGCCTGCGGAACCTGACGGTTCTGGATGACGCGGTGAAGCTGGTACAGCGAAGCGACCACACATTCACGCTCTCCTCGATTTCAGACGACGACCCGAAGGTGTTCCAGATGCTCTCTGAAGGAAAGACCTCCGGGGTGTTCCAGATGGAATCACCGGGCATGACGGGCGTATGCGTGGGGCTTAAGCCGCAGAATATCGAAGATATTACCGCTATCATCGCCCTCTACCGCCCGGGCCCCATGGATTCCATTCCCAGATTCATCGCCTGCAAGCATGATCCCAAGCTGATCCGGTACAAGCATCCTGCCCTGATTCCGATCCTGTCCGTCACCTACGGCTGTATCGTCTATCAGGAGCAGGTCATCGAGATATTCCGAAAGCTGGGGGGCTACTCCCTTGGACAGGCGGATATGGTACGGCGGGCCATCTCCAAGAAAAAGAAGGCCCAGATCGAGAAGGAGCGCCACTCCTTTATCCATGGAGATCCGGAGCGGGGGATACCCGGCTGTGTCGCCAACGGCATCCCCGCCCAGACCGGTGAGGATATCTACGACGAGATCTACGATTTTGCAAACTACGCGTTCAACAAAGCCCATGCGGTGAGCTATGCCATCGTCTGCTATCAGACAGCATGGTTCAAGTGCCACCATATGCGGGAGTATATGGCGGCGCTGCTCACCTCGGTGCTGGATTATCAGGAGAAGGTGGCCGAGTACATTGGCGAATGCCGTGAGAACGGCATCCGCCTCATGCCGCCGGACATCAACCTCTCGGACGCCGACTTTACGGTGGACAATGGAAACATCCGGTTTGGCCTCGTCGCGGTGAAGGGCGTGGGCCGGGGCGTCATCCAAAACCTGCTGGCGGAGCGGGGCCGGAGCGGGCGCTTCACCTCCTTCCCGGACTTCTGCCAGCGGATGATGGGGGCGGATCTGAACCGGAGGGTGGTGGAGAGCCTCATCAAGTGCGGTGCCTTCGACAGTCTGGGGTATAAGCGATCTCAACTGATGGAGGTCTATGGACAGGTCCTGGACGGCATCGCCCAGCAGCGGCGAAAGAACCTGGAGGGTCAATTCGACCTCTTTGGGGGCGGGGGAGAGGACGAGTCCTCCGGCATTCCCGAACTGGTCCTACCCAACCTCCCGGAGTATTCCCGCAGCCAACTGATGACCATGGAGCGGGAGACCACAGGGCTCTATTTGACAGGCCACCCCATGGATGAGTACAGGGAGGCCGCCCGAAATGCCAAGGCCGCGCCCATCGGGGCCATTCTGTCCGACTTTGCCAAGGAAGACGGACCGGAGACCTACCGGGACGAGCAGCGGCTCTCCATCGCGGGCATCGTCGCCTCTTCCAAGACCAAGACGACCAAAAACAACACCCTGATGGCCTATGTGACGCTGGAGGACGACACCGGCGCCATGGAGCTGCTGGTCTTCGCGCGCGTGCTGGGGGAGAGCGGAGGCTATATCAAGGAGAATGCCCCGGTACTGGCCACCGGGCGGCTGTCGGTCCGAGACGAGAAGGCGCCCCAGATGCTGGTCGACAGTATCCGCCCGCTGGGAGAGGCCGGGACGGCCGTTAAGGAGCGGGAAAGCGGGCAGAAACTCTATGTCAAGGTGGCCACGGCTCAGAGCCCACAATTTGAGAAGATCAAAAAGATCTTCCTCATGTTTCCCGGTGAGCAGCAGGCGGTCTTTTACTTTTCGGATACCCGGAAAAGGATGGGAACGCCCTGCGTCATCCACCCCGCCCTGATCCGGGAGCTGGGTGAGATGCTTGGCGGAGAGAATGTGGTGCTGAAATGACGATTTGTGTGAGGAAACGATGAAGAAACTGGTTTCTCTACTCTTTCACCGCGTGGTCCTGGTGGCTTTTTTCCTGCTGATCCAGGTGGCCGTCCTGGTGGTCATGCTCCTACGGTTCAACAACTATTTCCTGCCCTTTTACGGCGTGTGCGTCGCCATCAGCCTCTTTGCGGTCTTTTGGATCGTGGGGCGCCAGAGCGATCCCGCCTATAAGATCGCATGGATCATCCCCATCCTGGTCTTTCCCATCTTCGGAGGGTTGTTCTATCTGCTTTTCGGCGGCAATCGGCTCAGCAGCCGGACCCGCCGGAAGATGGAGGGAACGGACCGAAAGATGGAGGAGGTGCTCAGACCGGACTATAAGGCGGACGAGCTTTCCTCACTGGGGGAGGATGCAGTGCACCAGGCCCGCTATCTGGAGCACATCGCCCACTGCCCGGTCTATGGGAACACGGAAACAGAGTATTATCCCCTGGGGGAGCTGTGCTTTACCCGGATGGTGGAGGAGCTCAAACGGGCGGAGCGGTATATTTTTGTAGAGTATTTCATCATTGAAGAGGGGAAGATGTGGGACACCATCCTGGACATCCTGAAGGATAAAGCGCAGGAAGGAGTGGATGTCCGGGTCATGTATGACGACATCGGCTCCATGTTCACGCTGCCGCGGGACTACGCCAGGGAACTGGAGGCAAGGACGGGGATCAAGTGCTGCGTGTTCAATCCTTTTGTGCCCATCCTGTCCCTGCGGCTCAACAACCGGGACCACCGAAAGATCATGGTGATCGACGGTAAGGTGGCGTTTACCGGCGGGATCAACCTGGCCGACGAATATATCAACGAAAAGGTGAAATACGGCCACTGGAAGGACAGCGCCATCCAAGTGCGGGGCGAGGCGGCTTGGAGCATGACGGTCATGTTCCTGACGCTGTGGGACTATGTGCGGGAAAAGGCCACGGAGGACTATGATGCGTTCCGCCCCCCGGAGCTGCCGGAGATCCAGGCCCCGGGCTTCGTACAGCCCTATACGGACAACCCGTTGGACTGCGAGGCGGTGGGGCAGGCGGTCTATCTGAATCTCATCAACAAAGCGCGGCGCTATGTCTATATCACCACACCTTACCTGATTGTTGACGACAGCACAAATACTGCGCTGTGCATTGCGGCAAAATCCGGGGTGGATGTCCGCATCATGACCCCCCACATTCCGGACAAGCGGGTGGTGTTTGAGCTCACCCGCTCCCACTATCAGCCCCTTTTGGAGGCGGGCGTCAAGATCTACGAATATACGCCGGGCTTTGTCCATGCAAAAAATTTCGCAGTGGATGACAAATACGGTACGGTGGGGTCCATCAATCTGGATTACCGCAGTCTGTTTCTCCACTTTGAAAATGGCGTGTGGCTATGCAACGACCCCAGCATTCGGGACATCCGCGCGGATTTTCTCTCTACACTGGAGCAGTGCCAGAGCGTGACGCTGGCGCAGTGCCGGGCCCTGCCGTGGTGGAGGAAGGCGGTGCGGGCGGTGCTGCGAGTCTTTGCCCCCCTGATGTAAGCGAACGAGAAGGAGCCGCAGGACTCAGTCCTGCGGCTCCTTCATATATTGTTTTCATTATCATTTGGCGGAGTGCCCGGCCTGCCGGGCAGCCTTCCGCCTCTCTTTGGAGGCGCGGAGCGCGGCACGCCACTGTGCGCCATAGGCACGGACGTCGTCGAGGGTATAGCGCTGCGAGGTCATATGGACATAGCGGTTGCGGAAGCGGCGGCTTTGACGTTCCGCGCGGGCCAGCAGCTCGTTGTAATCATCCATGAGCCGGTCCAGACGTTCCGCTGCGGAAGGGGGGAGGCTGCCCCGGATGCCGTCCAGCTTCTGCCGGAGCTGTTCGCCCACCTCCTCGATATTGTCTCCAAGATCGGCCTTGGCCAAGGCCATTTGGAGGCGCAGCTCGTCTCCCGCGGTCTGGAGCTTGTTCATAGCCCGGGTCACCAGAGCCAGCTTCCGGACGGTGGTGACGGTATCCACGGCCAGAAGCGTGAAGAAGGAGCCGCACAGGGTATACTGGAGCCACATGGGGATTCGGGCGAACAGCCGGGCCACGGGCGGATGAATCCAGAACACAGCTACATAGGACATGACGCCCCAGAACAAGCTGACAGGGAGGCATACCCGGCCCTTGATATTCAATTTAACATGGCTGTAGTCCCAGTACTTGATGTGCGTGGTGGTCTCCAAAAACCAACCGACCAGGTATTCCCAGGCCGTCATGACCACCACCGCCACAAAATAGAAAACCACCAGATTGTCCCGGAAAGGAGCAAAAAAGAGGATCATCAACAGGAATCCCACTCCGTAGATGGGGCAGAGCGGACCATAGAGAAAGCCACGGGGGACATAATGCCGTTCCTTGATAGAACAGTAGGCAGTCTCCCACACCCAGCCACAGAAGGAATAGAAAATAAAATAGAGGAACAGCAGGGGTATAGGATATCCCAGCAGCATAGGCGCGTCCATCATCAGGCTACTCCTTTTCCTCGTAATCGGTGAGCAGCACATCCAGAATGCCGTTGTAAATCTGCTCCGGATGAGCTTTGAACTGCTCGGAGAGACGGTCACACTGCTGCTCGGTCGCGGCCAGCATATCCACGGTGAGCAGATTCCCGTGCTCATCATCCAGCGCCAGACGGAGGGTGAAGGTGCCGTCATTGCGTGGGATGCGCTCAGAGCGCACCTGGGCGTCACGGCGGAGGCGGCTGTTGAGCTTGGTGACATTTTTATCGCATTTGACCCGGACAGAATAGGGGAGGCTGCTTTCACAGATGGCCCCGTTTTTCCGGCCCTTCTCTGTGATGGAGTACCGCTCGTCCTCCAGCAGGAGGTGCTCCGTACTCACCAGCTCTGCGGCAGCCTCGGCGAAATCAAAGTAGTCCACGCCCTCGTCACACATGGTGAGATCGGCCAGAGTGGGCATATCGATGGGAGCGGCCACGCGGGACATGATATAGAGGATCAAAAACTTGATGTCCAGCTTGTCGTGGATGAATCCGACACGAGCCATGGTGCGCCTCCTTTTGGAATAGATAAAAGGGAAAAGTCCTATAAGGACATTTTACTATTATACCGAAAAAAAGCGAAGGGGACAAGAGTGAATTTCTGCAGATCCCGCCGTGGGTTGACAGCGGGGAGGCGAGGGGGTAAGATGAAAAAAACACCCTTGGGAGGCAACTTATGAAACGCTACCGTCTGTTGTCCGCGGGCCTCGCCGTATTGCTCCTCCTGGGCTCCTGTTCGGTGCCGAATCCGGCTCCTTCGGAGGGGGAGACGCCGCGGCCAGGGCCCACATCCACTCCGGAACCGGAGCCGACGCCGTACAACGGCCCGGAAAATCCGCTTACGGGAGAACCCATTTCAGGAGAGCTGGCAAATCGGCGCCCCATTGCCGTCATGCTCAATAATCTTAAGGAGGCTCTGCCCCAATTGGGGCAGTCACAGGCGGACATCATCTATGAGTGCCTGGCGGAGGGCGGCATTACCCGCATGATGGGGGTGTATCAGAGTGTGGAAGGGGTGGGGATGATAGGGTCGGTCCGCTCCGCCCGACCCTATTATTTGGAGCTGGCGCTGGGGCATGACGCCCTGTACATCCACGCCGGGGGCAGTGAGGACGCCTATGCCAAGATCAGGTCCTGGGACGTAGATCATTTTGACGCGGTGCGGGGGCCCTATCAGGGCCGCTCGCCGGACTCCAACCTCATGTGGCGGGATGCGGACAGACGAAAAAACAACGGTCTGGAGCACAGTGTGGTCACCACCGGTTCTGCGATCGAGACCTATCTGCCCGAGGAGGTCCGGAGGGAGCACAAAGAGGACTACCGCTATCCGCAGCAGTTTACAGACGACGGTACGCCGGCGGCAGGGGAGAAGGCCGTTACCGTGACGGTGCCGTTCTCTAACTATAAAACAGGGGTCTTTACTTATGATGAGGAGAGTCGGACCTATCTGGTGGAGGAGTATGGCCAGCCCTACATAGACGGGAACACCGGGGAACAGGTGGGAGTCACGAACGTCATCATACTTCAGACGGCGTGCAGTGCCACCGGAGACAGTCTGGCCCACATTACGGTGGACCTCACCTCGGGCGGAGAGGGATGGTACGCCTGCGGCGGAAAAATCATTCCCATTCATTGGAGCAAGGCCGACCGCAGCAGTTCCTTTGTATACACCACAGAAGACGGGGAACCCCTGGTCTTGGGGCGGGGAAAGAGCTATGTGAACATCATCCCCTTAAAATCAGAGGTTATTTTCGCATAAGGCGGCATTCCGCGTTTTGCGCCGCTGCGGCCGGAGCAGGGCCTGTGCAGAGACGGAGTTACATAGAGCCGATGAGAAGGGGGCGCGGACAGCCAAGCGGCTGTCCGCGCCCTGAAATAAAAGGGATGGATCCCGGCGGGAACATGAAAAACGCTTTATTTGATTTTTGCCGCCTCTGGGGTGCCGGACTTCGAAGGTGCCCCAGCATGGACCTTTCGGCCGGCGTCAGCCCGCCAAGCAGCGGTATAGGAAGGTCACGATTTGGGCTCGGGTACAGTCTGCCAGAGGCTGGAAGGTGGTGGCGCTGGTGCCGGTGGTGATCCCCTGTTCCACGGCCCACTGCACTGCGCTGGCGTAGTACGCGCCTGCCTCCACATCTGTAAAGGGGATGCTGCTCCCGACCGTTGGGGAACCGGCGAAGCGGTATAGGAGGGTCACGGTCTGGCTCCGGGTCACGGTGACTTCAGGGGAAAAGGTGGTGGCACTGGTGCCGGTGGTAACGCCCTGTTCCACGGCCCACAATACAGCGTCAAAGTAATACGCATCGCTCCGGACATCCAGGAAGGGGGTATCGGAGCGCACAGGCGCGGGGGAACCGGCGGCTCTCCAAAGGAACGTCACCATTTGGGCGCGGGTACAGGAGACGTCGGGAGAGAAGGTGGCGGCACTGGTACCGGTGGTGATCCCCTCTCCTACAGCCCAGGCTACCGCATCATAGTAGTAATCGCTGGAACTCACATCCGTAAAGGACGGAGTTTCGTCGGGAAGGAGCGTCTCGATAAAGCTGGCCGTGACGCTCACCTTGGAGCCGGGCATGGTAAAGGTGTACTGGGTGTCGCTCTTCTTGGTCAGCTCTACGGTGCCGCCGTTTTTGTCGGTGACAGCGAGGGCATCCAGTTCATAGCCGGAATCCGGCTTTACCTTAACGGTGACGGTGTCACCCCTGGAGGCGTTTCTGGGGCTGACGGCCACAGTGCCGTTGGAGGTGCTTTCCACGCTCACGGCGTAGGTGCTGGAGCCGCCTCCGGAGCCGCCACTGGAGGAACTGGCGGTTACGGTCACGGTGCAGACGGCAGAGTCCAAGACAACGCCGCTGAGCGAAATCTGAACAGTGATCTCCGCCGCCCCCTCGGCCACACCGGTGACAACGCCGCTCCCATCCACCGTGGCGATGGATTCGTTGCTGGAGGTCCAAACCATGGTCACCTCTGCATTGGCCGGGTCCAGAGTCGCGGCCAGAGACGTGGTATAGCCCTTATGTACGGAGGCGGTACTGTCCAGAGCAATGGTTGGCTTTGCCACGGAATAAGTGCCGTCGGAGTTTTGTGTGGGTGCAAAGCCTTCGGCACAGTACTCGGGAAGGAGGGCGCTTCCAAAGGTGCCTCCGCTGACAGAAATGGCGGACTTTGCAGTTTCTGCGGCACGTTCATCTGCTATGATCCCTCCAAAGGTCCCCTGACCATGGATGGTCAGCGTATCCTCCGTGCGGGTGCTGTCATACAGAATTTTGCCGGTTATCGTACCGGTGTAGTCTTCATCGAACGTGACGGTCACGCCCGGATAGGAGGAGTATTGGCAAATGTCAAAGGCAATGACCTCGTCGCTGGAGGTGACCACGCTCGTATTGCCCTTGAACACGATGGCTCCGTTGTTGAAGCTTAGCGTGTAGTCCTCGCCGTCCACCTGGTTTTTGGCTTCGATTGTCATGTTTTCCAGCGTGAGATCGGCGTAATTCTGTATGATGCGCTTAATGTTATTTGCATTTTCCGCAATTGCGATGGTGCCGTTCTGGAACACAAGAGTGGAGTCCTTCAGCAACTGGAATCCGTTTGTCTCCGTATTTGTAGAGCCGGCGCCAGGACCGGTCAGTGTATAAATATGCCCGTCAAAATCAATGGTGAATGCTTTGCCTGAGGGAACGGAGATCCCAACTGCGTCGGAGACATCTTTCAAAAGAAGAATGGTGTCCCCCTGCTGGGCCGCGTCAATGGCATCTTTTAGGGTCTCGTACCCCAAGCTCCCGATGGCGGCAACGCTGTTCGCGGCAGGGACAATGTGCCACATGCCGGATTCGTCCTGTACCTTTTCGGCGGTAGAGCCCGCAATAACATATGCGCTCACATCGCTGGAGAAGGTACCGCCGGAGATAACGGGATCGTCGGCGCCGGCAGCCTTGGCGACCGATCCGGCAGTGCCCGCAAAGGTACCGCCGGTGATGGTCAGCTTGCCCACGTCGTTGGTGGAGGCGCTGGAGCCGCAGTTGACGACGGCATAGGTGTCGGAAGTGAACGTACCGCCGCTGATGCTGGCCTCGTTCCAATTCATCAGCGCATACTGGGTTACATTCTTGAACGTGCCGCCGGAGATGTCCAGCACGCCGCCGTCATCATTTTTAATGGTATTCAATCCGCCGTCGAACAAGCCGCCGGTGATGGTCAATGTGGGGGCGGCGGAATTCACGCCCTCCTTGTATTCCGTACCGTAGTTCTGATAGCCGTTTTCCACCATGCTGGAATACCGGCCGCTCTGAGAGACCGATACGCCCTCGCCGATGGTCATGACGCCATGATTGACAAGATTGTAGTAGGAATTCCCACCATTATTTTCAGCATTTTGGCCGTTCTCTGCGCTGCGGGTATACTCGCCCCCATTGAGGACAGCGGTGCCGTTGTTGAACAGGGCGGCTTTGGCGTGACTGATGTTGTCCACCTTACCGTTTCCGGCGCTGTCCTCCAAGGTCAGACGGCCGCCCAAGACGACGGTAATGGTATGGCTCCCCGCTGTGTTGGTCAGGGTATTGCCGCCCAAATCCAGGGTGACGGTCCGGTCCCCGCTTACGGTAATACTTTCCGCCGTATCCTTGAGGAGGACTGCGGTGCCGCCCTCGGCGGCGTCGATGGCGGTCTGCAGGGAAGCGTATACCTTGTCACCGACCTTTGCCACGGCGTCCGTATCCTCCTCGGTGCGAGCCTGCACAACATAGGAGACGCCGCCTTCCGTGGCCTCGACGGTCCTGCACTCGGCCGCCACGTAAGGCAGTGCGTCGGTCTCGCCGAGCATAGAATAGCTGCCGCCATAAAGGACGGAGGAGTTGGCCGTATTGGGGGAAACCTTGACGGCGCTGACCCCCTCCGGAGCTAGAAATGTGCCGCCGTAAATGTAGGAACAGGCATCCGCGTTGATGCCGCCGTCGCCGTTGGTGTTGTCATTGCCGATCAACACGGCGGTATAGTTGCCGGCGGTTTTAAATGTGCCGTCATGGATGATGCACTGGACAGTTCCGGCCTCGCCGGCGGCATAAAGGGCATAAAAAACGCTGCTTGTGTGGTTATTGTCGCAAACAACGGTCTCAAAGGTGCCGCCGTTCACCTCCAGATATCCGATGCTGGCGGAAACTGCGCCCTGCGTTCCCTTAAAATAGCCATCGTTGATGACCATGCAGGAGTCTTGGCTGTAGTTCCGGATCGTATAGCTCCATACGCCGCTGTGGCCGTCATTTGCGGCGCATGTGCTGCATGAGGTGTTGCTGAAATCGCCACCGTTGATGGTCGCAGTCCCCTCATTGAAAATTGCACAGGTGGCTGTGTCGAAGGTGCCGCCTTGAACGGTCAGTACCGCGTCTGAACCGGTATTCCGAATCCCTGAACCGCTGGCATATTTTGCGCCTCGGTAAGTGCCGTCCTCAATGGTCAGGGTACCTTTGTTATTGATCGCGCCGTAGCCGCCTTCCGCCGAAGCGGAGGCGTCAATGGTGCCGTTTCCGGTCACGGTAAGCGTCCCTTCGTTGACGATGGGACGTCCGACAAAGTCTGAAGCCACTGTGATGCGCTTGCCGCTCATGTCCAAGGTGAGCGTTTTGCCCGCGGCGACTGTGGCGATATCGCTGGTTGCCATGTCTGTGATGTCTCGGGTCAGCGTTACGCACTCGCCGTCCGCCGCATCGTCAAACGCATCTTGAAGCGTGGCGTAATAGACGATTCCAACCTGAGCGACCGCGTCTTCTTCTGACAGTGGCTCCGGCTGCTCCGGACCGACCGCATCATCGGGCACATCTTCGGCAGGGACGGCATATCGGGGGCAGCCCTCCAGATGCTCGGCGGCCTGGCAGGTTTCCTCCTGGTTACAGGTCACTCCGGACGGGGGGACACCCTCCGCCTCATCGGCCAACGCTGCGGTGGGCAGCCATCCTGCCAATAGGCACAGAGACAGCAGGCCTGCCAAGATTCGTGTTCTCATGTGCTTGCATCCTCCTCATTTGTTTGAATATTCTGGGATCGGGGTGAGAAATGCGGAGGCCGGTAAGCGCCGTCCGCACCGTCTGCCGGGACGGATAGTGCGGTGATCAGGAGCGCTCTTGCGGCCTCCCGGGTCTGCTGGGGAGGTCCCTTTGCCAGATACTCCAGGGCGTCGTTCCATTCGTGGAGCGATGCCGCTTCAGGCGGTATCCGCTCCAGGCTCCGGGCCAGCCTCGCTTTTTGCCAATCGTGCAGGCGGCGCAGATCGGACAGACAGGGGCAGTTTGTCTGCATATACATGGCGTCCAGCAGGGACATTTGAAACATCATGGGCCGTTCACCTCCTTATAACCGAAATCAATATTTCACTGATAAGACTCATTTTCGGCCTCCGCCAGCTACATATGGTGAGGATACGAAAAACACGCCATTCCGCCATATGGAAAGCAAGGTGTTCCGGTATTAGCGGTGCAAAATCCCAAGGCCGCAAAAAATGCGCATTTTTTGCGGCCTGGATTTTTGCACGCCTAATACCGGAACACCTTGCTTTCATATGGCGGATGGAATGGTTTATATTCCTACACCAATATGTAGCTGGCGGAGCCGAAAATTGCGATCTTATCAGTGAAATATTGATTTTGTTTTATGAGATAAGTCCCAGCCGGTCGAGTTGTCTGAGCTGCTCGTCGCCGGTGGTCAGCAGGTAGATGCGGGTGGTCTCAATACTGGAATGTCCCAGCACATCTGCCAGCCGGGCGATGTCCTTGCAGGCATGGTAGAAGGTCCGGGCGAAGAGGTGGCGCAGATTGTGCGGGTAGACCTTTTCCGGGGATACGCCGGCGGTTTTACAGAGCTGTTTCATTTCTCCCCATATCTGCCTGCGCGACAGGTACTTTCCGCTTCTGGTGCGAAAAATGGCGCCGGAAGTTATTTTTTGCTTTTTTGCGTATTTCAAAAGCTTGCGGCATAACTTGCCTGCCAGCAGGATCACCCGTATCTTACCCTTGAGCGAGATCTCCGCCCGGCCCCGCTGGGCGGCCTCCACGCTGAGATACTTGACCTCACTTACCCGGACGCCGGTGGCGCAGATGGCCTCCATCAGCAGGGCAAGCCGCTCTTTTCCGCTGCCCCTGGCTGCCTCCACAAGCCGGTCATACTCGGGGCGGTTCAGCTCGCGGGACTGGTCCCGGAACATGCGGTGCTGGATCTTCAGATACCTGATGCGCCAGTCCAGGCCCAGAAAGCGGCACAATCCATTGAGGGCGGCCAGCATGGAGTTGATGGTGACAGGCATATATCCGGCGGAGAGCAGATGCGCTTTCCACTCCGCCGCCAGCTCTTTTGTGAGGCGCCGCTCCTCCAGCCAGAGAGAAAGGGCCCGCAGGTCCCGCAGATATTTTTCTATCGTGCCGGGGGCGTGTTCCTCTGTCCGTAAGTGCAGGCGATAGGTGATGAGCAGCTCCCGGGTCAATACAGGTCCTTCCATGAAAAGTCCTCCGTTTCGAATAACAATACCTGTATTTTACCCAAAGAGAGGCCATCGTATGGGAGAAAATAAAATCGGCCCCTTATGCGCCGCCGGAACAGGGCGGGGACAAGGGACCGATCCGATCAACGCGCTCACCCTGCGGGTGTCCCCGGGAGGGACCGCAGGGTGAGCGCGTTGGCTATGAAGCAATGACGATGGAGGTCAAAGGGAGAACCTCCGGAAGTGCAGTGCAGCATTGGCCAGGGTATCTTCATCGTCATAGTTCCGGACTTCTAGAGTACCAGCACCTCGCCCTTTTCGTAGTCAGTGCTGTCATACGCCGCAAGTGTGCCCGCGGGGACAGACATGCCTTTCGCGGCAGAGTTCATATCCGCGGCTTTTGCCGCGGACCCCAGCAGAAGGGCGCAGATCATTAAAATGGGAATGCCCCGTCTCATGGTTCGGATCACCCGCTCTTTCATGGGATCAGGAACCTTGCTCCGTGCCGCTTTCACCCGGCGCATCCCCTTCCGGAGGAGTGCCGCCGGAAGGGGCCTGCCCGCCGGGACCGCCGGATGGCGGGTTGCCGCCGCCGGACGCTCCGGCTTCGCCGGGTTCTCCGCCTCCGGCCCCACCGGTGGAGAAGTCCCCTCCAGGGGTCATGCCGTTGCCGGACGGCCCCTCCGGTCTGTCGCCGCGGCAATCATGTCGCCTCTGCCGCCCATGCCGCCAGTCTGACCGTAGGAGGTCAGGCCGGTTTCCAGCGTGAGCTCTGCCAGCACCGTGCCGCCGGAGTAGCTGCCGCCGGAGCAGAGGCCGCGCGCGCTCTCACCGGAATAGGTCCCGCCATAGGAGACTGTGCAGACGGTGCCGCCTTCCAGTTCCGAGGCGCTGAACACGGCGCTACTGGCCTGGCCGGTGAGTCGGAACACAAAATCGTATGCGTCGCCCTTGAACTGGACATAGGTTCCGGCCTCCAGCGTCTGGCCGAAGCCCACGGACAGGGCGGGTTGATTCAGGTTGTTCGGGGTTGCCGCCATGTTGCCCGCGCTGGCGGAGAACAGGATGCCTCCATCCAGTGTAAAGGAGCTTTCATAGTCCAGGGCGCCGTCTCCGCCTCCGGTGCTGCATACGACCACCGTGCCGCCGGTCATCTCAATGGAGCCGTTGGAGTCCAGGCCGTCTCCGCCCGCAAGCACCTGGATCGTGCCGCCCGTAATGGTGATGGCGGAACTGTTTCCTCCCGGTGTGAAGGTGTTGCCCATACCGTGGCCGCCAAAACCGCTTCCATCATTTCCGCCTGCGGCGTTGAGACCGTCATCACTGGATACGGCGGTAATGTCGCCGCCGGAGACGGTCACGGTGCCGCCTTCCAGCCCTTCATAGCTGGCCTGGATATCCAGTGCGCCGCCGGAAACCATCAGCTCCCCGTCTGCGTGTGCCGCATCGTCACCGGTGGAGATGGTATAGCTGCCGCCGGTGATGGTGACGTTCCCATTGGCGTGGATGGCGTCGTCGGAACAATCCAGCGTATAGACGC
Organism: Intestinimonas butyriciproducens; assembly: GCF_004154955.1. NCBI lineage: Bacteria > Bacillati > Bacillota > Clostridia > Eubacteriales > Intestinimonas > Intestinimonas butyriciproducens. The sequence continues at coordinate 1,858,894 of NZ_CP011524.1, read as the reverse complement.
CGCTGGACAGCGTCAGATCCGTCCCCGCTTTGATCCCTTTGGAGCTGACGTCGTCTCCCGTAGCGGTGCTGCCGCCGCCGCTGGTGATGGCATAGGTCCCGGCAGAGACCACTGCGCTGGTCTCCGCCTGGATACCGTCTTCTCCGGCTGTCAGGGTCAGCGTGGAGTTTAACACACTGACCCATCCCAGTGTCTCGTCGGAATCGTTGGTGGAGCGGACTGCGTCTCCGCCGCATGTGACGGTGAGGATGGCGCTGTCGATGGTATTGGAGTCCTTACCGTTGACGCCGTGATTTGCGGCATCGACGGTGACGGCGCTGTCATAGATCTCCAGGCTGTCTTTGCTGGTGATGCCGTTGTTATAATTGGCCTCCACCGCCAAAGCCCCCGCGCCTTCGATCACAAGATCCGCCTTGCTGTAGAGGCAGGCGTTGGGCTCCTCGTCGGCGGCGGAGGAGAGGCTGTCCGAAAAGGTGTAGCTCTCTCCGTCGGTCAGGGTGTTCTCCGTCCCCTCCATCAGATGGACGGTGGCGGTGCCCGCCTGATAGATGTAGAGCGGGCTTCCGTAGGAGCAGACGATGGATGCACCGCTCAGGGCCACAGTCACATCCGCGCTGCCGGCATTGACAATGATCCGCCCATTGTCCAGCGTGCCGCTGACGGCATAGATACCGCCCTCCGTAATCGTGACTACCCCGCCTTCCGCCTCGGCGCCGCTGCCCGCTATGGAGACAGTCGAGCCGGACAGGGTGATGATCGTGGCGCCCGTGAGATCCAGCGCGGCCGGCGTCCTGAGAGAGGCTGCGTTGGAGCCCGAGGGAGATGCGGGAGCAGCGGACCGGATACCTCCCTTGTCGGCGGCGGAATCATGATTTGGTGTTGTTTGGGAGGCGCCGCAGCCATTCAATATGCTCATGAGCAGTGCGGCGCCGAGTGAAATTGAGATCCATTTTCTGAATTCCATGAGGATGCCCTCCGGTGTTTAGTGTGCCTCCAGTATATATCCGGGGACCTAAAGCGAAATTAAAGGGCGGCCCGTTTTACGCGGCCTTTACAAAATGTTCACAGCCTCTTTAACTTCGCTTTAGGATGGGCCAGCATGATAGAAGCACAGAACACAAGGAAGGAGGCGCTTTTCGTGCCGCAGAACATTCAGCGCTGTTTTCAGAGATATGAAAAGAAATATTTGTTGAATCCCGAACAGTATCAGAAGATCCGGGCCGGACTGGCCCCGTACATGGAGGCGGACGAGCACGGACGCTATACCATTTGTAACCTTTATTACGATACCCCGGATTTCCAACTGATTCGGGCCTCTTTGGATAAACCCGTCTATAAGGAAAAGCTGAGGATGCGCAGCTATGGCGTTCCGGCTGATGGTGACAGCGTGTTTGTGGAGCTGAAGAAAAAATACAAGGGCGTGGTCTACAAGCGGCGAACCGTCCTGGAAGCGGGGGAGGCGCTGGATTACCTGGCGGGGCGCTGCAGTCCCCGTGCGAAAGATCAAATCTGCCGGGAGATCGACTGGTTTCTGGGCCGCTACCATCCCGTCCCGCAGGTGTTCATCGCCTATGATCGGGAGGCATTGGCGGGCCTGGAAGACCGGGTGCTGCGGGTGACATTCGACATCGATCTGCGCTGGCGGGACACGGCCCTGGACCTGCGGTCGGGAGACGGAGGGGAACGTATCACCTCCCGGGATCAGATCCTCATGGAGATCAAGATCCCCGGTTCAGCGCCGGTATGGCTGAGCCGCCTGCTCAGTGAAAATAGTGTGTTCCCAACCTCCTTTTCCAAATATGGGGTCTGTTATCGGGAAAATTTGATGTGGCCGGTCAAACGGCATCCCGGAAAGGCGGTGCGCTTCTGTGCTTGAGTCGATCATTGGGACGGAGATCACGCTGATCGCGTTTGCCGCCTGTATGGCGGTGTCCCTGGCGCTTGGATTGGGAATCGCATTTTTGTGCATGTACAAGACCCGCTATACCCAGAGCTTTGTGGTGACATTGGCGATTATCCCTGCTGTGGTCCAGATGGTCATTATGCTGGTCAATGGGAATATCGGCGCTGGTGTGGCGGTGGCCGGGGCATTCAGCCTGGTTCGTTTCCGCTCCGCGCCGGGCAGCGCACGGGAGATCGGGATGATTTTTCTGGCCATGGCCATCGGACTTGCCACTGGTATGGGATATGTGGTCCTCGCCGTCTTGTTCTTCGTGGTCATGGCGGCCTTTGTCCTGGCCCTGTCTACCCTCCGCTTTGGCGCGGGAAACGAGCAGGAACGTGAATTGAAGATCACCATACCGGAAAATCTGGACTATGAGGGGCTGTTCGACGACCTCTTCGAGACTTACACCCGTTCCGCACGGCTGGAACGGGTTAAGACCTCCAACATGGGGACCCTGTATGAACTGGACTACCGGGTGGTCCTGCGGGATGCCCAGGCGCCCAAGGAGTTTTTGGATCAGCTCCGGTGCCGAAACGGGAATTTGAATATCGTATGCGGCAGGGTCGCCTCTCAGGAGGTCCTTTGAGATACGCGGCGGGCCCCGGGAAACCATTGCGTTTTTCCCGGGGCCTGCCGTATAATGTGAATCAGGTGATCAAAATGCGTTTGCTGATTGTAGAAGATGAATTGGATCTGGCGGAGGCCTTGGCCGCGTTTTTGGAAAATCACCAGTATATCGTGGATACGGTCCACGATGGGCGCTCCGGATACGACTATGCCTCCAGTGGAAATTACGACGCAGTGATCCTGGACATCATGCTCCCCCAAATGGATGGGATCGAGGTCCTGAAGCTGCTGCGGGCAAAAGGCATCGCCACTCCTGTGATGATGCTGACCGCAAAAGGGGAGAAAGAGGACCGTATCAAGGGTTTTGATACAGGAGCCGACGACTATCTGCCCAAACCTTTCGATCCGGACGAGTTGCTTGCACGGGTGCGGGCCATGCTGCGCAGAGGTGGGGGATACACGCCCAATGTCATTGCATTCGGAGATCTGGCGTTGGACTGCAGAGAGGGCATCCTGCGCTGCGGGAACCGCTCCGAACGGCTTAGCGGACGGGAATTTCAGGTGATGGAGCTGTTCATGCGCGCGCCCAGAGCCATTGTCTCCGCCGAGCGGATCATGGAACGGATCTGGGGCTGGGAATCGGATGCGGAGATCAACGTGGTCTGGGTCCATATCTCGAATCTGCGAAAAAAGTTAGCGGTCGTCGGTTCCTCCGTGGTGATCCGGGTCAGCCGGGGCCTGGGATATTCTCTGGAGGAGGGCAAATGATCCACAGACTGCGCCGAAGATTCATCCTCATTGCAATGGGGGCCGTTACGCTGGTGATGGTAATGATGTGCCTCTCCATCAACATTATCAACTTCCTGACAACAGATTCCGATTTGGAAAAGACATTGCAGGTCCTCTACGACAATCAGGGAACGATGCCTCAATTTCCCGGCGGAAAGCCGGGGGAGCGGCCCGGCGGGCCATTTACGGTGGAGACGGCCTATTCCACCCGGTACTTTGTGCTGCGCTACAGCGAGGACGGCACGCTGGACAGCGCCGATATGAGGCATATCGCCGCGGTGTCGGAAGAGGATGCCGGCCGGTACCTCGATATTGCGCTGAAGCATGGAGAGGGCTTTGGGTACACCGAAGACAGCTATAAATATTATGTGGCGAGGGTGGGGGAGGGCCGCTATATGGCGATTTTTCTGGACTGCGCGCAGGAGCTGCGCTCTTTCCGGACGTTCGCCCTTGCCTCCCTGGCTGTGGTGATTGCCTGCATTGTCCTGGTGCTCGTGCTGGTCCTGCTGCTCTCCAAGCGGGCGATCGATCCGGTGGTGCGCAGTGCGGAAAGGCAAAAGCAATTCATCACGGATGCCGGTCATGAGCTGAAGACGCCGCTCACCGTCATCACGACCAGCCTGAAAGTGCTGGAGATGGAAGTGGGGCGGCAGAAATGGATCGATAAGGCGCGGGCTCAGACAGATAAGATGACCGAACTGGTCAACGATCTGGTCATTTTATCGCGGCTGGATGAGGAGAAGCCGCCCATATCCAAATGCCGTTTTGACGTCAGCGGTGCGGTTTTGGAAGCTGCCGACTCCTTCCGGGCTTCCGCAGAGGCACAGGGGCACGCCTTGGAACTGAACATCGTCCCAGGGCTGACCTACCATGGGGATGAATATGCCGTGCGCCAATTGGTTTCCATTCTTCTGGATAACGCGATCAAATATACCGATGCAGGCTGCCCGATTCAGCTTTCTTTGTGTGCTGCGGCAAAAGGGGTCCTTCTCAAGACCCAAAATGCCTGTGCCGGCATAGAGCCCGAGGAACTGGACAAGCTCTTCGACCGCTTCTATCGGGCGGACAAGGCCCGCACCAGGCAGGAGGGGGGCGGCTTCGGCGTGGGCCTGTCCATTGCACGGAGCATTGTGGAGGCCCACCGGGGGACGATTCAGGCGGATTGTCCCGCCCGGGGGATCATCCGGTTTACAGCGGTGCTCTGCTGATGAAGGGCGTGGCTTTGCCCCGCTTCCCATGGTACGGGCCGTCCCTGTGCATGAAAAAAACGCAACTCAACGTTGAGCTGCGTTTTTTTCATGCATATCTGTTGGATGTGGTCGGCGGGTAGAGACGGGATCAGATGATACCGCGCTCCTTGTACTCCGCCAGTGTGGCCTCATCCAGCCCAAGCATCTGGCTATAGACCTCCGCATTGTGCTGCCCCAGCAGCGGGGCAGGGGTACGGATGGTCGGCTTGGTGTCCATCAGCTTGACGGCGTTGCCGGTCACAGTCATCTCACCGATGACAGGATGCTCCTGCTTGACATACATCTCACGTACGTCTGCAATATGATGGTCGGTGGTGACCCGACTGGCGTCATAGATGGGACCGGCCGGGATTCCGGCGGCCATGACCGCCGCCACGCCCTCGTCGATGGTCACGGTGGTGGACCACTCCTCGATCAGGGGCTTCAGCAGGGCGTGATTCTCCGCGCGGATCGCCACGGTGGCAAAGCGCGGATCGGTAATCAGCTCGGGGCGGTGGAGCACCTTATTGCAGAGGTCCTCATACAGCTTTTGGTTGCCGCAGGCGATGATGAATTCGCCGTCAATGGCATGGAAAGAGTCGTACGGGGCCAGGGGCGCATAACGGTTGCCCATCCGCTCGGGAATCTTGCCGGTTTCCAGATAGCGCATCATGTCGGTACAACAGGCGGAAACGATGGTGTCCACCAGCGATACGTCCACCTTCTGCCCCTTGCCGGTCAGGGTTCTGGCGTGTAGCGCCGCCAGGATCCCAATGGTGATGTTCAGGCCGCCCAGAATATCGCCGATGGAATTGCCCACCCGGGTGGGAGGGTCATTGGGCTGACCGGTGATGCTCATGATGCCGCCCATTGCCTGCGCCAGGATGTCGTATCCGGGCCGCTGAGAATAGGGACCGTAGCTCCCGAAACCAGAGACCTCGGCATAGATGAGCCGGTCGTTGATCTCTTTGAGCACGTCGTAGCCGAGCCCCAGCTTATCCATGACGCCGGGGCGGTAATTTTCGATAACCACATCGGCCTCGCGGACCATCTTTTTAAAGAGCTCTTTGGCCTCCGGTGCCTTTAAATTCAGGGTGATGCTGCGCTTGTTCCGATTGATCGATGCGAAGTATACGCTGGAATCATTGCGGAAGGGCCCCCAGGCCCGGGTGTCGTCTCCGCCCTTGGGGGTTTCAATCTTGATGACATTCGCCCCCATGTCGGCCAGCTGCATAGTGCAGTAAGGACCGCAGAGCACGCGCGTCAGGTCCAGGATGGTAATGTCGCTCAATGCACCCGTTGAAGGCATAGGATCAAACCTCCCGATCAGTTGAATCCACCGTCGATGGTGATGGTCTGCGCAGTGACATACGAGGCCTCGTCAGAGGCAAGGAAGGCATACAGCTGGGCAGTCTCGCGGGGATCGCCATACCGGCGCAGGGGAATCTTTGCGAGCTTGGCCTGCTTGACCTCCTCGGGAACGGCGGCGTACATATCGGTCATGATGGAGCCGGGGGCAATGGCGTTGACATTGATGCCGTACTTGCCCAACTCCTTGGCCTGTACGCGGGTCATGCCCATGATAGCGGCCTTGGAGGCGGCATAGTTGGACTGGCCGAAGTTGCCGTTGTAGGCGGAGACGGAGGCGCAATGCACGATCTTGCCGTATTTCTGTTCCATCATATAGGGGACGACCGCCTTGGTCATCAGGAAGTTGCCGCGGAGATTGACGTTGATCACAGCGTCAAACTGCTCGTCGGTCATCTTGTAGAATTGAGCGTCCTTGGTGATCCCGGCGTTGTTGATCAGAATATCGATCCGCCCGAACTCCTTGGCGACGGCCTCGACCATTTCGGTCACCTGCTGCTTGTCGGCGATGTTGACGACAAAGGGACGCACGGTGCCGAGGGAAGACAGGTCCTGAGCAGCCTGAGCGATCTTTTCGGCGCTGATATCGCAGATTGCGACTTTAGCGCCCTCTTCCAGGAATAGCTTGGCGGTTGCAAGGCCGATGCCGGCGGCGGCACCGGAGATGATGGCGACACGATCTTTCAATTTCATAATGGGGGACGCTCCTTTCTGTTATGTGCATGATGTAATGCGAAGTATGTGCGTGGCAAGTGCTGGGATTGCTCTATTCTCACATTGATTATGGACCAGAGACCGCCAAAAGACAATTATAAAAGGTTTTGTGAATTGTTAATTAAAAAACTAATGGAGAAGTTCTCCCTCTGCACAAAAAATAGAATTTGCATTTTGAAGGATTCTGCGTTATGATAAAAGACAGCCATTTTCTAGTTTATTAGAAAATAGAATTTGTTTGATTTTATTCGCAAATTGGCAAAATATTTCGACTGAAATTTTAATTTTGGAAGGAGATCAGGTGTCCTTATGAAAATGCTGCATCTTCAGTATTTCAAAGCTTTGGCGGAAAATGAACATCTGTTTCGTACCGCAAATGAGCTGTACATATCTCCCTCCGCGCTCAGTGCGTCCATCAGCCGTCTGGAGACGGATCTGGGGGTGCGGCTCTTTGACCGTGTGGGCCGGAACATTCAGCTCAACGAGGATGGAAAGAAGTTTTATTACCATGTAAAGCGCGTGCTCGATGAGCTGGACTTGGCGCGTATGGAGCTGAAACAGTCGGGAGAACACAAGATGCCCAGCCTCAACGTCGCCACCTCCACGCATGTGCTCTGGGAGGAGCCTTTTGCGGAATACGTCCAGAGAAATCCGGGCATCGCCTTTACCAGCCGCACCGTCCCGCTTGAGCGGCTGGCCTGCGGCGAGCAGATGATGCGGTATGATTTTATCATAACCGCCCTGTCGGACATCCCCTCGTCAGAATACGAGTACGAGGTCCTGATCCCCAACGACCGCCCGATATTAGCGGTGTACGAGGGGCATCCGCTGGCCAACCGAAAGGAGATCTCCCTCTCGGAGGCCAAAAACGAGGCATTTGTAGCGCTTTCAAAGGGCTTTTCCTCCAGAAAGTATTTCGACGTGATGTGTGAACTGGCGGGATTTACCCCCAATATCGTGGCGGAGGGCGATTATGCGCTCCGGACTAGGCTGGTGAAGGATCATGTCGGCATTACGCTGACCACTCTTATGGGGGCAAAATCCCTCCTGCTCCGGGGATTGAAATTCATTGAAGTTGTGGAACCGGTCAATTATCGCATCCAATCGATCTTTTGGAAGAAGATGTGCGACCTGTCTCCGCAGGCCAAGGCGTTCAAGGCATTTTTGATCGCGTATTATCGAAACTACGAGCTGACGCTCCCTTAAAACGCATGAAACGCATGAAAACAGATTGCTGCCCGGCGAAGCGCTATGCTTTGCCGGGCAGTTTTTTAGAAAGTTAAAGAAGTGGAATGATTAAGAGAGGACTGTGGTATCCCAGGAAACTTGGTGAATGGTTGACAAAAAAGACGGCTATTTCCGCACAGGATAGAATGATATAAACAAAATTAGATGTTAAAATCTTTATACCATTGTTCTATTCTCACAAAAATATAGATGCTGGAGGAGGAGAGTACCTTACTATTTTTAGGGTCTTAAGGGATTAAAAGAAATAGATTTTAAGAGAAAATGGAGTGAGTGATTTTGGCAGATATCATTATGAACGCATTGAAAATGCCCAGTGAACTCCTTGGCGCCGACATATGGTGTTTGATTCTCATCCTAGTTACTCTGGTTCTCTTTGCCGCAGACAAGTGGCCTATGGGCTTTGTCGCCATGGTGTCCTCCATCGTTCTGGCATTGACCGGTACTATGGAGGTAAAACAGATCTATGCCGGCTGGTCCTCCAACCTGGTCCTCATGCTGATCGGCATGATGATCGTCGGCCAAGCTATGTTTGAGACAGGCGCCGTTATTATGATCGGCCGCCCCATCATGAAGGCCAAATGGGCCAGCAATGAGCGCTCCGTGATGATTGCCCTCATGCTGATTTCGGGCATCCTCTCCGCGTTCCTGTCCAACACCGCCGTCGTGGCCACCTTTATCCCCCTCATCGGCGCCATGGTCGCCTCCTCCAAGGGAAAGCTGCATCAGAAATATTTGATGATGCCCCTGGGCTTCGCCGCCGCGTTGGGCGGCACCCTCACCGTCATCGGCTCCACCTCTCAGCCTATGGTCAACACTGTACTGGAGGGGCAAGGCTTGGAGCTGATGGGCATGTTCTCCATTCTGCCCGTTGCCCTGCCCTCTTTTATCTTTATGATCATTTATATGAGCACTGTTGGCTACAAGGGCATGAAGAAGCACTGCGATTTTGAGGACGTCCTGATCGACACCGATGCCTCCGCCATGGAAACCTTCCAGCCTACCTGGCGCACCTGGGTCTCTATCGGCGTTCTGGTGTTCTGCGTCATTGGCTTCTTCCTGGGCCTGTGGACGCTGGCCGCTATTGCCCTGATCGGCGCTGCCGTTTGTATCTTCACCGGGTGCATTTCCTTTAAAAAGGCTTTCAACAGTGTGGACTGGAACACCATCTGCGTGATGGCCTTTGCCCAAGGCATCGCTGCGGCCATGAACGATTCCGGTGCCGGTGCCATGATTGCCAACTGGGCCGTCAACGTCGTGGGGAACAATCTGGTCCTGCAGTTGGCCGCCTGCATCATCGTCAACACGGTCCTGACCAATATCATGTCCAACACTGCGACCGCCGCCATGATGGCCCCGATTTACATCCTCATCGCCTCCCAATTGGGCGTGAGCTATATGCCATTCATGATTGGCATCGCAGTGGCCACCAACCTGACCGCAGCCACCCCCATTGGCGGTACCGCTGTCACCATGACCTCTCAGGCAGGCTATCGCTTCAAGGATTTTGTGAAGATTGGTACCCCCATGAACGTCGTTTGGGCGATCCTGACCATTGTGATGACGATTATCTGCTTCCCCTTCTGATCCGAGGCAAACGCTGCCCGAAATGCTGAAGCGTTCGAAAAAGCAAAGTGTGGGCCCCCGAAGCGGCACCCTTTATGCGGCGCCGCTTCGGGGGCTGTCTGTTCAAAGCCGGTTCGTCGTGGTGCCGTGAGCGGGAAGAGGCATAGGGACCGGGCACTTCCATCGTGTTCAACCGGGCTTTTGCCTGCGCTTTGATGGAGACGGGGGAAAATGGGGGGTCAGATTGACAAACGAGGGGGCATGTTTAATATAAGAAAGAAATCGGATGCTCTTTTGCCGTTGGTGCTGTTGGATGTCCATCCGTGTGTCTGGACACGGGATAGGACGAGGCCGGCAAAAGAGTCTGTTTTTTCATTATGGATGCCGAGAGCGAGGCTCTGCTGGAGTTTCAGGCAGAAGGGGGGAGGAGAATGAAAATTTTTCCTCCAAATGTTAATGGGCGTTGACATAAGTTGAGAAAAAATCATATAAAAAATATGTGATAGTTAGAAAAAACTAACTTCCGGACAGGAACCTCCGACGGAGATGGCCGGATGAGACCAGCGGTGCCAAGAAGTATGTAGGCGGCCTCTTCGGCTACGACCGCAGCGCCTCCGGCAGCACGGCCTCCTATTACGGAGGGAACCTGCCGGCGGCCGGAGAGTCGTATTCCTCCGGCACGATCGAGACCTTTGCCTCCGCTATCCTCACCGGCGGCAGGGTGGACGCCGCCCTGGTCTCCGGCAAGACCATCTATCGCAATCCCGAGCTGGTCACCGCCCTGAACCTGTGGGTGGATGGTCAGGAGGTGGATTACACCGCCTGGGAAAAGGGCGGCAGTTCCCCCGTATTTACCCGGAAGGAGAGCACCAGCGCCGCCTATGGCGTTACCCTTGACACCAAGGGACTGGAGCACGGCTCCATTGATCTGGCGGCGGACGGCTCCAGCGTGGAGCTGACCAAGGTGGACGGCAGAACCTGTACCTTCACCATGGTCCGGCAGGCGGTTGCGGTCGCCGCTGTGTTCACCGCATCCAAGACTACCAGCACGGACGGCACCCTGAAGCCGGGTACCAACACGGTGACCTACAGGCAGGGCATGGGTACCGGCCAGGGCGTGATCAGCGGACCCACGGGAGGCCTTGTCGTGGGGGGACCATGGATCGGTCCATCACTGCCACCAGGACCCCGCGCATACGGCGGCTGGAGAAGCGGGCCGACCGGACCAGAGAGATCGGACAGCAGAAGGATCTCGCGCCCCTTCAACCGGACGCAGGGAAGGCCGGACAGATCGACTTGTGAACTGCCTTCCAGACAAAAGAGCGTCTCAAAATGCCTGGGGGCCAAATCCATTGGGAGGGGCCCGCGGGGAGCGGTGCAGTCAAAAGCGCAGATGCGCAGGCCGGGCATGGAGGGAACCCAGGAGATTTTCCCCTAGTGTGCGGGGTTCTCAGAAAACTGTTTCAGCAGGGCTTCAAACAAGACGACCTGCCTACCGTTACAAAAAGATAGTTAGTTATAGCTAATCATCTATTATTAGAAATCAAACTATACGATTGTGAAATCCGTTGTGTTACAAGGCTTTGAGCGACTTTTGGAAAAGAAGATTTATATTGGGAGATTCTGAACCAAACGGCCCAAAGTGGACTGGAAAAACAGAAAGCGCCTCACCTTTTGGAAAGAATCAGAAGGTGAGGCGCTTTTAGCTCAAATAGCGAGCTCAATCCCCATTTACCAGGGCATTCAGCACGCTGGAGGCGACGCCTCCGGCGGTTTTGGAACCGCTTCCGCCCTCCTCCACAACCACTGCAAAGGCATAGGGGGCGTCTTCATTGCGGAGAAAACCCGAAAACCAGGAGGTCGGAGTTTTTCCGCCTCCCACTTCGGCGGTGCCAGACTTGGCACAGATGTCCATATTGGGGAACCGACCGGAGCCGTAGACTTCAGACACATTGCGGGCCATCATGCCGGAGAGCGTCTCCGCCGTGGTGGAGGAGATCAGCGTTCCGGTCTTATGGGGCAGATAAAAAGAAGTGGGGATCCCCAGCGGGGTGACGGTGCGGTAGATCAGCTGTGGAACGGCCGCCTTCCCACCATTGGCGATGGCGCCCATATAGACCATCAGGGAGCAGGGGTTGAGCAGGTCGTTATATTGGCCCACACCGGCCCAGCCCAGTTGATTTTCCGTACAGTCGGAGAACTGAAAACGACCGGAGGTCGTCTTCAGCCCGCTTACCTTGTAGGTGTCAGTGAGACCCGCCTTTCTGGTATAGGAGGTCATCACATTGGAACCGAGCTCAGCGGCCAACTGGGCAAACACGCCGTTACAGGAGTTGGAATAAGCGCTATAGATATCCATTTCACCGTGCGCGGAGGGGCAGGTCACCGCTTCGCCGCCCACCAGGGTAGAGCCGGTACAGGTAAACGTGCGTGCAAAGAGATCGGGCAGCTTTTCTATGGCGGCGCTCAGCGTAACGGTTTTAAAGACAGAGCCGGGCACAAAGGAGCCGGAGAGAAAGCGGTTGACATATACCCCGTCGTATTGGGGATCGCCCTCCTGGATTTCGGGCGGGTCCGCCGGGTCAAAGGCGGGAGAGGAGAGAAGGCAGAGCATCTCGCCGGTTTTATAATTGTACACGCCCACGGCGCCTTTCCGACCGTTCAGGGCCTGATAGGCCACATAGTTGAGGTGCGCGTCGATGGTAAGGTATAGATCGTTTCCCTCACCGAGAGGGGTGTAGGCACCGGTGATCAGGTTGTATCCTGAGAGCTTGTCGGCGAAGGCCACCAAGGCGCCGGAACCAATTTTGCCCTGCGTGTCTCCCACGGTGTGGAGGGTGGCCTTTCGCACGATTGTATTGGCATAATAGACGCGGCGGCCGGAGGCGTCCACCCAGGAGAGCAGGTCGCCGTCGCGGTCCAGGACCCGTCCCACGGAGAGTTCCCCACTGCTGTTATACAGGTGGCGGTTGGCGGCGAAGGAGACCCAGCGGCCTCCGTCTTTAAAAAAGAGAAAAGAGAATATACAAGTGCCCAAAACCAGGGCGGCAGACAGAAGCAGACAGACTGCGGCGCGGCGTTCGATTTTACGCATCCTCATCCACCTCCTCTTGGATAGGCCGGTTCAGGAGAACAGAGTGCTCCTCCTTCCAGGAGGGCAGGCGAATGGCAAAGCTGGCGTTCTGCCGGGTGTCCGTAGCCTTCAGAAAGGCCAGCAGCCCCCAGGAGGCCACCATAGAGGAGCCGCCGTTGGAGACAAAAGGAAAGGTGACGCCGGTAAGGGGGAGCAGATCGACCGCACCAAAGACATTGAGACAAGTCTGAAAGACCAGCAGGGAGGTGGCGGCGCAGGCGGCGATGGTGTAAAAGCTGGAGCGCCCGGCGCGGCAGGCACGGACGGCAAAAACGGCCAGTGTGACAATACACAGGACGGAGAGAACGCCGATGATAAGCCCCCACTCTTCACACAGCATCCCAAACACCAAGTCGGTGTCGGCCGCGGCAACCCGGTGGAGCCAGCCCTCACCAGCGCCCACACCAACCAGTCCGCCGGATGCGGCGGCAGACATGGTGCGGGTCTGCTGGTAGCCCCCGGAGGAGGCGTATTCCCAGGCGTGGCCCCAGGTGGCGAAGCGTTTTAGGATATAGGGCTTGAAGGTGAGGAGGATGGCTACAGCAAACACGGCTCCGCCGCTGATGAGCGTCAGTGTGGCCCAGTCTCCGGAACGGAGATAAGCGATGACGAGAAAGGTGACGAAGAAGATGGCCGCGGTGCCAAAATCGCTCATGAGGGCCAGGCAGCCAAGACATGCGGCGGTGAGCGCCATAAAGAGCCCCAGATTCCGCTTCCGGAAGAGCCGGTCCAACGTGGCGGCTCCGGCAAAAATATAGCAGATCTTGGCGAGCTCAGAGGGCTGGAGAGAAAAACCGCCGAAGGTGATCCAGTTGACGGCCCCGAATTTGGCCTGGCCCAGGACCAGCGTGGCGCCCAGCAGAAGAATGGCGCCTCCGGCCATCAGCCAGCGGATGCGCTTGACCCGATCCAGGTCCCGGAGAAAGACGCCCAGCACGACGAAAAGAACGAGACCCAGCAAAAGGGCGGCTAATTGCTTGAAAAGTGAGCCGGGGGCTGAAGAGGCGGTTACGGCCAGAGAGAGGGTGGAGAGAAAGAACGCAATGGACTCCATCTCAAAGCCGACCCGTCGGATGGAACGCATAGCCAGGAAGTAGCCCCACATGACGGCAATCAGACAGAAAAAAGCGGTGGGGATGGCTGGGGATGCCTCATCACCGACGGAAGAGAGCAGTTGAAAGACGGTGAGGATCTGGAACAAGGTAAGGAACAGGAGTCCGACCCAGGGCGAGACGGGGCGCTCCTCCTGCCGGCGGCGCTCCCGCTGCTGGGCCCGCTCTTCCGGCGGAACGGGGAGGAGAACGGTCTCAACCCCACCCAGCCCCAGTACGTCGCCGTAAGAGACATGGGACTCGCCCTCTATAGCTGCGCCGTTTACAGTAACGCCGCCCTTTGAGCCCAGGTCGTAAAGCATCCAGCCGCCGTCTTCCGTGCGGATCAGGGCCGCATGTTGCCGGGAGACCGTGGGATAGCCCAGCACCACATCGGAGGCACTGGAGCGGCCAAGAATGTTTTCCCAGTGTGTCAGGGGTTCTGAGAGCCCGTTTGGCAGAGTCAGATAGGCCCAGATCTCGGGCGTATGGGGCACATTCAGCAGGGAGCGAATGCTCCGCGCCAGAATCAGCAGGGCCAGGACCGGAAAAAGAAACCGTACTACAGAGGTATACCAGGCCGAGATCAGAGGATAATCGCCCAGCAGAGCTGCAAGCCGTGCCAGCAGTGCCTCAGGCGCAGAGAGCAGGTTTTGCAAAGTAAGCCCTCCTTTCGAGAGCAGTATAGCACAAATCAGACGAATCGCAACGCTTGGATATCAGACAGCCAGAAAAAGCCTATTCCCAGCGGTAGTTCCGGACCGCACCTAGGATCGTTCCAAGGCACAAAAACTCGTCATGTGCCCAAACTGTGAGTGTTTTGAACTCCGTATTCAGAGACATCAGTTTACACGTGCCCCGCCTGCAGCAGAACTTCCGGAGAAAACCCTCCTGATTCAGGGAGAAGACGCCGAGCTGATTCTGCTCTGCGGCTTTGTGCGTTGCGGCCAAGAGGGTACCTGGGGAATAGGCGGGCTCCAGAGCGGTATCCACCACCGTGATCACATAGTCGGCCTCTCGTGTGATGGTACAGACAGGCGCAGATAGGGTGCGGAAGGAGAGACTGTCCATATAAAAGCCGCGTTCACCCCAGGCCACAGGCGTATAACACAGCAGCCTCCGCTCGAGCAGAAAGTTTTTCTGCTTGGAGGACTGGCGGGCAAGCGCACGTGTGATCCATTCGATTGTCTGCTTATTATGCTCGTCAAGTTGGCGAAAAAGATCAAAAAGCTCGCCCCCGCGCTCGGACAGCATCAAAAGTCCCTGCGATTCCACATAAGCGCCTATGCTGCAGCCGACAGGGATCTCGTCGTCGATCAGATAGTGGGAAGGCACATGAAACAATGTACTGAGCCGATCAATGATTTTCAGAGAGGGACTCAGCATCTGGCCGGAAAAGATCTTATTCAAGGTCCCTACCGGAAGGCTGGTACGCTGGGCGATCTCTAAAGTCGTAAGTTTTTCTTTACGCTTAAAGTAGCTCAACTTTTTTGACAAAGACATTCTGTCACCTGATTCAATGGGAATTGACCAGAGATGGTAAAATACACGATAAAAAGCGTAAATCCTTTCTATTTTCTTGACAAACAAATAAAAATACAGCATATTGGAGGAGCGGCAACGAGATCCACAAAATAGAGGGTCCCAGTGCTGTAAAACGTATTGTAATACGAGAGCCGGACTCACTTATCACTTATCTAAAGTATAGCACATTTATGAGAGACTGTGTTTGCTTACGCCAAAATAAGTAATGAGCAAGACGTTTTTAGTAAAAGGAGAGAGAAAGTTGAAGAGGATGAATCCGAGCTTCCGCGTATGCCAAGAGAGTGCCGCCGGTATCCCCATGTTCGGAATCCGGTGTGGGGACGGCACCCACGCCAGAGGAATATCTACGGACTATCAGGAGGTGTACCGACTGACTCAGACCTGCAACCGGTGCCGGCTCTCCTCGGTCCATTTGATGGATGTGGTTGAGGATTTTCGCCGTTCCTGAGGGAGATATTCCGCCAAAAATCGGAAAAGGACTGTTTTAAGAGAATTTGGGCTTGCCAATCCTTCACGCAGAGGTTAAAATATTAGATTGCACATAATGAGAGTGAACGCGCGAAGTGAGCGGAGGATTGGAATGGACCGGACGATGGAGATGATCCTTTCCCGGGTGCAGAAGCCTGCACGCTATACCGGGGGGGAGTACAATGCGGTGGTAAAGGACCGCAAACAGGTAGATACCCGTGTAGCGCTCTGCTTCCCGGACACCTATGAGATCGGTATGTCCAATCTGGGGATACGGATTCTCTATGGCCTGATGAATGAACTGGAGGGCGTCTGGTGTGAGCGAGTGTTCGCCCCATGGGGGGACATGGAGGATGAGATGCGCCGCGAAGGGCTGCCGCTCTATGGCCTGGAGAGCGGAGATCCCATCGCAGACTTCGACGTCATTGGTTTTTCACTGGGCTATGAGATGGCCTATACCAATGTCCTCAATATGTTGGACTTGGCTGGGCTGCCTCTGCGGTCTGAGGACAGAGACGAGGACATGCCCCTGATTATAGCGGGAGGGACATGCGCCTATAATCCGGAGCCGCTGGCTCCCTTTGTCGATATCTTTTCCCTGGGAGAGGGGGAAGATGTGACCGTGGAGCTCATCGCCCTCTCACGGCGGGCACGCCGCGAGGGCTGGCAGCGCTGTGAGCTCTTGGCGGCCGCTGCACGGATTCCGGGCCTCTACATCCCCTCCCTTTATCGCATCACCTATCGGGAGGACGGCGTGGTGTCGTCCGTTACGCCGCTGGAAGGCGCGCCGGAGCTGGTCACCAAACGGATCGTCCAGGATCTGAACCAATCCTATTTTCCAGTCAAAACCATCGTCCCCTCTACGGAGATCGTACACGACAGGGTGATGCTGGAGGTGTTTCGGGGCTGTATCCGGGGCTGCCGGTTCTGCCAAGCGGGGTATGCGTACCGGCCTGTACGGTCAAAGGACCCCGCGCTTCTGGTGGAGCAGGGGATCGCGGCCTGTAAGGATTCAGGCTATCAGGAGATGACGCTTTCAAGCCTGTCCACCAGTGATTATCGCCTCTTGGAACGCCTCTGCGACGGCCTTCTGGAATGGTGTGAACCCAACTTGGTTTCGATGTCGCTCCCCTCTCTGCGGGCGGACAATTTTTCTATGGGGCTCATGGAGCGGCTCCAGCATGTCCGCAAGAGTGGTCTCACCTTCGCGCCGGAGGCGGGGACACAGCGCCTGCGGGACGCCATCAACAAAAATGTCACAGAGGCGGATCTGATGAAATCCTGCCGGACGGCGTTTTCCGGCGGCTGGAACTCGGTAAAGCTGTACTTTATGCTTGGACTCCCCACCGAGACGGACGAGGATGTGCTGGGGATCGCGGAGCTGGCAAAAAAAGTGCTCCAGCTCTGGCGTGAAACGGCGCCCGACAAGCGCAGGGGCTGCCGGATTACTGTGTCCACGGCCTGCTTCGTGCCCAAACCTCATACTGCTTTTCAGTGGGAACCCCAGGTGACACGGGAGGAATACCTCCGTCGGGTGAAGCTTCTTCGGGACAATATGCGGGACAAATCCATCGTCTATCACTGGCATGACCCGGACACCTCCTTTCTGGAGGCGGTTTTCTCCCGGGGGGACCGCAGGCTGGCCGACGCACTGGAAGCGGCATGGCGGGATGGGGCTAAATTTGACTCCTGGAGCGAGTACTTCTCCTTGGACCGCTGGATGCGTGCCTTTGAGGCCTGCGGTCTGGACCCGGCGTTCTATGCAAATCGCGCGCGGGAGAAGGATGAGGTGCTGCCCTGGTCACGGGTCTCCACCGGTGTGCGTCCAGAGTTCCTATGGAAGGAGCGGGAGGCGGCTTATCAGGCCGTGATCACCCCGGATTGCCGCAGGCAGTGCACCGGCTGCGGGGCAAATCTTCTGTTGGAGAAGGGGAGGGTGTGCGATGCCTGACCAGCGGATTCAGTTTGTCAAAACGGGGCGGGCCTGCTATATTTCTCACCTGGACCTGATGCGGACCTTCCAGCGGGCTTTCCTGCGGGCGGGAATCCATATCCGCCATACGGAGGGCTTCAACCCGCACGCATATGTATCCATTCCACTTCCGCTCTCCGTGGGCTTTTCCAGCCAGTGTGAGATTCTGGAGTTCGGGCTTCCGGAGGGGGCGGACATGGAGGCGGTGCCTTGGCGGCTCACCAGGGTGCTTCCGGAGGGAATTACGGTCACTAGATGTTATGACGCGGAGCGACCCTACAAGGAATTGTGTTATGTCAACTATATCATCACTCTGGAGTATGATACCGGCGCTCCGGTGGGGGCGGAAAACACGATCCGGGCGCTGCTGGGCCGAGAGAGCCTGGTGGTCAGCAAAAAATCCAAGAAGGCCAAGAGCGGGCAGACGCAGGTGGACCTCATTCCGCTGATTCAGCGGGTGGATTACGAGGGGCGACGGGATTCCATCGTGCTGGACACCATTCTGCGCGCCCAGAATCCGGGACTAAATCCGGCGTTGATTGTGGCGGCCATCCGGGAACAATGCCCGGAAATGGCGCCCGATTATGTTAGCTATCACCGCAAGCAAGTGCTGGATAGAGATCTGAGGCCTTACGAATAAGAAGACAGCCGGGCGTTGCCGTCCGGCTGTCTTCTTATTTATAAACAGGAGCCTCCCGGTTCGAAGGGTTCCCAGGGGAAGCCGCCCCGGGGGATGACGGAACCGCCCGAGGGCGTCTGAGGGGCTGTGGGACATAGTGCTCCGTGAATATCGCGGTAGAGAAAAACATCGTAGAGCCGTGTGAGCGCGTTCCAGGTCTGTTTTTCCATCGTGCCGGTCTCCGGAAGGCCCGCGCGCCCTTGGAGCCATACCACATTGCGGACAGAAGCCCCTGTGTGCAGCGCGTTGACAGGGGCGGGCTCGATCTCTTCAATCACTTGGGAAAGCGCCAAGAACATGGCCTGAACGAGACACATGTGGACACAACACTGGCCTGACCGCACTTCAAAGGCCTGCTCCCGGAAAGCGCGGACGGGCCGTGGCGGCATGACGGAGGGGAGTGCGCTCCGGTAGGCGGCGGCAATGGCATCCCATGTGTCGTTGTCCACCCGACCTGTGATGGGCATCCCGGCGGACTGCTGGAAGCGCATGACCGCTTCCAAGGTCACTTCACCGAAAACACCGTCCGGGATGGGGCAGGGGAGGCCGGGCGCACAGCGGGAAAGCGTCCGCAGCATGGTTTGAAGGCTCCGAATCGGGAGCCCCAGATAATCTCGTTCCGGACGCATCAGCGATCACTCCTCTCCGTATCCCGGTCACCCAGCCCCAACTCACGACCGGGATATTGGGTCTGGCGGGTACTTAGGGCGAAGACTTCCGGGGCGTTTCCCAACCCCTGAAGCTCGGCGGGAAACAGGATATCCTGGGATAGGACAGTGGTGTCGATCCCGTCATAGGCATTGTAGAGACTGTTCCAGGTCTCAGCATTCACCCGACCCGTGGCAGGCAACCCCTGAGAGACCTGGAACGCCTGGACAGCCTGCTCCGTCTGGGGGCCGAAAATGCCATCCAAAGTTAAAAATGGAATGGAAGAATCAAACTGGGCCAAAATGGAGAGAAGGTATTGCAAAAGCAGAACGGATTCTCCAGCGGGTCCGTTGGCATCAGCGCCATCAACCGAAAAGTTGAATCCAAAGAACCGCTGCCCCTCGCTGACCAGTTCAGAGAGCCCGGATACACCCACATAGAGGAACACCAACTTATACCAAGTGACCTTCCCCACCACACCGTCCACCGGAAGGTTGAAAATCTGCTGAAACTGCCGGACAGCACGTTCCGTCTGGGGACCGAAAATGGCATCCACCGGAGAGATCTTGGGAATAGCGGGATAATTTTGGCTGATGCGGTTGAGTTCAGCTTGGATTACGCCGACCTCAGGGCCCCGCGAGCCCAGGCGGAGCGGAGTACCCGGGTAAGAGGTACGGATATCTTGTACCGGGGCATCCATGACAAGCTCGATATCGTCTCCGTAATAACGGCGCAGAATAGATACGCTGTCCAGCCCCTGGAGGGCGAGCTCCTGGCTGCCCCATTGGGAGAGGCCGTCACAGGTGGTAGTGGTCCCGTTGCAGAATTTGGCCGACAGAGGTTCTGCATAGCCCTGGCGGCGGATGTAGTCGTCGAAAAGCTCATCCACGATGCGTTCAATGTTCTCAAAAATATTTCTGCCCCGGATAAATTTTTGATCCATAGCAGTTGTTGAGGTAATCTGAAAGGGATAGCCGCGGCTGGGGTAGTATTCGGTATAGACCCGATTCAGGGCGAACGAGACCTGGGCTAAAATATTGGCCCGGAGCGCGGATGGTTCCCATGTGGGATAGATTTCACTGGAGGCCACATTTTTGATATAGTCCGGGAAGGTGACGGTGACGTTTTCCGCATTCTGCCCGGGCGCGCCCAAATGGACGGTGATATATCTGGGGATATAAGGGGTGATCGTAACGGGCATGATAGTTCTCCTTTACAGCGGCTGGGAGGTAAGGTGGACAATGCGGGTCATATCCCGCTGTTCCGGGAACTCGGGCAACGGGAGCAGCTCGGCATCCTGCAAGGTCTCTACGCCGGAAAAAATTTGGACGTTCTCCACATGCAGCATCTGAAAATCAGGATGCTCCACCCAGAGGTCGCATAGGGTATAGGGCGCTGCGGTGCCCGGATGCTCACTCTCTGCGGCAGGAGGCGTGGGGAGTGTAACGGGCTGGGTATGACCGCTCTCATCGGTGACCCGCAGGGCGACAAGCAGATGCTTCCCACCTGCGGAGGGATGGGTGACGGCAACGGTGGCTCCGGTGACGGGGATCTGTGCCCGGGACGTATAGGCCCGGACGACGACGGTTCCTTGTTCTGCCACGGCGATTCCTCCTTCTGATAATCCAGTTTATGCAAATGAGGAGGAAGGATTGCAAGAAATGCGGTAATTTGATATACTATTCCACACGGAACCCAAGATAAGGAGCTTGTTATGAAAAAAAGAGTCATTGCGGTGGTGGCGGCCTCCGCCGCCACGTTGTGTACGGCGGTGACGATCGCCGTAGGGGGGACTGCTGGGGACCCGATGCTGTCAAAAAGCTATATCGATGGGGCGTATACAGTTCAAACGATTTCCAAGGCGGAAGAGAAGATCACGTTGCGCCACGACACGCTGTATCAGAGCGCCGAGGAAACACTGAAGGCCAAAAACGATGATTACCTGACCCGTGGGGGGCTGGTTACAGGAGATGGGACTTATCAGGCGGCATTCTCTGATCTACGGGT
This sequence comes from Intestinimonas butyriciproducens, assembly GCF_004154955.1. Taxonomy (NCBI): domain Bacteria; kingdom Bacillati; phylum Bacillota; class Clostridia; order Eubacteriales; genus Intestinimonas; species Intestinimonas butyriciproducens. The sequence continues at coordinate 1,837,928 of NZ_CP011524.1, read as the reverse complement.
AAAGGAGGGAGATACGGTCCGAATCGAGACGGGCTCCGGATTCTTGCTCTTGGCGGGAGATGTGGAGCTGAGCTGTACTGGAAACAAAACCATAGATCTCTCTAACGGCTGGGAGAAGGGAAACGGCGCGCTAACAGCCGGACGGCGCTATCTGGTGGTGGAGGATACAGTGGCGGTCCTCACGGTAACCTCACCTACGGCGGTTCTATCACTGGAGGGGTATTATACGCTTACGGAGAGCAGCGCCACCGATTATAACGCCTTGGCGGACGGGCTCAAAGCGCTGGGACTTTTCAAAGGCAGTGATACAGGATACGGCTCCGGCTATGATTTGGAGGCCAAACCCACTCGCATCCAAGCGCTTATCATGTTCTTGCGTCTCATTGGAGAGGAGCAGGCGGCGCTCTCCACGACCGCTGCCTGCCCGTTTACCGATGTGCCCGCCTGGTGCCAGCCTTATGTGGCCTATGCCTATAAACAGGGTCTCACAAAAGGGGTGGATGACGCGGCCATGCTTTTTGGAACGGCAGATTACGTGACAGCGGGACAGTATGTCACCTTTATCCTCCGGGCGTTGGGCTATCAGGACTCCGGAGACACCCCCGACTTTGCGTGGGATACTGCCTTGCAGCGGGGAATGGACCTGGGGATTCTGACGGCCGGAGAATACAAAATGTTGATGGAAGAGCCGTTCCTGCGGGCACAGGTGGCCTATCTTTCTTACTTTGCGCTGGATCATACCTACAAGGACCGTGCGGAGACCTTGCAGACGCAGTTGACCACCAGCGGCGTCTTGGATGCCGCCGACGTTGCGGCAGTGCGTGGAGGCATAGACGTATCACGCCTCACCTAATTTATAGGCGCGCCTGAACCAACTATCTCCTGATGCATAAGATGGGGTGAGGCCGGAAAACAACCGGTCCACCATTTTTAATCAGGAGGTACTTCGTTATGGGGTGCAATAACGGTTGTGGCTGGGGCGGCGGTAGCTGCCTGTGGATTCTCGTCATCATTATTGTCCTGTGCTGCTGCTGCGGCGGCTGGGGTGGCAATTGGGGCAGCGGTTGCAATAATGGCTGTGGCTGCAACAGCGGCTGTGGCTGTAACGCTTGCTGAGCCGGGACATACCATAGAGCGGAAAGAGGGCGGGACTTGTGTCCCGTCCTCTTTCAAAAAAATACGAGGTTTCAAAAAAAGTTCTTGCATTCTTTACGCGAATGTGGTAATATAATCTAGCTGTCAGGAATACAAAGAGTCCAAAACAGTATGCGGCTGTAGCTCAGCTGGATAGAGTGACTGGCTACGAACCAGTAGGTCGGGGGTTCGAATCCCTTCAGCCGTACCACAAAAAGCCGTGAAATCATTGGTTTCACGGCTTTTTTATAATTTCTTTAGAAAGTTAGCGGGGCCGCAGCTCACCCGTTTCCGCGCCATTTTGCAAAAAGGCTCCCCGCCCGGTTCGCATCCAGGCAACACGCACGAGGTGGTCCGCATCCCTTTTGTTCAGTTTATCAAGGTAGTTTGTCGCTTGAGCGATCGATGGGTTTGGGCTGGAATTCCTGTTGTCATCCATTCAAATCTAAAATATGTGTAAAGCAAAAGATACGTCCATTTCTGGGCGTATCTTTAATATTTCAATAAAGCTTTAATACGTACCCATCCGATTGATATAGTCACAAATCAAATTTGCGGCAGCGTCCTCACCAATCGAGGCATCAATGCACAATTCGTAGCCGTGCGGGTCTCCCCATTCCTGACCGGAAACACTTTTATAATAGGAAGCCCTGGCATTGTCAGAGCGAACGATGCTTTTTCGCGCAGCGCCTAGGCTGTCTCCGTACATTTCCATTATTTTATTTGCACGGTAATCCTTGGGGGCATAGATAAAGACGCGCACTACATTCTGATAATTCCGTAACATATAATCCGCCGAACGACCAATAATAACACAGGCCCCCGCGTCTGCAATCTGGCGGATCGCCTTGCCCTGTGCCGAAATCGCACGCTCAACAGGATCGGACGAGAGGTAAAGTTCGCGCATCACGACATTTTCATCCGAATTGATCCCAGAGATAAATTCCCTTGCCAAGCCACTTCCTTGGGCGGCAATCGCCACAAGCTCTTTATAATAACACGGAACATTCAGCTTTTTAGCGACCAGTTGACCGATCTGCTTTCCAGCAGAGCCGTGTTCCCCGGCAATCGTGATGATCACCCCCCCCCGACGGGAGAGCTGGATTTCCGCCACAGACTCTTTCTTCCTGCTTTCGTGTGACAGTTCTTTCCACACATGGACCATGACAGTAGCAGTGACCAAAATAGCCAGTATATCAGCAATGGGCGCAGCCCAAAAGATGCCTGTAACGCCCAAAGCAACCGGGATCAACAGGGATAGTACGATCAGCAGCGCATCACGCAAAATAGACAGCGGCGCAGCAGCTTTGGCTTTGCCGATGGATTGCAGGAAGATAGCGCATACTTTCTGGACACAGGTAAACAGGATTAGGGCCAGATAAATTCTTAGGCACAGCGCTGGCAGCACTCATTTTAAAGGTCTTTGGGTGCCTCAAATATGCAGCACAGATAAGGAAACTGATAAACTGGCCGAGGATAGTTGCCCATGCTGCGCCCTTGATGCCCATGTCCAGCACAAAAATTGCCAAAGGATCACCAATAATATTGATGATCGCGCCGGTGAGCATCGCCGCCATAGCATATTTGGGGCTGCCATCTGCCCGGATTATGGACGCAAGAGTATTCTGCGTCATAGCAAGGGGCATCATAGCAAAAATAATCATTCCATAGTCATGAGCCATTTGAATATTGGTATCTGTTGCGCCAATCAGCCGGAGCAATCCATCTCCCCACAGGTAGGCAATGGCAATCACGGCCAAGCCGGAAAGAAAGGAACTCAAAATAGCTCCGCCAGCGCTTCTGTGAATTTCTTTCGTCTCACCACGCCCCAGAGAAACACTCAGAGCAGCGGCGGCTCCATCACCAAAGAATAGGCTTAGGCCCCAGCCGATTACCGTAATCAGGAAAATCACGCCAGTAGCGGCGTTGCCAAGATACCCAACGCCGTTTCCAACAAATATCTGATCCACGATATTGTAAAGGCACGAGATAATGAGGGAACAGATACACGGGATTGCGAATTTTCGCAAAAGGGTTCCTACTTTTTCTGTTCCAAGATAATTCCTGTTTTCCATGATGACCTCCTTGGTTTAAGCAAAAAAACAGCACACGCAAACGCATGTGCTGTAAGTAAACAACTAGCAACACGCTGCGCATCTGTACCGTAATCAGACTTACGCGCAAATGCGCTGCATGTGTCGTCAATTTGCCTATTAGATTTATCAAAGTATAACACAGTCTTGTAAACTGTTCAAAGCACTTTTTGCATAAAGTTTGACACATATATGTGTAGTGCATTTTTAACAAACCATTCGGAGGCAAATTACTTTTTCTTTATAGCGAAAACGCAAGAAAAAAGCGGCAGGACCGGAAAACGTTTCGCCGCAGGCCCTTGGGGCGCGCATTCTTTTTGTCGTCACAAAACAGCTCGTCACAAGCGACATAACGCTTGCGACGAGCTGTTTTATATCATGGGAAAGCCGAGCACGCATTCGTTTTGCCGCTTACGAGTCCTCTTCGCCCAGCAGGACCCGCTGCGCTGGGCTCCGATTCGGCTTGGGAGTGGACCTGGGCACCTGTCTCTTTTTTGACAGGGCAGAACAGGCCGGAGCAGGTGTGATAGCACTTGCTCCGCGCTGTTTCCCCTGGCGGTGAAATCGTGCAGAAATGCCCCTGCATCACAATAGCCGGCAGAAGGTCGGACACGGCAGGCAGGCGGGTGGGGAACGAATCGAGTCACTCCGGGAGCAGTTTGGAAGTCTGCCTGTGGGGGATCGCCGCCGGATCGATGCCCAGCTTGTTCATTTTTTTATAGAGCGCGCTGCGGTGGATTCCCAGTTCTTCCGCTGTGCGCTGGCAGTTGCCTCCTTTATCGCGTAAAACGGCTAGAATGACTTCACGTTCATAGTCATTCATCAACTCGGCCAACTGCTTCCTGGAATCCATGAGCAGGGAGTCTTTCGGCAGGGACATTTTACCGGGCAGATCTGTTAAGTCAATGGTGAAGCCATCACAGGTAGCATAGGCGCCTTTGATCACGTTATCAAGCTCGCGCACGTTGCCGGGCCACTGGTAGCTGACAAAGCAACGCTTCACCTCCGGGGAGAGAACGGTTGTACGCTGAAATTCCTGGTTGAGCTGAGAGAGAAAATGGTTGGACAGATCCAGAATATCTCCCCGGCGTTCACGCAGAGAAGGTATTTCGATGTTGATGACGTTGAGGCGATAATAGAGGTCTTCACGGAAATCGCCTGACTCGATGAGCTTGGGAAGGTTTTGTCTTGTGGCGGAGATGACCCGCACATCCACAGGAACAGGACCGGATCCCCCTACGGGCTCCACTTCACTCTCCTGAAGGGTGCGGAGGATTTTGGCCTGCATATTAAGAGGCATATCTCCGATCTCATCCAGAAAGAGAGTGCCGCCATTGGCCAGTTGGAATTTACCGGGCTTCCCGCCTTTCCGCGCACCAGTAAAGGCTCCGTCCGCATAGCCAAACAGCTCGGATTCCAGAAGCTCGCTAGGGATCGCGGCACAGTTGATACTGACCATGGGCTTATCCGCACGATTGCTGGCGTTGTGAATGGCGCGGGCAAAAAGCTCTTTGCCTGTACCCGTCTCCCCGGTGAGCAAAACAGCAAAATCCGTCCAGGCGGCCTTCAGGCCTAATCGTTTTTTCTCCAGAAAGGCTTCACTGGTCCCGACGATGGAGTCAAAGCTGATTTTGCAGTTACCTGCTTTTCGGTATTCCTCTTTATAAAATTCCAACTCTGCGTATTCGCTCATGAGGCGCTTGGCGGAGTCCAGCGTTTGGAGCCGAAATTTTACCTGGGCCACACCGGCCACTGCCCGGTCCTCGCTGTCACATACACAGGAGCGGCTGACCAAGAGAAAATTGTTGTCATTTTCTTTGCTCTCCCCGGGTAAAAACTTGTGGAGGGCCAGTTCCTCGCGATATCGACGATTTACGATATCGACCATTTTGGAATTGCTGATGGTTTTTTGGATCGGGTAGCCTACGATCTCCTCTCTGGGTTTTCCCAGAAAGTCACAGTATTGGTCGTTGATATCTGTCACGATGCCGTCTCGGTCCACAACGATAAAGCCGTCGTCAGTCATCCGGAGAATTTCATCAAAGATGTATTTATAGCGCGCGATGCCCTGTTCCGGCATACCAGCTCTCTCCTTTCCAACATGGAACTTCCTTTCCGAGAAATACATTGTATCATAAAAACGTGGGGAAACCGCCGGTTCAGATAATTAATTTTCTGAACCGGCGGTTTTCGTTCTGTTTTTCGTAAGCTTTGCCCGTTGGACTTATTTTAGCAGCTCGCGTGCGATGACAACCTTCTGGATCTCAGAGGTTCCCTCGTAGATGGGGACGATACGGGCGTCGCGGTACATGCGTTCGATGGGGTAGTCACGCATATAGCCGTAGCCGCCATGGATCTGAAGCGCCTTATTCGTTACCCATACAGCGTTTTCAGAGGCATAATACTTGCACATGGCGGCCAACTTGGAGAGTGGCTCTCCGCTGTCGGCGGCACAAGCGGCCTCAAAGACCAGCGCGCGTGCGGCTTCAGTGCGGGTGGCCATGTCAGCCAGATACCACTGAAGGCCCTGGAGCTTGGCGATGGGCTTGCCAAACTGGACGCGCTCACCCATGTATTTGATGGTGGCCTCGATCGCCGCATCAGCGATACCAAGCCCCTGAGCGGCCATGCCGATGCGGCCGCCGTCCAGAGCCTTCATGGCAATCCTGAACCCGTCGCCCTCCTTGCCGATGAGATTAGCGCGGGGGACCCGGCAGTCTTCAAAGATGAGCTCGGAAATGTCAGCACCGCGGATGCCAAGCTTCTCTTCCCGCTTGCCAATGGTGAAGCCGGGGGTGCCACGGTCCACCACGATGGCGGACATACCCTTGGTGCCCTTCTCGGGCTCGGTAAGAGCAATTACCACGACATAATCGCCCTCGGTGGGGCCCATGTTGGAAATAAAGCACTTATTGCCATTGATGATATAGTCGTCGCCATCCACTACAGCTTTGGTTTTGGCGGCGGCGGCATCAGAGCCGGCTCCGGGCTCCGTGAGTGCGAAGGCGCCGATTTTTCCCTCCACAGCGGCGGTGAGGTACTTTTGCTTCTGCGCTTCGCTGCCGTGTTCCAGAAAGATGTCATTTACCAAGGTGTGAACGGCAATGACCTCTGCGGTGCTGGCGCACTGCTTGGCCAGTTCGTTGACCACCAGCACCTTGCACACGGTATCCAGTTCGGGACCGCCGTAGGCCTCGGGGACATTGAGGGCGGTGAAGCCGATTTCCGCCATTTTCTCGATGATCTCCTTGGGAATACGCTCCTCCTGGTCGATTTTCGCGGCGATAGGGGCCAGCTCACTCTGGGCAAAGTCCCGGGCCAGCTGCTGGATGGTGGCTTGATCTTCTGTCAGATGAAATGTCATGGCTATATTCCTTTCCGCTGGCTTACAGCTTTTCGATGTAAACTACTTTGGAATCGACAAGCTTCTGAATGTCCTCATCGGTATATCCGTGCTCCTTCAGGATTTCAGCAGAGTGCTCGCCGACTAAGGGGGCCTGCCGTTCCATGGTGGGGGCGATGTCCTCGATGCGGGCGGGTTCGGTAGTGGCAAACCGAATGGGAGTCATCGGCTGCTTGGTCACAGTGCCATCCCGGTTTTCTACGGGAATGATATACATGTTCTCCAGCGCCTGTGGGTCATCCAGAACCTCCTTGATGTGCTGAACTCGGTCATAGGCGATATCGGCCCGAGCAAACATGGCGGCGATCTCGTCCATGGTGTGCTTGGCAAACTCTGCGCTGAGAATCTCCACCAGCTCGGAACTGTGTGCCTTGGCAGCGGCGGCGGTGCAGTACCGTGGATCGCCAACCAGGTCATTGCGGCCCAGCTCCTTCATAAGCGCATCGTTGTAGCGGTCGGGTTCCAGAATGCTCATGTAGAACCACTTGTCGTCAGCACTCTTAAACGTGTCCATGACGGGGGAGCCGGGGTTCAGGCGGGTCTTGGGGTACTCGTCGCCGTACTGGGTGGAGACCATGCCTGCGCTTTCACTCCAGATGGCTTGGGCAAAGAGGGAGACCATGACCTTGCAGCCCTTACCGGTTTTGGCTTTCTGATAGAGGGCGGCGCAGATGCCGCCGGAGAGGGAGCAGGAGGTGGTGGCGTCGCCGAAACCGATGAGGGGATTAACCGGGGAAGTATCCTTCTCAGTGATATCGATCATAGCGCCGGAACGGGCCCAGAAGGCCACGGTATCAAAACCGGCGTTGTCCTTGGCAGGGCCAAAATCTCCGAAGCCGTTGATCTGGGCCCAGATGAGGTGGGGGAACTTTTTGCTCAGAGAGTCATAGTCCAGCCCTAACCGCTTGAGCGCGCCGGTACGGTAGCTGGAGACAAAGACATCGGCGCTCTCGAGCAGCTTATACAAAACCGCCTTCCCTTCGTCACTCTTCAGATTGAGGGAAAGACCGCGCTTGTTGGCATTATAGGCGGTATAAAATGGGTTGCAGTCCTTTACGGTAGGGCAAGACATAGTTGCTCCGGTGCCGCGGCCGGGGTCGCCGAAACTGGGCTCCACTTTGATGACATCGGCGCCCCAGTCGGCGAGAATACGGGCGGCGCCGGGGCCGGCGACAAAATAGGTCAGATCGATGACCTTAACACCATCCAACGGTTTGAACATAGGATTCCATACTCCTTTCAATAATAAGGGATTTGTGGGCGGCGCGGCAGGAATGCCGCACCGATGCAGAAATACTGGAGCAGCTTATATTTGCGGCTAAGCCATCAAGGCAGGTTGGGGAAGAGGGTAAAGAGCGCCACACCAACCAGGGAACCAATAAAGGGAATGATAACGGTAAGCGCAAAGGTGAGGCCGTAAGAATCCTTATGCGTCTCGCGGCACAGGCCGTTGGTGACAGTAACGATATAGCCGTTGTGTGGAAGAGAATCCAGGGCGGAGGAGGAGAGGGCCATGACGCGGTGGACAATGCTGGGAGCAATGCCAAGCTGGGTATAGACTGGGCCGAGGATGGGTACTGCGATGCCCAGACCGCCGGAGGCGGAACCGCAGATGCCAGCAATCACAGTGGTGCCGATCACCAGTCCCAGCAGTTTGGGACCGGGGAGGTTGACCATGGCGCTTACGATGTCGCCAAAAACGGGGCTGTTGGAGGCGACGCCGCCGAAGCCGTTAACGGCGCAGGTGTTGGTGATGGAGAGAAGGGCCATGGCAGCGCCATCGGCAAAGTGCTTGGGGAGTTCCTTGGGATCAATATACTTGATCATCAACACCACAGCGGATACGGCACCGGCCAGTACACCCGCCTCTACGGGGGCGATAGCCACGCCATTGACTTTCACGTTGACCAGCACAATCGTGATGACCAGAGGCAGCAGGGCGATTACAAAGTTGGGCAGACGGCTGTCTCCCTCTTCGCCAAACTCATCGCCCTCTTTGGCAATAAAGTGCTCACCGTTCTTTTTGGCTTTGCCGAGCCAGAAGTGGAGATAGATAATGCCGGCCACCAGCATAAAGCCACAGGCAATAAAACCGTTGACGGCACCGGCCATGTAAGAGGTGCCCAGCTCGGTAGAGGGGACGTTGTTGTGGATCTGTACGGCGCCGGGGGCAATCATGGCAAAGGTGGAGCAGCCAAAGCACAGGGCGCCGGGGATGCCGCGCCGGGGCAGATCAGCGGCACGGAAGACCTGCAGGGCAATGGGAAAAACGGCAAAGGAACATACGAAAGCAGATACGCCACCGTAGCAAAGCACGCCGCAGGCGACAGGAACGGAGATGAAAGCCCACTCGGTCCCCATAACTTTAATGATAGTTTTGGCGATAGATTTGGCCGCGCCGGTGACATCCATCGCCTTTGCCATCAAAGTACCTGTGAGGAAGATCAAATAATTATTCTTAAAAAAGGTGGTAAAGCCGGTCATGAAGTGGACTTTATAAGCTTCATAGACATTCATCTGGCTTGTGACAGCGACAACCAGCGTACAGACGAACACCGTCAGATAAATATTGAAGCCTTTCATGATCATGTACATCAATAGGGCGAACGCCAGGATGATGCCGATGATACCCAGAGCGGTCATAGGTTCTCCTCCTTAAGTCATATCTGTCTCTCCATTAGGATCGGGAGATACTTACCGATTATGGAACACGGCGGGACGCTTCCCCAGGAAAGCGTCCATGCCCTCCTGCTTATCCTCGGTTCCAAAGGTGATGGCGGCCAAGTCTTTCTCCAGCTCTAGACCGGCGCGCATGTCGACGTCCATGCCGCGGTTAATGGCGACCTTGGAGTAGCGAATGGCCATGGGGGCCTTTTCGAGAATGGTGCGCAGCATAGCCTTGGCCTCGTCCAGAAGAGACTCGGCCGGGACGACTTTGTTGACCAGGCCAATGCTCTTGGCCTCCTCTGCTTTTACCTGACGGCCGGTATAGATGAGTTCTTTGGCGATACCCGTCCCCACCAGCCGGGGCAGACGCTGTGTACCGCCAAAACAGGGGATCACCCCCAGATTGGCCTCGGGTTGACCGAAGACAGCCTTTTCGGAGGCGATGCGAATATCACAGCTCATGGACAGCTCGCAACCGCCGCCGAGAGCGTATCCGTTGACTGCGGCGATGACAGGCTTCTCCAAGGCCTCGATTTTGTTAAACAGAGCCTGGGCCCGGTTGGCGTAATTGCGGCCCTCTTCGCTCTTGTAGGACTGCATCTGAGAGATATCGGCCCCGGCCACGAAGCCTTTTCCCTCGCCTGTAATAATGACGCCCAGAATGCTTTCCTCACGTTCCAGACAAGTGAAGATACGGTCCAGCTCCTCCAAAGTTTGATCATTAAGGGCATTGAGGGCCTTGGGACGGTTCATGGTCAGAATGGCGATGGCGCCGTCCAGTTCTGCCCTGATGTTCGTTAAACGCTCTGCTACCTGCTGGAATGTCTCGCTCATAAAAATGACCTCCTTTGATTTCTCAAGAGAATAGACGTCGCGCCGGCAACGCCGTCCAGTCCCGTCAGACGATTTTGGTATAAGCAATCCAAATGCCAATTCGTGATTTAGGCATAAAATGGCCTCCTTGGAAAGGAAAATGGCCAATATCTTGGAATAATCAGTGGAAATATGTAAGAGGGTGCGTCTCCAAACAAAGAATTATGTCTCCGTTTGGAGACGAAAGAAAAAAGCCCTTTGTCACAAGATAAATCGGGATTTTAACAAGAAGGGGTCCGGCAGAGTGTGTGGGTGCGTAAAATATTGAGAAATGAAGGGCGGTGGAGCCCACGGGAAAAGAAGAAACCGGAGGAGAGAGAAAGCCGTGTGGGGCAGGTAAAATGCTAAATTTAAAACGCATGGTGTCTCTATATAGAGACACCATGCGTTTTAGCGGCAGAATATGCTTTTGGGCATAGAGAGTCGACAGAAAAAAAGGAGAAGAGATTCTACAGCCTTGTGGTCCGGAACTGTTTTTGAACGTTGTAGCGATAGAAGGTCATTCCTTTTTGCTGTTTCCGACGGTCATTCTGAGTCCAGCTCATCCAAAAGCTGATTAGAGGGGACTGCGGGCTCCGGCAGGACCTGATAGAGCACATCGCCGGATCGGGGCGACATCTGGGCGTAGAATTCCTGAAGCTCCTTCAGACTGTGCAGCGAAAGATTGCTTTTTAGCATTGTCAGTTGCTCCTCTTTAGGGAGGCTGTCAAAGTACCTGCGGGCATCCGCTGAAAGGGAGGAGGGGTCAACCACGGCCTTCCCCCTCCGCGATGATCTGCTCCAGAACGGACATCAGGTCGTTCATATTTTCCAGATGGACGTTACGGGCCAGGATGGTATTTTTCAGGTCGAGGGGCATAGATTCAAATTTTTCTTTGATATGCGGAGAGACATAAGACATTATCGATCACCTCACCCATAGTATGGCCCGAATGGGACTAAAAAACGCCGGTCAGCCAAAAGCTGCCGGCGGAAAATTTGGTCTGCCTCCCTGGAGGAGCGACTGCCCCTCCAGGGAGTACAGCGATGTTGCAAAGAGAGAGGGAGGAGGTTGGAATTGGTTGTTTGAGTCTTTGCAAATATAGGATATCACATCGAGTTGGGAATTGATGGACAGTTTTATAACTTGATGTGAACTTTTTATGAACGCAGGAGGCCGGCAGGCAGGGGCGTCTCCCGGATGGTAAAGAGACTATCCAGTACCAGCCAGTTCTGGGGAAAGGGGCGCATGAGATTCCAGTAGCCGGCCCCGTCAAGGCCGTATTCGGGGATCAGGGAAAGCTTGGCGCGGATGCTGCGGGCGTCCTCGAACCAGACCTCATGTTTGGTGCCGTTTTCGTCGGTATAGCGGAACCAAGGGGCCTGCGCAGTTTCATCATAGGAAATGGAGGAGCGATAACGGGCGGCCAGACTGACAGCATACTGTGGCGAGATAGAGGTGGCCCGCGTTTTCCCCTGGAGAAAGGGAAGCGGCCAGTCGTAGCCGTAGTTTGGCACTCCAAGCCATAGCTTCTCCGCCGGTATTTCGGTAAGCGCATATTCTACGACGGCCCGAACATTGGGAAGCGGGGCCACGGCCATGGGCGGGCCATAAGTATAACCCCACTCATATGTCATGAGGAATACACGGTTGGCGGCCTCGCCAAGGTCACGGTAGCTGTGCCCCTCATATAAAAGGCCCGGCTGGTCGCTGGAGGTTTTGGGGGCCAGGGCAACAATGACAGGATAACCCAGGGGGTTGAGACGATCCCGCAGACGACGGATAAAAGCGGCATAGGGGAGGGCATCCTGCGGGAAGATAAACTCAAAATCCACATCCAGCCCGGAATAACCTTTTGTCTGGAGTGTGGTGAGCACGTTGTCAATAAGAACCTCCTGAAGGGAAAGGTCATTGAGCACCAAGTTGGCCAAGTCATTGGAAAAATTTCCTGATTCAGTCAGGGTAGACAGATGCATCAGCGCCGCTGTGCCTACCGCACGGCCCATGGCGATCAGCGGCTCGTCGTCCAGCGATACCAATTCCCCATCCTCCTGTATGCCATAGGTGAAGGGGGTGAGATAGGTAAGAAAAGGCAGGGTCCGCTGCAGCAGGCTTTGATTGATAAAAGGATAGGCATAACTATTTACGGTAACAGACGGCCCGGGACTCCCCTGATAGCGGAGTACCAGAGTCTGACCGGGGTAAAGGGTGGGCTGGCCCTCCAGAATGGGATTGTTCCGATAGAGCTGCCGAAGACTGAGGCCTGACTGAAGCGCGACAGAGGCGAGTGTATCCCCTGGCTGCACCGTATAGACCTCTTCCGGAAAACGGATCACCAAAGTCTGCCCTACGACCAGAAGCGAAGGGTTGGGGAGGCGGTTGTCCTCTATAATATGGGACATAGGCACGCCGAATGCCTGGGCGATGCCAAACAGATTGTCACCAGGCTGTACAACATAAATTTCCATCGATCATACCAGCGTGATATACTCAGAACTGGCATAGCCCACCACGCCGTCAAAGCGCACCAGATACCAGCCCTGCCACTGGTTGAGCACAGTGAGTCTGGCGCCGTCATAGGCACGGGCCACGATGGGGGCGCTCCGGTCAGGTCTGGAACGGATGTTCAGGGCGCCCCATTCCACATCCACCACGGCCTGCCGGGCGGGGCGGGGTTCCAGGAAGGGGATACCAAAGTACTGGCAGAGAGACTCCACAAGATTGCGGGCGATGGCATCCAGATTGTTTTGGACCCAAGCGGCATCATCCGGATTGTCGTGATACCCCAGCTCCAAAAAAACAGAGGGTGCGCGGACCTTGCGGACCTCCCCTATGGTAGTGGTCGGCTCTGTACGGACCTTGGAGGGAAGGGGATAGATTTTTTTGAGATTTTCAGCCACAATTTCTGCTGCACGGCGTCCTTCCGCACTTCCTGGATAATAAAATACCAGTACGCCGCGTATTTGTCCATACTGCCCCTCCGGCGCTCCATTGGAGTGGAGGGCCAGATGAAGATCAAAATTTCCGCTGTTGGAGGCGAGGATAGAGGAGGCGGCCGTCATTTCCGGCGTATTGCGGACGTATTGAATCCCACTGGCGTTCAGATAGGGGACCATAGCGTCGGCCAGACGGTTCATCCAATACTCTTCGCTGCCGCCACTTACATAAAAATTGTTCTCCTGTGTGGAAGGAGAGAGGTAGATGATAGGCATAGAGATACCTCCTTTGGTGTCCTATCCTATGCCGGCTTTTTTAAAATGGAGACAGACGGACGGTGTAAAAAGGGCGAGGAGGGCCGTGCGGCGGGAAAAGTCCGCAAGTTTGGAAATGCGGAGTTGGCCGCGTCCTGTTATACTTGGAGGGGAAGGAGGGCAGGGCCATGCGGCATGCGGAGACGATGGAAGATGTGCTGCGGTATATTGATGAGCACATCTCTCAAGGCCTGACAGCGGAGGAACTGGCGCGGGTATCCGGGTACTCTTTTTATCATTTTTGCCACTTGTTTGCCATCGATATGGGGCTGTCGGTGGGCGCATATCTTCGACGCCGGCGGCTGGAACTGGCGGCAGGGGAGATTCTACAGGGGGGAAGCATTACGGAGATCTCGACAAAAAGTGGTTTTGAGACCCCGTCCGGTTTTTCAAAAGCGTTCCGCAGGCACTATGGAATGGCCCCCACGGAATACAAGAGCAAGAAAGGAGAAATAGATGTGATGACATCGGAAATCAAGTATGTGGAGGGCTTTTCGGCAGTGGGGTATTGCCTGGCTCCTCCGGAGGGAGAATTTGATGTCTTGGATGCCAGCGCGTATTGGCTCGGAAAGGACTTTTCCTCCGTCAGCAGGGCGGATTACGCCAAGCTCACCTATCCGGGATATGCGGAGATCGGCGCGTGGATACACCCGGATCAGGTGGCAGGAGAGTTTTATTACTTTTTTGGGCCTCAAGTAAAGGAGAAAAGCTTTATCCCGGATGGTATGGTGCTGCTGGACATCCCGTCGGCAGAATATGCGGTATTTCTCGTTCCAAGAGGGGCGTCGGTGGAAGAAGTCGGGGCAAATGTTCGCAAGACCTGGAAATACATTTTTTCGGAGTGGTTTGACCAGAGCGAATACCAATTTGACTCCGCCAAGATCGACTTTGAATATTACCTGGGTAAGGATGCCTTTATTTATGTGCCGGTTGTGAAAAAATGAAAATACAAAGCCCCTCTCCGGCCGGAGAGGGGCTTTGTACAGGCGATTACAGTAGAGTATCAGAGGAGGACCACCGCCTGCCGCTGCGGTAAAGCAGTGCGGAGCCCCCGCAGACAAGCAGGAGAAGGAGGCCGGAGAGTCCCCAAAGGCCGCTGGCCCCCAGGGGGAGGACCAGCGCACCGCTGGCGGCATGGAGGGCCAAGTTCCCCAGTTGGCAGGCCAGAGAAGCAAGGCTCAGGACCGTCGCCCGATTTGAACTGTCGCTGAGGCCATTGAGAAGGGTCTGTTCCTGAATGTTGCTGACGCTGAGCACAGTGTAAAAGAGAAGATAGGCGCCCGCAAAACGCAGAGGGGAGAACTGACGCGAGAGAAGGAGGAGGGCCAGTCCCAACAGAGACTGAAGGAAAAAGTAGCCTCTCCAGCGGCTGCGCTCCGAGGAGAAAGAGATCCGACCGGAGGCGAGCCCTCCCACAGTGAGCAGCAAATAGCTTCCCACACACAGCAATCCCAGCCATACGCCGCTCCTGAAAGGGAGCATGGACTGGAAGGCGGGCTGCCAATACACATCTACCACACCTTGGCTTCCGGCCAAAACGGCCATGCAGAGGGCCAGGGCCCAGAAAGGGCGGTTGCCCCGAAGGAGCGCGGCGCTCGCGGAGAGCTGGTCGCACAGACGGGAGCGTGTGCCCTCCCGGGGAGGCTCGTGGAGAAAAAGGGTGCACAGCAGGCCTTCGCAGATCAGCAGTGCCAGCCGCAGGAGCAGGTGGAGCGCATAACCTCTCACAGCCGGCAAAAGACCGCCGACCAGGGCGCCCAACGCGATCCCGGCGCTCCGGAGTACAGTGAGCTGGGCAGTTATCGGGGCCAAGCGCTCCGCCCCCTTTTCCTCCAAACAGGCGTCGATGATAAGCGCGTCCAGACTGCCAGAGGAAAAGGCGCGGCTTGCCCCCCAAAGTACCATGGCTGCGGCAACCAGAGGCAGACTTCCCGCTGAGAGAAGCAGCATGAATGCGGCCATGACCAGGGCCACGGAGAGCAGGCAGGTCGGCTTCCGGCCCCGCCAGTCGGCGAAAACACCGCTGGGGACCTCAAGAAACAGGGCGGTGAGAGAGTAAAGCCCCAGCATCAGAGGCAGCGTCTGCATGGTACAGCCCCTGGACAGCAGAAGTAAGCTCAGCACAGGCATAATGATTCCGGTGCTGAAATAGCTCAGCAGGAGGATGCCGCTGTGAAGGGGGCTCATGGGGACACCTCGGAGGATTCAGAAGCGTCATAGGCCAGCAGTGCGAATTCCCAGGGGCTGGTATCTGGGCCAGGCAGACTATGGGCATCAAAAAAAGCCTTCACCTGGGTGCGAAAGGCAAGCCAATCCGCTTCCGTTAGATGGAGAACGCCGGCCATGGCGTCTCCCCCTTCCTCCGGCATGGTGGGGCCAAGGCGGTGCATGGTCTCAAAATAGCCCTGAACAGCGGTTTGGACCACCTGAAAAGCCAAAGCTTCTCTGTCATTGCGCAGATCTGCCCGAGTGGCGCCGATACAAACGGTGGCCCCGGTGCAGGCGTAATAGGTTGCGACAATACCGTTAATACGCTCCTGATGGTCCACCTTGACCACGCCTAGCGGAAGGAGTTGCTTGAGATGATGCTGGACGGAGGAAGGTGAGACACCAAGGCGCAGGGACAGGGATTTGGGCGTCATAGGTCTGCCGGAGAGCTCCAGGATACGCAGCAGCTGCTGGCGGACCGGACTCATATAGACCTTTAGCTCCTGCATTGTGTTCAGTTCGATTACCGGATGATTCATAATGCTCCCACCTCCGGGGCGTGTTTGAAAGTCGTTGACCCACCCAAACGCCGGGCTCTGTACTCCCCGAGCGGCTTTCCAGGGACCGAAATCTCCGACCGCCAGGCAGGTTGCCGATTATGAAAGAAGCCTTATTCATTACAAAAATTATAACGTTTTAATATTTATAATGTCAAGAAGAAAAAGAGCCTGGGTCAAATCATTGACCCAGGCCCGAGAAAGAGGCGTCAATACCCTCTGTCTTTCAGATCCTTCACCAGGGAAACATAGAACTCCCGCACATCAAAACCATCGATATCCTCGCGCATCAGGTCGATAATATCGCCGTGAGAAATGCCTCGCCTGCCGGAGACGGTCTGATTGCCCAGAAAATCCCCCCACTTTGCCGAGGAAAGGGTCACCAGACCATCATTGGCCTCCCTGTCATACTTTTTTACCAGAGGATAAGTAAGGTTGAGGGGGAAGGGGGCACTGCCCGCTTTCCTCATAGTGGACATAACGCTCTGGTAGAGGATGCCGGGACGGTCCGGCGTGTCCTCATTGAAGCGGGCACAGGCGTCTGCACGCAGATCGGTGACGCCGGCAATGAAATTGGGGCTGAGGTCCCCCAGCTTCTGAAAGATGGCGTTATAGCGTATGCCGATCCAGCGGACCAGAGAGGCGGGGAGGCGATCCATCAGTTCCTGGGCAAAGACACAGCCCCGATGCGGGGTATTGATGGTGGTGAGGGAGGCTACATATCGGTCCATGCCCAAATGGGAAATGGCGTAACGGGAATCGAGACCTCCCTTGGAGTGGGCGATGATATTTACCTTGCCGCAGCCGGTCTCGGCGATTATTTTTTGAATCTGGTCTCGAAGCTCGGCGGCGCTTTCCGCCACCGCAGCGGAGGACTGCTGTTCGCCGTAATAGAGGACGGCGCCGTTGCGGGTGAGTTCTTTTGGGATTCGCCCCCAATAGTTGATGAGCTGCCAGTCCCGAAAGAAAATACCGTGGACCAACAGAATGGGATAGCGGGTGGCGCAGACCTCATTTTCTTTCCGTAGCGCATTGCACTCTTGCTTGGCAAGGTCGAAACGGTACTCTGCCTTCACCAGAGCGCAGGACCTCCAAAGGAGAAAAAAGTTGACCACCGGGCACCACCACAGACAGATGAGCAGGACACGCAGCGCCAGCCGCAGCCGAGTGGAGGTGAAGACGATGCGGAAAAAGCCGTTGGCCAGAAGAAGAAAGAGGAGGAGCAGCGTAAGGGCAATGCTCCAAAGGGCACGCGGCGCGCTCACGCCTGTGGTAGAGATGATATGGGGAAGATAGACCAGGTAAAGTCCCAGAATGGCCACACTCAGCCAGGCGGAAGTCATGAAGAGCTCATAACCTCCCATCATGATCTTCAAACGCCGCGGGATACCAGGGCGGCGTTCCCAGCTGGGCCTGAGATTGAAGAGCAGAAAAAAGACGGTCAGAGCCACGAGAGCCGGTGCAGAAAGCCATGAAAAAAGAGGTGCGCTGCACAACAGCAGGAGAAGTGCCGTGGTCAAGAGCCGCAAGAGGAAGAGCATGGGAGCACGACCTTTCAGAAAAGAATGATTTTAAAACCATTCTATAGGGAAATCGGGGGATTTTCATTGAAATAGGATTAAAAATTACCCAGAGCAGCGGTCAAAGCGGCAAATTCAGGGATACCGAGGCGCTCTCCCCGTATATCCTCGGGCAGACCACAACTGAGAATGGCGGCACGGATGGAGTCTCGCTCCACACCGTCCAATCCTGCGGTGAGGGCGTTGAGGAGCGTTTTCCGGCGCTGACCGAAGGCCGCCTTGACCAGACGGAAAAAACGCTTTTCGTCCTGTACCGTTATAGGGGGCATATGCCGGGGTGTCATACGCACAACGGATGAGGTCACCTTGGGAGCGGGGACGAAGCACTCCCGACCGACATCAAACAAAAGCTCCGGCGCGGTATGGTACTGACAGTAGATAGAGAACGCACCATATTCGGCAGTGCCCGGCGCGGCACAGATGCGCAGAGCCACCTCTCTCTGGATCATAACTGCGATTTGGGCAAAGCGCCTGGAGTCAATCAGGGCGGAGAGGACAGGAGTGGTGATGTTATAGGGCAAATTGGCACACGCCATAGGAGTAAGACCGGAAAATTTTTCATCCACCAAGGCGCCAATATCCAATTTCAAAATATCGCCGGGGATGATCTCCACATTGTTCCGCCCTGCCAGAGTTTCGGCGAGCACGGGCAGGAGAGAGCGGTCCAGCTCCACCGCCACCACTTTAGTCGCGGCATTGGAGAGGCGCATTGTGAGGGGGCCGATGCCGGGGCCGATTTCCAGCACACCGTTTTGGAGGGATACGCCAGCCCCCTCCACCAAGCCGTCGGGCACCCAGCCCTCGATCAGAAAATTCTGCCCCATAGATCTGGAGAAACGGAAGCCGTGTCGGCCGAGCAGGAGACGAATGGTGTTGAGGTCGCAGAGGTCCATAACAAATACTCCTAAACAGTTTATTTGTGGATAGTATATCAGCTTTCCGGCAGATTGTCACCTCGGACGGCCCGAGACGGCACATTCTTTATTCCGAGATACAGAGTGAAGAAAAGAAAAAATGGCCCGGAGCGTGTAAAGCACCCTCCGAGCCTGATCAGTCAAGGCTGGTCCTTCCAGCGCAGGAGTTTGGGAAAGAACCCTCGCATCTGCGCCTTTGCCTGCTCCTCACTCATGCCGGGATGTTCCCGTGACAGAATGGGGGCACAAAAATCGATCATTTGATCCATCGTCATATCCGCGGTAAAAGCGCCACCTTGGTAACAGTATTTGCAATAATGGCGACTTTCGCTGCCGTCGGCTTCTGTACCGAAAAAGGCCGGATCATCGAGGGGCATACCGCAGGACTGGCAGAATTTTCGTTCCATCGTGGAATCCTCCTTTTGTTTGGGTGATTCCATTGTAGCCCGAAAAACCCGACATCTTATGTCAGGTTTTTCGCAGTTTTTCCAGATCTGACGCCCCAGCAGGCCCACCTGAAGCCGGACCTGGTCGGGGGAGAGGATCTCCAGACAGGTGCCGAAAGAGAGCAGGTATCCGTAGAGCCAGCCATCCTCGGGAAAGTCTATCGCTACCAGCAGGGATCCGTCCTTTTCCCGTTTTACACAGGAGAGATCAAACTCATCATAGACCCGATAGGCCACAAGAGGAGAAAAGCGCAGCCGCAGCGGGGTGCAGCGGGAGGAAGACAAGGGGGCGGCCTCGATTGCCGGTGGAGACAGAGAGAGGTCGAACCGTTCCTCTGTCACAGTAAGCTCCAAAATGCGGCTGAGGCGGAAGGTGCGGTAATCCCTGTTGTCAAGGCAGAAGCCCTGCAGATACCAGGCCCGCCCCTTAAAGACCAGCCGGGCAGGGAGAATGCGGCGTACGGAGGCACCTCCATAGGAAGCTGCATAGGAGAAGGTGGTGACGCGACGCTCCAGGATCGCTCTCTTCAACTCGTCAAAGCGGCGCGCTCCACCGCCGGAGGCTCCCCAGGGGGTGAGGTCTACCTGGAGCCAATCCGGCTCCCTGCGGCCGAAAAGACCTGAGAGCTTGGTCAGGGTGGCGCGGCTCTCCGGTGAGTCCCCGCCCGGAAGGCTTTTCAGTGCGGTGAGGACTCTGGCCTGCTCCTCAGGGGAGAGCGCGGCTCGATCAAGTACGAAGCGGTCCGTCAGGGAGATGCCGCCGCCCCGCCCTTGTGAGGCGTAGATGGGAATGCCGGCGGCAGAGAGGGCGTCCACATCTCGGTAGATGGTACGCACGGATACCTCAAATCGTTCCGCCAGCGCTCGGGCGGTGATCTGCTTTTTCTCCAGCAGCAGATAGACGATTTCGAAAAGACGGCTTACCGACATGCTTCTGTTTCCCAGGCACCTGGCCGGAGGCGAGCCATGGAATACTCGTCGATGTACCTGCCGCGGCGGACGGTAGCCATCCGCCGCAGCCCCTCCCGCTGGAACCCCATCTTTTCATACAGGGCGATAGCGCGCTCGTTATCGGCATACACCTCCAACTCTACCCGGAGCAGCATCAGCCAATTGTCGGCTAGATCCAGCAGCGTCTCCATCAAGGCGGTCCCTACACCGCGTCCCTGCCAGTCGGTATGCACAAAGATCCCCACGCTGCCTACGTGCCGCATACGCGGGTTGGAGCAGACACAGAGTCCGGCCGCACCGATTACGGTTTCATCCTCTGCTGCGGCTACAAAATTGTGGTCGTTGGGGCCCAGGCCTTCAATGAAAGCCCGGCTGTCTGCGACCCGGCAGGAGGGCAGCCCCAGCGTGTTTTCCATTACACCGGGCATCCGTCTCAGGGCGGCGATCCCCTCCGCGTCCTGTAGCCTGATGGGGCGGATGATATACTCCATAAAGCACATCTCCCTACGATGGTTTTCGGCATTATACCACTCCGGCGATAAAATAACAAGCGGCCCGGCGGAGAAAACCGCCGGGCGCCTATAAAAGAAAAAGGATCAATAGGCCACAACAATGCCGCCGTCATTTGCATAAACCGTACTGATTCCTCCAGTCTCGGTGATGAGGATGTCGGAGAAATGACAGGACTTGCGCACCATCTCCTTGAGCTGAAAGGCGCGTTCCAGACAATTACAGTGGGCAATGGCCAAAAGCTTTCCGGCGTGCGCTGCATCCTTGGACATGATCTCCACCATTTTGGACAGGGCCTGTTTTACACTCATAGCCTGCCCACGTTTATAGATCTCACCTTCAGGCGTTGCGCCCATAAGAAGTTTGATACGCAGGGCACCGGTGACCACGGATTGGAGACCGGTCAAACGCCCATTTTTACGCAGGTTGTCCAACGATTCCAGCACAAACATAGTGGTCATTTCCGTACAAAAAGCGGTGGCCTCGCTTACGACGGTCTGAAAGGGGAGTCCTTTGGCGGCCAGCTCTCTGACCTTCAGCGCCAGAAGCACCTCGCCCGCAGAGGCGGAGCAGGAGTTAAAAATGTGGACACGAGCCTGAGGGTGCTCCTCCAGCCAGAGCTGGCGGGCCTGCTGCGCGCTGTTGTGAGAGCCGGAAAGAAGAGCTGAGAGCGTGATCACATACAGATCGTCGGCCCCGCAGGCGAAAGCATCCAGATATTGAGCGGGAGCGGGACAGGAGGTTTGAGGCGCAGTCTCGCACTCCTTCATCCTCCAGAGCAGGTCCGCTTGATCGAAGCTCGCATCGTCCACGACTACATGGTCCCCAACGCGAATGGTAAGCGGTACACTGAGAAAATCCTCTTCCCGGAGCAGGGAGGGTGTCAGATCGCAGCAGCTATCCACAATCACTTTAAAACTCATACAAATTATCCCCTAATATGATTTTACAAATTAGATTTTACCATACACCTGTGAGAAAGTCAACGATGCGAGGACAATTTAAGACGTTATTCAAAAATTGTTAAAACACTTGGTCAGTGGCCGTTCACCGGTTATATATACCCCAACCTGGTCAGATATCAGATATAAAGAGGAGCCACCCCGACTGGGAGCGGCTCCTTCGATTACGTAAGGATGTAGACGGTGCAGCTCCGTACGCCGAACTGAATACATTCGTAGTAGGTATCGAAAAAGAGGTCGATACGGTTCCCCTTGATGCTGCCGCCGCAGTCCTCAGCGGTGGCCACACCGTATGTGATAGAGCCATCGGAGGAGACGATATACATACGGGTGCCATAGGGAATCACTTTGGGGTCCACGGCGATAGCGCCCACGCGGGCGGTGGTGCCGGTGGCGGTTCTTTTCCAGGACTGCCGCTCGGTGGTATAGGCGGTGGCCACGCAGTCCAACGCCCTGGAGTAGGAGAGGGACTCGCCGGAAAGGGTAGTGAGCACGCCGCCCCCGTCCTCCCGCACATTGATATGGGTAAGCACGTCGTCACTTACGCTGAGCCAAGAGGCGGCCACAGCATCCACCTTTGTGCCGTAGGACACGATTTCATCTACAGGCAGCCGGGCTATGTGCTCGCCCAAGTCATACCGGTGAACAGTGCCGTCCGGATCAGTGACGACCTTGACGGTGTGTTCCACAGAGCCATCGACCCCCTTCTGGACCACGCGCTCTTCCCCGATGGGGAGTTCCGGATCCTCTTCCCGGAGCTGGGCAAAGGGCAGTATCCGGGTGGTCGTCCGCTCGAAGTGAGTCACCGGGCGCTGTACGGTGACGCGCACTACGTCATTTTCCTGAGAGATCGCTATGCGATCTGTGCCGGAGAGAGAAACACCGGCATACTCCAGCGCACGGTCCACTTCACCGGCGTGGCCGGTGACCAAATAGCTCACCTCGCCGTCCACAATCTCAAAAGTGGTTCGGGTGGTGGCGGAACCGCTGACGAGCAGGATGGAGAGCAGAGCGAGAGCGAGCAGGGCGGTGATTTGTCCGCCCCTGAGTAATCGATCCAACATGAGAGAGAAACCTCCTGAATATCACTGGTGCAGTTTGTAATCTTTTGCGTGGCTGGGACATTTCCAGGATTATAGCCACTTTGGAGGCAAAAGTCAAACAAACACTGTGTATTCAGGAAGAAGGGGCGGATCCAGAGTAGAAAAAGGGACGTCAACTTTCGTCGGGACGGAAAGAAAAAAGAAACAAAAGATTACAAAAGGTTACAGGACAGAGCCGTTGGGACACAAAGCCTGGGGCGATTTAGCACGAAATGTGTCACGCTGCGGTCGGCGCACAAAAAAGTGAGTCCCTTTATCGGAGGCAGCATACTCATAATTACCTGAAATAGGAAAAAATACAACTATATTTTGAGATAAAAAACAAAAATATGGAATGAAATTTTGTGTTCCATGCCTGAAAAACACAAAAAATGTCCTACGAAACTTTGTACAGACATACGAGGAAAATAAATGCCGTCTTACCCTCGGGGCTGAAAATCGGCCTCTTCTTCCATCAGCTCCTGAAGCAGTTTTTGATCCTCCTTGGAGGAGAAATCCAGCTTTTCGTATAGGTCGGGCCGCCTGCGAAAAGTGCGGAGGATGCTCTGTTTGCGGCGCCACCGGGCAACCAGGGCATGGTTCCCAGAGCGGAGGACAGGGGGGACGGTACGTCCATGCCAGGTCTCGGGGCGGGAATACTGGGGGTACTCCAGCATACCGCTCCAATGGCTCTCGTCCTCAAAGCACTCCGGGTCGGGGAGAACGCCCGGCACCATGCGGGCGACGGCGTCCGCCACGACCATGGCAGGCAGTTCTCCGCCAGTGAGTACGAAGTCGCCGATGGAGAGCTCTTCATCCACACAGGCCTCGATAAACCGTTCGTCGATCCCTTCGTAGTGTCCGCAGACGAGGATTAGGTGTTCATAATCCCGGAGCAGGCGTTTGGCCTCACACTGGGTGAAGGTTTTGCCGGCCGGAGAGAGGTAAATGGTATGTCCGGGGCCATAGGCATCCGTAATATGCTTCCAGCATTGGTAGAGAGGATCTGCCTGCATAACGGCGCCATGTCCGCCTCCATATGGGTAGTCGTCCACCTGCTTCTGCTTATTTAAGGTGTAGGCGCGAATTTGATGGGCCTCGATGCGGATCAGATCCCTCTCCTGGGCGCGGCCCAGGATGGACTCGTTCATCATATCGCCCACGGTCTCGTCAAAGAGCGTCATAATATCGATCCTAACCATCGCTTGCCATCCCTTCGATCAGACGGACGCGGATGTACCCGTCCTCTACGTTGGTCTCGGCTAGAAACGCATCTACGGCGGGGATCATGTACTCGTGTGCGCCTCCGCGGACCACGTAGACCTCATGGGCGGGAGGCGTGAGAATATCGGCGATGTGCCCAAGCACGGCGCCAGTGTCCGCGTCCCGGACCTCCAACCCCATGAGATCGGCCAAAAAGTGTCGCCCATCCGGAAGCTCCACGCCGGTGCGGTCGATGGAAACCGTTTTTCCTTTGAGGCGCATGGCGGCGGCGACATCATCCACGCCCTCCAGACGGGCAAGGACATTTCCCTTGTGGGGCTTGGCGCTGAGGACCTTGATGGGGCTTCCGTCCAGGTACAGAAGATCGAAGCTGCAAAGGAATTCGGGTGAGTCGCACCAGGGAACGATTTTGACCTCGCCCTGAATGCCGTGCGTGTTGACGATCTGCCCGGCCTCAAGAAACCGATTTTTCATTGGTGTTCCTCCTACAGATGAAAAGCGGCGGGGGACAGCCCCCGCCGCTTTTTAGTCGACGATCTCGACGGAAACTCTCGTTCCCTTGCGCTGGGCCACGGAGCGCATCAGGGTGCGGATCTCCTTGGCGATGCGGCCTTGACGTCCGATGACCTTGCCCATATCCTCGGGGGCGACCCGAAGCTCCAGCACGGTCTCGCCGTCTGTATGGGACTCGGTGACCGAGACGGCCTCCGAGTGCTCCACCAGGTTTTGGGCCACGTAGGTAAGAAGCTCTTTCATTGATATTCTCCTTACATGCCAGCCTTTTTCAGCAGAGCTTTCACGGTCTCGGTGGGCTGTGCACCGGTCTTGATCCAGGCCTGAGCACGCTCCACATCGACCTTCAGCTCGGCGGGATCGGTGGTGGGATTATAGATACCGATTTCCTCGATGAAACGACCGTCGCGGGGATAACGGGAGTCGGCCACCACGATGCGGTAGAAAGGAGCCTTCTTGGCGCCCATACGACGCAGTCTGATTTTAACCATGTATATTCACCTCCAAATTTTTCACATTCTCTATATGGAAGCGCCCCAAGGGACGCCTGCCAACGGATCAGAAGGGAAAACCGCCCTTCATTTTGCCCAGACGAGCCATCTTACGAGCCATTTTTCCACCGGACATCCCGGCCATCTGACGGGTCATCTGCTGCATCATTTCAAATTGCTTTAAAAGACGATTCACGTCGACGACTTGCGTACCGCTGCCAGCGGCAATGCGTTTTTTCCGGCTACTGTTCAAAAGTGCGGGGTTCTCACGCTCCTCCGGAGTCATGGAGAGGATGATGGCCTCTGTCTTGCCCAGGGCATTCTTGTCCAGATCCGCGCCCTCCAAAGCCTTGGCATCCACGCCGGGAAGCATGCCGGCCAGATCCTGCATAGAACCCATACCCTTGAACTGAACGAGTTGATCATAAAAATCCGTCAGGGTGAGACGGTTTTTCTTCATTTTTTCCTGGAGCTCGGCGGCCTTTTTCAAGTCAAAGTTCTGCTGTGCCTTTTCAATGAGGGACAGCACGTCGCCCATGCCCAGGATACGGGAGGACATACGGTCCGGATGGAAGACTTCCACCTGGTCCAGCTTTTCCCCCACGCCCACAAATTTAATCGGCTTTCCAGTGACCGCCTTGATGGATAGGGCCGCACCTCCCCGGGCGTCACCGTCCAGCTTGGTGAGCATTACGCCGGTGATATCCAAGGCTTCGTCAAAGGCCTTTGCGGCGTTTACCGCATCCTGGCCGATCATGGCGTCCACCACCAGAAGGATCTCATCGGGGTCTACCGCGGCCTTCATGACCTTGAGCTGTTCCATCAGCTCCTCGTCCACATGCAGGCGGCCTGCAGTATCCAGAAACACCAAGTCGTTTCCGTGCTTTTTTGCGTGTTCGATGGCGGACTTGGCGATGTCGACCGGATCACTCTGCCCCATCTGAAAGACGGGAATGCCTAACTGCTCCCCCACGACCTCCAGCTGGTGGATGGCGGCGGGACGGAAGGTATCGCAGGCGGCTAGGAGAGGCCGTTTGCCGTTCTGCTTTTTCATGAAGCCGGCCAGTTTGGCGCAGTTGGTGGTCTTGCCGGCGCCGTTGAGGCCCACCACCATGACCACCGTTGGGGGCCTGGAGGAGAGATTGAGCTTGACGCTGTCGCCGCCCATCAGGGCTGTCAGCTCTTCGTTGACAATCTTCACGATCATCTGGGCGGGGGTCAGGCTCTCCAGCACGTCTGCACCCACGGCCCGTTCCGTGACCCTGGCAATAAAATCCTTTACCACCTTAAAGCTGACATCGGCCTCCAGAAGAGCCAGCCGGATCTCCCGCATGGCCTCCTTCACGTCTGCTTCCGATAGGCGGCCCTTTCCGCGCAACTTTTTAAAGGCGTTGGAAAGCTTTTCGGTCAGTCCTTCAAATGCCATTCTATTACTCCTGAATCAGCTTGTCAGTGAGGGACTGGATACGGGAGGCGAGTACTTCCAGCTCGTCGCTGCCCAACCTCTTGTCATTCAGATCTGTGACCTGCCGGATGCAGTCCGCGATCTCCCTGAGCTGACTCTGCATGGTGTGGAACCGGCGGATCAGGCCGGTCTTGTCCTCGATCTCTGTGAGATAGGCCTCGGCCCGAACGATAACGTCCCGGACCCCCTGACGGGTGATGCCGTAGTTCTCGGCGATCTCAGCAAGGGAAAGGTCCTCGTTATAATAGAGATCGTAGAATTCCTTCTGCCGGTCGGTGAGCAGGTCTCCATAAAAGTCATAAAGCATGGCCATCCGGTATGCCTGATTCTTCATCCTTCCACCTCCAGCTGCTTATTGTAAAGCTGTGGTGCTTTACACGATGAGTATCATACAATATTTTGGGGCGATTGTCAAGATGGAATCGGGGATGTGGACGAGAAATTTGGAAGGGCTGGCGGAAGCGGCGCATAGCCGGCGGCGCTTCCGGTAACCCTATTGGAAAGAATAGGGGGAAGCGTGGATGGAGCACACTTCGTTTGCGCCCATGGACGATAAGCACTTGGGGCAATTTGGAGAGAATACAGCCCGCGCGATGCGGGCGGAGGGAAATATGCGGGGACGGGCCGTCTGGCGGGACACGTTGGGACAGCTCCGGGAAATCCGGCGTGTGAGAGACCGGATTTCAGCGCGCAGAGGGCCCGAGGAGGGGGCAGCGGAATGGCTGCTGGACAACTGGTACCTGGCACAGCGGGAAGGAAGAAATGGCGCGGAGGCCTTTCGACGGGTGCGGTGTATCCGGTACGTGCTGCGCGGCGGGCGGGTCCCGCTGATCATGGAGCTGGCGCGGGCCTTTGTGCGGGCCGCGGGCAAGGAAGCGGGACCGGAACGGCTGGCTATTTTTTTGGAACGGGCTCAGGAGGGGCAGGCGCTGACAGAGCAAGAACTGAGCCTGCTGATCCCAGCGCTCAAATGTGCATTGACAGAGCGGTTGGCCACGCTCTGCCGGGAGCTGGAGCACCTGGAGGATGCCGATGAGGCTGCGCTGCGAGCCGGAATGGAGGCGGTCTTTACCGCCCTGCGTATGCTTGCTACCGCAGAGCTCACCGGGCTTTTGGAGGACTCCAGCCGGGTGGAGCAGACCCTGTGTCGGGACCCGGCGGGCGTCTACCCGGCGATGGATGACGAGACTCGGGCGCGTTACCGTGCCCAAGTCTGCCGGTTGGCCCGACAAGAGGGCGTTGGGGAGGCGGAACTGGCCGAGCACATACTCCTCCGGGCGGCACAGAGCAGCGGGAGGGAACGCCATGTAGGGGCCTGGCTTTTTCCGCCGCACCGCCAAATTGCTTCCCGTTATCTGTATATCGGAGGCATTGTTCTGATGACCGGATTTCTTGCCTTGCTGGCCGGATTTCTTCTCCACAGCCCATGGGCGGCTGTACTGTTGGCCCTGCCCATCTCCGATATCGTGAAAAACAGCGCCGATTTTCTGGTGGTACGCATGGTGCGCCCACGCCCGGTCTTTCGCATGGCGCTGGAAGAGGGGATCCCCAGGGAGGGCAGGACCCTGTGTGTGATTGCCTCTCTGCTGACAGGGGAGAAAAGCGGAGGAGAACTCGCGGCGCTGCTGGAACGCTACCACTTGGCCAATCGAGACGCCGGTCGGGAGCTGCGTCTGGGTCTGCTGTGTGATCTTCCCGATCGAGACCGTCCCATGGGGGAACGGGAACAGACGTGGGTGGAGACTGCATCGGCGGCTGTGGAGCAGCTCAACAAAGCGTATGGCGGCGGCTTTTATCTCTTTTTTCGGGTGCCGGTCTTTCATGCGCCGGATCAACGCTATATGGGGTGGGAACGGAAACGTGGGGCGCTGGTGGAGCTGGTGCGCCTTCTGCGGGGAAAGAGGACAGGTTTGCGGACGGAGGCTGGGGACTCCACTTGGCTGCGCGGCGTACGGTATGTCATCACCCTGGATGCGGATACCGCCCTCAGCGTAGGCTCTGCGAAAGAGCTGGCCGGGGCCATGCTCCATCCCCTCAACCGGCCCGTGATAGACCGGCGGAGGGGCGTTGTGGTTTCCGGCTATGGGCTGCTGCAACCCCGGGTGGCGGTGGATCTGGAGAGTGCCAACCGCTCCCACTTTTCCCGCATCTTTGCCGGGCAGGGAGGCGTAGATCCCTACGGCTCCGCCGCAAGCGACGTCTATCACGATCTCTTTGGAGAGGGAACCTATACGGGGAAGGGCATCTTTGACGTGGATGCCTTTCTTGCCTGCCTGGACCGGCGTCTCCCCCAAAATGCCGTTCTCTCCCACGACCTTCTGGAGGGCTCTTACCTGCATGCCGGACTCATTGGAGATGTGGAGCTGACGGATGGCTACCCTTATCAGGTGTCATCCTATTTTTCCCGGCTCCACCGCTGGGTCAGAGGGGATTGGCAGCTTTTGCCCTGGCTGGGGCGGAGCGTGCGGAATGAAGAGGGGGAGAGGATCAAAAATCCGTTGGGGGATCTCCCCAGGTGGAAGATCGTGGACAATCTGCGCAGGAGCCTTTCGCCGGTGGGTACTTTGACGGCCCTCCTGCTGAGTATGTGCATTTCCGGGCCGGTATTTGCTCTGGCGGCCGGTACGGCGGTACTCTCCGCCGCTTCCAATTTGCTTCTGACCGGCGCGGATCTGGCCGCCCGGAGGGGGCGCGGACTTGCAGAGCGGTATCACTCCACAATTATCGCCGGGGTCGGCGGGGTCCTTCTTCAGACGCTGGTGCAGCTCCTGTTTCTGCCCCAACAGGCCTGGACATGTGCCAGCGCAGCCGGCACAGCGCTGTGGCGCATGGCCGTGACCCGTCGGGGCATGCTGGCCTGGACTACGGCGGCAGAGGCGGAGCGCAGGGCGGGAGACAGTCTGTGGGCCTATTACCGCAGGCTGTGGCCACTGGCGGCAGCCGGGGTCTTCTGCGTATTCTTTTCGCAGTTTCCGGCAGGAGCGGCGGCAGGCCTGGTCTGGCTGGCGGGCCCCTGTTTTGCCTGGAATATGAGCCGGCCCATACGGCAAAACCGCGCCGTGCCGGCAGGGGAACGTCCTTTCCTACTGCACCAGGGGGCCATGATCTGGCAGTATTTCAGCGACTTCCTCCGTCCGCAGGACCACTATCTGCCGCCGGACAACTACCAGGAGCAGCCGGGAGTGGGGCTGGCCCGGCGGACCTCGCCGACCAATATCGGCATGGCGCTCTTGAGCTGTATGGCCGCCGCCGATCTGGAGTTGGTCCCCCAAAAACAGGCGCTCGCTCTGATGGAACAGACGCTGTCCTCCGTGGAGCGGCTGGAGAAGTGGAGGGGCGGCCACCTGTACAACTGGTACGACACCGCCACGGAAAGACCGCTGGAGCCGCGGTATGTGTCCTCGGTGGACTCGGGCAATCTGTGCGGTTGCCTGATTGCTCTGCGGGAGGGGCTGTTGGAATGGGGAGAAGAGGGACTGGCCCGGCGGGCGGACGCCCTGGCGGCGGCTATGGATTTTTCTCTTCTGTTTGACGAAAGCCGGAGACTTTTCTATATCGGATTTGACTGCGGCAGGGGGGAGTACACCCAGGGGTGGTACGACCTGCTTGCCAGTGAGGCCAGGCAGACAAGTTATCTCGCCGTGGCCCGCGGCGAGGTGCCGCGCCGCCACTGGCGGCGACTAAGCCGGGCGCTTGTGGGACAGGATCATTACTGCGGTATGGCCTCCTGGACGGGTACCATGTTCGAGTACTTTATGCCCCACCTACTGCTTCCGGCAGAGCAGAACTCCCTGCTCTATGAGTCGCTGGCCTTCTGCCTGTACGCCCAAAAAAAGCGGGTCCGGGGGACAGGCGCCCCCTGGGGGATTTCCGAATCGGCGTTTTACGCCTTTGACGGGGCTATGAACTACCAGTATAAGGCCCACGGAGTTCAGCGCTTGGGCCTGAAGCGGGGCCTGGACCGGGAACTGGTGGTCTCCCCCTACTCCACCTTTCTTACCCTTCCGCTTGCGCCGGAGGGCGGGGTGAAGAATCTGAGGGCGCTGGCAGCCATGGGCCTGGAGGGGCGCTATGGCCTTTGCGAGGCGGCGGACTTTACCCCGGGACGGGTGAACGGCGGGGCAAAGTATGAGCCGGTGCGCTCTTATATGGCACATCATCTGGGCATGAGCCTGGTGGCGCTGGATAATGCACTGAACGACGGCATCATGCAAAAACGCTTCATGCGGGACGCGGCTATGGGCGCCTATCGGGAGCTCCTCCAGGAAAAAGTGCCTGTGGGAGCGCAGGTCCTCCGCTCACCCCGGGACGAAGTGCCGGACAAGCCGGGACGGCGTGGCGGAGAACCGTTCCTGCGGACAGGGGAGGGCTATGATCCGGTATGCCCTGCCTGTCACCTAATGACAGGCGGGGCGTGGCAGGTTCTGTGCACCGATGCGGGGGCGTCCTGGTCGAGAATGGGACGGACTACGCTGACCCGCTGTATCTGGAACCGACAATACCAGAGCGCAGGGGTGTCGTTTTTCCTTCGGACGCCGGAGGGCCTGCTTCCGCTCACGCCTGCGCCACTTTACCGCGAGGAGCCGGAATATACTTGGCGTTTTCAGGGAGGCGGAGCTTGCTGGTCCGCTCAATGGCAGGGATACGCTGCAAGCGTGGACCTGCGGGTGCCGGAGCGGGAAAATGGAGAGCGCAGGGAGGTCACCGTGCGCTGGACCGGGGAGGGGGAGAGGGAGGTAGAACTCCTCTGTTACCTAGAACCGGTTTTGGCGCCGCGGGAGGATTATGA
Organism: Intestinimonas butyriciproducens; assembly: GCF_004154955.1. Lineage (NCBI taxonomy): Bacteria > Bacillati > Bacillota > Clostridia > Eubacteriales > Intestinimonas > Intestinimonas butyriciproducens. The sequence goes on along the minus strand of NZ_CP011524.1, from coordinate 1,806,835 downwards.
GGCCCATCCGGCCTTCTCCAAACTGTCCCTGGAGAGCAAGGGAACTGGAGACGGCGTGCTCTTCACCAGACGGAACCGGAGGCGGGGGGAGAGCCGCCCCGCCTTGGCAGTGCTGTGGGACCAGCCGGAGGCGACCTTTGATACCGCACGTGAGACCGCCTTGGGCCGGGGAGGGCTGCAGGCCTTGGAAGGGGCTGTGGAACGGCCTGCGACGGAGCGTGAGGGAGCAGTGCTGGACCCCTGTCTCCTGGTGCGCTTCCCTGTCAGCCTGCGGAGCGATGCGCCGGTTCAGATCCGACTGGCGCTCTCCGCCGCGGACAGCGGAGAACAGGCGACAGAGGGAGCTCTGCGCCTTCTGCGCATGCGCGGCGGAGAGGCGGCCGATGGGTTGGAGCAGATCAGAGGACGTCTCCAATTGACGGAAGAAGAGACCCGAAAGGCATTTGAGCTGCTCAGGAATCTTCAGTTTCCGGCCCACCCATGGGTGTCCAGGGGATCACCGGAGCAGCGCGCCCTTTGGCCCTTCGGGATTTCCGGAGATCTGCCCATAGCCGCCCTTCGGGTGGAGGAGGAGCGGATGAAGGCCGCCCTTTCGTTGGAGCGGATCCATCAGTTTTTGGTACAGGGCGGATTCATGTTCGATCTGGTATTCCTGATGCGGGAGGGGGGAGACTATCTGCACCCGCTGCGGGATACTCTGGAAGAGAGGCTGCGGTCTGACGGATGGGAGCATCGCTTGGGAGCGCGGGGAGGCATATTCCTGGTGGAAGAGGAGACGGCAGCGGCGGTGTGTGCTGCTGCACTGCTGCTGGATGAGGTGGGAAACGTACCTCAGGAGAATAGAAGCGCCAGAGGATATGAAAAGCAAAATACCTTCACACAATTGCCGGGTATTCCCCCCTTTGGATTCTTGGAGAATGGGTCCTTTTGGTTTGATACGGGCGCACAGCTCCCACCTTTGGGCTGGTCGACGATCCTTTGCAACGATGCGTTTGGCTGGAGGACGGATGAGACTGGGAGCGGACATCTATGGATCAACAATGCAAAGGAAAATCCCCTTACAGAATGGGTCAACGATCCGCTGGCAGTCACAGGGCCAGAACGTGTTCTCTTTTCTGCCGGCGGAGGAGAAGTATCCTGTTTTGCGGCGCCGGACGGCCTCCCCTGTACGGTGACCTACGGCTTTGGAGAGGCGATGTGGGAAAAACATGTGGCGGGAAGCCCGCTCCGCTGTACGGCCTTTGTACCGCCGGATGAGGATGCACGGTATCTTCTACTGGAGGCGGAGGGACGGACCGGAGAGGTGATCTATCGTCTGGAGGGAGCAGAGGAGCAGAGGTGGCCGATTCGGGGGTACCTCTGTCTGCGGACGGTTCCGGCGCCGGGAGGCCGTTGGCCTGAGACCGGCCCTGCGGATTTCAACCGGGCGCGGGAGCGGCTGGAGCAGACCAGGGCGTGGTGGAGTTTTCGCGTAAGCCCTTTGACGCTCCGGACGCCGGACGAGGCGCTGGACCGCTATCTCAACGGTTGGGCCCTCTATCAGGTGATTGCCTGCCGTCTTTTCGCCAGGACATCTCTTTACCAGAACGGCGGGGCCTACGGGTTCCGGGATCAGTTGCAGGATGTGTGCGCGGTGCTTCTTACCGCTCCGGAGTTGGCTCGGGCGCAGCTTCTCCGGGCCTGCGCCCACCAATATGAGGAGGGGGACGTGCAGCATTGGTGGCACCCAGCCGCTGAGGGCGAGACGGAGCGCGGTGTGCGCACAAGAATCAGTGACGATCTGCTGTGGCTGCCCTATGTCCTGTGCGAATATTTGGAGAAAACGGGGGACCGGGACATTCTGGAGGTGCCGGTTTCCTTCCTCGTGTCCCCGACCCTGGCGGAGAATGAGCGGGAACGATATGAGGCGGCGGAGACTTCGGCGGAGAAGGCCGGGGTATTGGAGCATGCCAGGCGGGCGGTGGAACAGGCCCTGCGCCGGGGGACCGGACCGCATGGACTTGCAAAGATGGGGACCGGAGATTGGAACGACGGCATGGACCTGGTGGGAGCCGCCGGAACTGGGGAGAGCGTATGGCTCACTTGGTTTTTGGCCCTGGTATTGGAGCGATTCGCATCTCTCTGCAGCGGCGAAACCCGGGCCTGTTACGCGGCGGAGGCGCGCCGGTACGCCTCCGCCGCCAACGCTGCCTGGGATGGGGAATGGTTCCTGAGAGGCTGGTATGATGACGGCCAGACGCTGGGTGCCTCTGCCGATCAGGCGTGCCGCATTGATTCCATCGCCCAGTCCTTTGCCGTCCTGTGCCCATTGGGGGACAGGGACCGGGCACACCGGGCGGTGAAATCGGCCATGGAGCATCTTTTTGACCGGGAGCACCAGATCGTAAAGCTTTTTGCCCCGCCCTTTGACGAAGGAGAGAGGGACCCGGGCTATATTCGGGGTTATCTGCCGGGGGTAAGGGAAAACGGCGGGCAGTACACCCATGCGGCGGTATGGCTGGCGCTGGCGCTGTTCCGGCTTGGACGTGGGGACGAGGGGCACGAGGTGCTGCACGCCCTGCTGCCCGCAGCCCATGCTCCTGCGTGCTACCAAGCGGAGCCCTATGTCCTAGCTGCCGATGTGTACGCCAACCCACAGCATCCGGGCCGCGGCGGCTGGTCTTGGTACACCGGCGCGGCGGGCTGGTTTTACCGAACGGCGGTTGAGGAGCTTCTGGGCCTCCGGGTCCGGGAGGGCAGGCTGTATATGGAGCCCTGTTTGCCACAGGCGTGGAGCGGCTATGAGGCGGAGTGGGCGCTTACGTCCGGTTGTCTGCACCTGAAAATCGAGAGGACCGGGACCCGCGGTCTGCTGCTGGACGGCAAGCCTTGCGGGGATGGAATACCCTTGAACCAGCTCTGGGGAGAGCATCAGGTCCTTTTTTCGTTTTGAGGGTGTCAAAACGGGAAAAATATAGTATAATGACCTCATGCTCTCTCCGGACGGCAGCCGGAGGGGAAACGGCATTTTGATAAGAAAGGAAGGCCCTATATGACCCATGTGACCCACAGGGAATTGATGCCCGGCGTCCGTCTGACGGCGGTACAAACTGATAAATTCAAAACCAATCTGCTCTCGGTCAGCCTCTTGGCGCCCATCTCAGAAGAGACGGCCTCCGCCAACGCGCTGCTCCCCTATGTGCTCCGCCGGGGCACGGAGCGCTGTCCCGATATGGAGACCCTCTCTGCGGCGCTGGATAAGCTCTATGGCGGTTCCATCGAACCCATGGTCCGCAAAAAAGGAGAGACCCAAGCGGTGGGATTTGCCGCCAGCTTTGTGGACGACGCCTTTGCCCCCGGGGATACCCGGATTCTGGAGTCAGCTGCAGGTCTGCTTGGAGATGTGCTGCTCCGGCCCGCCGTCAGCGGGGGCAGATTCCTGGCGGAGTATGTGGAGGGGGAGCGCGCCAATCTGGTCGACCGTATCCGTGCCCAAATCAACGAAAAACGGTCCTACTCTATCCTGCGACTCACGCAGGAGATGTGTGCCGGAGAACCCTATGGTGTGGATAAGCTGGGGGATGAGGCGCATGCCGCCGCCATCACGGTGGAAGGTCTTTGGAAGCGGTATCAGAGTCTGCTCGCCTGTGCTACGGTGGAGCTTTACTACTGCGGCTCCGCCGATGAGGAGCGGGTAGCGGCGGCCTTGACCAACGCACTGGCCGGTCTGCCCAGAGAGGAGAAGCTGGAAGAGCCGGAGTGCGGAGTGCAGACCGGCGCTGTCTGCGATGCGCCGCGGCTTTTCACCGAGTCCATGGATGTGACCCAGGGCAAGCTGGCCCTGGGGTTCCGGACAGGGGGCGGCTGCATCTGGTCGGAGGACTACCCTGCGCTTCTGGTGTGCAATGCGGTCTATGGCGGCACGCCCACGTCCAAGCTTTTTCTCAATGTCCGGGAGAAGCTGTCCCTGTGCTATTTTGCAAGCTCCATGCTGGAAAAGTTTAAAGGCATCATGATGGTGTCTTCCGGAATTGAATTTCAAAACTATGAAAAGGCCAAGGACGAAATTCTGGCCCAACTGGAGAATTGCCGTGGAGGGAACATAGAGGCGTGGGAGCTGGAGGGGGCCAAGCGCTCCATTATCAGCGGGCTCTATGCCACAATGGATGCCCAGGGACGGCTGGAGGATTTCTGGTTGGGACAGTCGGTAGCCGGGCTTGCGGAGACGCCTGCGGAGCTCTCACGCCGCGTGGAGTCTGTGACTGTGGACGAGGTCGTGGCGGCGGCCGGTAAATTAGAGCTGGACACCATCTATTTCCTGAAGGGCCTGGAGGACTGAATCATGGTATCAAAAGAATATTCCCGCATTGGGGAGACGCTGCATCACGCTGAGCTGGAGAACGGACTTCATATCTATGTGGATGTGAAGCCGGAGTTTTCCAAGAGCTTTGCATTTTTCGCCACGAACTACGGCGGTATGGATATGAGGTTCAAGCTGAAGGGGGAGTGGCACGACACCCCGGCCGGCGTGGCCCATTTCCTGGAGCACAAAATGTTCGATACCAAGGATGGGAACGCCCTTCAGGATCTGGCCGCCAACGGTGCAAGTCCGAACGCCTTTACCTCCACCGCCATTACGGGCTACTATTTTGAGAGCACCGAAAAATTTGAGGAGAACCTGAAGATCCTGCTCTCTTTTGTCTCTGTGCCCTGGTTTACAAAGGAGAGCGTGGACAAAGAGCAGGGCATCATCGGGCAGGAGATCCGCATGATCGAGGACGACCCTGAAAATCAAGTCTTTTACGGCATGCTGGAGGCCCTTTATGAGCACAATCCGGTCCGTGTGAGCATTGCCGGCACGGTGGAATCCATTGCGGAGATCACCGCCGAGACCCTCTATGCCTGCCATGCCGCCTTTTATAACCCCGGCAACATGACGCTGTGCGTGGCGGGGAACGTGGACCCCGGCAGAGTCTGTGAGATTGCGCGGGAGGTCCTTCCCAAAGAGGGGCTGCGAGATATTCCGAGGGATTACGGCGGCGAAGAACCTGAGCAGGCATTTCGCCCGGAGACCGTGCGGGAGATGGCGGTCTCCACGCCCATTTTCCAACTGGGGTGGAAGGCGGACCCCGCTCCGCTGGGAGAAGAGCATATGCGCAGGCAATTTATGGGTGAGCTGTGCTGCGAGGCTGTTTTTGGCACCTCCACCCCCCTCTATGCAAGCCTCTACAGCAAGGGGCTGGTGAACAACAACTTCAGCTATGGCTACGAGGCATATCCAGGCTGTGCCATGCTCACGGTTGGCGGGGAAAGCCGCGATCCCTGGGCCCTGCGGGAGGCCATTGCCGCCGAGGCGGCAAGGATCGGCAGGGAGGGGATCGGCCAAGAGTTGTGGGACCGCCTGAAAAAGGCTGCCTACGGAGGGCGTGTGCGAGCGCTCAATTCCTTCGAGAACATCTGCGTGGGCCTGGCCCAGAGCCATTTTACCGGGGAAGAATTCTTCCGGTTCCCAGAGGTCTTTGAGGGGATAAGCAAGTCCGATGTGGAAGACTGCGTCCGCCGTTGGATGTCTCCGGAGCGCACAGCCCTCTCAGTGGTAAAACCCAAGGGGGAGAAGGTATGACAAGGACAGTGGCCTTTCCCGGTTTGGGGCTGGAGTTCCACCTGAACCGGGTGGCCTTTGAGCTCTTTGGTCTGCCCATCTACTGGTACGGCGTCATTATTGCCGCCGGTTTTTTGCTGGCGGTGCTGTTCTGCTATAAAATGGCCCCTCGGTTTGGCGTCAAGTCCGACGATGTCATCGACCTTCTCTTTTTTGCCGTGCCCCTGGCGATCATAGGGGCGCGGCTGTACTACATTGTGTTTTATCTGGACCTCTTCCGGAACGCAGGGGGAGGCCTGGATCTGGGCAAAATGCTGGATATCCGGGACGGCGGTCTGGCCATTTATGGCGGCGTTATCGCCGCAACGCTGACGCTGATCGTATTCTGTAAGGTAAAAAAGCTCAACTTTTTTGCCTTTGCGGATGTGGGCGTGTTCGGCCTTCTCATTGGCCAGTGTGTGGGACGGTGGGGCAATTTTGTCAATGTGGAGGCATATGGCGGTCCCACAGACCTTCCGTGGCGCATGGGGATTGACGCCTATGTAAACGGTGCGTGGCAGTATATGGAGGTCCACCCCACATTTTTTTATGAGTCTGCTTGGAATTTGCTGGGCTTTTTGCTGCTGCTGGTCGTTGTCCTGAGGGGAAAGAGAAAATTTGACGGACAGATCATGTGGGGGTATTTTTTGTGGTACGGCTTTGGAAGGGGAACGATCGAGGGCCTGCGGACCGACAGCCTTTATTTTTTCCATACCCCGATCCGGATCTCACAGCTCCTGGGATTTGCCTCGGCGCTGGTGGCGGCAGGATTCCTGATCTATCACCTTGTGATCCAAAAGCATACGCCGGAAGAACTCTATGTAAACCGGATGAAGCGAAAAGCAGAGGGGGCGGAGGCCCCAAGACCCCAAACTTTTCATAATGAGGAGGAGCAGCATGGCAGCGACAGTGATTGATGGAAAGACCCTGGCAGCCAAATGCAAAGAGAGGGTAAAGGCAGAGGCAGGAGCGCTCTCCAAACGGCCTGGACTGGCGGTTATCATTGTGGGAGACAATCCGGCCTCCCGTACATATGTCAACAGCAAGCGGAAGGATTGCGCCGAGTGCGGCATCTACAGCGAGGAATATGCCCTCCCGGCAGAGGCGGGCCAGGCGGAGTTGATGTCCATCATCGATACATTGAACCATCGTGAGGATATCGACGGAATCCTTTGTCAGCTTCCCCTGCCGGCGGGGTATGACGAGCAGCAGGTTCTGTTGGCCATTGACCCGGATAAGGATGTGGACGGATTCCACCCGGTAAATGTGGGCCGCCTTTCCACAGGACAGAAGTGCTTTCTACCCTGCACGCCGGCGGGTGTGATGGAGATGCTCAAGGAATGCGGCATCGATCCTAAGGGCAAGGATTGTGTGGTGGTAGGCCGCTCCAATATTGTGGGCAAACCTATGGCGATGCTGCTGCTGGCGGCGCACGGCACGGTCACAGTCTGCCATTCCCGCACCAGAGATCTGGGCGAGGTCTGCAGGAGAGCGGATATCCTGGTGGCCGCTGTAGGGAAGCGGAACATCATCACGGCGGATATGGTGAAGGAGGGAGCTGTGGTTATCGATGTGGCTATGAACCGCGACGAGGCGGGGAAGCTCTGCGGCGATGTAGACTATGGGCCTGTGGCGAAAAAAGCCTCCTACATTACCCCGGTACCCGGCGGCGTGGGGCCTATGACCCGGGCGATGCTGATGGTAAATACGCTGGAGGCGGCCCGCCTGCACGGGAAATAAAGAAAAAAGGTGTACGGCGCGTGTTCCGGAAAAACAGGGAGGAGGTACAGACGCATGGGAATGGGATTCGTGTTCAATATTTTTCCGATCCTGTTCATGGTCGTATTTATTCTGATCTTGGGGGTTATTTTGGTCAGCTTGGGTCGTGGTGTCTCCCAGTGGCATAAAAATAATCAGTCCCCCGTGCTGACCGTACAGGCGGAAGTTGTAACAAAACGGGCCGATGTGCGCCATCACCATCACAATACGGGCGATGTCGGCGCCATGCACACCACCAGCAACACCTTCTATTACGCTACCTTCCAGGTGGAGAGCGGCGATCGAATGGAGCTTCATGTGCCCAGGAACGAGTACGGGATGCTGGTGGAGGGTGACAACGGAAGGCTGACCTTCCAGGGAACACGCTATCTGGGCTTTGAACGGAGCCGTTGAAATTGACCTCTTTACGGGCAGTAGAACATATGTTAGAATGGAGGGGAACTTTTCCCCTCCATTTTTATAGAAACGGGAGGTAATTCCATGGCGTATCGACCGCTTGCGGATGAGATCAGACCCACATCTCTGGACGATGTGGTAGGACAAAAGCATATTTTGGGGGCGGACGGCCTTCTGCGCAGGATCATCGAAAGCGGAAGCATCCCCAATCTGGTCTTTTATGGCCCTTCCGGCACCGGGAAAACCACGGTAGCAAATATCATCGCCGCCCGTACCAACCGTACACTGCGGCGGATCAACGCCACAACGGGTTCCCTCTCGGATGTAAAAGATGTGATCGGCGAGGTGGGTACCATGATGGCACCCAATGGCATTTTATTGTATCTGGACGAGATCCAGTATTTTAATAAGAAGCAGCAGCAATCTCTGCTGGAAGTCATTGAACGGGGTGACGTGACACTCATCGCATCCACCACGGAGAATCCATATTTTTATGTCTATAATGCTGTCCTCAGCCGCTCCACAGTCTTTGAGTTCAAGCCTGTGGAAGCGGGGGAGGTGCTGCCCGCCATCGACAGAGGGGTGTCGATCATGGCAAAACGTCTGGGAGGGGTGGCGGAATTTGAGGATGGAGTGAGGGAGGCCATCGCGAGTTCCTGCGGCGGCGACGTACGCAAGGCAATGAATGCGGTTGAACTGTTGATGAATGCCGCCGCTAGGCAGAGGGGTAAATTGGTTGTCAGTCTGGAAGACGCAAGACTGGTGGCCCAGCGCTCCGCCATGCGCTACGACCGGGCGGGGGATGACCATTACGATATCCTCTCGGCGCTGCAAAAGTCCATCCGGGGCTCGGATCCAGACGCCGCGTGCCATTATCTTGCGCGGCTGCTAGAGGCAGGGGACCTTATTTCAGCCTGCCGCAGGCTGATGGTCATTGCCTGTGAGGATGTGGGCTTGGCCTACCCTCAGGTCATTCCCATCGTCAAGGCCTGTGTGGATGCGGCCAATATGCTGGGGCTGCCGGAGGCGCGGATCCCGCTGGGGGATGCTGCCGTGCTCATGGCCACTGCGCCCAAATCCAACTCCGCCCATATTGCGCTGGATGAGGCCATGGCGGATGTGCGGACGGGAAAAACAGGAGATTATCCGCGGCATCTCCAGAACAAGCATGCCGATTCAGCGGGCATGGAACGTGAGCAGGGTTATCTTTATCCGCATGATTTCCCAAATCACTATGTAAAGCAGCAATACTTGCCGGATAGGCTGAAGGGCGTTCACTATTATGTATATGGAGAAAACAAGACGGAGCAGGCCGCCAAGCGCTACTGGGATGAGATCAAGGGGAAAGAAGAAGGATAGGCCGGAGGCCGAACAATATCGGCGGGAAATGGGGGGAATAAATGAACCTTCCGGAGTGGTTTCACAAAAAGAGACGGAATTCCATTGAGCTCTTGCCTACGGACGGGCCTGAAAAAGTAGAGCTGGGGAGCAGTAAGGTGGGTGGAAAACCTCATCTCCCCAAAGAATTCGAGTGGTATCGGTATGAGGACACGAATTATGATGGAGTGACTGCCAGGCGGCCGCTCTCCTTTTTGGCGCAGATCAATTTGGCGGAGATCGCGGACCTGGACATAGACGGTGTCCTGCCGTCCAGGGGGATGCTCTACTTCTTTTATGAATTGGAGACGATGGCTTGGGGGTTTGATCCAAAAGATCGAGGCTGTGCGCGGGTACTTTACTATGAAGATGGGCCGGCCGGTCTCATTGAGACGGAACCTCCGGGAGATCTGAAGGCCGATTACCTGATTCCGGAGGTCCCGATCTCTTTCAAAAACAGGGACGAAGTGCCTGACTACGAAGAATTCCTGGAGCAATTTGGAGAAGGTATCGATTGGGATACCTATGAGGAAGAACGGACTCTGCGGGGGTGCCAGGCGTCTGAGGAGCCGGAGAAAGTCACCAAACTGCTGGGCTATGCGAATCTGATCCAGGGGAGCATGCTTTTGGAGTGTGAGATGGCGGACAGCGGAATTTACTGCGGCCACCCGCAGGAGTTGCCGCCGGAAGAGTGGGACCGCCTTCGGGAGAATAGCCGGGACTGGCGGCTTCTCTTCCAGATGGGGACCGTGGAGCGGGATGGATTTGAGCTGATGTTCGGCGATTGCGGCTGTATCTATTTTTATATCCGCGGGGAGGATCTGGCCCAGAGGAGATTTGACCGCATCTGGATGGTCCTGCAATGCGGCTGAGAAAAAGCCCGGAGCGCCGACCGCTGATCGGAGCTCCGGGTTTTGACCGTTTTATAAGAATGTGGTTTCCACGCCTGCTTTTCGGCAGCCGTCCGGGGCGTAACGCCAATGGGCAAGCCGTCCCTCACGGATAAAATAGTGCAGCGCAGCCGTTTCGGCGGCCGGAGAGAGCCTTTCGATGACCAGCAGTTTGATTTTCATTCGCTCCGGGAGCATCGCCTTCAGGAAGACAGAGACGCGGTCCCCTTCGCGCAGGTCGGCCCTTGGCTCTGCGAGCCCCGACAGGTTGGGGGCCAGCTCGATAAAGGCACCGTAGTCTTTCAGGCCGCGAACGGTTCCCTCCACTGTCATACCCGGCGCAAAATCCCTGGCGTTCTCTGCCCATGTGCCCAACAGTTCTCGGTGAGTCAGCTTTACGCGGCCCTGCTCCGGCAGCGTCTCCAGTACGGCGGCGTGGATCTCCTGCCCAACGGAAAACCGGCAGGAGGGGTGTGGGATGCGGGAGATGGAGATATGTTCAATGCCGATCATGGAGACCAGTCCGCAGCCGATGTCCACAAAAGCGCCGAAGGGCTCCATATGGGTGACTGTGGCGGGAATGACCATCCCTGGCTTGAGCTCAGACATCAGGGCCTGCTGCGCAATCTCCTGGGCTCGACGACGGGAGAGAACCAGAACGGGTTGACTGTCCGGACCGGAAACAGAAACGATCGTAAAGCAGACCGGCTTGCCCACGCGGGACAAGATGGCGATCTCCTTGGTGGTTCCTTCCGCCACGCCCAAAGCGGTGTCCTCTCGGGGAATACGGCCCGTAAAAGGGCCTACGGCAACGGTCAAATCGTGGTCCGTGCTGCAGGAGAGGGCGCGGCCCTCTAAAATCATGCCCCGGTCCCGGGCGGAGCGAAGCGCGGACACTGTGGCGCAGGCGGCCAGATTGTCCGGAGCGGTCAAGCGTCTGCCCTCGGGGAGAAAATGACTGATCATCCCGATCATTCCTTTCCGATACTCCGTTTTTTTGCTGATAAGCCACTATATGCGGGGGGACACCCGGAATTGACAGGGAGACCCGGGGAACCTATAATAATACCATCCGTTGTGGCGGCCCCGGAAGAGGATGTCTTTGTCCGTAGGGGTGAGCGCTTTGTCATTTTGCGGCAAAAGGGGAATCTTTTCAGGAGGCGATAAGCATGGATGTCCGACTGGGCGATGTGTTAGAGATGAAAAAGGCGCATCCCTGTGGAAGCAGACACTGGTTGGTGCTGCGGGTGGGGATGGATTTTCGCCTCCGCTGCCAGGGGTGCGGGCATGAGGTCATGCTTCCGCGCAGCAAGGCGGAGAAGAATATCAAAAAAATCCTGCACAGTGAGGGGAACGAAGCATGAAAGAGTATTGGAGCAGGCGAATCCGGGATGCGGTGCCCTATGTGCCGGGTGAGCAGCCCAGGGGCAGGACGTTTATCAAACTGAACACCAACGAAAACCCCTATCCCCCTTCGCCCAAAGTAGTGGAAGCCGTAAAGTCGGCGGCGGGGGAGGGGCTGCGGCTCTATCCGGATCCGGAATGTGCCGGGCTGCGTGCAGCCGCCGCCAAGCTCCATGGGGTAACACCGGAACAGGTTTTCCCGGGAAATGGCTCCGATGAGGTCCTGGCTTTTTGCTTTCAGGCTTTCTTTGATCCGGAGCGTCCGATTCTTTTTGCGGATATCACCTACACGTTTTATGCTGTTTATACCGACTATTTTGGGCTCAAAGCCTGGCAGATCCCGCTGGATGAGGATTTTTCTCTTCCGGTGGAGCGGTTCTGCAAGGCTGAAAACTGCGGCGGCGTGGTCATCGCCAATCCCAACGCTCCTACAGGCCGGTCGGTGGATCTGGAGGATATCCGGCGGGTGCTGGAGGAGCATCGGGATGTGGTTGTGCTGGTGGACGAGGCCTATGTGGACTTCGGCGGCGTATCGGCCGACACATTGCTGAAGGAGTATGACAATCTGGTGGTCGTGCGCACGCTCTCCAAAAGCCGCGCGTTGGCCGGACTGCGGGTGGGCTATGCGCTGGGCAGTCCGAATCTGATCGCCGGGCTCTGTTGTGTGCGGGACTCCATCAACTCCTATACAGTGGACCGTCTGGCGCAGGCGGGAGCCGTGGCGGCGCTGGAGGATGGGCCCTACTTTGAGGAGATGAGAGAACGCGTAATCCGCACCCGGGAGCGGACGGAGGAGCGGCTGCGTGCAATGGGGTTTGCTGTCCTGGAGTCCAAGGCAAACTTCCTGTTTGTCAGCCATCCGAAACGCACCGGAAAGGCGCTGTTGGACGGGCTGCGGGAGCAGGGGATCCTGGTGCGCTGGTTTGACCGGCCCCGTATCGGCAACTATCTGCGCATCAGTGTCGGGACGGACGATGAGATGGACGCCCTCTGTGCAGCCCTCAAGGCGCTGACGGAGGGCTGAATATGCGCTATGAAGGTGATATCTACCGTCCGCCCGGAGAGTGGAAGAGCTATCTCCTGCAGACCACGGTGGGGTGTTCTCACAACACCTGTACGTTTTGCCGGATGTATCGGGGGAAACGGTTCCATATCCGCCCTTTGCCGGATATCCTGGAGGATATCCGCATGGCAAAAGCCTGCTATGGGGACCTTCGTCGGGTGTTCCTCTGTGACGGAGATGCGATCATCATGAAAACGGAGGAACTGCTTTCGATTCTGGACGCCCTTTATGACGCCTTCCCATCCCTGGAGAAGGTGACCACGTATGCTGGGCCGCTGAGCACGCTTTCCAAAACACCGGAAGAACTGAAAACCCTGCGGAAGGCCGGGCTGACCCGTGCCTATCTGGGAGTGGAGAGCGGAAGCGACGCGCTTCTGCACGCGGTCAAAAAAGGGGCGGACGCGCGGCAGATGCTGGAGGCGGGAATCCGTCTCAGGGAGGCGGGCTTTGACCTCTGGGTCATGGTGATCCTGGGTCTGGCCGGCCCTGGTGAGGCTGGGCGGCGGCATATTCTGGATACTGCGGCCATGATCAATGAGATGCGCCCCAGGCATCTCTCGGCGCTGACGCTGACGCTGTATCCGGGCACAGATCTCTATCAGGAATGGAGAGCGGGAAGATTTCAGGCGGCCACGGCGCGGGATACCCTGCGGGAGGCACGATTGCTCATTGAAAAGCTGGCGGTGGACCCGCTCCACTTTACCTGCGACCATGCCTCCAATTACGTGCCTCTGAAGGGAGGCCTGCCCGAAGACCGTGCATACTTTCTATCCCGTCTGGACCAAGCGCTGGAGAGCGGTACCGGGATGCGGCCGGAGTGGAGCCGGGGACTCTGATGGAGGGACGGAAAAATGGGAGGGACAGGTGGAGAAGAATGCCTTTACTTCCTGCGGGTTACTTGTTATAATAGATAGGAAAACAAAATACGGAGTATCGCATTGGTGCAGCGACGCAGCTGCTGAAAAGGGAAGTCCGGTGAAAGACCGGCGCAGTCTTACCTCTACTGTAAGCGTGGACGACGGCGTACAAAAGCCCATTGGTAATGATCGATTGCCGAGAAGGGACGCCCGAGGGAGAAGCGCAAGCCAGGAGACCTGCCGTGCGGAATACACAAGCATGACTCTTAGGTGGAGAGCGGCAGTGCCATGCCCATTTTCATGGTCCCTCTCCGCCCGGAGAGGGACCATTTTTTGTCGGGAGGCGGCGTATGGGCACCTTTGAACACTATATCTCCGTTGGCCGCGGCCGTCTCCGCTGCGGGTATACGACCGGTACCTGTGCCGCCGCCGCGGCACGGGGGGCGGCGGAGCTTCTGCTCACAGGGGAGATGCCCGCTCTGGTCCGGGTGGAGACGCCCGCCGGCATCCCTGTGGAAGCCGAGCTCTTAGAGCCGGCGTCGGGATGCGGATGGGCCTCCTGTGCGGTCCGGAAGGACGGGGGAGATGACCCGGACGCCACCCATGGCACCTTGGTTTTTGCCAAGGTGGAAAAGACGAAAGCCCGCGAAGTCACCATCGAAGGCGGGGTGGGCGTAGGGCGGGTCACCCGGCCCGGACTGGACCAGCCGGTAGGCGAGGCGGCCATCAATCATGTGCCCCGGGAAATGATCCTTCGCCAGATGGAGGAAGTACGCCGGAAGGCGGGGTACTCCGAGGGGCTCCGGGTGGAGATCTCCGTCCCGGCAGGGGAGAAATTGGCAAAAAGGACCTTTAATCCCCGGCTGGGGATCACAGGGGGCATTTCTATCCTGGGGACCTCCGGCATTGTGCGGCCTATGAGTGAAGCCGCACTTATAGATTCCCTGCGTCTGGAGCTGGACGTGCAGGCTGCGGCGGGGGTGGGAGACATCGTGGTGACTCCTGGTAATTACGGCGAACATTTTTCAAGGGAAGTTCTCCACCTGTCGCTGGACCACTGGGCCACCTGCTCCAACTATATTGGAGAGGCCATTGATCACGCAGCAGGGTTGGGATTTCGCAGCTTTCTGCTGGTGGGCCATCTGGGCAAGCTGTGCAAGGCTGCGGCGGGAAACATGAATACGCACTCCAGGGTATCCGATGCCAGGCGGGAGACCCTGGCGGCGCATACAGCCCTGTGCGGTGGGGACCGTACTGTTGTGGAGGCGGTGTTTCTGGCCATCACCACAGACGAAGCAGTTGATATTCTGGACCGCGCCGGACTGCGGGAGCCTGTAATGGCATCCCTGGCCGGTGCACTGGACCAGAGGCTCAAGGCACGGGCGGGAGAGGATATGGACATCGAGGCCATTTTTTTCTCCAACAAGCATGGGATACTGGGCCGGACGCCGGGAGCGGAGCGGCTGGCCGCGCTCCACGCCCCGGACTGAGACCATTTCAAACGGAAAGGAAGAGGAAACTATGATCCACTTTATTGGCGCGGGCCCCGGAGCCGCGGACCTCATCACTGTCCGCGGCGCACGGCTTCTGCGGGAAGCGGATGTGATCATCTATGCCGGCTCTCTGGTAAATCCGGCGCTTCTGGAGAACAAGAAAGAGAACTGTGCCATCTATGACAGTGCCTCCATGACCCTGGAGGATGTGATAGATGTGATGAAGGCCACGGAGGCATCCGGAGGCACCACCGTTCGGCTCCACACCGGAGACCCCTCTCTTTATGGGGCCATCCGGGAGCAGATGGACCGCTTGGACGAGCTGGAGATCGCCTATGACGTAACACCGGGCGTATCCTCTTTTTCCGGTGCGGCGGCCGCGCTGGAGGCGGAATATACCCTTCCGGAGGTTTCGCAAAGCGTCATTATCACACGGATGGCAGGCCGGACACCGGTCCCCGAAAGGGAAAAGCTGTCTAAAATGGCCTCGCATGGCTGCACGATGGTGCTGTTCCTCTCCACAGGACTCCTCGAAGATGTGGAGAGAGAGCTGATGGAGGGCGGATATGGACCCGATACCCCGGCCGCGATTGTCTATAAGGCCACCTGGCCGGAACAGCGGGTATACCGCTGCACGGTTTCCACCCTGGCCCGGACGGCAAAAGAAAACCAGGTTACCAAGACGGCCCTTATTACCGTGGGGGGCTTCCTGGGCGGCCAGTATGAGCGCTCCAAGCTCTATGATCCCGGATTTACCCACGGCTACCGGGTGGGGAGTGAATCGTGAGACTGGCGCTCACCGCCTTTACCGCGCGGGGGGCGGCACTGGCCCAGGCGCTGGCGGAGAAATTGACGGGACTGGGAAACAGCTGCATGATAGCGGTTCCCGCACGGCTGAATTTGGCGTTCCCGACTTACGAGAACCTGGGCGCATGGACGGGAGAACGCTTTGCCGACTGCGAGGGAATCCTCTTCATCGGTGCCAGCGGCATCGCGGTCCGGGCCATTGCTTCCTATGTGAGGGACAAGTTCACCGATCCCGCCGTTGTCTCGGTGGATGAGGCAGGGCAGTTCGCGGTGCCGCTCCTCTCCGGACATGTGGGAGGAGCAAACGACCTTGCCAGGACTGTGGCGGCGATGACCGGCGGCAGGGCGGCTGTGTCCACTGCCACGGATGTAAATGGAAAATTTGCCGTGGATCAGTGGGCAAGGGAGCAAGGTTTTTTCCTTGACGGGAAAGAGGCGGCAAAGTGTATTTCGGCGGCCCTACTGAGCGGTAAACCAGTGGGACTGAAAAGTGATTTTCCTATACAAGGGGAGTTGCCGGATGGGGTGATGGAGGGGGCAGCGGAGCTGGGGTTTGCCATCACGCTGGACGATGCAGCCGCGCCCTTTCCTATGACGCTGAGACTGATCCCCAGGGTGTTGAATCTGGGGATCGGATGCCGCCGCGGCGTGACGGCGGAGGCCATCGCCAGAGCGGTGGGGGAGGTGCTGTGTGCTCACCGGCTTTCATCGAAGGCGGTCAGGCAGGTATGTACCATTGACCTCAAAAAAGAGGAGGCGGGACTGCTGGCCTTTTGCCGGCAGTGGGGACTGCCTCTGCGGACCTTTACTCCACAGGAACTGGCGGAGATTTCCGGTGAATTCACGCCTTCGGAATTTGTTCGGGGCGTCACGGGCGTGGACAATGTCTGTGAGCGTGCCGCTGTCCGGGCGGGCGGTGAACTGGTCGTCAGGAAGCAGGCTGGGGGAGGCGTTACCGTAGCGGTGAGCCGTGAGCCCCTTGTGATATCATTGGAAGGAGAGAGCGCATGAGAGTGACCGTAGTGGGTTTGGGCCCCGGCGCGGGCCGGGACCTGACTGGTCGGGCGCGGGAGGCGCTGGAACAGGCCGAACTGATCATAGGTTATACCGCATATATCGAGCTGATTCGGGAGGAGTTTTCCCACAAAGAGATGCGCTCTACCGGTATGCGCAAAGAGGTGGACCGCTGCCGCGCGGCGGTAGAGGAGGCTGTGGCTGGAAAGGATGTGGCCATGGTGTGCTCCGGCGACTCCGGCATTTATGGTATGGCCGCACTGGTCTATGAGGTGGCTCAGGAATATCCCCCCATCGAGATCGAGGTTGTTCCGGGCATTACCGCCGCCTGCGGCGGAGCCGCTGTGCTGGGTGCCCCGCTGACCCACGACTTCGCGGTGGTATCCCTGTCGGACCTCCTTACGCCGTGGGAAAAAATCGAGCGGCGGCTCATCTGTGCGGCCCAGGCGGATTTTGTGCTCTGCCTCTACAATCCGGCGAGCCACAGCCGGCCGGACCATTTGAGGCGTGCCTGCGATATCCTGCTTGCGGCGGGAAAGGCGCCGGACACGGTCTGCGGCTTTGTGCAGAACATCGGCCGGGAGGGAGAGTGCGCCGTGCTTACGACGCTGGCGGCGCTGCGGGACACGAAGGTGGATATGTTCACCACGGTCTTTATTGGCAGCGGCCAGACTCGGGTGCTGAATGGGAAGATGGTAACGCCGCGTGGCTACCTCCAGCGGGAGAATTGAGCGGAAGGAGAGGGGAAACACCCATGCATATTCTGCTGTTCGGAGGCACTTCTGAGGGACGTGAGCTTGCGGAATGGCTGGCGGGAGAGGGCGTGGGCGTTACGCTCTGTGTGGCTACGGGATATGGAGCCTCTCTGATTCCCAGTGATCCCCGCATCCGTGTCCATACCGGCCGGCTGGACCGATCCGGCATGGAGGGGCTGATGAGGGAGGGGCGCTTTGAACGGGTGGTGGATGCCACACATCCCTATGCCGTGGAGGTCACCCGAAATCTCCGGACTGCGGCAGAAAACGCCGGGCTTCCTTATCAGCGCCTCCTGCGGGATGGCGCGGTCGAGGGGGACTGGATCTGCGTGTCGGACCTGGCAGGAGCGGCGGAGCGGCTCACAGCGGTTGAGGGCGGCATTCTGCTCACCACCGGGAGCAAGGAGCTTGCCCCCTTTGCCGTGCCGGGGCTGCGGGAGCGCTGCTTTCCACGGGTACTGCCCAGCCTGGACTCTCTGGGGCGCTGTCTGGAGCTGGGGTTTTCGCCCGCGCATGTTCTGTGTATGCAGGGGCCCTTTTCCAAGGAGCTGAACCTAGCGATTATCCGCCAGTATGGGATTGGGGCGCTTGTGACCAAGGCGTCGGGCGGGGCCGGCGGCTTTTGGGACAAGGAGGAGGCCGCACGGGAAGCTGGCTGCGCCCTCGTGGTGGTGGAGAGGCCCTGTCAGGAGACAGGAAGGAGCTTGGAAGAGTTAAAAACGGATTTCAAGGAGGCGCTGCGGTGAAACCAAAAGTATGCCTGATCGGCGTGGGAATGGGGAACCCCGCCACGCTGACAGCAGAGGCGGAACGGGCGATTGAAGCCTGCCCTGTGCTGGTCGGGGCCCCCCGCCTGCTGGAGCCCTATCAGAAGGGAAAGAATTGTGTGCCGCTCATTGCGGCGGCGGACATCCTTGCCTATATTGAGACCTGCGGCGAGAGTCCGGTGGGGGTACTGCTCTCCGGGGATGTGGGCTTTTACAGCGGTGCCAAAAATCTGTGGCCGCTGCTGGAGGGATACGAGGTGGAGAGCCTCCCTGGTATCAGCTCCCTGGCCTACCTATGCACCAAGCTGAAGACATCCTGGCAGGACGCCCATGTGGCCAGCGCCCACGGACGTATACTCAATGCGGCTGGCGAGGTGCAAAGCCACGCCAAGACCTTCCTTCTCACCGGCGGAAAGACCAAGGCCCAGGATGTATGCCGGGCCATTGCCGAATGGGGCATGGACTGGGTGGAGATCTCCGTGGGGGAGAACCTCTCCTATGCGGAAGAGCGTATCGTTACCGGCACGGCCGCGGAGCTGGCGGAGCTGGAGTTCTCGGATTTGGCCGTACTGCTGTGCCGGAATCCCAGCCCTGTTTTCCGGGGCGTTTCCAACTCCGGCATTCCGGACGACGCGTTTCTCCGGGGAGATGCCCCCATGACCAAGGAGGAGGTCCGCACCATCTCCCTTTCCAAACTGAGACTATGCGCCCACCACGTCCTCTGGGATGTGGGCGCGGGCACCGGCTCGGTCTCGGTGGAGGGAGGACTCGCCCTTCCGGCCGGACGGGTGTATGCCATAGAGAAGAAAGCGGACGCGCTGGAGCTGCTCCGCAGGAACAAGGAGCAATTTGGGGTCTCCAACCTCCACGTCGTACCCGGGACAGCCCCTGAAGTCCTAGACGGACTGCCGGCACCGGACCGGGTGTTTCTGGGGGGGACCTCCGGAGATATGGAGGCGATCCTGCGCGTTGTATTCGAAAAGAACCCCGCCGCGCGGGTGGTGGTCAATGCTATCACCCTGGAGACGCTGGCCGAGGCGGTACGGTGCTTCCGGACTCTGGGCCTCTCCGGCGTCGATGTGCTCCAGGTTGCCGTCACCAAGACGCGGGAGGTGGGCCGCTACCACATGATGAACGCCCAGAATCCGGTATGGATCATCAGCGGGGAGGGGCGGCCCGGTGAGTAAGACGCCTCGGCTCCTCCTCTGTGCCCCCGCCAGCGGAGGAGGTAAGACCACGGTGACCTGCGCTATTCTCCAGGCGCTGGTAGACCGCGGAATGCGGCCAGTTGCCTTTAAATGCGGACCTGACTACATCGATCCCATGTTCCATAGTGAGATCATTGGGGCAAAATCCCGGAACTTGGATCTGTTTTTCCTGGGGGCGGACACGACATGTCGACTGCTTGCGGAGAACACGGCGGGAAGCAGTCTGGCCGTGGTCGAGGGAGTCATGGGTTATTATGACGGCATCGGAATGAGCAGTGACGCAGGCGCCTATGATCTGGCACGAACCACGGGGACGCCGGCGATACTGGTGGCGGACGCCAGAGGGCGGGCCCTCTCTGCGGCCGCCCTGGTAAAGGGACTGGCGGAATTCCGGCCTGACAGTGGGATTCGGGGCGTGATCCTGAATCGCTGCTCCCCCATGCTGTACCCGCGCCTCAAAGCATGTGTGGAGGAGGAGGTCGGGATCCCAGTGTTTGGGTACCTGCCCCTCATGTCGGAGTGTGCGCTGGAGAGCCGCCATCTGGGCCTGATCACGGCCGCCGAGGTGGGAGATCTGCGGGAAAAGCTGCGGAGGTTGGCGGAACAGGCGGAAAAAACGCTGGATATAGACGGCCTCCTGGCCCTTTCCGGCGCTGCGCCGGATCTCACGTATACGCCGGAAAAACCGGTGAAAATCGCGGGGACTCCTCCAGTGGTGGCTTTGGCCAGAGATAACGCGTTTTGCTTTTATTATGAAGACGGCCTGGCGGAACTGCGGCGGCAGGGCGCTGAGCTGGTGGAGTTTTCCCCCATGGAGGATACTGCGCTTCCTGCTGGGGCCTGCGGGCTTTACCTGGGGGGGGGATACCCGGAGCTGTATGCCAGACGTCTTTCAGAGAACATCGCCATGCGAAAGGCGGTGCGAAAAGCCGTGCTGGGCGGGATGCCCTGTGTGGCTGAGTGCGGCGGATTCCTCTATCTGCATCAGAGCATGGAGGGCAGCGACGGGGAGAGCTACCCTATGGCCAATGTGCTGGAGGCCCGGGCGTACCGCACCGACAGAATGGGGCGGTTTGGATATGTGACGCTGACAGCGGAGAAAGACAATCTACTCTGCCGTGCGGGAGAGACCCTGCCTGGGCATGAATTCCACTATTGGGAGAGCACAGACCCCGGGGCGGGATTTATAGCACGAAAGCCCCAATCGGACCGCAAGTGGGACTGTGTCCACACTTCGGCCCGTCTCTATGCCGGATTCCCGCATTTCCATTTTGCATCCAGACCCGAGGCCGCCCGGCGATTTACCGCGGCCTGTGTCAGATATAGGGAGGAATTGCAATGAGATTAGAGGATATCCTCACGCAGATCGCGCCCGCAGAGCAACGAGCCATGGCGGAGGCGAAGCGCCGGTGGGATGCCGTCGCTCACCCGCTGAACAGCCTGGGCATGTTGGAGACGGATGTCATCCGGATCGCCGGAATGACAGGAAGCCCTTACATAGATATCTCCAAGCGGGCTGTGGTGGTCATGTGCGCCGACAACGGCGTGGTAGAGGAGGGCGTCACCCAGACAGGGCAGGAGGTCACGGCGCTTGTCACGGAAAACATGTCCACCGGGGACACCTCCGTGTGCCGGATGTCTCACGTGGCGGGCGCCGATGTGATTCCTGTGGACATTGGTGTCGCCCGCCCGGTAAAGGGCGGGAAGATCCGCCAGAAAAATATCCGGCGGGGAACAGCCAATATGACCCAAGGTCCGGCCATGACACGTGAAGAGGCGGAGCGGGCCATCCTGACGGGGGTGGAGTTGGTGGGCGAGCTCAAGAAACAGGGCTATCGGCTGCTGGCCACCGGAGAGATGGGCATTGGAAACACCACCACCTCCAGCGCCGTCGTCTCTGTCTTGCTGCGTCAGGAGCCGGCAGACGTGACAGGCAGGGGCGCCGGGCTCTCTACAGAGGGGCTCCGCCTGAAGATCAGGGCCATCGAGACCGCCATCGCCGTGAACCGCCCCGATCCGGCGGATGGTCTTGATGTTCTGCATAAGGTGGGCGGGTTGGATATCGCCGGGCTTGCCGGAGTATTCCTGGGGGGCGCCTATCACCATATTCCCGTGCTCGTGGACGGGTTTATTTCCTCTGCGGCTGCGCTGGTGGCGGCCAGCCTGTGTCCGGGGGTAAAGGACTACATGCTGGGCAGCCACGCATCGAATGAGCCGGCCGGAAAGCTGGTGCTGGAGGCGCTGGGGCTCACTCCGTTCCTCTACGCGGGCATGTGTCTGGGTGAGGGGACCGGGGCGGTGGCCGTTATGCCGCTGCTGGACATGGGGCTTGCGGTCTACCGGGAGATGTGTACCTTTGAGGCCACGAACATCGAGGCATATCAACCGCTGACATAAAGCGGAGACGGGGCGGAGAACGGCGATGCTTATTTTGGTCAGCGGCGGCTCGGCAAGCGGAAAATCACGGTATGCCGAGGAACTGGTGGTCCGCACCCAGGCGGGAGAGCGGATCTATGTGGCCACAATGCAGGTTTGGGATGCTGAGAGCCGGAAGCGGGTGGAGCGGCATCGGGCCATGCGGGCAGGAAAGGGATTCCGCACGGTGGAGCGGCCGGTCCGCCTCGGAGAGATGCCGGTCCCCGAAGGGGCGGTGGTGCTGCTGGAGGACCTTTCCAACCTCGCGGCCAACGAGTGGTTCGACGGCGGCGACCGGGCGGGAGTCCCTGAGAGGGTGCTCACAGGGATACGGAAGCTGCGGGATCGGTCATCCACTGTCGTGGTGGTCACCAATGAACTTTTTTCCGACGGAGTCTGCTATGATCCGGAGACGGCGGCATACCTGGCTTGCCTCGCCCAACTCAATCGGGTCATCGCGGCCCAGGCGGACAGGGTCTATGAGGTGGTCTGCGGCATACCTGTCTGCTGGAAGGGGGAGTAGGATGTGATGCGATCTCTTTGGATTGCGGTGGCGATGTACTCCAAGCTCCCAGTGCCTCAGGTGGAGTGGGATCGAAAGAGTCTCTCCTGGGCGCTGTGCTTTTTTCCAGTGGTGGGGGTGGTGATCGGTCTGCTTCTGGGGTTGTGGCTGGAGCTGTGCGCACTGTTGGATATCGGACCCTGGCTCCGGGCCGCTGGGGCGTTGCTGCTGCCCGTGGCGGTGAGCGGGGCCATCCACTTGGACGGCTTCTGTGACACGGCCGACGCGCTGGGCTCCCACCAGCCCAGAGAAAAAAAGCTGGAAATATTAAAGGACTCCCACACAGGAGCCTTTGCGATCATCTGTTGCTGCCTGTATCTCATCACCTTCTTTGCGGTATGGTGCGAAGCGGAGCCGGCCGGCGGCACGTTCTGGGTTCTGTGCCTGGGGCCAGCGCTGTCCCGCAGCCTGTCCGGCCTGGCGGCCTGCTCCTGGCCCAACGCCCGTGGGAGCGGTCTGCTGGCAACCTTTACGCAGCCCATGGACGCCAAGCGGGCGCGGGTGGTGTTGGTGCTGTGGGTAATCGGCTGCTGCGCCGGAATGCTGTGGCTGGACCTGTGGGCCGGAGCATTCACGGTGGCTGGGGCGCTGCTGTCCTTTCTCTACTATAGGGTCATGTCTACACGGCAGTTTGGAGGTGTCACCGGGGATCTGGCGGGATTTTTTCTCCAGATCTGTGAATGCGCTATGGTGCTCCAGGTAGTACTGGCCCAGCGGATCGAGGTGCTGTTATGATTTTGCTCATCGGCGGTACAGGCCAGGGCAAGCTGGCTTATGCCATAGAAAAGACAGGGTGCGGCCCGGAGGATGTGGCCCGTGACCCTGAGGCGGCAAGAAGAAAACCGATTTTTGTCGGCCTGGAGTCTTGGATACGGGAACATCCGGACGAAAACCTGGAGGAAAAGCTGGACACAGTCCTCGAGGATAACCCGGACGTGGTCATCCTTTGTGACGAGGTGGGCTGTGGGGTGGTGCCCATCGATCCTGGAGAGCGGAGCTGGCGAGAGGCAGTGGGACGCCTGTGCTGTGTGCTGGCCCGGCGGGCAGACCGGGTGGAGCGCATCTTCTGCGGACTGAGTATGGTGTTGAAGGGGGAAGGGGCATGGAAGTGATCCTGGTACGGCACAGTGTGACCCAGGGAAACAAGGAAAAGCGCTTTGTGGGGCGGCTGGATGTACCCTTGGCGCCCGAGGGGGAGACGCTGGCCCGCGAGACTGCACCGCTGCTGCCCACGGTGGAGCACCTCTATATCAGTCCCATGCTCCGCTGCCGCAGGACGGCGGAACTGCTGTGGCCGGGGGTGGAACACACGGTTGTGGACGATCTGCGGGAGACCGACTTCGGCCCTTTTGAGGGGAAGAATCACGAGGAGCTCAAGAACGATCCTCTCTACCAGCGGTGGCTGGCGGGGGAGATGGCGGTGGGTGAGCCCGCCGAAGACTGTGCCCGCCGGGGTTCCAGGGCGCTGGGGCGGCTTGCCGACGATGCTGCCGCGCGGGGCTATGAGCGCATTGGCGTGGTGTCCCACGGAGGTCTTCTGATGGGGATGCTCACGCTCCATGGCCGGCCGAGCCGGGAGCGCTTTTACGATTGGTATCCCCAGAACTGCGGCGGCTACCGGGCCGAACTGTGCAGAGACCCTCTTCGGCTGGACATTCTGGGGACCGTCGGGAGGGTCAGGGCATGAGCCTTACCCTGCGGCTATATGCTCTTCTGTTGGGGTTCTGCCTGGACCTTCTGCTGGGAGACCCCCACTGGATGCCCCATCCGGTACGGGCCATCGGCGCGTTGATCGCCGGACTGGAAAAGCTCCTGCGGACGGTTTTTCCCAGGGGAGAGCGGGGCGAACTGGCGGCAGGCGGCGTTCTGGTGGTACTGGTGGGCGGAATATCCACCGGCGTCACCGTGCTGATCTTATGGCTGTGCGGACGGATCCATCCCTGGCTGGCGTTTGCCGCACAGACGGTACTGTGTTATCAGCTTCTGGCTGCCCGCTCCCTGCGGGACGAGAGCGTAAAGGTCTACCGGGCCCTGCGGGACGGGACCCTGGAAGAGGCCAGGCGTGCTGTCTCCATGATCGTGGGACGGGATACAGACCGGCTGGACAGGACCGGCGTTGCCAAGGCGGCGGTGGAGACCGTGGCCGAGAACGCCTCCGACGGCGTGATTGCGCCTCTTCTGTGTCTGGCCCTGGGGGGAGCGCCTCTGGGAATGCTCTACAAGTCCGTCAATACCATGGATTCTATGGTAGGGTACAAGAATGACCGGTATCTCTACTTTGGCCGGGCGGCGGCCAAGCTGGATGATGTGGTGAATTGGATCCCGGCCCGTTTGGCGGGCATACTCATGTGTCTGGCGGCCCGTCCCGCAGGATTTGATGGAAAAAACGCGTGGCGTATCTTTAAGCGGGACCGAAAAAATCACAAGAGCCCCAACTCCGCCCATACGGAGGCGGCCTGCGCCGGGGCGCTGGATGTGGAGCTGGCCGGGAGCAATTATTATTTTGGCACGTTAGTGGAAAAGCCCTCTATCGGAGACGCCATGCGCCCGGTGGAGGCTGCGGATATTCTCCGCGCCAACCGGCTCATGTATGCCACAGCTTTCCTGGCCATGGTGCTTTTTTGCGGGATACCCCTGCTGCTGAGCCTGGCCTGAGGGCAGGTGAAAGAAAAGAACGAAAGGAGGGGGGATCGGATGAAAGCGTATACCCACGGCGGCGACATTCTCACTGCCAAGATGGGGTTTCAGGGGGAAATCGTGGACTTCTCCGCCAATCTGAATCCGCTGGGCATGCCGGAGTCCGTGCGCCGGGCGGCGGCCGCCGCAGTAAAGGGAGCCGTTCATTACCCAGACCCCCTGTGCCGCGTGCTTACCGAGGGGATCGCACGGCGGGACGGCGTGGAGCGGGAATGGGTCCTCTGCGGCAATGGAGCGGCGGATCTCATCTTCCGGCTGGCCTTTGCACTCAGGCCCAAGCGGGCCCTGGTCACGGCGCCTACCTTTTCGGAGTATCAGGAGGCCATGGAAGCTGCGGGAAGCGAAGTGGTCTACCACCGCCTGACACCTGACAACGATTTTAACTTGACAGATGCTGTGCTGGAGGATCTGGACGGACGCTTGGAGATGGCTTTCTTCTGCACGCCCAACAATCCCACCGGACAGCCTATTGCGCGCGGACTCATGGAGCGCATTTTGGAGCGATGCGCGGGCAGGGGGATACGGCTGGTGGTAGACGAGTGCTTCCTGGCCCTATCCGACAGCGGGGACTCGGGGGGCCTCGCCGGATACGTGAAGTCCTATCCCAATCTGCTCCTGCTGCGGGCTTTTACCAAGTGCTATGCCATGCCGGGACTGCGGCTGGGCTACTGTATCACATCGGATACGGGTCTGCTGGACCGACTCTCCCGGTGCGCGCAGCCCTGGAGCGTATCTGCTCCGGCCCAGGCAGCCGGAGTGGCGGCCTTGCAGGAGCCCCTCCATCCGCTGTTGGCCCGGCAGTTGATTGAGGTGGAGAGACGCTGGCTGACCGGCGAGTTGGCCGGATTGGGTCTGCGGGTGTTTCCCAGCGCGGCAAATTATCTCCTTTTTCAGAGGGCGGGCGTGACGGATCTGAGAGAACGGCTTCTGAAGCGGGGAATCCTCATCCGCTCCTGTGCCAACTATGTGGGGCTGACAGAGGACTACTATCGGATCGCGATCCGCCTGAGGGGAGAAAATGAACGGCTTGTCCGGGCATTGAAAGAGGTGCTGTAAATGGCAAAAGCGATCATGATCCAGGGGACTGCCTCCAATGCGGGAAAAAGTCTGCTGGCGGCGGGGCTGTGCCGTATTTTTCATCAGGACGGCTATCGAGTGGCCCCTTTTAAATCCCAAAATATGGCGCTCAATTCCTTTATCACCGCAGACGGTCTGGAGATGGGAAGGGCTCAGGTGGTCCAGGCGGAGGCTGCGGGAGTAGCCCCCGATGTGAGGATGAATCCGGTGCTCCTCAAGCCCACCAACGATATGGGAAGCCAAGTCATTGTAAACGGCGTGCCCCGGGGGACCATGGGGGCCGTGGCGTATTTCAAGTACAAAAAGGCGCTGATCCCTGAGATTATGGCTGCCTTTGAGAGTCTCTCCGCCGAAAACGACATCATCGTGATCGAGGGGGCGGGAAGCCCGGCGGAGATCAACCTCCGCCAGGATGATTTTGTCAACATGGGTATGGCCAGACTGGCGGGCGCTCCGGTGCTGTTGGCGGGAGACATCGACCGCGGCGGCGTATTTGCCTCTCTCTACGGGACGGTGAAGCTTTTGGAACCGGAGGAGCAGGCACGGATCAAGGGCCTTCTCATCAATAAGTTTCGTGGCGATGTGGAGATTTTGCGGCCTGGTCTGGTCACATTGGAGGAACTCACCGGCAAGCCGGTATTGGGCGTAGTGCCCATGCTGGATGTGGATGTGGACGATGAGGATTCTCTCTCCTCCAAGATGAGGGGGGAGGGGCAGGTAGGACTGCTGGATATCGCGGTGATTCAACTGCCCCGCATCTCCAACTTTACGGATTTCAACCCATTGGAGCGTCTCTCCGGAGTAACGGTGCGCTATGTGCGCACTCCGGGGAAGTTCGGAAATCCTGATTTGGTGATCCTTCCGGGTACCAAAAGCACGATGGATGACCTCAAATGGATGCGTCAAAATGGGCTGGAGGCCAAAGTGCTCCAGCATGCCAGCCGGGGCGGAGCCGTGTTGGGTGTCTGCGGCGGCTATCAGATGCTGGGGCGCACCCTTTCTGATCCCGATGGAGTGGAGAGCGGTGGAGAGCTGGCCGGTATGGGACTGCTGCCCGTTTCCACGGTGTTCCGGGGGGAAAAGACCCGGACACGGGTGAGAGGGGCCTATTTCGGTGCCCAGGGAGTCTTTGCCGGCCTCAACGGTGTTCCTTTCGACGGGTATGAGATCCATATGGGAGACACGGCTCTTCTGGATGACGGAAAGCCTCTGACGGAGATTACCACGCTGGATGGGCAGACCAAGCGGGATGGCGCATCCTGTGGTAACGTCTGGGGCAGCTATGTGCACGGTATTTTTGAGCGGGCAGAGAGCGCCCAGGGGCTGGTCAATGCGCTCTTTGCGACGAAGGGGCTCTCCCCCACCGCCGCTGCGATAGACTATCGGAGCTACCAGGAGGAGCAGTACGACAAACTGGCCGCCGGACTGCGGGAAAGTTTGGATATGGAGCGGGTATACCGTATTTTGAACGGCGAGGAATAGAGATATGAAAGTAGAATTGCAGAGAGTGGCGCCTGCGGACATCGAGGCGCGGAGCATGGAGATCATTCAATCGGAGCTGGGAGAGCGGAGCTTCCCGGCAGAGGTGCTGCCCGTGGTGAAGCGGGTCATCCATACCACCGCCGATTTTGATTATGCCGATCATCTGGTATTTTCCGAAGGCGCGGTACAGAGAGGCGTGGAAGCCATCCGGCAGGGCTGCACGATCGTCACCGATACCCAGATGGCACGTTCCGGGATCAATAAACGGGTATTGGAGCGGTTTGGCGGCGAGGTGCTCTGCTTTATGTCCGACGTCGACGTGGCCAATGAGGCCAAGGAGCGGGGGGTTACCCGGGCAACGGTCTCCATGGAGCGGGCCGCGCGGCTGAAGGGGCCTTTGATTCTGGCCCTGGGAAATGCGCCCACAGCGTTGGTACGGGCCTGCGAGCTTATGGAGGCTGGAGAGCTGAGCCCTGCGCTGGTCATTGGCGTGCCGGTGGGCTTTGTCAATGTGGTGGAGAGCAAGGAGCTCCTGCTCACCGAGCAGGTCCCCTATATCGTGGCCCGTGGTCGGAAGGGCGGGTCCAATGTGGCCGCCTGTATCTGCAATGCCATGCTGTACCTGGCGTCGGGAAACGCCAGAGAATAATATCGGAGGGGGTGGATACGATGGCCGGACAAGCTGTGTTGGTGGTATCCTTCGGGACCAGCCACCTGGATACGCTGGAAAAGACCATTCAGCCCATCGAGTGGGACATCGCCGGGCGTATGACGGGCAGAGTCCAGCGCCGGGCATTTACCAGCGGCATGATCCTCCGGAAGCTGGAGCGCCGGGACGGGCTGCATATCGACGATGTGCCGCAGGCCCTCTCACGCTTGGCGGCGGAGGGATTCGACGATGTGGTGCTCCAGCCCACACACATCATGAACGGAGACGAATACGATAAACTCGCGGCGCAGACAGAGCCGTTCCGGGAGAAATTTGTGCGCTTGGCCGTAGGCCGCCCCTTGCTGACCACGGTACAGGATTACAAGGTCACGGCGCAGGCGCTCCTGCAGGTCCTGCCGACACGGGAGAAGGATACGGCACTTGTCTTTATGGGGCATGGAACGGAACACTTTGCAAATTCCGCCTACTGTCAATTGGAGTATGTTTTTCACGATCTGGGGCGGACCGATATACTTGTCGGCACGGTAGAGGGATATCCCGGGTTGGAAGAGGTATTGCATCGGCTGGATGAGCGCCCGGAGGTGAAAAAGGTCGTGCTCTATCCGCTGATGGTGGTGGCAGGGGATCACGCCAAAAATGACTTGGCGGGGGATGAGGCGGACTCCTGGAAAAACCGGATCGCGGCGCAGGGTTATGACGTGAAGTGTGTGCTTTCCGGATTGGGAGAGTATCCTGGGATTCGGGAAGTCTTTGTCCGGCACGCCGAGGAGGCCGAATAAAAACGAAAAACAGGAGTGCGGCGACGCCGCGAATTTTTGCAAGAGGAAATAAAGGAGAGCATTCTGATGAAGTATCATGTTCCACGCAAGTTCAGGCTCTTGGCGGCGTCCATTGCCCTACTGGGCCTTATGCTGTCCGGCGCATCAGCTATGCACATCGCCGAGGGGATGCTGCCCAAGGCTTGGGCATTCGGTTGGATGGCGGTATGCGTCCCATTTGTAGTTTCCGGTTTTTTCTCTATTAAAAAGAAGGTGGATCTCAATCCCAAAGCGAAAGTGCTCCTTGCCATGTGCGGCGCATTCGCTTTTGTCCTCTCTGCACTGAAGATTCCGTCGGTTACGGGGTCCTGCTCTCATCCCACCGGAGTGGGGCTGGGCGCGATCCTGTTCGGTCCCACCGCCACCACGATCCTGGGGCTCATTGTCCTGCTTTTCCAGGCGCTGCTGTTGGCCCACGGCGGTCTGACCACTTTGGGCGCTAACGTTTTCTCTATGGCCATCGTAGGACCTTTTGTGTCCTGGGGTGTTTATATGCTGCTGAAAAAAGCGAAGACCAAGCCCTCTGTGGCCGTATTCTTTGCCGCAGCCCTGGGGGACCTGCTCACCTATGTGACCACATCCGTTCAATTGGGGGTGGTCCACGGAAATTTTGGGGAGTATCTGGCTATCTTTGCCGTGACCCAGATTCCGCTGGCCATTGCCGAGGGGCTGCTGACCGTGGTGGTATTTAATGTGCTGGAAAAATACTCTGCTGCAGAGCTCCAAGAGCTCTCCGTACTATAAAGAGGGGGGAAGAAGCATGAAAGTCTGGCAGAAAAACGTGATTCTGATCGCCTTGGTCGTGCTGTTGGCCGCTTTTCCTCTCTGGTATTGCAAGGATGCGGAGTTTGGCGGAGCCGATGGGATCGCCGGAGCGCTCATCGAGGAGACCAATCCCGACTATGAGCCTTGGTTCGAGCCCTTGTCGGAGCCTGCCAGCGGGGAGATCGAGTCCCTGCTTTTCGCGCTCCAGGCGGCGCTTGGTTCCGGTGTCGTGTGCTTTGTGCTGGGGCGCATCACGGCGAGAAAGCCGGAGGAGTCCAAGAGGGTGTGACCATGGGGACGGATCGGTACGCATATTCCTCACGGCTCAAGGAGGTGGACCCGATCCCAAAGCTCTGGTTCTCTCTGGCCGTGCTGCTGGTGTGCCTGTTCAGCGAGAGCATTTCCGTGGGCCTTGTGACGGCGCTTGTGATGGGGGCACTCACGGTGGGGCTTGGGGGGCAGAGACCGAAAACGGTGCTTCATTTTCTGAAGATCCCGCTGGCTTTTTTGATCATCGGCTGCGCTACCGTCGTATTGCGGCCGGTTTCTGAGGAGACGGAGGCGCTGTGCGCTTTTCGCCTGTTGGGACGCTTCCGGTGGGGAATCACTGTTGGTTATCTCCGGATGGGTCTGATGGTTTTTTGTAAAGCATTGGGCGCTATCTCCGCCATGTATTTTTTGTCGCTCAATACGCCTGTGACCGATCTCACCATGGCGCTGGAGCGGCTCCATGTGCCCCGGCTGCTGGTGGAGCTTATGGAACTCATCTATCGGTTTATCTTTGTCCTGATGGACACGGCAGGACGTATCCGTGTGGCCCAGGAGTCCAGGCTCGGTTATCAGGGGTTTCGGCAGAGTTTGGAGTGTGTGGGAACAATGCTTTCGCTGGTGTTTCTCCGGGCCTGGAGGCAGGGAGACCGGGTGTACGCTGCGCTGGAGGCCAGAGGATATACCGGGAGTCTTGTTACGCTGCCCATGGAGTATCAGAATGGGAAAAAACTCTATTTCTGGGGCATTGGCGTAGTAGCGCTGCAACTTCTGGTATTTTTCGCGGAAAGCGGGGTGCTGAAATGACCTATGCCATTGAGGCAAGGGACCTTTATTATACCTATGAGGACGGCACGGTGGCGCTGGACCACATCTCGTTCCGGGCGGAGCGGGGGAAAATGACAGGAATTTTGGGCGCAAACGGGGCCGGAAAGTCCACCCTGTTTTTAAATCTGAACGGAGTCCTCACCCCGGCCGGCGGGGAAGTGAGGGTGGACGGCGTCCCTGTCACGTATGATCGAAAGGGGCTCATATCCGTCCGCAAGCAGGTGGGTATCGTCTTTCAGGACCCGGATGACCAGCTTTTTTCCGCCGACGTATATCGTGACATCTCATTTGGAGGCGTAAATCTGGGACTTCCTGAGGAGGAGGTGCGCCGCCGGGTGGATGAGGCGATGGAGTGGACCGGCGTGACCCATCTGAAGGGAAAACCTACCCATGCGTTGTCCTTTGGGCAAAAAAAGCGAGTGGCCATCGCCGGGGTGCTGGTGATGGAGCCCAGCGTGGTGATTCTGGATGAACCTACGGCTGGCTTGGACCCCCAGGGGGTCAGCGATATTATGCGTCTCCTCGCCGAGCTGCGCGGCAGGCTGGGGATGACGATTATCATTGCCACCCACGATATGGATATCGTACCCCTTTACTGTGACTATGCCTACCTCCTCAACGGAGGAAAGATAGCGGCGGAGGGGACCACAGAGGCGCTTTTTTCCCAGCCGGAGCTGCTGCGGGAGAATCATTTGCGCCTGCCGCGCATCGCCCATCTGATGGAGATCCTGCGGGACAGGGACGGGCTGGACGCTGACCGGTCCGCCGCCACCATCGGTGCGGCGCGGAGAGAGATCAATAGACTGCTACAGGAGACGTGACATTTATATGGATCAGGGAAAACTGTATGGGGTTGGCGTAGGGCCCGGAGATCCGGAGCTAGTGACCAGAAAGGCCGAGCGCATCCTGCGCGGGGCTGACGTGGTGGCGGTTCCGGACAAGGGAGCGGGAGAGAAAACCGCACTCCATATCGTCAGAGAGTTTGTGGAGGGGAAAGAGCTCCTTTGCTGTCCTACCCCCATGGTACGGGATCGAAGCCTGCTGGACGGGTGTTATGAGAGAATCGCGGAGGATATCTGCGCACTGCTGGATCAGGGGCGGAGCGTGGCCTTTATTACACTGGGAGACCCCACAGTGTACTCTACCTATATTTACGTCCACAGGAAGGTTCTCGCCCGCGGCTATGAGGCTGAGCTGATCCCGGGCGTTCCTTCCTTCTGTGCCGTGGCTGCCCGGCTCAATACATCCCTGTGTGAAGGGGCGGAACGGCTTCTCATCGTTCCGGCTTCTCATGAGGCGGCCGACTGCCTGGACATTCCGGCCAATAAAGTGTTCATGAAGGCGGGAAAAAGCATCGGAGAACTGCAGGCGCTCCTGCGGGAGAAGGGGCTTCTGGAGAGGGCCTCCATGGTGGCCAACTGCGGCATGAAGGGAGAAGCGTTATACCCCCGCTTTGCGGATATGACGGACGGCACCGGTTATTTTTCAGTGGTGCTCGTTAAGGAATAGTCTGATTATCAAACTGTCTCAAGGAAGTGTTTTTCCATGGTCATTCTGATGTCCGGTCTGGACTACAGTCAGGCGCCTATTGAGCTGCGGGAGCAGCTTTCCTTTACCAGGGCGCAGGTGGGAGCGCTGGTGGGGCGGATCCGAGCCCAGAATCTACGGATTCTGGGTTGTGCGCTCATCTCCACCTGCAATCGTACGGAGCTCTATCTCTCGTGCGCCCCAGAGAGCGATCTGAAGCCGGACGAAATCCTTTGCGGCGCGGTGGGGCTGGAATATGCTCCGTTTGCCGGCGCTTTCGTGACGCGACGTGGCAGCGCGGCGGCCAGGCACCTCATGGAGGTAGCCGGGGGGCTCAAGTCTCAGATCTGGGGAGAGGATCAGATTATCTCCCAGGTGAAGGCGGCCATCGGCATAGCCAGGGAGCAGGGGACGGCGGACCCGGTGCTGGAGACCCTGTTTCGAAACGCTGTGGCTGCGGGCAAGGAGATCAAAACAAAAGTTCGGCTTACCGGAGTCGCTACCTCCGCCGCCGCCCGGGCGGTCGATGTATTGAGACGGGATATGGGGAAGTTGGATGGGAAGCGGGCGCTGGTCATTGGCAATGGAGAGATGGGCCGACTGTCGGCATCTCTTCTCCGCGAAGCCGGCTGCTCGGTGACCGTCACACTGCGGACCTACCGCCACGGGGAGACCGTGGTACCTGCCGGTTGCGGCGTGGTTCCCTATGATGACCGGTTTTCGGCTATGGAGGGGATGGACTTGGTCCTTTCAGCCACCACCAGTCCCCATTACACGGTAACGGCAGAACAGATGAGCATGCTCAAGAGAAGGCCTTCCTGGGTCGTGGATCTCTCTATGCCGCGGGACGTGGACGCAGGAGTAGAAGCGCTTCCCGGCATCACGCTTTATAATGTGGATACGTTGGGAGCTGAACAGCACAGGGGGGAGATCCCTGTGGAGGTACTGGATATTTTGGATGATTATATGGGCCGTTTCTACGAGTGGCACAACTATCGGAAATGCCTCCCCGCGATTGAGAACCTGAAAGAGGCCATTACGGAGCGGGTGCTCACCTACCCGGAGCTGGAGGACGGATTGGAGCAGGAGGAACTGGTGGAGCTGACGGTCAGTAAAGCTGTGGATCTGCTGACCGGCGGGCTAAAGGAGCATTTTACCCCGGAGGACCTGGAGCGGGTGGTGGGGAAGATCAAAGTCCATACCGCCGTCCGGAGCCGGGAGAGGGAGAATTGC
Organism: Intestinimonas butyriciproducens; assembly: GCF_004154955.1. NCBI lineage: Bacteria > Bacillati > Bacillota > Clostridia > Eubacteriales > Intestinimonas > Intestinimonas butyriciproducens. The sequence goes on along the minus strand of NZ_CP011524.1, from coordinate 1,773,064 downwards.
CATGGAGAAAAACGCATCCTGTTTCCCGCTATTTGTTGACCTGTACGGCAGACGATGTGTGATCGTGGGCGGTGGGGCCATCGCCGCCCGCAGGGCGGCGGTCCTGGGCGAATTTGGCGCGTCTGTAACGGTGATCGCACCCGAATGGAAGGGCGGCGTGAGGAACATCGATTGGGTCCCACGTGTCTATGTGCCGGGAGATCTTGCGGGCGCTTTTCTGGCTGTGGCGGCCACAGATGACCGGGAGGTGAACCGGTCGGTTGGGGAAGAGGCGAGGAAACTGGGCATCCCCGTCAGCGTGGCGGATCGCCGGGAGGAGTGCACCTTCTTTTTTCCGGCTGTCTGTGAACATGGCGGCGTGACGGTGGGCCTGGTCTCCCACAGCGGCGGCGACCACCGCAGGGCCGCAGAAGCGGCAAGCGCAGTGCGAAAAGCATTGGAGGAATTGGATTGAAGAGACTCAGAGCGGGAAGCCGGGAGAGCCTTCTGGCCGTTGTTCAGACTGAGACGGTCATGGATGCTGTTCGGACATGGGACCCGATGATTCACATCGAGCTGGTCACCATGAAGACAACCGGCGACAAGATCTTGGACCGCACCCTGGATAAAGTGGGGGGCAAGGGCCTTTTTGTCAAGGAGCTGGACGCTGCGCTTCTGGACGGACAGGTGGATTTTACCGTACATAGCTGTAAGGACCTGCCCATGGAGCTGGACCCCAGATTGCCTTTGGCGGGGTTTTCACATAGGGAGGACCCCAGGGACGCGCTGGTGCTGCCTCTCGGGGTGGGGGAACTGGACCCGACCAAGCCCATCGGTTGTGCCAGCGCGCGCCGGACCCTGCAGCTCAGGAGGCTGTTCCCCGGGCAGCCTGTGGCGCCCGTGCGCGGAAATGTCCAGACCCGGCTTAGAAAGCTGGACGAGGGACAATATGCCGCGCTGGTACTGGCGGCAGCCGGCCTCAGGCGCCTTGGTCTGGAGGAGCGGATTGCACGGTATTTCACAACGGAGGAGATGATCCCCGCTGCCGGACAGGGAATTCTGGCTGTCCAGGTCCGAGCAGGGGAGGATGTCTCCTGGCTGGAGCGGTTCCGGGACCGGGATGGGACCGACTGCGCCCTTGCGGAGCGGGCCTTTGTCCGCAGACTGGACGGCGGCTGCTCCTCGCCGGTGGCGGCCTTTGCCACGGTGGAAGGAGATACGTTGATCCTGCGGGGGATGGATGTGGGCCCTGACGGAGAGGCGAGGTTCGATGCGATTTCCGGTCCCCGCACCCGGGGAGAGGCCCTTGGAATTGAGTTGGCGGAGCGCATCAGGGAGGGAGACGCATGATTGGTAAGGTAACGCTGGTAGGCGCGGGGCCGGGAGATCCGGGGCTCCTCACGGTCAAGGGCCGCGAAGCTCTGCTGGAGGCACAAGTGGTTGTGTATGACCGCCTGGTGAGTCCTGCGATTTTGTCCCTGATGCCGGAGAATGCGGAAAAGATCAATGTGGGCAAGGAGGCGTCCCACCATCTGGTTCCACAGGAGCAGATCAACCGTCTTTTGCTGAACAAGGCTCTGGAGGGCAAACGTGTGGTGCGCCTGAAGGGAGGGGACCCGTTCCTGTTCGGCCGGGGCGGCGAGGAGCTGGAACTGCTTACAGAACACGGCGTGTCCTTTGAGGAGGTGCCCGGCATTACCTCGGCCATTGCGGTTCCCGCTTATGGTGGAATCCCGGTGACACACCGGGAGTTTACATCGTCCCTCCATATCATCACCGGCCACGCCCGGGCGGGAAAGCCGCTGGAAATCGACTTTGAAGCCCTGGTGAGGACACGGGGAACACTGGTCTTTCTGATGGGCGTCACCAGTCTGCCGGATATCTGCGCCGGACTCTTGGAGGCGGGGATGAATGCCGATATGCCGGCGGCCATCGTAGAGCAGGGGACAACGCCCCGGCAGCGCCGCTTCAATGCGACGGTGGGGACTCTGGCGCAGACGGCGACAGAACAGGCGGTGACAAGCCCGGCGATCAGCATTGTCGGCCCAGTGTGCGCTCTGGCGGAAAAGTTCGACTGGTTTGATGCCCTGCCGCTCAAAGGAAAGAAAATCGTGGTCACCCGCCCGCGGGAGCGGTCTGGCACACTGGCAGGGCGGCTCAGCAAGCTGGGCGCCGACGTATATGAATATCCATGTATCCGCACCGAGCCCATCATCCCCTGCCCGGAAATGGAGGCGGCGCTGAATCGGCTGGGCGATTACACGCATCTGGTTCTGACCAGCCCCGCAGGCGTAGAGGCCCTCTGGGGCATGCTGGAGCGCGAAGGAAAAGATGCGCGGGCACTCAGTGGAATGACGCTGGCTGCCATTGGTCCGGGTACGGATCGGGAGCTCAGAAAGCATGGACTCCGGGCGGACTATATCCCGGCGGTCTATGATGCCGCCCATCTGGGCGCAGGTCTGGCCGGAATGGTGTCCGGACGGGTCCTCATCCTCAGGGCTGAACTGGGTTCTCCGGCCTTGACGGAAGCGCTGGAGCGCGGTAAGATTCCTTATGATGACATCCACTGCTACACCACAGCCTATGAAAGTGAGCATGCCGCTGCCCTTCGGGCCCTGATTCGGGAGGATAAGGTGGATATCGTCACCTTTACCAGTGCCTCCACGGTGCGGGGCTTTTCCCACTCTGTGGGAGAAGATTTGGATTTCAGCAGGGTCCTGGGAGCATGTATCGGCGAGCAGACCGCCGCCGAAGCGAGACGGTACGGTATCCGCACCAGAGTGGCGGCACAGGCCACCATGGACGCGCTGATCGATATTATCATCAAAGAAGGTAATAAGACATGGAACTGATCAATCGTCCCCGCAGACTGCGGCAGAATGAAGCCATCCGCCGGATGTGCCGAGAGACCAGGCTCTCTGTGGACAGTCTGATCTACCCCATCTTTGTGGACGAAACACTGACGGGCAAGCGCCCCATCCCCGCGCTGGATGGGCAATATCATTACGGCGTGGATGCAGTGAATGAGGCGGTGGAAGAGTGCCTTGCAGCCGGTATCCGGCGGGGGATCCTCTTCGGGCTCCCGGCAGAGAAGGATGCGCAGGGCTCTTCCGCCTGGGACAAGAAGGGTGTGATCCAGGAGGCGATTCGTGCCATCAAGGCCAAACATCCGGAGTTCTATCTCATCACCGACGTGTGTATGTGCGAGTATACCGACCACGGCCACTGCGGTATTCTATGCGGGAATGAGGTAGACAACGACAAAACCTTGGAGGTCCTCTCGAAAACCGCCCTCTCCCACGTGGAGGCCGGAGCTGATATGGTAGCTCCCTCGGACATGATGGACGGACGCATCGCTGCGATCCGAGCGATTCTGGATCAGCACGATCATCAGAATGTGCCCATCATGGCTTACTCTGCCAAGTATGCCTCCGCGTTCTACGGGCCCTTCCGCGAGGCCGCCGGTTCAGCCCCCTCTTTTGGGGACCGGAAAAGCTATCAGATGGACCCTCACAACCGCAAGGAGGCGGTAAAAGAGTGTGCGCTGGATGTGGAAGAGGGGGCCGATATCCTTATGGTAAAGCCGGCTCTCTCTTATCTGGATGTGATCCGGGAGTGCTCAGAGGCGTTTCATCTTCCCATGTGCGCCTACTCTGTTTCCGGCGAGTACGCCATGATCAAGGCGGCTGGAAACGCAGGGATGATCGATGAGTACAAGGTGATGTGCGAGAGCGCCCTTTCGGTCTTCCGTGCGGGTGCCAATATGCTGATCACATACTTTGCCAAGGAGCTGGCCGGGGCGATTCAAAAGGGGGATATCGGCTGATGGAGCGATCACAGGAACTCTTTGACCGGGCCCAAAAGGTGCTTCCGGGCGGCGTCAATTCCCCGGTGCGGGCGTTCCGAGCTGTGGAGCTGTGTCCGCGATTCATTGAGCGGGCCGACGGCGCCTATATCTACGATGCCGACGGAAAACATTATATCGATTATGTCTGTTCCTGGGGGCCCATGCTGTTGGGACACAACCATCCTGCGGTCCGGGAGGCGGTGGAGCGGGCCGTGAAGGACGGCCTTTCCTTTGGCGCGCCCACGCAGCGGGAGGTGGAGATGGCCGAGCTCATGGTGGAGATGGTCCCCAACATTGAGATGGTCCGCATGGTGAACTCCGGTACGGAGGCTGTGATGTCTGCGCTTCGCTTAGCACGGGGGGCTACCGGCCGGGACAAACTCATCAAATTTGAGGGCTGCTACCATGGACACAGTGACTGCCTGCTGGTGAATGCGGGCTCCTCCGCTCTGGCGGGAGGGCATCCCAGCTCTGCAGGGGTGCCGGAGGATATCGTGAAGCATACCCTGACGGCGCAGTATAATGACCTCGCCTCTGTGGAGGTTCTGCTGGAGGAATACCACGGACAGGTGGCTTGTGTGATTGTGGAGCCTGTGGCGGCGAACATGGGCGTGGTAGGACCGGCACCCGGTTTTCTGGAGGGACTCCGCGCCCTGTGCGACAAACACGGTGCACTTCTGATCTTTGACGAGGTCATTACCGGATTCCGGTTGGCTTCCGGCGGGGCCCAGGAATATTTCGGTGTAAGGGCTGATCTGGTCACGTTTGGTAAAATCATCGGCGGAGGTATGCCCGTTGGAGCCTACTGCGGCAGCCGGGCCCTTATGGAACAAGTGGCCCCCTGCGGGCCGGTCTACCAGGCCGGGACGCTGTCCGGTAATCCTGTGGCTATGGCCGCAGGGCTTGCCCAGCTCCGGTATATCCAGGCCCACCCTGAGGTATATGCCGCCCTCGAAAAATATGCCAAAGAGCTGGCGGAAGGGATGCGCCGCGCGGCGGCGAAACATGGGGCCGGTGTGGCGGTCAACCAGATTGGGTCCCTGGTGGCGCCGTTCTTCACGCCCAGCGCCGTGACTACCTTCCTGGATGCCAAGGGAAGCGACGTAGGCAGATATGCCAGGTATTTTAAGGGTATGCTGGAACGCGGCGTTTACCTGGCGCCGGCGCAGTTTGAGTCCATGTTCGTCTCTACAGCCCATACCAGGGAGGATCTGGAACGTACCTTGGAGGCGGTCGATGAGGTATTTGCCGAGGGATAGAGGCGAACATCCGCTTTCACATTTCATATCCCGCCGACAGGTAAACCATCAGAGCGCTTACCCGCCCGTTCAGCGGGGCAGCAAAGAGGAAAGAACCTTTGGCATGGGGAGGACCCACAGGCTGTGATCCACGGTTTGCGGGTCCTCTCCGCTTGTTTTCTTACCCGGGCGCTGAAAAATTCTTAATACTGTTTATAGGGGAGACGGAGGGGGGGATTTTTTCTGTGATCGAAGTGGTATTTAGTCAAAGTGCTTGCGGCAGTCTAAAGGTGGCCCAGCGATATGGTACGGGTAAATGTCCCGACGGCGCGATCGGTTTTATCTTTGCTGAGCGGGAAGAAGGCCCAAAGCCCTCAAAAAAGGAACTTGAAGCCTCGAAGAAAGATGCAGAAGCACGCGCTCGCCAAGAATGGGAAAGGGCGATCCCGCTTGGAGGGAACCCAGCGGATGTATATGGCATCGATGTCGCATGGAGTATAGGCGATATAGCTGAAAATGGTATTGGCAGCAGCCGTCGAAAGGTGCTGGAACAATTAAGCTCCACTTGGGCCGCGGGAGATGACGCGGGGCAGCAGATGGAGCAGATGATCCTGAAAAGCCGGAATTCGTTGCGGGAAGTTCTGGAGCGCGCTTCTCGCGGCGAGGCTGTACGGATCTGGTATAGTCATAATCCTGATGAGATTTGCGGCTTTTACTGGTTGCTGACGCAGTTTCAATCCGTTTCGACCCATGGACCTATATATAGTATCAAACTGCCGGAATGGGAATATTCTGATCAAAACACGCTTTGTGCTTATATCGGATGGGGCGAAATATCTCCGGGGAAATGGGGACGGTATCTTCCCTTGCAGCAGGAAGTGAAGCCAGCCCTGCTGTCAGCCTGTGCGATGCGCTGGCGGCAGTTGCAGGAGGAAAATGATCCGCTGCGGATATTCCTAAATGGAAAACTGCAAGGCGCGCCCGAAAACATCTATGATAGTTTCATTTTGCGGGAGTTGGAAGCGCAATCGAATGAATTTCTGGAAGCCAATGTAATAGGCAATCTTTTAGGCCGATACCAACTTGGTATTGGGGATGCTTGGATTGCGCTGCGGATTGAGAAGTTCATAAAAGAAGGGTTATTCGAGCCTATATCGGCTCCTGACCCTGATAGACCGATTTACGGCCGCATGCTTCGCAAGAGCGGATAAAAAGGAATGGGCAAACCGACATGGACGGTTTGCCCATTCCTTTTTATCCGCTTCAAACGGACGGAGACCTTTGCGCAGTCCGCCTCGCCATATAGATTCAAGGGCAGGTCGTGACAGCACCCCCGGTTAGACCTTTTTTGTATGGGGAGGCTCGTATAATATAGGACAGTCTCCAAGCAAAAAAGAAGGGGGAAGGAAATGACGGTCGTCTACATAGATTCCCTTTTTCTGCTCAATTTAATTGTGGATTACCTGCTGCTGCTTGCCACTGCCAAATTGGCGGGAGAGGTCATTTGTCGGCCCAGGCTTGCGCTTGGTGCAGCGGTGGGGGCGCTGTATGCATCGGCAGTGTTTTTTCCCGGAATGGTTTTTTTGACCCATCCACTCTGCAAATTGAGCGCGGCAATCGTCATGCTGCTGGCCGGACTGGGGGGAAGCCGCAGGCTCCTGCGGGTAACACTGGTGTTTTTGGGGCTCTCCTGTGCCTTTGGCGGTGGAATTTTTGCCATTGGACTGCTGGGGGGACGGGGACTCACTCTGCGGAACGGCATCCTTTACTCGGCTATGGATCTGAAGATCATATTGCTCTCGGCGGCTGTCTGCTATGTGGCACTTACATTGGTGTTCAGCAGGACTGCGAAACACTCCAGGCGTGAACTCATACCGGCGGTCCTGAGTCTGGGGGAAAAAAGGGTGGCACTCACGGCGCTGGTCGACACGGGAAACACGCTGGCCGATCCGGTCACAGGACGTCCGGTTATGGTGGCTGAGGGGGCAAAACTGGGCCCCCTTCTTCCGGAAGAGGTGGGCGAACTGGCATTAAAAGATCCCGTGGGGACAATGGAGCGGCTTTCAAAAAGCGAGATGGGAAAACGCTTCCGCCTCCTTCCGTACCAAGCGGTGGGAGTGGAGTGCGGAATGCTTCTGGCCCTGAGACTGGATCGGGCACAGGTGGGAACGGTGGACTATGGGGGGATTCTGGTGGCGCTCTCCCCCAACCAACTCTCCGATGGAGGGGGCTACAGCGCTCTCATCGGGACGCGGGAATAAAAGAGAACGAAGACAAGGGGGATCTTTTGCATGCGTGGAATCACATTGCGGCTGTATGTCCGCATCCAGCAGGTGCTCGCCAGGCTGGGCCTGAAACTGCCGGGAAAGATCATGTACATAGGAGGGAGCGACACGCTGCCTCCGCCCTTGGCCAGGGATGAGGAGGCCGAGCTGATCGCCAGAATGGACGGGGGCGACGAGTCCGTCAAATCTCAGCTCATTGAACGGAACCTACGGCTGGTGGTTTACATCGCGCGGCGTTTTGAGAATACGGGTATTAACATTGAGGATCTCATCTCCATCGGCACCATTGGGCTGATCAAGGCGGTGAGCACCTATAAGCCGGCCAAAAATATCAAACTGGCCACCTATGCCTCCCGTTGCATCGAAAATGAGATCCTGATGTATCTGCGTAAGACGTCCAACCTCAAAAGTGAGGTATCCTTTGACGAGCCGCTCAATACGGATTGGGATGGCAACGAGCTCCTTCTGTCCGATATCCTCGGAACCGAAAATGACCTGGTGATGAAACCCATCGAGGATGATGTGGACCGCCAGCTCCTTACCAATGCGCTGGAGAAGCTTTCAGAACGGGAGCGGTTGATCATTACGCTCCGCTTCGGACTGGACGGCAGGCAGGAGCGGACTCAGAAGGAGGTGGCCGACCAGCTTGGCATTTCGCAGTCCTACATTTCCCGGCTGGAAAAACGCATCATCTCCCGGCTCAAGAAAGAGATCCTGAGGATGCTGTAGCCGCCCACAAAAAAAATTTATCGGCAGACTGGACGTTGGGCAGCGCGCGGGTCGGGCGCTAAAGAGTCTCACGAACCTTTTTTGGAAGCTTGGCCACGACCAGAGAGTAGGACATGTCACACATGTCCCGGAGGAGCGTTTCCGGCACCGCTCCGTCGAGATAAACGCTGTTCCAATTGCGCTTGTCGGAATAAAAGCCGGGGACCACGTCCGGGTATTCGGCGCGGAAGGCCTCGGCCAGGCGGGGGTCGCATTTGAGGATCACCATAGTCCGTCCGGCGTGCGGCTTGTGTTCCGAATCGGGCGTACAGACCGCAGCGAACATTTTGCCGCGTACCAGATAGCGTTCCCACTGCCATTCCACTTTGAAATCCCGCTCCGCACTAGGCTTCGACAGCAGATAGCCGTCCAGCCAGGGATAGTTTGTCATAAAAAATCCTCCCTTCGAAGTCCATCGAAAACCGTCCAACGATAAAAAATATAGCATGTCCTCCACGCGTATGGACCGCACCGCCGGGGAAATACTGATACCAGTAAACGGCGGGGAGGCATATGGGTTGCAAGGAAAAGTAGAAATCTGCGGCGTAAACACCGCCAAACTGAAAGTGCTGAAAAACGAGGAGACCACCGAACTGCTGAAGCGGACCAAACAGGGGGATATGGCGGCGAGGGAGGCACTGATTGCCGGCAATCTGCGCCTGGTGCTCTCTGTGATTCAGAAGTTTACCAATCGTGGAGAGAATGTGGACGATCTCTTTCAAGTGGGGTGTATTGGTCTCATCAAAGCCATTGATAATTTCAACGTGGACCTGGATGTTCGATTTTCCACCTACGGGGTACCGATGATCATCGGGGAGATCCGCCGCTATCTGCGGGACAACAGCGCCATGAGAGTTTCGCGCTCCATGCGGGACACCGCTTATAAGGTGCTTCAGGCCAAGGAACATTTCATGGCGGAGCATCAGCGAGAGCCGACCGTGGAGGAGATTGCGGGGATGCTGGAGATCAAGCGGGAAGATGTGGTCTTTGCCTTGGATGCCATCGTGGATCCGGTAAGCCTCTATGAGCCTGTATATTCCGACGGTGGAGATACCATTTGTGTGATGGACCAGGTGAAGGACTCTAAAAACACGGACGAAAGCTGGCTGGAACAGATCGCATTGAAGGAAGCCATCGCCCGGCTGTCCGAACGGGAGCGGCACATTTTGAATCTGCGCTTTTTTGAAGGAAAGACCCAAATGGAGGTTTCGGCTGAAGTCGGCATCTCCCAGGCGCAGGTATCCCGCCTGGAGAAAAATGCCATCAGCCAGATCAAAAAAAATTTGTGAGACACAGCCGCCTTCGGGCGGCTTTACATATATTTGGGGATATCCTTCTCCAACTCAGCCAGCATGATTGACCACTCCGGCGGCAGATCCGAAGAAAAACCAGAGTACCGCTTGAGTTCCTCGATGGCGCGGTCTCGCGAGACGGAACCGGCAGCGGAGGCCAGAGAGAGCTCTATGGAAGAAAAGGGCAGCATACAGGTCTCCATATTCCGGAACCGGAAGAGCTGAGACCACTCCTTGCACCGCTCGATTTTGCAGCTGGTATGGAGTCCTTTCCCGGAATCCGGCGCGTCCACCCACCCGATTTCACGGGAGAGAAGCTCTTTTACACCGGCCCAGTCGTAGACACCACCCTCGGAAATGTCGTCAAAGTCGATATGGATCAATGCGGGGAGCCGAGCGGAACGAGCGGCTTCTCTCACGGCCTGCCGGAAAGGAGCCAAGAAGTCCGGGGCCTGGGCCAGCGCGGAAGCGGTGTTCTCCACCAGCTCGTTATGGTAAATGCGCTTTTTCCCAGAAGATTCCCCGCCAAAGGCCAGTTGGCGCACCGTCATGTAGAGCTCCATCTGACCAGGGGCGAAGGGACGGCGAAGGGTGAACACTCTGCATGTGTTCACGGCGAGCCGGGCTGCGGATTGTGCCAATGGATGATAATAAAAGGCGGGGGCCATTTGATTATAGATCAGATTTCTGCACTGGGAGGGTTCGTTTCCCAGCACCAGATAAGGAACATCCCACTGGCACAGGCGCTGGAAAAAAAGAACATAGGCCACGGAGGGGCAGATGCAGACATTTTTCTGGAGGGCATAGGCCTTCCGATAAATAGCGTTCAGCGACGGGGTGGGCGCACGCTCCACCAGAAAGTCTACTTCAGGAAGCGCCTCCCGGGCATGTGCGATGCTCTCCCTGGCCCAGTCGGATATAAAAGGGGTCTCCCATGTGAGCGAGAGGACCCGCAGCTTTTGGACCCGCGCCAGCTGGTAGAGCAGATAGGAGGAGTCCTTTCCGCCTGTATAAAAGACTGCGGCGTCGTAGCGCCGATCCGGAGAACGGGGAATGGTGCGCAGGACCGGCATGACATTTTTGGCATAGCGGTATTTTTCCTCTGTTCTGCACATCGGGCAGAGCCCATGGCTGTCCAGCTCAAGGCCGGGAATGACATAGTCATTTGCGGCGCAGCGTACACAGTAGGCGGCATCCTCCAGGGAGGAGGGAGAGGTGCGCAGAAGGGAGCGGTCGGTCACGATTCCTTCACGGAGCAGCTTTTGAAAGCCGGGCGTACGGATATATTGGGAGATATCCCGTTTTCCGTCCAAAGAGGCCACCAGTGCGGCGGTACGCCGGTCCAGCCAGATGCGGCGATGAAACAGATGCGGAGGCTGCCGAAGCCCGTAATATACAAGAGTCTGCCCTTCCAGACGCCAGCGGGATTGCAAGACAGGGATCATAGGAATCAGCTCCATTCTCTCGGGTCCAACCCATAGATCTGCACGACCTCCAGAAGCGGTGAGTGGGCCAGATCGTTGACTGTCACCAATCGACCGCCGTCGCTGTCCAGGTCATAGCCGAAGTGCTGAAAGGCATACCAGACCAAATAGGAGCATTGGACGCCAAATGCGTCGTCTTCAGGCTCCTTCAGACCCCAAAAGCCGCTGGTCAGGCGATAGGGAACCCCATTCAGATATTCCACCGCATAGGCGGTCAATGCCTCCTGGAGCACAGGGGTCATATCCCTGAGGCGCAGGACAAGGTAGTTGGAGTAATCCAACCAGTGCTGTGTGTCCATAATGGCGGAATCTGTGCCGATCAGCACGGCCTCCAGTGTGGAGCCGCCTTCCTCTGAGACATCCAGCACTAGGCCGGCGTGACCGTGCCGCCACCCCAGTGAGTGGGTGGAGTAGGTGAGGAGGATATCCCCCGGCCGGAGATCGGCCAGCGGAGGCGCCATGATCTGGGTCCCATCCGGGGTTTTAAGGTGATCCTCCTTAACAAAAGGCCCGAACAGGGGATCACAGCTTACAGTAACAGGGGCAAAAAAAGCGGATTGGACTTCCAGAATATGGTCAATACCGGACGGACCGCTGTCCCGAAGGCGGTCGACGGCCGAAGGACCCAGGCCGGTCTGGAGAAACAGCGTATCATAGTCTTCGGCATCAAGCCGAGGCTGTTCCCAAATGGGGGAGAGGTCTATGATAGGGTAGTCTGGAAGAAAGGGGGGCTTACGGTGCGCCACAGCGCTCTGTAAAAAAAAGATCCCGACAAAAAGGAACAGGATGGCGGCGAGGGCACAGAGGAGAAGGCGGCGCCTCCTGGACGTGGGAAACTTCAAAAAATCACCTCATAGTACAAGCGGGTTGTGGCATAGACTGATTATACACGGAAACGACCACTTTGGAAACGGGGGATTTTGAATGGAGAGCCGGATTGCAGAGCTGAGGGATAAGGAAATCATCAATATCAGCGACGGATGCCGTTTCGGATATGTGGGAGACGTAGAGGTAGACCTGGAAACTGGGAGGGTCAAGGCGCTGATTGTACCGGGAAGGCTTCGCTTTTTCGGACTTTTCGGGCGGGAGGAGGATCAGGTCTTCCCCTGGGAGTCCGTCCGGCGTTTTGGAGAGGATATCATTCTGGTGGAGGCGGAGGAGGCTCGCCGCAGCCGGAGGGAATGAAAAGGGTATGGCAAGGGCCATAAAGTACAGATTTTTAAACAAGATCCTGTAAACAGGAAAAAAGTGTTGCAATTCGGGACATACTGTGCTAAAATACCATAGCTGTGCAGAAACGCACAGTATTACACACACCATCGGGAGGGAGCGCCTTGTGCCTGAACAGGTCGGCGGGCTCCGAATGAACGGGGTGGAGGTAATAACAATAAAGGAGGAATTTTTCAATGGCAGTCGTATCAATGAAACAGCTTCTGGAGGCCGGGGTCCACTTTGGTCACCAGACCCGTCGGTGGAACCCCAAAATGTCCGCGTATATTTACACGGAGCGCAACGGCATCTATATCATCGACCTGCAGAAGACTGTAAAGAAGCTGGAAGAAGCCTACAACTTTGTCCGCGATCTGTCCGCCGGGGGCCAGACTCTGCTGTTTGTCGGCACTAAGAAGCAGGCGCAGGAGGCCATCAAGGAAGAGGCCACCCGTTGCGGCGGATATTATGTAAATGCCCGGTGGCTGGGCGGCATGCTCACCAACTTTAAGACAATGCGGGGGCGTGTGGACCGTCTGAACCAGCTCAAAAAGATGCAGGAGGACGGCACATTCGACATGTTGCCCAAGAAGGAAGTCATGAAGCATCTGGGCGAGATCGCCAAGCTGGAGAAGTACCTCGGCGGCGTCACCGAGATGAAGCGCCTCCCTGGTGCTCTCTTTGTGGTGGATCCCCGTAAGGAGCGCAATGCCATCAACGAGGCCCGCAAGCTGCACATTCCCATCGTGGCCATTGTCGATACTAACTGCGATCCGGATGAGATCGACTATGTGATTCCCGGCAATGATGACGCTATCCGCGCCATTCGCCTGATTTCCTCTGTCATGGCCAACGCCATCATGGAGGGCAAGCAGGGCGAGGACAATGTGGAGGCTGAGGCCGCCAAGGCCGGCGAGGCCACCGGCGCCTGATTTCCGACCGATACAGGGCTCTTAGTGCCCGCCGGCGCGCGGCGGGCGCTTTTTTAAAGCTTGACAAATGAGACGATAATGGAGGTTTTAATTATGGCTTTTACCGCTAAGGACGTGCAGGCCCTGCGCGAAATGACCGGCGTAGGCATGATGGACTGCAAGAAGGCCCTCACCGAGGCCGACGGCAATATGGATAAGGCTGTTGAGATCCTGCGTGAAAAGGGGCTGGCCGCCTCTCAGAAGAAGGCTGGCCGCATCGCGGCTGAGGGCATGGCCTATGCCGCTGTGGTTGACGGCGTGGGCGTGGTGGTCGAAGTGAACGCTGAGACCGACTTTGTGGGCAAGAACGAGAAGTTTGTGGACTTCGTCAAGGGCGTGGCCGCCGTGGTGGCGAAGGAGAAGCCCGCCGACCTGGACGACCTAATGGCAAAGCCCTATGGCAATGGTCGTACCGTGCAGGAGGAGCAGCAGGAGATGGTGCTCGTGATCGGCGAGAACATCAAGGTCCGCCGTTTTGCGTTCTTCACGGAGGGCGTGTCCGTACCCTACAATCATGCCGGCGGCAAGATCGGCGTGCTGGTGAACCTGGAAGTCTCTGCGGGCCTTGAGGATAAGGTGACTGAGGTCGGCAAGGATATGGCCATGCAGATTGCTGCCCTGAATCCCCGTTTCCTGGACAAGAGCCAGGTCGATCAGGCCACGCTGGATGAAGAGAAGAAGATTCTCTTGGTCCAGATGGAGAATGATCCCAAGATGGCCTCCAAGCCTGAGAAGGTGAGAGAGGGCATCGTGACCGGCAAGCTGGGCAAATTCTATAAGGAGAACTGCCTGTTGCAGCAGGAGTTCGTGAAGGACAGCTCTGTGAGCGTGGAGCAGTATATGGCCAATGCGGCGAAGGCTCTGGGCGGCACGATCACTCTGAAGAATGCGGTTCGCTTTGAGAAGGGCGAGGGCATTGAGAAGAAACAGGAGAATTTTGCCGAAGAGATCGCCAAGCAGCTGGGCAAGTAAGAATGTAGTTAAAAAGAGCCGGGAGCAGAGCTCCCGGCTCTTTTCACAGGCACCGATACTCTTCAAATGTTTCCATTTTACGCGGCTGTAGGCTGTGCCGCTCCAGGGCACCATGAGAACAAATTGTAAAAAAAGCCGTCAGACCTCTATGCAAACGGAGAAACTTATATTAAAATAGGATAGACAAATTATAAAAACAGGGAAGGGGATATTTCACTATGCCTGAACCGCAGTATAAACGAATCCTGCTGAAAATCAGCGGAGAGGCACTGGCCGGCGATGCCAGCCGCGGCCTGGACTTCGATGTGATCGGCAGAGTCTGCGATGTGATCAAGAAATGCAGTGAGGCTGGCGTCCAGGTGGGGATTGTAGTGGGCGGCGGCAACTTCTGGCGCGGCGTCAAGGATGGGGGGGACCGGATGGAGCGCACCCGGGCCGATCATATGGGGATGCTGGCCACCGCCATCAACTGCCTGGCCATTGCCGATATGCTGGAGCAAAAGGGCGTGGACGTGCGGGTCCAGACCGCTATTGAGATGCGCTCCATCGCAGAGCCCTATATCCGTTCCAAGGCCATCCGGCATATGGAGAAGGGCAGAGTCGTGGTGTTTGGCTGCGGCACCGGAAATCCCTTCTTTTCCACTGATACTGCGGCGGTGCTGCGGGCGGCGGAAATTGATGCCGACGTGATTCTTCTGGCCAAAAATATCGATGGTGTCTACAGCGCGGATCCCAACAAGGACCCAACTGCGGTCAAATATGACAGTATCACCTATGATGATGTGCTGGCGCAGCATCTCCAGGTCATGGACAGCACCGCCACATCCCTCTCCATGGATAATAAGATTCCCGTGATTCTCTTTGCCCTTAAGGACCCGGAAAACATCTATCGGGTAATTATGGGCGAAAAAATTGGAACCATCGTCAAGGAGGAGAAGTGAGATGAAAGAGATCCTGAAGGATTATGACGTGAAAATGCAGAAGACCGTAGATGTGGTCGTGTCGGACTTCGCCAGTGTCCGCGCCGGGCGGGCCAATGCGGCGGTTTTGGACAAGATCGCAGTGGACTACTACGGGAGCGCCACTCCCATCAACCAGGTGGCCGCGATCTCTTCTCCCGATCCGCGCAGCCTGCTCATCAAACCTTGGGACGGCTCACTGCTCAAAGCCATTGAAAAGGCTATCCAGACCTCAGATCTGGGGATTAACCCTCAAAATGACGGCAGTTCCATTCGGCTTTCTTTCCCACAGCTCACAGAGGAGCGCCGCAAGGAGCTCACCAAGCAGGTAAAGAAGTATGCTGAGAACGGTAAAGTGGCCATCCGCAACATCCGCCGGGATGCCATGGATAAGTTCAAGGCCATGCAGAAAAAATCGGAGATCACGGAGGACGAGTGCAAAGAGTACGAAAAGGACCTCCAGGATATGACCGATAAGCGATGCAAGCAATTGGACGAGCTGGCGGCCAAGAAAGAGACGGAGCTGATGGCGGTGTAAGGCGGAACCGCTATACACACAATGCGGTGCGGGGCGCCTCAGCGCCCCGCACGCTTTCTGTCTTTGTATCACATCATTCAGGAGGCGTTCATGGCCTTTTTTAAACAGAAGCAGACGGTGCAGGTAGATTTTGTCCACCTACCCCGCCATGTGGCGATCATTATGGATGGAAATGGAAGGTGGGCCAAAAAGCGCGGCCTCCCGCGCACCGCCGGTCACGCCGCGGGCGCAGAGAATTTCCGTACCATTGCCACGTATTGTAAGGAAATTGGGTTAGAATATCTTACAGTCTATGCCTTTTCTACGGAGAATTGGAAGCGCCCTGATGAGGAGGTCTCCGCCATCATGGGCCTCCTTCGGAAATATTTGCTGGAGGCCATCGGCCGCATGGAGCGTGATCGGGTTAAGATGCACTTTTTCGGCGACCTCTCGCCGCTCTCGGAAGAGCTGAGGGTCCTCTGCATGGAGACGGAGGAGATTTCCAAGCGGTATGAGGGCTGTCAGGTGAACATCTGCCTGAACTATGGGGGGCGGGACGAGATTCTGCGGGCGGCGCGCGCGTTTTCCCGGGACTGCGCAGAGGGAAAGTCGGATCCGAACCATCTCACGGAGGAGCAATTTTCCCATTATCTCTTCTCTGCTGGTGTGCCCGACCCTGATCTGGTGATCCGGCCCAGCGGAGAGGTCCGCATCTCCAATTTCCTGCTGTGGCAATCGGCCTATGCCGAGTTCTATTTTACAGACGTATTGTGGCCCGACTTTTCAAAGGAAGAGCTGCACAGGGCGCTTGCGGCCTATCAGAGCCGTTCGCGCCGCTTTGGAGGAGTGTAACCATGGGTAAACGTGTGATAGTGGCAGTGGTCCTGGTGCCGGTGCTGCTGGCAGTGCTTTTTCTGGCCCCCGACTGGGGCCTGCCCATTGCGATTTCCGCGCTGGCGATGGTTGCCCTTCACGAGGTGCTCTGGTCCACCGGATTTGTCAAGAATCCGAAGGTCTCCGGGCTCGCCATCGTTCTGGCGGGGCTTATTCCGTTCTGGGTTTTCGTGGGGGAGCGTATGCTCCCGGCGTTGGTGACACTTTTTATCTATGTATTTCTCCTCTTTGCGGTGGCCATGACCAGCCATTGCACGGTGACAATGGAGAAAATGGGGGGCTCTTTCTTCCTGTCTATTATGATCCCCTATTTCCTGTCGACCTTCATCCGGCTGCGGGAAATGCCCGACTGGAACTACTATATCCTCCTGCCTTTTGTAGTGGCCTGGCTCAGCGATGCGTTTGCCCTTTTTGGAGGGATGCTTTTCGGCAAACACAAGCTGGCGCCGGAGCTCTCCCCTAAAAAGACGGTAGAGGGGGCTGTTGGCGGTGTTGCAGGGGCTGTGCTGTCCACACTCCTGTACGGTTTTATCGTCGGGAAATGGTTCGGAGCACCTGCGGTCCGCTATGGACTGCTGGTCATTTATGCCCTGTTGGGCGCGCTGGCGGCCCAGTTCGGCGACTTGGCATTTTCCTATATCAAACGGGAATATAAGATCAAGGATTATGGCAGTATTTTCCCGGGCCATGGCGGGGTGCTGGATCGATTTGACAGTGTGATTTTTGCTGCACCTCTGCTGGAGATCCTGATTGTCTCTTTCCCGGCTTTTGTGGGGGTGATGGGGTGAGCAGGCGTGTTGCACTGTTGGGCTCTACCGGCTCCATCGGTCGACAGGCGCTGGAGGTAATTGAGGCATGCGGCATGTCGGTGGCTGCTCTGACGGCGAACCAGAGTGTGGAATTGTTGGAGCGTCAGGCCAGGCGGTTCCGGCCGGAGCTGACTGTGGCGGCAGATGAAAAAGCAGCCTCTGATTTGCGGGTACGTCTTGCAGATACGGATATCCGCGTGGCCTCGGGCCAGGAGGGACTGCTGGAGGCCGCGGCCCTGGAATCCGCCGATACCGTACTCACCGCCGTGGTGGGCGTGGCCGGGCTGGAGCCCACTCTGTGCGCCGTCAGGCGGGGAAAGCGGATCGCACTGGCCAATAAAGAAACTATGGTGTGCGCCGGGCAGCTCGTTATGGACGAGGCGGATCGCTGCGGGGCGGAGATCGTGCCGGTGGATTCGGAACATTCGGCTATTTTCCAGTGCCTTCAGGGCAGCGGAGACAGAAGGGAAGTGCGCCGTCTCATCCTCACCGCTTCCGGAGGACCCTTCTATGGATGGAGCAGGGAGCAGCTCCGGGAGGTGACGCTGTCCCAGGCGTTGAAGCATCCCAACTGGGCCATGGGAGCCAAGATCACCGTGGACTCCGCCACCTTGATGAATAAAGGGCTTGAGTTTATCGAAGCTATGCGGCTCTACCGGATGCCGCCCGAGAAAATTTCCGTTGTGGTCCACCGGGAGAGTATAGTTCACTCCTTGGTGGAATACTGTGATAATGCGGTGCTGGCACAGTTGGGCGCGGCAGATATGCGCCTTCCCATCCAGTATGCCCTCACCTGGCCGGAACGCACGATCGGACCGGCCAGACCGCTGGACCTGCTGCACTGTCCTCCGCTTACCTTTGGAATGCCCGACTGTGAGGCGTTCCCCTGCCTGGCGATTGCAATGGAGGCGGCGCGTACCGGCGGCACTGCCACCGCAATCCTGAATGGAGCAAACGAGACGGCGGTGGGGCTTTTCCTGGAGGAGCGAATCGGTTTTATGGACATTCCGGCCCTGGTAGAGCGGGCTATGAGCGTGGTCCCTGTTGTCCAGGCCCCCCAACTGGAACAAATCATGGCGGCAGACCGCGCCGCCCGCGATGCCGTGCGCAGCACGGCCAGGTAAGAGGAGAAACACAGTTCTATGGCATTTTATATCATCATTGCAATCTTGATGTTCGGCGTTCTCATTGCCCTCCATGAGTTTGGTCATTTTATTACGGCCAAACTGTTGGGCGTGCGGATCAATGAGTTTTCCATCGGCATGGGTCCCCTGTTGTGGTCTCAAAAACGGGGCGAGACCCAGTATTCTCTGCGTGCCATCCCTATGGGCGGTTTCTGCGCCATGGAGGGAGAAGACGATGATTCGGATGACCCGCGGGCGTTTTCCAATAAGCCTGCCTGGAAGAAATTCATCATTCTGGTGGCTGGGTCCTTTATGAATTTTCTCACAGGTCTGGTGCTCTTCATCCTCATTTTTGGCCAGGCGACGGCCTTTGTTACCCCGGTGATCGCGGACTTCATAGAGGGCTTTCCATACGAGAGCGAGGCGGGGCTCTTACCAGGAGACCGGATCGTATCGGTGAATGGAGAGCATATTTTCAGTAAATCCGACCTGGATTTCTTCTTTTCCCGTGCCGGAGGAGAAAATATGGACCTGGTGATAGAGAGAAATGGACAGAAGCTGGTGAGGGAGGATTTCCCGCTGGTCCCCCGGGAGTATCCGGGCTATGACCGGCTGATGTATGGTCTCACCTTTACCGTCCAGGAGGCGACCCCGTTCACAAGGCTCCAGCAGAGCTGGTACAGCGCTGTCGATATGGTGCGGCTGGTCAAGATTAGCCTTGTGGACCTCTTCAGCGGGAGGGCCGGCATCAAAGACATGTCCGGTCCCATTGGGATCGTCAATGCCATCGGCGAGGTGGGCGCGGAGTCGGAAAGCAGAATGGATGCCCTGATGAATATCCTTAATTTTGTCGCCTTCATCGCCATCAACTTGGCCGTGATGAACCTCCTACCCATACCAGCCCTGGATGGCGGCCGCATTTTCTTCTTAGTGGTCAATGGGATATTTACGCTGTTCACGCGCAGAAGGCTGGACCCCAAATATGAGAGCTATGTCAATGCCGCCGGCTTTGTCTGTCTCATTCTTCTTATGGTGGTAGTGGCCGTCAATGATGTTTTGAAATTGATTCAATAGGGTGATCGCTATGACAAAACAGATCCTTGTTGGGGGCGTTCCCGTGGGGGGGAACGCTCCCATTCCCATCCAGTCTATGTGCAATACCCGGACCGACGATGTCGCGGCCACCGTGGCGCAGATCAAACGCTTGGAGGCGGCGGGGTGTGAGATCATTCGGGTGGCGGTCCCCGACATGGCCGCAGCAAGGGCCGTCGGGGCGATCCGGGAGCAGATATCCATTCCGCTGGTGGTGGACATCCATTTCGACTATCGGTTGGCACTGGAGGCAGTAGCCGCCGGAGCGGATAAGGTGCGCATCAACCCCGGCAACATCGGGGCCCCGGAGCGGGTGAAGGCGGTGGCGCAGGCGTGCAGGGTCCGGGGGGTCCCCATCCGTATCGGAGTCAACGGTGGTTCCCTGGAAAAACCTCTGCTGGCCAAATATGGAGGCATTACGCCCGAGGCCTTGGTGGAGTCGGCTTTTGGGCATATCGAGCTGCTGCATAGATATGACTTTGATGATATCTGCGTATCGTTGAAATCTTCCGACGTGCGGACCACCATAGCGGCCTATCGTCTGATGAGTGAGAAAAGTGACTATCCTTTACACCTCGGCGTCACAGAGACGGGCACGCTCCGTATGGGGACCATCAAATCCGCCATCGGGATTGGAGGTCTGCTCGGCTTTGGAATTGGGGACACGATCCGGGTTTCCCTTTCTGCCGACCCTGTGGAGGAGGTGTCTGCCGCGCGGGATATCCTGAAGGCGCTGGGAATCCGGCGGGATGGGCCGAATCTGATTTCATGCCCTACCTGTGGACGTACCCGCATCGACCTGATCCGGTTGGCCCAGGAAGTGGAACAGCGGCTGGAGCATGTGCAGAAACCGCTGACCGTCGCTGTTATGGGATGCGTGGTCAATGGGCCAGGTGAGGCGGCATCGGCGGACGTAGGTATCGCAGGAGGAGATGGCGTAGGGCTGCTGTTCCGCAAAGGGGAGATCGTGAAGAAAGTGCCTCAGGACCAGCTGGTGGACGAGCTGTTTTCACTGATCGATGAGATCTGACGTGAGAACAGAGAGAGTACGAAGGAGCCTTTACATATGCCTGAGCAAGAGAAAATTCCACTGTTGAGCCTATTTTCCGCCTGGGTCCCGCCGGCTGATCTGCGGCCCATGCTGGTAGAAATGCTGGTGACTGGGGCGGTGATCGACAAGCGGGTGCGGAGTATCCAGGCCGACCTCCAATGCCCGGTCTGCCCAAGCGATGCGCTCCGGACCAGAATGGAGCAGGAACTGGCATCGGCCTACGGCGTACGCAGCGTGGCGTTTCGATTCTTCACACCAGCTCCCGCACAAGCGGCAGCAGAGGTGGAGGAGGCGCCTCCTATGCCGACGGAGGCAGATATGCCGCCGGAACCGGAGGAGACATGCCCTCAGCACTTGGACATGGCGCCGGAAGACCCTATGGAGATATTCCGGCGCACCGAACGCATCCGGCAAGAGGCGCTGAGGAACATCAAGCCGGCGGTGCCATCTGAAAAACGGGAAAAGGCCAGCGGGAACAAGCTCCTCTTTGGAAAGATCATCAAAAGATTTCCCTGTATTGAAATGAAAGACATCGCCTTGGACTCTGAAATGGTGACCATCGAGGGGGACGTTTTTGCGACCGACCATGTGGAGATGAAGAAGCGGGGCGCCTGGATTGTTCGTTTTGATATCACAGACCGCACCAATTCTATTCGGGTGGCGAAGTTCCTGGTGGGAGACGAGGGGAAGGCCTTGGCCGGGGCATTGAAGGAGGGTCAGCACCTGATCGTGCAGGGGAGGGTAAGCCCCTATCAGGGGGAACTCCAGATCGAGCCCACCGGCATTGCCGAAGGACAAAGGCCGCCGGCCCGGCAGGACATGGCGGAAGAGGGGAAGCGGGTGGAACTGCATCTTCACACCCGTATGTCCTCCATGGACGCCACAACGGATATCAAGGAGGTCATCAAGCGGGCGGCGGCTTGGGGACATCCGGCCATCGCCATCACGGACCACGGTGTCTGCCACGATTTTCCCACGGCCTATTCCACGGCCCAAAAGGCCGGCATTAAGATGCTCTTTGGGGTGGAGGCCTATTTTATCAATGACGTAGATGATATGCCCACTGTGCGCGGGACGATGGATGCTTCGTTCTGCGAGGAATATGTCTGCTTTGATTTGGAGACGACGGGGCTGGATTCTAGAAAGGATAGGATCACCGAGATCGGTGCTGTGGTCCTGAAAAACGGTGTGGTCACCGATGAGGTCTTCTCCACTTTTGTGGACCCGGAGCGGCCCATTCCCTATGAGGTGTCCCAGCTCACCGGAATCACCGACGATATGGTGCGGGGGGCGCCGTCACAGTCTGAAGCCGTACGGCAGTTTCTGAAATTCGTCAACGGACGCCCCTTGGCGGCCCACAATGCCGGCTTCGATGTGGGATTCATCGCCGAGGCATGCCGCCGGATGGGGGTTTCTCTGGATGTGACGGCGGTGGATACCCTGCCTCTGGCCCAGGCGTTGCTGCCACAGCTCTCCAAGCATAAGCTGGATGTAGTTGCCGACCATCTTGGGCTCCCGTCCTTCAACCACCACCGGGCCACCGATGACGCTTCCACAGTGGCATACATGCTGGTGCCCTTCTTTAAACGTCTGGAGGAGGAGCACGGTATTCATTCACTGGATCCCATCAACCGTTGGGCGGCAGAGCGGAATCAGAAACGAAAGGGAAAGCGCCGGGCCCGGCATCTCATTGTCCTGGCCCGAAATCAGACCGGTTTGCGCAATCTCTATAAGCTGGTATCCAAAGCCCATCTGGAGCACTTTCAACGCAAACAGTACCCAGTGATGCCCAAAAGCCTCATCGATGAGAACCGAGAGGGACTTCTTATGGGCTCTGCCTGCGAGGCCGGGGAGCTCTTCCAGGCGGTGGCCCGCCGTTCCTCCTGGGCGGAGCTTAAACGGATTGCCTCCTGGTATGACTACTTGGAGATCCAACCCATCAGCAACAACGCCTTTATGCTGCGCCCAGACAAGAACGGACGGACCATGGCGCGGGACGAGGAGGAGTTGAGAGACTTTAACCGAACCATCGTAGAGCTCGCCCATGAGATGGGCAAGCCGGTGGTGGCCACTGGAGATGTCCACTTCCTGGACCCAGAGGATGAGATTTACCGCCATATCCTCTTGAACACGAAGGGATTCGAGGATGCGGATGCGCCCAATCCCCTTTATTTCCGTACCACGGATGAAATGCTGCGGGAATTCTCTTATCTGGGGGAGGAGACCGCCCGGGAGGTGGTCATCGACAACACACATCTGATCGCAGCCTGGTGCGGGGACCTGAACCCGCTACCAAATGGGCTCTTTGCCCCTAAACTGGAGGACTCCGAGGGAGAACTTAAGCGTCTGGTATGGGGGAAAGCAAAGCGCCTTTACGGAGAGAGCCCTCCTCAGATTGTGGTGGACCGTATTGAGACGGAGCTCCATGATATTCTCATGCGTCACTATGATGTGATTTATATGTCTGCCCAGAAGCTGGTGCAGGATTCTCTGGACCACGGCTACTTGGTGGGTTCCCGTGGGTCTGTGGGCTCGTCCATCGTGGCTTTTATGTCCGGGATCACGGAGGTCAACGCCCTGCCGCCGCACTATCGCTGCCCCAACTGTAAACATGCTGATTTCGAGGCGGCCAAGGAGGGGGGCTGGGGCTGCGGGGCGGATATGCCCGATGCGGTGTGTCCGGTCTGCGGAGCCAAATATGAGAAGGATGGGTTCAACATCCCCTTCGAAACCTTTTTGGGCTTTGGCGGTGATAAGGTACCCGATATCGACCTGAACTTCTCCGGCGAATATCAGTCCAGCGCCCATCGCCATACCTTTGAACTGTTTGGCGAGTCCCACGTATTTCGGGCGGGGACCATCGGCACCGTTGCGGAAAAGACGGCTTTCGGCTACGTAAAGAAGTATATGGAGGAGCGAGGAAAGACCGCTACCAAAGCGGAGATGCTGCGGCTGGCCAAGGGCTGTACCGGCGTCAAGCGGACCACCGGACAGCACCCGGGCGGTATGGTGGTCATTCCTCAGGACAAGGAGATTTACGACTTCTGTCCGGTCCAGCATCCCGCGGACGACACCGACACCGATATCATCACGACCCATTTCGAATATCACTCTATGGAGTCCAACCTTTTGAAACTGGACATGCTGGGACACGATGACCCGTCCATGATTCGTATGATGGAGGACCTGACGGGGGTGGACGCCAAGACGATTCCCCTGGACGACCCGGGTACACGGTCTATTTTCATCACCTCAGAGGTGCTGGGCTACCAGGATGACCCTGTTTTGGGACCCACCGGGGCCACCGCTATCCCGGAATTCGGCACCTCGTTTGTCCGGGGTATGCTGGAGGAGACCAAGCCGGAGGAGTTCGATATCCTGGTGCGTCTGTCCGGGTTCTCCCATGGAACCGACGTCTGGCTTGGCAATGCAAGGGACCTCATTCTCTCCGGTACCGCTACCGTTGGACAGGCAATCGGCTGCCGCGATGATATTATGATCTATCTGATCTCCTGCGGAATGCCGGAGAAACGGGCCTTTAAGATCATGGAGGCTGTGCGAAAGGGCAGGGGGCTTCCGGAAGGGGCGGAGGAGGAGATGAAGGCGGCCGGCGTGCCGGACTGGTACATTGGCTCCTGCAAGAAAATCGCCTATCTGTTCCCCAAGGCCCATGCAGTGGCCTACGTTATGATGGCCTTTCGTATCGCCTGGTTCAAAGTCCACGAGCCTTTGGCCTTTTATGCGGCGTATTTTTCCATCCGTGCCAAAGCATTCGATGCGACTGTCATGTGCATGGGGCTCGATCGCGCCAAGGCCAAAATGGCTGAGATCCGTGCCAAAGACAAAGAGGCCACCGCTGTAGAGCAGGATATGCTCACCACTTTGGAGGTGGTATACGAATTTTATATCCGGGGCTTCACGTTCGACCAGATGGACCTCTACCGTTCTGATGCGGTGCGCTTTGGGGTGGATAAGGAGCATGGGGCGCTGATCCCGCCCTTTATGGCGATCCCAGGCTTGGGAGAGACCGCCGCCCTCTCGATTGTAGAACAGCGGAAAGGGAAGCAGTATCTCTCCATCGAGGAGTTTTCTGCTGACTGTCCCAAGGTGACCAAGTCCCACATTGAGCTTTTAAAAAACTGTGGGGCACTGGCCGGGATGCCGGATACCAGTCAAATGACCCTGTTTTAAATAGACAGGCCGTCAGTCTAGAAAAATGAAGAGTTTCTTCTTGACTTTAGCGCGGTAGCGTGGTAATATACAAAAGCCATTATGAGAGAAAGGGGGGCCTCCCCTTGGCCTATGCCATCAATACCCCGGAGGGGACCCGAGACCGGCTTTTTGCGGAGTGCCGGGAGCGGTGCCAGGTCCAGACGGCGCTTACCACGCTGTTCCAGCGCAGAAGCTATGCCGAGGTGAGCACACCGGAAGTGGAGTTCTACGATCTTTTCCTGCAGTCCGGCAATCCCATGCCGCAGGAGAGCATGCTCAAGATCATTGACCGCTCTGGAAAGATCATGGTAATGCGGCCTGACTGTACCACGCCCATCGCTAGGGTAGCAGCGACCAAACTCAAGGCCGTGCCGCTGCCGCAGCGGCTTTATTACGATCAGACTGTGTTTCGCTCCGGGCAGGAGCATAAAGGAGGCAGTAGCGAGATCGCTCAGTGCGGTGTGGAACTCATCGGGGCCGCGGGACGGAAGGCCGACCTGGAAATGGTGGCCATGGCAGTGGACGCGCTTCGCGCCTGCGGGCTCAAGCAGTTTCATATCGAGTTGGGCCATGTAGGCTTTTTTAGAGACTTAGCTGGGCGGATGGACATGCCCGCAGAGGCGATGGAACAGATGCGCGTGCTTATCGAAGGCAAAAATTTTGCAGCGCTGGGCGATATGCTGGAGCCCTATGCGGGGCAGTCTGCCAGTACGGTCCTCAGGCGTCTTTCCAGACTTTTTGGCGGGGCAGAGGTGTTGGACGAGGCGGAGCGCCTCACGGGAGGCAGCAGTGCGCTGACCTATCTGCGCAAACTTTACACGGAGCTCGCGCAGGCTGGATACGGAGCGTATATCCGCTTTGATATGGGCTTGGTGCATCAGATCGACTACTACACAGGGGTCGTTTTCCGGGGCTATGTGGAGGGAGCAGGCGATGCCGTTCTCTCCGGTGGGAGATACGACCGATTGGTGGAGGCGTTTGGAAGGAGGGCGCCGGCCACAGGCTTTGCCGTGGATGTGGACGCAGTCGCGGGCTGCCTCCCCAGCCGGGAGCCCCCACGGGTCAAGTTCCTGGTCCATTTCGGGGGAGGGGAGCTCTCCAGGGCCCTAAAGGCAGTTGACGAACATGCTGTGGGTACTTGCGAGCTCTCACCTTGTGAGAACTTGGATGAGACGGAGCGGCTGGCACGCGAAAAGGGAGCCGGGGCGGTCCTGGTGCTGGAAGAGGGAACCGAGAGGGTGGTGCAGCTGTGAGCGAGAGATTGAGGATCGCCCTTACCAAGGGCAGGCTACAGGATCAGTCTGTAGAGCTCTTTGAGGCGATGGGGCTGGACTGCACACCTGTTCGCCACCCGGGACGGCGGCTGGTGCATGCCATACCCAATTATCCGCTGGACGCGGTGCTGGCCAAGGCCCCCGACGTCATCACCTATGTGGAGCACGGGGTCTGTGATCTGGGGATTGCCGGCAAGGATACTATTCTGGAGCAGGGGAAGTCCTTTTATGAGGTGTTGGACCTAGGCTTTGGAAAGTGTCGATTTGCTTTGGCGGTAAAACAGGGGACAGACTTTTACGGTACTTATAAGACCAGAAGAATCGCGACCAAATATCCCAATGTGGCGCGGAAGTTTTTTGAGGAAAAAGGGATGGATGTGTCCATCATCAAAATCGAGGGATCTGTGGAGCTGGCTCCGATTCTGGATTTGGCAGATGCCATTGTGGATATTGTGGAGACTGGAGTAACGCTGCGGGAAAATGGCCTGATCCCGATTGAAGATGTGGCGCAGGTGAGTGCCAGACTGATTGTCAATACAGCCAGCATGAAGCTGCATAAAGCTGTAATCGACGACTTTGTCAGCCGCTGTGAGCAGGAATTGGAGAGACGCAGATGATCAGAATCATTAAGGCCGATGGGACTGCAGAACGGGAACAGATCGCTTCCATGCGCTCGAGGGCGGCGGAGGTTGGCGCAGATATTGAACGGGCTGTTGGCGCGGTGATGCAGGATGTAAGGGAGAAAGGCTTTTCAGCTGTAGAAAAATATTCGCTTCAGTTTGACCGAAAAGCCCCCTATGAGATCGGTATGGAAACGCTGGAGGAGGCCTATGCCCGTTGCACCGGCGGGCTCATCTCGGCGATGGAACATGCGGCTGCTAACATTCGAGACTATAATGAGGCGCTGCTGGCGACGTCGCGGGAGTGGATCTCACCGGATGGAGGCATTGTGGGGCGAGTGGTCCGGGGACTTACCAGGGTGGGGCTATATGTGCCCGGCGGAACGGCGGCCTATCCCTCCTCCGTATTGATGAATGCCATTCCCGCCAAGGTGGCCGGAGTAAAGGAGCTCATCATGGTGACCCCGCCTACGGAAAACCTCAATGATGCAGTGCTGGCGGCGGCAAAAATTGCCGGTGTGGACCGGGTCATAGCCGTGGGAGGTGCCCAGGCGGTGGCGGCGCTGGCCTATGGAGCAGGCTTCATCCCCAAAGTCGATAAGCTGGTGGGGCCGGGCAATGCCTATGTGGCCGCCGCGAAGCGCATGGCGTATGGTACATTGGACATCGATATGGTAGCTGGCCCCTCTGAGGTGCTGGTCATCGCCGATGAAAGCGCCGATCCCAAATACGTGGCTGCCGACCTGCTGAGCCAGGCGGAACATGACCGGCTGGCTTCCTCTGTGCTCCTTACAACATCACAGGGGCTGGCCACACGGGTGGATGCCGAAATCATCCGTCAGACCAGCTATCTGGGCCGTTCAGAGATCATTGCGGCGTCTCTGCGTGATTTCGGGTGCGCGATTGTATGCCGGGACTTGAAACAGGCGGCAGAACTGGCCAATGAGGTCGCACCGGAGCATCTGGAAATCGTAACGGAAGATCCCAGGTCCCTGCTGCCGGACATCCAAAATGCCGGTGCGGTATTCCTGGGAGCATGGTCTCCGGAGCCTCTGGGCGACTATTTGGCCGGCCCTGATCATGTGCTCCCCACCTCCGGGACCGCGCGATTCTTTTCGCCCCTTTCGGTGGACAGCTTCCTCAAGACCATGAGTGTGGTGGAGTTCAGCAGGGAGACATTGGCCCCCATCCGGGAGGAAATCGTGACAATGGCGGAGGCGGAACACCTCACTGCCCATGCAAACTCCATTCGGGTGCGTTTTGAATAGGGGGAATACGATGGCACGAATTTCCAATATTTCCCGGGAAACAAAGGAGACCTCCATCCAGGCTAGGCTGAATTTGGGAGGAGGAGAGGTCCGAGTGGATACCGGGATCGGCTTTTTGGACCATATGCTCCACGCGATGGCCTTTTATGCGGGATTTGGGCTGGATCTGACGGCGCGTGGAGATCTGAACGTGGACGGCCATCATACGGTGGAGGATACGGGGATCGTTTTAGGCCAGGCCATTCGGGAGGCGTTGGGAGATAAGCGGGGAATCCGTCGTTTCGGGAGCGCCTATGTACCGATGGATGAGGCGCTGGCCTTTACATCGCTGGATTTCTCCGGCAGGGCGTTTTTGGTTTTTGATGCCGACATGCCGCAGGAACGGATTGGAGACTATGATTCCTGTTTGACCGAAGAATTTATGCGGGCCCTGGCCTTCAATGGAGGAATCACGCTCCACCAAAGGGGAGTTTATGGGAAGAATGCCCATCATATCACAGAGGCGCTTTTTAAGTCGCTGGGTCTGGCGATGAAGGATGCGGTACGTGTGGAGGGGCAGGAGGTCACCTCGACTAAGGGAGTTTTGTAATGTCAAATAGCTTTACGGCAATTGTGGATTATGGAGTCGGGAATTTAAAAAGTGTGACCAATGCCATGACATACCTGGGGATGAAGACATGTATCACCAGTGACGCAAAGGAGTTGGAACGGGCGGATGCCATCATTCTGCCGGGGGTCGGCGCCTTCCCGGACGCAATGGAGCGGCTGCGGGCTCCGGGGTTGGACCGGGTCTTGGCCGTGCAGGCAGAGAAAAAGCCGATTTTGGGGATATGCCTGGGGATGCAGCTCCTGTTTGACGAGGGGGAAGAGGTTAGGGCATGTAAAGGGTTAGGACTTGTCCATGGCCGTGTAAAGCGGCTTGAGACCGACTGCAAGCTGCCCCATATCGGTTGGAACAGCCTTCGATTTCAGAACGGGTCCCCGCTCTTCCGGGGGCTGGAGGATGGGAAATACGTCTATTTTGTACATTCCTACTGTGGCGTAGCCGCCGACGAGGGCGACGTGATCGCCCGTACCGAGTATGGACCTTCGGTGGTGGCCGCGGTATCCCATGGGACTGTGTTTGGCTGCCAGTTCCATCCGGAGAAAAGTGGAGAAACCGGGCTGCAGATTCTGAAAAATTTTGGGGAGTTGAACCAATGATACTTTTACCGGCCATAGATATGAAGGATGGTCGCTGCGTCCGCCTTCATAAGGGCGTGTTTCGTACCGCACATCAAGTGGCAGACAGCGCATTGGAGACCGCAAAGCGGTTTGCAGATGCCGGAGCCAAATGGGTTCATATGGTGGATTTGGATGGTGCGAGGGACGGAGTGAGAAAGAACTTCCCCTATATTTACGAAGTGATTCAGCAGTCCGGCCTGCGGGTGGAACTGGGGGGGGGTATCAAATCCATACCGGATGTCATTACGGTGGTGGAGTCCGGTGCAGCAAGAGCTGTGATCGGCTCCGCCGCAGTCTCACATCCCGAAGTGGTGGACTATGCCCTCTCGCAGTGGGGCTCCGAGAGAGTAGCCGTTGGGATTGATTGCCTGAACGGCAGGGTGCGAACCGCCGGCTGGGAGGAAGACTCGGGCTTGGACTGCGTGGAATTTGCGCGGCAGATGGAGGGAAAAGGCGTAAGGACAATTATCTTTACAGATATTGCGACAGATGGTATGCTCTCCGGCCCCTCCTTTGTGCAGCTCTCCGATCTTCAGCGTGCCGTCAATTGTGATATTGTGGCGTCCGGTGGGGTGACTACGCTGGATGACGTCAGGCGCCTGCGGGATATGGGGCTCTATGGAGCCATCATTGGAAAGGCATATTACGCCGGAACCATTGACTTGGCGGAGGCCATAAAGGAGGCGGGGGCACAATGTTAGCCAAGCGGATCATTCCCTGCTTGGATGTGCGGGATGGCCGAGTCGTCAAGGGAGTCAATTTCGTCCAGATTCGGGATGCGGGGGATCCGGTGGAGTTGGCGCGCTATTATTCCGATCAGGGCGCAGATGAAATTGTGTTTTTGGATATTACAGCCACCAGTGATGGCCGGGCCACGGTGGCCGATGTAGTGGAGCGGACGGCGGAGCAGGTTTTTGTCCCTTTGACGGTGGGAGGAGGAATCCGCACACTGGAGGATTTTCAACTTTTGTTGCGGGCAGGGGCGGACAAGATTTCTGTAAATTCCGCCGCAGTGAAGGACCCCACCCTTATTTCGCGGGCGGCGGAACGGTTTGGCTCGCAGTGTGTGGTCCTGGCTATCGACGCCAGAAGCAGGGGCGACGGCACCTATGAGGTGGTGGTGGCGGGAGGCCGCACCCCCACGGGGCTGGATGCAGTGGAGTGGGCCAAGAAAGGGGAAGCACTGGGGGCAGGTGAGATCCTTCTCACCTCCATGGATGCCGACGGGACCAAGACTGGATTTGATTTGGACATGACGCGGGAGGTCACTGCGGCGGTGGGGATCCCCGTGATCGCTTCGGGTGGCTGCGGCTCACTGGAGCACTTTGCCCAGGCCTTTGAGACCACCGGCTGCGACGCCGCGCTGGCGGCTTCTCTTTTTCACTTTGGAGAGCTGACGGTTCCGGTGGTCAAGGAGTTCCTCAGAGCGCGGAATATCCCTGTGAGGTGACGGTATGCTGGATGATATCATCGAGCTGGCTTTGGATGTTGTCGGCGAACTTACGGAGGCCGCATTTTCCTCGGGGACGGGGAGGACCAGGCGAGAGAAGACAATGAAAGCCACCCCAAAGAGGTCGGTAAAGCGGGAGAAAGGCAGAAAAGAGGACCCATGGGATTGGAAAGAGGAGACGCCGCCCTGGGAGAAATGAGAGGAACGCCATGTTTGAGCTGGATCAACTGTTTCAGAAATCAGATTTGATTCCTGTTATCATCCAGGATGCAGATACAAAAGATGTTTTGATGCTGGGGTTCACCAACCGCGAGGCGGTGGACTTGACGCTAAAGACACGGACTGCATGGTTTTGGAGTCGCAGCCGGAAACAGTTGTGGAATAAGGGGGAGACCTCGGGCAACTTCCTCCATGTCGTCAAAATTCTGACGGACTGCGACACCGATACGCTGCTGTATTTCTGCCGGCCGGACGGCCCTGCCTGCCATACAGGAGCCAGAAGCTGCTTTTTTAATCTCATTCAGGAGGACGGAAGATGAACGACACATGGAAAAAGCTTTATACCGTGGTTCAGGACCGCCGTGTCAACCCACAGGAGGGCTCATATACCTACTATCTCTTTGAGAAGGGACTGGACAAGATACTCAAAAAGGTGGGGGAAGAGTGCAGCGAGACCTTGATCGCGGCCAAAAACGGCATACAGGAGGAGACCGTGGGAGAGATTTCCGATCTGCTCTACCACCTCACTGTGCTGATGGTGGAACAGAACATCCCTCTTGAGGCAGTTATGGACGAGCTGGACCGCCGAAGTCAAAAAATCGGCAATCTGAAAACCTTCCATCAGAGCGACCATGAGAGTTGAGCAATAAAAACCGGGTGTGCGCCAAAAACAAGGGCGCACACCCGGTTTTTATTGTAAAAGCTTTTGGAGCTGCTCACGGCTCAAAAGACCGGCGGTCAGAGCTTCAGTGGCTGCCGATTCTTCTCAAGTCTCCTGCCAGCCTTTGCATACATCGATCCATCCCGCGCTCCCGGCGCACTGTTCCAGCTCAGACAGGGAGAGCTCTACGGCGGAGTTGGCGCTTCCTGCCGCAGGAAAGACAGTGGTGAAGCGCTGCAGTGAGATATCCAGATAGGTGATCACATTGGAGTGCTCAATCGCGAAGGGACATACGCCGCCAATGATATCTCCGGTAAATTCCAGGACCTGATCCGGCGTAAGCATGGTGGCTTTATGGTGGAACTGCCCTTTGAACTTGCTGTTGTCGATTTTGGCGTCCCCGGCGCAGACAATGAGAAGCGCCCCGTCCTCATGGAGAAAGGAGAGGGTCTTGCCAATGCGGGCCGGTTCACAACCCACAGCCTGCGCCGCCAGCTCCACAGTGGCGCTGGAGACGTCAAACTCCCGAATCCGATCTTCCAGCCCCTTCGTCCGGAAAAAGGCGCGCACCTTTTCAATCGCCATGTTACCGGACCTCTCTCTTCTTTTCAGCCTTGGCCAGGAAGCGGTCTACGGCGATGATAAAGCGCCCGTGGACCCCTTTTCCGATCAGGCCGCTCTCGTCATAGGCCACTACGGAGAAGGTGAGGGCCTTGCCATTGATTTCTGTGAGTTCCGCCTCTGCCCAGACCTTCATGCCGATGGGAGTGGCGGCGTCGTGAGTGATGTCTAGGCGGGTCCCCACGGTGCCCTCACCCTCAGAGAGGCAGCCGGCCGTGGCGTCGACTGCGGCGTGCTCCATCAGGGCCACCATCCAGGGGGTGGCAAATACGGGGACAAGACCGGAGCCTGCGGCAGCGGCAGTATTCTGGTCAGTGACCACGGTCTCGGCACGGCCCTTCAGGCCGATGACAAGCGACATAAGAAACAACTCCTTTGTAAAAGTAGAATTGGTAATAGTGTAGCCCAAATTTCGCCTGTTTGCAAGAGAAAAACCCGTCCGCCGGAAGCACGGCGGACGGGTCATGTGTCAGGAGGCGTTCATCAGACGGACCCACTGATCATTGTAGAGCGTGCGGATCTCAGCTGGCAGGCAGGAGAAGGTTTCGCACTGCTCGGACATAAAGGCCATGTCGGGATAGGCGAAGGAGTCTTCGACTACCTCGGCCCCCAACTCCTCGCGGACGGAGAGCAGGGGCGTGGAATACCAAGTCTCCTCACAGTTTTTAAGGCCTGCGGCAGTGGAGCACATAAAGTTGATGAACTTTTCGGCGTTCTCCTTGTTTTCAGCGCCTTTGGGAATGCACATGGCGTCCACATAGCGGTTAGTACCCTCACGGGGCAGGGCAAAGGCCAGGACGTCGTTATTTTCTTTCATGGTCAGATAGTCCCCGTAATAATAGACGCCGATGGCCGCGTTCTCGCCCTCCAACTTTTCAAAAATATCATCCATAACATAGGCCTGCAAAAGGGGCTTCTGCGCAATCAACTGATCCACAGCCTCTTCGATTTGTGCGGAGTCTGTGGTGTTATAAGAGTAGCCCAGGCGTTTGAGTGAGATACCAATGGTGTCCCGAGAATTGTCGAACATAAGGATGTCCCCGGCATATTTTTCATTCCAGAGAACATCCCAAGTCTCCATATCCTCGCCCTCGTCCACCATGGTAGGATTATAGATAATGCCCAAAATACCAAACATATAGGGCACGGAGTAAAGATTTTCGGGATCATATTCGGGGTTCAGCAGGGAAGGGTCGATATCCTGAAAATTAGGGATATGATCAAAATTCAAGGGCTCCAGCATATCCTCCTCGATCATCTGCCCAATCATATAATCGGAAGGAATGATCACGTCATAGCCGCCGGACCCGCCGGCCAACTTGCCATACATCGCTTCATTGGAGTCATAGGTCTGGTAATTGACCTTGATCCCGGTTTCGGCCGTAAAGTCGTCTAGCACCGACATATCGATGTATTCGCCCCAGTTGTAGACGTTGACCACGCCGCCGGAGGCGTCGTTGCCGGACGAAGTTCCGCTCCCACCGCAAGCGGTGAGAGCCAGGGTGAGCACACTGGCTGAGGCCAGCAGCAATGCCAGAGTCTTTTTCAATTGCTTTCTTTTTCCCCTTTCAAAATAATAAGGATAGAGATATACCAAGGGTCATCCGGCCCCAGATACCAAATCAGGAATGGGCGGTGAGGGCTGCCTGCTGCATCTTACGACGGCGCTCTTGGCTGGCTTGACGCAGATTGACGATGACCATCAGAATCACCACAGCTGCAAAGAGCAGGGTGGAGAGGGCGTTGATCTCAGGGCTGACCCGTTTTTTCGCCATGGAGTAGATGACCATGGAGAGAGTCTGGGTCTGTGCGCCGGCGGTAAAATAACTGATGACGAAATCATCGATGGACAAGGTGAAGGCGATGATGAGACCGTTCACCACGCCCGGCATGATTTCCGGAAGAATGACGCTGCGGAAAGCGTGAAAACCGTGGTCGCCAAGGTCCTGCGCCGCCTCATAGATATTGGGATCGAGTTGACGTAGCTTGGGCATGACGGAGAGGATCACATTGGGCACGTCAAAGGTGATATGTGCGATAAGCAGGGTTACAAACCCCATATTCCATTTCACGCCCAGAAGCTGACCAAGAGAGCCGTTAAACGCGGCCACTCCAAACAAAAAAAGGAGCATCATGGATACGCCGGTAATGATGTCCGCGTTGGTCAGAGGAATGTTATTGATGGTCATGAAGACGTTGCGGGACCTGCGCTTCAGATTTCGGAATCCAATGGCTGCGGCGGTGCCCATAATGGTGGAAAGGAATGCGGCCAGGGTGGAGACGGCCAGCGTGACCCAGAGGGCGTTCAAAATCATATCATTATGGAACAGCTCTACATACCAGTCCAGCGTAAAACCGGCCCAAACCGCCTTGGACTTGGATGCGTTAAAGGAAAAGACCACCAGAACCAGAATGGGCGCATACAGAAAGAGAAAGCAGAGAAGAAGAAAAAAACGCCCCAGAATACCGTTTTTTTTCACAGCGTCACGCCCTCCTCTCCGTCACCGAAGTGATTCATAACAGCCATGCAGACCATAACGATCACCATCATGACTAGGGAAATGGCGCTGCCGAGATGGGGGTTATAGGCACTGCCCAAGAACTGCATATCGATCAGGTTGCCCAGCAGCAGCGTCTTGCTGCCGCCCAAAAGGCGGGAGATGGCAAAGGTGGAAACAGAGGGGATGAACACCATGGTGATTCCGGAAAGGACGCCGGGGAGAGAGAGCGGCAGGATCACACGACGAAATACAGTGATGCTGTCCGCGCCTAAGTCCTGCGCGGCCTCGATGACTTTGGGGTCGATTTTTTCAATGACGGAAAAGATGGGCAGAACCATGTAGGGCAGAAAGTTGTAGACCATGCCCAGCACGATCGCACCTTGGGTGTCAATCATCTGAAAGGGGCCCAGTCCCAAAAGACCCAGCAGGGTGTTGATAAGGCCATGGCGCTCCAAAAGAAATTTCCAGGAGTAAGTCCGGAGCAGAAAGTTCATCCACATAGGCAGCATAATGAGCATGTTGGCCATGCGGTGGAGCCAGCCGGATTCCCGCGCCAGCAGATAGGCAAGGGGATAGCCGATCAAAAGGCAGACGACTGTTGCGATGGCTGCGAGAAGAAAAGAACGGCCGAAAGCCGAGGTGTATTGTGCCATATCCTGAAAATTGGACAGGGTAAAGCCGCCGCCGTCGGTGGTAAAGGCATATAGGGTAATGATGAGAATAGGGGCTACCACAAAAAGACCCATCCACCCCACATATGGATAGGAGATCGCCTTATTCTTCATCGGCGTCCTCCGCGTCTTCACTGAGCTCGTCATACTCGTCGCTGTAGGAGCTGTAGTCGCCGAACTTGCCGGAATAGGAGCTCTTTTTCATGATATGGAAGCCGTCAGGATCGATCTTCACGCCGATTTTCGCCCCTACAGGAGAGAAGTCGGTGGTCTGAATGAGCCACTTAAAACCGCGGAAATCCACGATGATGTCATAGTGGACTCCCTTAAAGGTGACCTCCGTAACCGTGCCCGTGAGCTGTCCCTCTTCTTCCGGCACGATATCGATATCCTCGGGGCGAATGACCACATCCACCGGCTCATCTTTTTGAAAGCCGCTGTCTACGCAGGAAAATTTCTTTCCATACATGCCTACCACACCATCGGCATGCATGATGCCGTCAATGATGTTGGACTCCCCGATGAAATCGGCCACGAATGCGTTCTTGGGCTCATTGTAGATATCGGTGGGAGAGCCAATCTGCTGGATGTTCCCCTTGTCCATGACCACGATGGTGTCGGACATGGTGAGGGCCTCCTCTTGGTCGTGGGTCACGTAGATAAAGGTGATCCCCACCTGCTGCTGGATCTTCTTCAGCTCGATCTGCATATCCTTGCGCAGTTTCAGGTCTAACGCACCCAAAGGTTCATCGAGAAGGAGGACTTGGGGACGGTTGACAATCGCGCGGGCGATGGCAATCCGCTGCTGCTGACCGCCGGAGAGAGAATCCACGCTGCGCTTGCCATAGCCGGGGAGATTGACCAGTTCCAGGGCCTCGTTAACCCGCTGTTCGATCTCTTTTTCGGGCACCTTGGCGATCCGCAGGCCGAAAGCGATGTTTTCAAAAAGGTTCATATGGGTAAACAGGGCGTACTTCTGGAATACGGTGTTGACCTTCCGCTTATGGGGAGGAACATCATTAATCCTCACGCCGTCGAAAAACACGTCTCCAGAGGTGGGCGACTGAAAACCACCGATGATCCGCAGAGTGGTTGTCTTGCCACAGCCACTGGGGCCGAGCAGCGTGAGGAATTCCTTATCGTTGATATAGAGGTTGATGGAGTTCAGCACGACCTCATCATCAAACACCATTCTGAGATCCGACAAGCGGATGAGCTCTTTGGACATTTATCCTCCCCCGTTCTGTCAGGAGGCCCGCCTTCACAGGCCCCGAAATCGCACGAAATATAGCAAGCTTCAATATATATGGTATCGCCGGAAAAGTCAATGCAATTCCAAGTAAATTTTTGAAGGATTTTGGGCCAGGGTTTATTACATCTCATCTCGCCTGTACAGGTGCTGAGAAACAAGAGGGAAAAGGTACGTTTTTCTTTGGCTTTCGATCCAGAGCGGCTCCACCGCTCACAGGTAGATAAACGGCAACCGCCCACAAAGAGAAGAAGGCTTTGTGAGAACCTGGAGGAATTAGTGGCCCTGAAGTACCCGGCGTGATTGGCTGTCGAATTCCGGAACAAAAGGGCAGCGCAGCAACGCCCCCTGACGCAGTGCTTCTTCTGCGTCAGGGGGCACTTTATCACGGCTCATTTGTTTGGAAGTGTGCGAGTTTTGCCGTTGAATGACGCACCGGGAAGCGCCTTGCCGAAATACTCATCCACAAAATCCACATGATCGACCTGCCAGCTCCGGCCGTTCAAGGGTTCCAGAATACCGGCATCTGTCGTGAAGGAAAAGACCAGACGGTAGGACCACAGCGCCTGGAATTTGCGGTCGTAGCGCCGGTTGTCCCGATTCCGGCCGTATTTTCCGTCCCCCAACAGCGGGTGGCCTGCCGCGGCGAATTGGGCGCGGATTTGGTGAGTGCGTCCGGTCACCAACTCACACTCTACCAGGGACAGTCCGTTTTTCATCTGAAGGGTCCGATAAAGGGTCACGGCGGTGCGTCCGCCGGTGACTGGATGAGAGTGGACCGTCACCTGGTTCCTGGCCTCATCTTTGACGATGTAGCCCTCCAGCTTTCCGGACAGAGGAGCCATCTTTCCGTGGATGGCGCAGAGGTAATATTTCTCGATCTCCCGATCCTTTACCTTTTGGTTCATGATGCGCAGGGCCTCTGCGGTCTTTGCAGCGATAACGATGCCGCCGGTATTGCGGTCAATCCGGTTGCAGAGAGCTGGTGTAAAGGCGTTTTCCTGTTTCGGATTCCACTCATTTTTCTGATATAGATAGGCCTGTATATGGGTGATGAGCGTGTTGACATATTCATGCTCGTCAGGGTGGACCACAAGGCCCGGGCGCTTATTGACCAAGAGAAGGTTCTCGTCCTCATAGACAATATCCAGTTGGGGCTGAAAGACGGACAGAAAGGCGTTTTCCGGCGCAGGGGCGTCAAAAAACTCATCATTGATATAGAGTGCAAGCAGGTCTCCCGGATTCAGGCGTGTATCCCGCTTGGCTCCCTTTCCATTGAGCTTCACTCTTTTGAGACGAATGTATTTCTGAGCGAGTGGAGCGGGGAGGAGAGGAACAGCCTTGCCCAGCCAGCGGTCCAGCCTCTGTCCGGCGTCATTTTTTCCAATAGTGAATTCTTTCATAAAACAGGGGGGACCTCCGCAGTCATAATTTTGGACATCTGAATGGTACGGCAGCGCAAGGCAGACGAGGCGGCCGGACCGGCGCCCGGCAACGAGGATAACGAGGCTGGATGTGATTTCTACCCCGAAAAACCCTGCTGGCCCTTGTCCACTGAGGATATTGTATCATAAAAAGAAAAAAAGTGAAGAAAGTATTTGACATTGACAAAACTCTTGACTATAATATTTGACGTGCCATTATGCGAGGTGTGCCATGCGACTGAACCTGAAAGACATCATCCACGTACCCGGGGCGGTCCGTCCGTTCGTTTTCCAGTTGGACCTGTCCGACTTGGAGTTCAGCGGCATCCGGCCTATCGACCGTCCCATATCTGTAACGGGACAGGTCCGGAATATGGCGGGTGCGCTGGTGCTGGAGGGGACAGCCTCCACCACGCTCCACCTGGTTTGTGACCGGTGTGCAAAGCCGTTTACAAGAGAGAAGGTGGTTCCCATCTCTACACTCCTCGCCACCGAACTGGCCGATGAGGCCAACGATGGTGAGATTGTCCTGCTGGACGGTGATGAGGTGGACCTGGGCGAGGTGGCGACCACGGCATTTGTCCTCGCGATGGATACCAAGAACCTCTGCTCAGAGGACTGCAAGGGTATCTGTGCCGGCTGCGGCGTCGACCTGAATGTCGGCGTGTGCCAGTGCAGGCCCGAGGTAGACCCCCGGCTGGCAGTGCTTGCCAAGCTATTGGAGGACAAAGAGAGCGAGTAAACTAGCAGTGCCCGTGAATGGGCAGCCAAGGAGGTGTCACAAATGGCAGTCCCTAAGTCTAAAGTATCCAAGCAGCGCCGCAATAAGCGCCGCAGCTCCGTGTGGAAGCTGGAGACCCCCGGCCTCACCAAGTGCCCCAAGTGCGGCGCTTACCGCCTGCCCCACCGGCTCTGCAAGTCCTGCATGACTTACAATGGCCGCGAGTTCGGCAAGATTGAGACGACCGAGTCAAAGGCCAACTAAACAGGCAGCAAAAAGAAGAGGGGGAGACCCCTCTTTCTTTTTGCATGCAATTTGGGTAGAATATCAGAGATGAGGAGCAAAGGATGTGAGCCTGTGAGCACAAAGATACAGTCGGTTGATGCGGGAAGCCCGGTGGAACGGGCCGGAGTACACGCCGGTGAGACCCTTCTGGAGATTAATGGTCACCGTGTGGTGGATGTGCTGGACTACAAATTCTACGGGTATGATCCCAGGCTCACGTTGACCCTGCGGGCGGAGAACGGAACCACACGGACGGTGAGGCTGCGCAAGCGGGAAGGGGAGGATATGGGGCTCAATTTTGAGACCTATCTCATGGACTGTGCCCGCTCCTGTGCCAACAAGTGTATTTTTTGTTTCGTGGATCAGCTCCCGAAGGGAATGAGAGACACCCTCTATTTTAAAGATGACGACGCCCGCCTCTCTTTTCTTATGGGCAACTATATCACCTTGACCAATCTCTCGGACCGGGAGGCCCAACGGATCATTGATCTGCACATCTCGCCCATCAACGTCTCTGTCCACGCTACGGACCCGGCGCTACGCTCTATGCTTCTGGGCTTTCCCAACGGCGGGCGGGGCCTGGAGCTGATGAGGCGGTTTGCAGAAAACGGCATCACGATGAACTGCCAGATTGTCTCTTGTCCCGGGATCAATGACGGACCCGCCCTCCGTAAGAGCATGGAGGACTTGGCGGGCATGTATCCGGGGGTAAACAGTGTTTCCATCGTCCCGGTGGGGCTGACACGCCACCGCGGAGGGCTTTATCCACTGGAGCCCTATCAGGCTGATACGGCCGCTGCTGTGGTGGATATGGTGGAGGCATACGGCGCAGACTGCAAAGAGCGATTTGGGACCACTGTATTCTGGTGCTCTGATGAATTTTATCTGAAGGCGGGCCGTGATATCCCGGCGGACGAGTATTATGAGGACTATACGCAGCTGGAAAACGGCGTCGGTATGCTGCGGCTTCTGCGAACGGAATTTGACGCGGCGTTGGGACTGATGGACCCGACGGAGAAGCCGGTATCGCCCTTCTCCACAGCCTGCGGGACCTCCGCGGCACCGTGGATACGGGAAATCGTTGACAGAGCGGCGGAGAAATGCCATACTAAGGGGACGGTGTACCCCATTTTAAATGACTTTTTCGGCCATAGCGTCAATGTCTCCGGGTTGGTTACCGGCGGCGACCTGATCCGTCAGTTAAGAGGTCGGGAGCTGGGGGAACGGCTGCTGCTTCCTGTCAACATGCTCCGCCACGGGGAGGACGTGTTTTTGGACGACGTCACGCTGGCAGATGTGGAGCGGGAACTGGGCGTCAAGGTGACCCCTGTCAATCAGGACGGGTTCGATCTGTGCGACGCGATTTTTGAATATCATGAGGGAGGACGTTCCCATGGCTAAGCCTCTTGTTGCCATTGTAGGCCGGCCCAACGTGGGCAAATCCATGCTCTTTAATAAGCTGGTGGGACAGCGCCTGTCCATTGTGGAGGACACCCCGGGGGTCACCCGGGACCGACTTTACG
Organism: Intestinimonas butyriciproducens; assembly: GCF_004154955.1. Taxonomy (NCBI): domain Bacteria; kingdom Bacillati; phylum Bacillota; class Clostridia; order Eubacteriales; genus Intestinimonas; species Intestinimonas butyriciproducens. Next base: position 1,732,650 of record NZ_CP011524.1, on the reverse strand, counting down.
CTGAGGCGGAGTGGTGCGGGCACACTTTTGATCTTGTGGATACCGGCGGTATTGAGCCGGGGACGGACAGCGAGATTCTCACTTTTATGCGCAGACAAGCTGAGATCGCCATCCAAAACGCCACGGTCATTGTGTTCCTCTGCGACATTAAGACCGGCCTCACAGCCTCCGACCAGGAAGTGGCCAACATGCTTCTCCGTTCCCGGAAACCGGTGGTGCTGGCGGTGAATAAGGCCGATCAGGTGGGGCCAACCAACCCGGATATCTACGAGTTTTATAATCTGGGACTTGGAGACCCCATTCCCGTCTCGGCCGTCCATGGTCACGGCACAGGGGACCTTCTGGACGCCTGTGTGCAGCACTTCCCGGAGAACGGGGAGGAGGACGAGCCGGATGATGTGGTCAAGGTGGCCGTCATCGGAAAGCCCAACGTGGGCAAGTCCTCTTTGATTAACCGCATTCTGGGGGAGGAACGGGTCATTGTCTCCAATGTGGCGGGGACCACCCGGGATGCGGTGGACAGCTATTTCGAAAGCGAGACCGGCAAATACCTGTTCATCGATACCGCGGGAATGCGAAAAAAGTCCAAGGTCGATGACAGGATCGAGAAATTTTCCGTACTTCGGGCCACTATGGCTATCGAGAGGGCCGATGTGTGCCTCATCCTCATCGATGCCAACGAGGGTGTCACGGAGCAGGATACCAAGGTAGCGGGCCTTGCCCATGAGGCGGGGAAGGCGTCCATCCTCGTGGTCAACAAGTGGGATGCCATTGAAAAAGACGATAAGACCATGGACCGGATGCGGGAAGATATCCGCCGGGACCTCTCTTATATGACCTATGCCCCGATTGTATTCATCTCCGCCATGACGGGACAGCGGGTGCCTCGTCTCTTTGAGCTCATCAATTATGTCAATGATCAGGCCGCCATGCGGATCACCACGGGCATGCTCAATTCTGTCCTAGCTGACGCCACTGCTCGGGTACAGCCTCCTTCGGACAAGGGGCGGCGGCTCAAGATTTTTTATATGACACAGGTGGGGATCAAGCCCCCTCATTTCGTCTGCTTCTGCAACGACGCCCAGCTTTTCCATTTTTCCTATCAGCGCTATATCGAAAATCAGATCCGGAATACCTTCGGGCTGGAGGGGACGCCGATACGGCTGACCATCCGGCAAAAGGGCGATAAGGAGGGATAAGGCTTGGAGTATTTGCCGACGGGGATGAACGACTTTGTTGCTATGTATCTGGGATCGCCGGTCCCAATTTATATCATGGTAGCGATCGCAGCCTATTTCCTGGGCTGTTTTAACGGTGCGGTCATTGTTTCCAAGTATATCCTTCGCAATGATATCCGCAATCATGGCAGCGGAAATGCGGGCCTTACCAACTTTCACCGTGTCTTCGGCGGGGGCCTGACATTTGTGGTCATCCTCTGCGACGTCCTGAAGGCCGTTCTTGCCGTCCTGATTGGCTCCGGACTGTTTGGGCTGTGCCTGGAAAACGCTGTTCTGGGCAAGTACTGGGCGGGACTTTTCTGCCTGCTGGGGCATATGTTCCCCTGCATGTTCGGCTTTAAGGGCGGCAAGGGTATCCTGTCGGGGGGCACCATTGCCATTATGATCGATTGGCGCGTCGCCCTGGTGGTGTGGGGAGGGTTTCTAATCCTCGCTGCGCTGACCCGTTGGGTCTCACTGGGGTCCTGCTGGGCGGGAGCCTCCTTCCCCTTTGCCACCTGGTTTGTCTACCATGACACCGTATTGTTGGCGCTATCCATTCTGATCGGAGGACTGATCCTGTGGAAACACCGGGCCAACATGGAGCGTATGCTCAAAGGCGAGGAGTCTAAACTATCCTTTCATAAGAAAAAAGAGGGGGTATAGCAAATGAAGATATCTGTGGTCGGCTCCGGCGGCTGGGGGACCGCACTGGCGTTGCTGCTGTTGGAAAACGGCCATGAGGTGACACTGTGGTCTTATGCCGAGGAGGAATCCCGCATTCTGCGCGAGACGAGGGAAAACCCCATGCTCAAGGGGGTGGCGTTGCCCGCAGGGCTGGGACTCACCACTGATTTGGGCTGTGTAAGGGGCTGTAAGATCGTTGTGCTGGCCACGCCCTCTTTCGCTGTGAGGAGCACTGCGCACCGGGTGGCGCCGCTCTTGGACGCGGAGACGGTTTTAGTTTCGGTATCCAAGGGCATCGAGAAGGAGACCTCCGGGACACTGACGCAGGCCATTCAGGCTGAAGTCGGGGCGGAGCATCCTGTGGTGGCCCTCTCCGGCCCCTCGCACGCCGAGGAGGTCGGGCGTGGTGTGCCTACAGCGGTGGTCTCTGCCTCAGAGGATCAGGGGGCGGCCGAGCTGGTGCAGGATGTGTTCATGAGCCCCAGGTTCCGCGTCTATGCCTCCGACGACACCGTGGGAGTGGAGCTGGCCGCCGCCCTGAAGAATGTGATCGCGCTCTGTGCCGGTTGCTGCGACGGCATGGGTTGTGGCGACAACACAAAAGCCGCCCTTATGACCCGGGGACTTACCGAGATCGCCCGTCTGGGCGTGGCCATGGGCGGAAGGAAAGAAACCTTTGCCGGACTGGCGGGCGTGGGGGACCTGATCGTCACCTGTACCTCCATGCACTCCAGAAATCGCCGCTGCGGTATTCTGATTGGGAAGGGAACTCCTCCTGAGCAGGCGGTAAAGGAGATCGGTGCCGTGGTGGAGGGCTACTATGCCGCCGCCAACGCGAAGGCGCTTGCCGAAAAGATGGGGGTTGAAATGCCCATCGCAGCGGCGGCCTACGAGGTTCTGTATCACGGGAAGGATCCCCATGCGGTGCTGACAGAGCTGATGACACGGGAGAAGAAACACGAAATTGAGGACAGTTGGGTATAGCACGCTTCCCAATACCGCTGTTACCACTTGGCGCCGGGCGGTCCCACCGATTTAAAATCGGCGGGACCGCCCGTTCTATTTCAGTTTCAATTTGAGCGCGCATATCGGCAGGCCCGTCCGAATATACTTGAGTACCTAAGGTAACAAGACGGAGAGGGGCCTGCATCATGGAAAGCGTGTATACAAGAGAGACGGTCCGGCGGCGGTCGGCCGCCCGGGCGTCAGTACACGGGAAAAAACGGCGCGGCGGCGTGGCCTTGGCCCCGCGTGAACGCCGCAGGCTACTTCAGCTCTGTATTTGCACGGTCCTGTTCCTGGTCGTATTTCTCGGGCGAGGCGTTTTTCCTGAGCGGCTGGAGGTGGTTCGCGGTGAGCTTCTGGAGGTGATCCGCTCAGACACCGACTTTGAGGCGGCTTTTACAAATCTGGGGAGAGCCATAGAACGGCGCGAACCAGTTGCAGAGGCGCTGGGCACACTGTGGACGGATATATTCTCGGCGGGCGGAGGCCGGGAGCCCTATGTGGCGACAATGGAGAATACTCCCTTTTATCAGCAGGAGCGGGAGTTTCTGCGCTCAAATCCAGACGTACTGCAGAGCATGGCCCGGAGGTTGGGGCTGTCGTTTCAGGCCTCGGAGACACCTACCTCTACAAAAGAGCCGGAATCAGAGACTTCTCAACCAGAGAGCAGTGCCCAAGCGACGCTGCCTCCTGAACCGGCCCCGGTCTACACCGGCCCCCCACTTCCGGACAACGCCACGATGGAACAGCTCCCACTGGGCCTGGAGGAGACCGCCGCTCCTGTTATGTCGGCGGTCTCCTCTGCTTATGGTTGGCGGGAACATCCTATCGAGGGGGGAGAGAAGTTCCACTCGGGGGTGGACCTGGCAGCGCCCTACGGAGACCCCATTGGAGCATTTGCGGACGGAGTGGTGGATTATATCGGAGAGAGCCCGGCCTACGGACTCTACCTTCAGCTCCGCCACGACGGGGGTGTGACCTCCTTTTACGCGCATTGCAGTAAACTCTGCGTACAGCAGGGGCAGACGGTGACGCTGGGAGAAAAAATTGCCGAGGTAGGGGACACGGGGGAGACCACCGGTGCACACCTCCATTTTGAGCTGCGGCTGGACGGAGAGCTGCTCAATCCGCTTTACTATATTGAAACGGAGTGAGATAAGGTATGCTGCGGCTGGGGAAACTGGAGTGCAGCGGAGGGTTTCTGCTGGCCGCCGCGCTGTTTTTTTATATGGACCCGGGGGATCTCATCCCACTGGCGGCGCTGGCTGCGGGGTTCCATGAGCTGGGCCACTGGACGGCGGTCCGTTTGATGGGGGGGGAGGTCCGTGTGCTGCGCCTCACCGTTACAGGGGGCAATATGGAGCTTGACCATCAGCGCCCTCTGACTTATGGCAGCGAGCTTGCCGCCATTCTGGCTGGACCAGGCGTCAACCTGCTCCTGGCGCTGCTCTGCGCCCGGCTGGGAGGGGAGCAGGAGGCACTTTATGCACTCTCTGGCCTCAGTTTGGCGCTGGGGTGGTTCAATCTGCTGCCAATCTATCCGCTGGACGGTGGCAGGGCACTGCTGCTGATCCTTTCCGCCTTTACCACGCCTGTCCGGGCGCGGCAGGCGGTATGGGGCTGTTCGGTGATCCTGGTCGCACTGTTGCTGGCGGCCGGCATGAGCTTTCTCTGGCGCGGGGGACGCAATCTGACGCTACCAGGCATGGCGCTCTGGCTTTTGTGCGGGCTGACACGACAGGAAGAGGAACGCACTCCGGTCAAAAAATAGACTTGCTTTTCCATTTTTTTTGTGGTATCATATCTTAGTCTCAATAAAGGGCGGTCCTCTGCGGTTCCGTTTTCAGTGAAAAGCGGTGCAGCGCCGGCACGAACGCCTATAAACAGGAGGAAACAGAAAAATGGATCTGATGCAGAGCTTCAATGAGAAGTACCTGAAGGCCGAACCGCCCAAGGTTGAGGTGGGGTCCACCGTCCGGGTACACATCAAGGTCAAGGAAGGCAACCGTGAGCGTATCCAGGTCTTTGAGGGCACCGTCATTGCCAAGAAGCATGGCGGCGTTGCCGAGACCGTTACCGTGCGCCGCGTCTCCTACGGCGTCGGGGTGGAGAAGGTGTTTCCCCTCCACTCTCCCATCATTGAGAAGATCGAGACCGTCCGTGCTGGTAAGGTGCGCCGGGCCAAGCTCTATTACCTGCGTGACCGCGTGGGCAAGAGCGCCAAGATCAAGGAGAAGCTGTAAGAAGGCGAATACAAAAAAGGAGCGGAAAGCCGCTCCTTTTTTGTATTTGTCTCAAAAAATGTGCCGCAACCCTTTTCTTTGCGCTACATCTTGTGTATAATGAACTCTATGCAATAGTGCGATAAGAAAAAGGCGGTGGACAAGCTGAACATTCAGTGGTATCCGGGCCACATGACAAAGACCCGGCGAATGATCGAGTCTGACCTGAAACAGGTGGACTTGGTGGCTGAAGTGATTGATGCCCGCATCCCTATGTCCAGCCGGAACCCCGATATTGACGAGCTGGTAGGCATCAAACCGAGGCTCATCATTCTGAATCGCGCCGATCAGGCCGATCCGGCGTTGAATAGGGCCTGGGGCAGATATTTTCGTGAGCGTGGCTATTCGGTTCTGGAGACCGACAGCAAGTCGGGAGTCGGGGTGAACCAGTTTTCCGCCGTAATTAAAACGGCGCTCAAAGACCAGATCGCCCGTTGGAGAGAAAGAGGCCAGGTGGGGCGTCCGGTGCGGGTGATGGTAGTGGGCGTTCCCAATGTGGGCAAGTCCACTTTCATCAATAAGGTGGCAAAGAAGAAGTCAGCCAAGGCTCAGGACAGGCCTGGCGTGACCAGGGGAAAGCAGTGGGTGTCCGTGGATATGGGGCTGGATCTGTTGGATACGCCCGGCATCCTCTGGCCGAAGTTCGAGGACCAAGAGGTGGGGAGGAAGCTAGCCTTCACTGGAGCCATCAAAGATGAGATCATGGATACGGAGACGCTGGCCTGTGCGCTGATGGAGACATTGGCAGAGCGGTATCCTCAGGCCCTGGCGGAGCGGTATCATTTGCAGCCGGAGCCTGACACGCGGGGATGGAAACTGCTGGAGGCCGCGGGCAGAAAGCGCGGCTTTTTGATTTCAGGCGGCGAAGTGGACACTGGGCGTATGGCCAGGGTATTGCTGGACGAGTTCCGAGGTGGCAAGCTGGGACGTTTTACGCTTGAGATACCGGGAGGGACAGAGCAAAATGACAGGGGTTGACCTCTGGCGTGTGGAGCGGGAATGCCGTGCAGATGGATTTCGCCTGATCTGCGGAGCGGATGAGGCGGGGGCGGGGCCCCTGGCGGGAGACGTATATGCTGCGGCGGTGATTCTGCCGGACGGTTTTATGCCGGATGGGCTCAACGATTCCAAACAGGTCAGCCCCAAAAACCGAGAGCGGCTGTTCCAGGTGATTCAGAAAAAGTCTGTGGCGTGGGCGGTGGCGTCGGTGGACCCCGCTGCCATCGATGAGATCAATATCTTGGCGGCCCGATTGTTGGCAATGGACCGGGCGATCCGCGCGCTGATTCCGGCGCCGGACTTTGCCCTGATTGACGGAAACTGCGGCAAGGGCATCTCATGCCGTCACAGGACGATCGTCAAAGGAGATAGTATCAGCGCCAACATAGCGGCGGCCTCTATCCTTGCGAAGGTGAGCCGGGATCGATATATGGAGGAGATGGCCCGGCGGTACCCGCAATATGAATTTGAACGACACAAGGGCTATCCGACCAAGCGGCATTATGAGTTGCTTCGGCAGTACGGGCCCTCACCCATCCACCGGAAGAGCTTTCTCAAAAAATTTTATGCGGAGGAAAGCGGATGAACGGGGGCGCGGCTAGGCTGCTGGGCAGATGGGGCGAAGCCGTGGCGGCGGAGGATCTGAGGAGGAAAGGGTGGCGGCTGGTGGCCGCCGGATGGCAGTGCCGTTTTGGGGAAATCGACCTGATTGCAGAAAATAGCAAGTATATTACCTTTATAGAAGTCAAGCTCAGGAAAAATGCCGATTTTGCCCCGGCGCGGGCGGCAGTAGACCGGCGGAAACAGGAGCGGCTGCGTACGTCGGCGGAACTGTATCTCTCTCAGCACCCCACGGACCTTCAGCCCAGGTTTGATGTGGCGGAGGTTTACGCGCCGGACGGGATTGCGACGAGAGCGCCGGAAATTATCTACATAGAGGATGCGTTTTGATGTGATTGATCTGTTTGACGGGCACTGCGACACCATATTGAAGTGTTATCTGGAAGGGATGTCTATGTGCCGCAGCCCCGGTCATCTGGATCTGGAGCGGACCCGGAAATTTGGACGGTACGCTCAATTTTTTGCGGCGTTTGGATCTCCGGAGGACATGCCGGGGCGTGCCCTGTGGGAGGTATTTCTGGAGGAGGCCGCGCTGCTTCAGTGGGAGCTGGAGGCCAACTCGGACCGTGTGGCGCTCTGCCGCACCGGTGCTGAAGCGGAAGCGGCGTTTCAAGCGGGAAAGGCGGCCGCCTTTTTTTCCGCCGAGGGGGCGGAGCTTTTGGACTGTGACCTGGAAAAGCTTCGCATTGCCCATAAGATGGGCGTCCGTGCCGTGAATCTCACCTGGAACCATCCCAATGCTCTCTCCGGCACCAACGCCAAGGAGCAGGACCGGGGACTCTCGGAGCAGGGAAGGGCCTTTGTCCGGGAGATGGACGCCCTGGGGATGCTGGTGGACGTATCCCACCTCTCCGATCCGGGATTTTGGGATGTGATAGAGGTCTCCACACGCCCCATTATCGCCACACATTCCAATTCCAGGTCCGTATTTTTCAACACTAGAAACTTGACCGATGCTCAATTTACTGCGATAATAAAAAAGAATGGCGTAGCCGGACTCAATATGTATGCGGGCTTTCTCGGGGAAGCCCCGGACATAGACACGGTGATTGCCCATTTGGAGCGTTTCCTGTCTCTGGGCGGTGAGCGGAACGTGGCCCTGGGCGGCGACTGGGACGGCTGTACCCGGCTCCCGGAGGGCATCGGTGGCATTCAGGATATGGACAAGCTCTATGAGGCCCTGCTTCGGCGCAACTACAGTGAAGAGCTGGTGCGCGGCCTCTTTTATACCAATCTGATGAGGGTAGTGAACGAAGTATGCAATATGTAAGCACGCGAAATAAGAATCAGAAGTGCAGCGCGGCCCAGGCCATTGCTCAGGGGCTTGCTGCGGATGGCGGGCTGCTGACACCGGAGGTGTTGCCGAAGCTATCCTCTAACGGGTTGGCGACCATGACGGACATGTCCTATCAGCAGCGGGCGGTCTATGTTATGAACGCATATCTGGACGATTTTACGGCCTCGGAACTCTCCTCCTTTGCATCCCGGGCATATGGACAGGATAAGTTTGATGAGAAGGACGTGGCGCCGGTCCGGCGTGTGGATGAGAGCACCTATTGTCTGGAGCTCTGGCACGGGCCCACCTGTGCGTTTAAAGATATGGCCTTACAGATGCTGCCGCATCTCCTTTCCGCCTCTCTGGTGAAAAATGAGGAGCAAAAGACAGTGTGCATCTTGGTGGCCACCTCCGGCGACACCGGCAAAGCCGCGCTGGAGGGCTTCAAGGACGTGAATAAGACCCGTATCCTGGTGTTCTATCCCAAGGACGGCGTCTCCGATATCCAGCAGCTTCAGATGCAGACTCAGGAGGGAGACAACGTGGGCGTCTGTGCCGTGGTAGGCAATTTTGACGACGCCCAAACAGGGGTGAAACGGCTCTTTTCCGATGCGGCCCTGCGGGATACCTTGGCGGGGCGGGGGTTCTTTTTCTCCTCCGCCAACTCCATCAACTGGGGCCGTATCCTGCCGCAGATCGTCTACTACATCTCCGCCTACTGCGATTTGCTGAAGGAGGGCAGGATCCAGAAAGGGGATCCCATCAATGTGTGCGTGCCCACCGGCAACTTCGGCAACATTCTCTCGGCCTATTATGCCAAAGAGATGGGGGTGCCCATCCGCAAGCTGATCTGCGCCTCCAACCGCAACAACGTCCTTACGGATTTTATCCAAACCGGCGTATACGACCGGAACCGGAGCTTTTACAACACCATGTCCCCCTCCATGGATATCCTCATTTCCTCGAACCTGGAGCGGATGCTCTTTGAGTTTACAGAGCGGGATGATGGGGCGGTCAAGGCCTATATGGAAGAGCTGTCTGCCAATGGCCGCTATGAGGTGAGCGAAAAGGTCAAAAAGCAGCTCGGCCGCCATTTTGCCGCCGGCTGCTGTGATGACGTCCAGACACAGGCCAGGATCGCACGGATGTGGAAGGATCACCACTATCTCATCGATACCCACACGGCTGTGGCGTTCCATGTCCTGGATCAATATCGGGCTGAGACAGGGGACGAAACGCCCACCGTGGTGGTCTCTACGGCAAGCCCCTTCAAGTTCTGCGACAGCGTGCTGGGCGCACTGGGGGCAACCGAGCTGGCGCAGGGCACCGGCATCCTAGACCAACTGACCGCGCTTACGGGCGAACCGGTGCCGGCCCCTCTTGCCGCCCTCAAGGATAAGGCCGTGCGGTTTGACCAGGTGACGGAAAAGGAGCACATGGCCGACCGGGTGCTGGAGATGCTGAAATAAAGAGACTGAGGTGATGGTTTGGCCCTGTTTGCAATTGGCGACCCCCATTTGTCCCTGGGGTCGAACAAACCGATGGATGTATTCGGCGGAGCGTGGAGCGGGTATGTGGACAAGCTCTCCGCCGGATTTCAGGCGGTGGGGAACGACGACACGGTGGTACTCTGCGGCGATATTTCCTGGGGGATGAGCCTGGAGGAGGCGCGGAGGGATTTTGCGTTTCTGGACGCCCTGCCTGGGAAGAGAAAGCTCCTCCTGAAGGGAAATCATGACTATTGGTGGACCACGGCGGCGAAAATGAACCGTTTTTTCTCAGAGAATGGCTTTCATACGCTGGAGCTTCTCCACAATAATTGCCATCTCTATGGTGAGACAGCCCTGTGCGGCACACGGGGGTGGTTTTATGAGGAGGACCAGGCGGGCCACAATGAAAAGGTGTTCCGCCGGGAACTGATCCGGCTGGAGGCCTCTTTGAAGGCGGCGGGGGAGCATCCCAAGCTCTGTTTTCTGCATTATCCGCCCTGTTATGAGGGCTATACCTGCCCGGAGATCATCGCACTTTTGGAACAGTATGGGGTAAAAACCTGCTACTACGGACATCTGCACGGAGGCAGCCACCGCCTTGCGGTGGAAGGAGTCCGGGGGAAGGTGGAGTACCATCTGGTGGCAGCGGACTATCTCCGTTTTGCGCCCAAGCGCATCCTGCCTTAAAATTTTTTCGTTTTTGAAAAAAAGAGTAGAAATGTTCACAATTATCTGGTAATATAGGTTGGATTCTGGCAATGTCGTATTACACATTCAGGAGGAAGTAAGTAGATGAACGTCAAGAGTAAAGAAAAACAGGAGAATAGCGCCATCGAGCTGGTCATCGAGGTCGGCGCCGAGGAGTTTGAGGCCGCGGTGGATAAGGTCTACCGGAAGAACCGGAAGAATATCGCCGTTCCCGGGTTCCGGAAGGGCCACGCTCCCCGCAAGATCATCGAGGGTATGTATGGCTCCGGCGTGTTCTATGAGGACGCCATCGACGAGCTCTATCCTAACGCTTATGCCCAGGCTGTGGAGCAGGAGGGCCTGGACCCCGTGGCCTATCCGAAGGTAGAAGTCCTGGAGGTCGGCAAGGACGGCTTTACATTTAAAGCCTTGGTTACCGTAAAGCCTGAGTACAAGATCGGCGAGTATAAAGGACTCGCTGCGTCGAAAGAGGAAGTCAACATCACCGACGAGGACGTGGAAAATGAGCTCAAGCCTTTCATTCAGCGTGCCACCCGCCTGGTGAACGTGGAGCGCGAGGCCAAAGAGGGCGACACTGTTCTCATTGATTTCGAGGGCTTTGACAACGGAGTGCCCTTTGAAGGCGGCAAGGGGGAGAACTATGCTCTGGAGCTGGGATCTCACTCCTTTATTCCCGGCTTTGAAGAGGGCGTGGTCGGACTCAAGCCCGGTGATGAGAAGGATCTGGACGTGACCTTCCCCGAGGACTACAGCCCTGAGCTTGCCGGCAAGGCCGTCGTGTTCAAGATTAAGGTCCACGAGGTCAAGGAACCCCAGGCTCCGGTGGTGGACGATGAGTTTGCCAAGGATGTCTCCGAGTTCGATACTCTGGAGGAGTTCCGGAAGGATCTGGCGGAAAAACTCAGAGACCGCCGTGAGCATGCGGCTGAGCACGCTTTCGAGGACGCGGTGACGGATGCCCTGATCGGCGTGCTGGAGGTGGAGCTCCCGGAGGCTATGGTGGATTTCCGGGCTGACCAGGTGCTTCAGGAATACGCAGATCGCTTCGAGCGTCAGGGCCTGCCTTTCCAGCAGTATTTGCAGATGACGGGACAGACGCTGGATGCCATGAAGGAACAGGCGAAGGCTGCCGCTGAGCACCAGATCAAATCTGAAATGGCTCTGGACGCTGTGGCCGAAGCGGAGAAGCTGGAGATCAGCGAGGAGGAACTGGCGGACGAGTACAAGTCCCTCGCCGAACAATATGGTATGGAGGCGGAGCAGGTGAAGGCAGCCGCCCCCGCTGAGGACGTAAAGACCACGCTTCTCCGGCGGAAGGCCATGGGTGTGGTAAAGGAAAACGTCAAGGCCGTGAAGCCTAAGAAGGCGGCAAAAAAGAGCGCCAAGAAAGACGTGGAGGAGGAAGGTGCGTCTGCGGAAGAGGCACCCAAGAAGAAGACCGCTTCCCGGGCCAAAAAGGGCACTTCCAAGGTCGGCGAAGCCGAGTAACAATCTGTAGGAATAACCTTCCTCCCGACGGGCATACTTTCTAAGCATGACTGTCTGTCAATGGAAAAGGAGTTTGCGCATCATGATTCAATCCAGCCTAGTACCCTATGTTGTTGAACAGACCAACCGTGGAGAGCGGTCCTACGACATCTTCTCCCGTCTGCTTAACGACCGTATTGTCTTTTTGGGGGAAGAAGTGAACGCCACTACGGCCAGTTTGGTGGTGGCACAGCTTCTCTATCTGGAGGCACAGGACCCGGACAAGGACATCCAGTTTTACATCAACAGTCCCGGCGGGTCTGTCACCGACGGCATGGCTATTTATGACACCATGCAGTATGTAAAGTGTGATGTTTCCACCATCTGCATCGGCATGGCGGCCAGTATGGGGGCCTTTTTGCTCTCCTCCGGAGCGAAGGGAAAGCGATTCGCGCTTCCCAACGCAGAGATCATGATCCATCAGCCCTCCGCCGGCACACAGGGTCAGATCACTGACATGGCCATCCACCTGAAGCGTCTGGAGATCATCAAAAAGCGAATGAACAAGATCCTGGCCGAGAACACGGGAAAGCCGCTGGAGGTCGTGACTGCCGACTGTGAGCGCGATAATTTTATGTCTGCCGATGAAGCCATGGAATACGGCCTCATCGATAAGGTCATTACCAAGCAGTAAAAACGGATTTGACAGGGGAGCGGGGCCGTCGCGTTCCGCTCCCCTGCGCCGCTTAGTATTTGTGGACGGTATTCCGTCCGATTCGAGGTGAAGCCCTATGCCCAAAAACGACGACAAACGTCCGGTCCGCTGCTCTTTCTGCGGCAAACATCAGGAGCAGGTCTCCCGCATCATTGCGGGCCCGGGCGCATATATCTGCAACGAATGCGTCCAGCTCTGCATGAGTATCCTGGAGGATGCCGGAGACGACGTGGAGGAGGAGCGCCCGGATATTCCCGACGTGATCCCCACTCCCAAAGAGATCCGGGATGTGCTGGACGAGTATATCATCGGCCAGGAAGACGCCAAAGTGGCCCTCTCTGTGGCGGTATACAATCACTATAAGCGTATCTACTTCGGCGGTGGAGATGATGTGGAGCTTCAAAAGAGCAACATTCTGCTCATAGGACCCACCGGCTGCGGCAAGACCCTCTTCGCACAGACGCTGGCCCGTATCCTGAAGGTGCCCTTTGCCATTGCTGACGCCACCACGCTGACAGAGGCGGGCTATGTGGGCGACGACGTGGAGAATATCCTTCTGCGCCTGGTGCAGGCTGCCGACTATGATATTGAGCTGGCCCAACGCGGCATCATCTATGTGGATGAGATCGATAAAATCGCCCGGAAGAGTGAGAATACCTCGATTACCCGGGATGTGTCCGGTGAGGGCGTGCAGCAGGCGCTGCTGAAGATCTTGGAGGGAACCGTGGCCAATGTCCCGCCTCAGGGCGGTCGGAAGCATCCTCACCAGGAGTTCATTCAGATCAACACCAAAAACATTCTGTTTATCTGCGGCGGAGCCTTTGACGGCATTGAAAAGATCATTGAGCAGCGCCTGGACAAAAAGACCATCGGGTTCGGCGCAGAGATCGAGAGCAAAAAGAAGAAGGATATGTCGGCCCTTCTGCGGGAGATCCAGCCCCATGATCTTCTGAAGTTCGGCATCATTCCCGAGCTGGTAGGCCGTCTGCCTGTCATTACAGCGCTTCAGTCCCTGAATCAGGAGCAGTTGGTCCGCATTCTGACGGAGCCCAAAAATGCGCTGGTCAAGCAATATAAGAAGCTGCTGGAATATGACAATGTGGATCTGGAATTCCAGCCGGAAGCGCTGACAGCGGCCGCGGAGAAGGCCATTGCGCGCGGAATCGGTGCCCGGGGCCTTAGGGCTGTGCTGGAGGAGGTCATGACACAGGTCATGTATGACGTGCCCTCCGACGCTTCTATTGCCCGAGTGGTGATTACGCCCGAGTGCGTCACCGAACGGGCCCATCCAGAGATCACCCGCGACTCCGACCGTCCCGCCCGTCCCCGCCTGGGCGGCGCGTCTCTGCGGGCCGAACACGGTGGACTTCGGACCCAGAGCAACGTCTCTTAAAACAGATTCTGTCAAGGAAAGCAGGACGGGGGCCGGTCTCCCGCCCTGCTTTTTGTAAAGGAAGTGATTCCATGGCTGTTGAGCCGAATACAGTTGTAACCATGCCCGCCCTGGCGCTGCGGGGACTTACCATTTTCCCCAATATGCTCCTCCACTTTGATGTGGGCCGAGACACTTCAATCAAGGCCCTGGACCAGGCGATGAGCGAGGGGCTGCCCATTTTCCTGGTAGCTCAGCGCGACCTCTCTGTGGAAGAGCCCGGCCAGGAGGACCTCTATCATATCGGTACCATCTCCAATGTAAAACAGATCCTTCGCCTGCCCGGTGGTAATGTGAGGGTCATGGTGGAGGGGAGCAGCCGCGGCCGTCTGCTGGGGCTGAGCCAGAGCGCGCCCTTCCTTCAGGGAGAGGTGGAATACCTGCCCGTCCCTGAACACACTCGCAATACCCCTAAGACGGAGGCGCTGATCCGCAGCACCTATGAGCTCTTTGAGAGCTATGCAGGGCTCTCACCACGCATGACGGGGGATGTCCTCATCAGCGTTCTGGCCAGCGATGATCCGGGTTATATCGCGGACTACATTGCCCAGAACATCGCCATGCGCGCCTCGGACAAGCAGGGAATCTTGGAGGAACTGCGCCCGGTACGCAGATTGGAAAAGCTCTCACAGGCACTGGGTCGAGAGGTGTCTGTGCTGGAATTGGAGCAGGAGATGCAGTCCAAGGTCCGCGACCAGCTTACCAGCAATCAGCGGGATTACTATCTCAGGGAGCAGCTCAAGGTGATCCAGAACGAGCTGGGGGAGGGAGAGACCGGCGATGGCGAGCTTGGAGAGTACCGGGAGAAGATCTCCAAGGCAAAGCTCCCGAAAGAGGTGGAGAAAAAGCTGAACAAAGAGCTGGACCGCCTTTCCAAACAGCCCTTTGGCTCCGCTGAGGCCACCGTGATCCGCAATTATTTGGATGTATGTCTGGATCTCCCGTGGAGCAAAAGGACCCGGGAAAGGACAGATGTGAAGGCGGCCCGTAAAGTGTTGGATGCAGATCACTATGGGCTGGATAAGGTCAAGGAACGTGTCCTGGAGTTCCTGGCGGTCAAACAGCTCGCACCCGAACTGAAAGGACAGGTGCTCTGCCTGGTGGGCCCTCCCGGAGTGGGCAAAACTTCAATCGCTATGTCTGTGGCCAGGGCCACAGGGCGCAGGCTGGCCCGGATCTCGCTGGGCGGGATCCATGACGAGGCGGAGATCCGCGGACATAGAAAAACATATGTGGGAGCCATGCCGGGGCGTATCATTGACGGCGTTCGGCATGCGGGAAGCGCCAACCCTCTCCTGCTTCTGGACGAGATCGACAAGTTGGCCTCGGATATCCACGGAGATCCGGCCTCCGCACTGTTGGAGGTCCTGGACGGAGAGCAAAATGCCACCTTCCGTGATCATTTCCTGGAAGTGCCCTTCGATCTCTCCGACGTGCTGTTTATCACAACCGCCAATACGACCGATACCATTCCCAGGCCGCTGCTGGACCGGATGGAGGTCATTGAGCTCTCCAGCTATACGGACGAGGAAAAACTCCAGATCGTCAAAAACCATCTTTTGCCCAAGGAGCTCAAACGCCATGGACTGAAGAAGTCTCAGCTCAAGCTCACGGATGACGCCATTCGGGAGGTCATTACGGGCTATACCCGGGAATCCGGGGTGCGCGTCTTGGAGCGGGAGCTGGCAAGTTTGTGCCGGAAAGCGGCTATGCGCATTGTGACAGGGAATGAAAAGCATATCTCCTTAACAGGAGATACCGTCTCCCAATATCTGGGGGTACGGAAATATCACCCTGAAAAGCGGGAGACGGGGCGGCAGATCGGCGTGGTCAACGGCCTGGCCTGGACCTCTGTGGGAGGAGAAATCCTCCAGGTCGAGGTAAATGTAGTCCCGGGTTCCGGCAAAGTGGAACTCACCGGCAACCTGGGGGATGTCATGAAGGAATCCGCCCACGCTGCTTTGAGCTATATTCGCAGCCGTGCCGCTCAGTTGGGGATTGAGGCCGACTTCTATAAGACAAAAGATTTGCATGTCCACTTCCCGGAAGGAGCAGTTCCCAAAGATGGCCCCTCCGCCGGCGTCACGATCGCTACCGCCATGGTATCCGCGCTTACCGGCTCCGCTGTAAAGCAGGATGTGGCCATGACGGGGGAGATCACGCTCCGAGGCCGGGTGCTGCCGATTGGCGGTTTGCGAGAAAAGACCATGGCCGCGCTCCGCAATGGTATGCGGACGGTGATTTTGCCCGCTGACAATCTGAGTGATCTGGAAGATATCGACCAGACGGTTCGGAACGCCCTCCATTTCATTCCGGTGGAGCATGTGGACGAGGTGCTCTCCAGCGCACTGGAATTCGAGGCCGTGCAGACGCTGCCGGATCTGGACGGGCTGGCAGGCAGGCATCAAGGGGTGGAGCCCACCCTCAATTTGAAACAGTAACGGGAGTGCGGAAATGATTCATTTACAAAACGCGGAATTTGTCCGTTCCGCGGCGAAAAAGGAGGACTTTCCTCGGGACGGGCTGCCTCAAATTGTCTTTTCCGGCCGCTCTAATGTGGGAAAGTCCTCCGTCATCAACCGCATTCTGAACCGGAAAAATTTCGCTCGGGTGGGTAACGCGCCGGGAAAAACCTCTCACATCAATTATTTCAGGATCGACGGCAAGTTTTATCTGGTGGACCTGCCCGGGTATGGATATGCTAAGGTGTCACAGGCGGAGAAGGCCCGTTGGGCCAGGCTGATCCAATCTTGGTTTGACGATCCGGGCCTGATGACCCTGGGATGTATGTTGGTAGATGCCAGGCACAAGCCCACGGCGGATGACTGTACCATGGGCGAGTGGTTCAAGCAGGCGGGAAAGCCTTTTGTGGTGGTGGCCAATAAGCTGGATAAGCTTAAAAAAAGTGAAATTGAGCCCAACCTCCAGCGTATCCGGGATACGCTGGAAATTGACGCCGATATAGAGGTGATTCCCTTCTCCGCCGAAAAGGGAACCGGCCGTCCGGACCTGCTGGGCCAGATTTCAGCACATTTGGGGGAGGGGCTCTTATGAAGTACGTACGTGTGGAGAGGATGGGAAAGATCAGTTGGGGCGTTTTGAACGGGGATACCATATACACATTGAAATGTCCGCCCTATGCGGGGGATACCGAGTACTATGACGGCAAGCGGTGGCCGCTCTCAGACTGCCGCCTGCTGGCACCCTGTACGCCGGGTAAAATCGTCTGCTTGGGTAAAAATTACGCCGATCACGCCCTGGAGATGGGCGGGGCCGCTCCAGAGACCCCGATTATCTTCATGAAAACGTCCAATTGTGTCAACGACCCGGAAGGAGAGATCTGTATCCCAGCCTTTGTTGGACGCCTGGATTATGAGGGCGAGCTGGCGTTTGTCATCAAGAGGCGGGCCAAAGAAGTGAAAGCTGCTGACGCTTGGGGGTATATTCTGGGTTTTACCTGCCTCAATGATGTGACTGCCCGGGACATCCAGGCGGCGGATGGCCAGTGGACCAGAGGCAAGTGTATGGACGGCTTTGCGCCAATGGGACCTGTGATCACGGATGAAGTGGACCCCACGGCGCTGAAAATCCAGACCCGACTGAATGGGAATACGGTCCAGAGCGCCAATACCGCGCTTTTTCTAACGAAGATCCCTGATATGCTGGCTTTCATCACCGCCGGGATCACCCTGGAGCCAGGGGATGTGGTGTCCACCGGTACGCCGGCCGGGATCGGTCCCATGTGCTCCGGCGATACCGTTGAAGTGGAGATCGAGGGCATCGGCGTACTGAGAAACCATATTGTGTCGCAATAAGGCGATATGCCGGAATGCGTTAATTGGGGGGAAAGAACTGCGATGGAGGACGAACTGAAAATCAAAATGTATTCCTTCACGGTGGACTGCAAAGACCCTTATGAACTGGCGAAATTCTATGCGCAGCTGCTCGGATGGGAAATACCATTTCACAGTGAGGAATATGCATGTATCGGCGTGCCGGGAACGGCGCAGGGGGGATACCCCGGTATTACATTCCAACAAAACTCAGAGTATGAACCGCCCGTATGGCCGGAAAGGTCGGGAATGCAGCAGCAAATGGCGCATTTGGACTTTGCCGTGAATGATCTAGAAAAGGCGGTTCAACATGCCGTCCGCTGTGGAGCGGCGGTAGCGGAGGAACAATTTTCCGACGCCTGGAGAGTGATGCTTGATCCCGCCGGTCATCCATTTTGCTTATGCCAAATGAAATCCATGATGGAGAGCGCCTGTTTTGCGCTGCGTTAGGGAAAAAAGACCTGCATTTTTGCATATTCTGTACATGGGAAGGCAGAAGAAAAACGGACGGTGAAAAAGTTTCCTCTTGCAATGGGCAAGGTGGGGACTCTTTTCGCTTATAAAAAATGGCTGCCCCATTGGAAACAGCCGCCCTGAGATATTCTGTTTTGTGCTTGCACCGAGCATACAGTCCGGTCCCTAACCATCTTTTTCTGAAAAAGAGGCTGCATTTATTGTGTAGGATTGCAAACTCTTCCTGCGCCCGTTTTTTTCATAAAAGACTTCCAGCCCTGGCTGCGCGCCAAAATACAACATAGTTGGAGTGTTGTTTTTGGCAAGACGGAGGAGTTTGCTCCCTACTCCCTGCCTCCGGTATTCCGGAAGGACAAGCAGTTCCGTAATTGTTCCAAAATAATAGCCATCGGAAAGGATTCGTAGGCAGCCTACAAGGACATCATCATAAGCAGAGATATTCCGTGTTTTTGATAATGCGATCTGTGTTTTGGCCGCATCATAACGCCCCGGCCATATTCTATTGACAAACGGGATAAATATAGAGGCACTCAATTCCCGGTCATCAACCCTGTATTCCATCATTTCATACCCCTCTGTAAACGCATGCGAGTTTACTGTATTTATATATTTTATCCTGTGAGGGAATGCGTTTCAAAATGGGGTGTCGAGGTGTAGCACCAGAGATGCTGTGAAGTATATAAAAACTTTGGATTTTAGAGAAAAAGCAATGGACATAAGACTCGAAACAGAACGTCTTGTACTAAGAAAATTTGAAGAAAGCGATATGGAAGTGCTAATCGCAAAATAGTATTCTTGATTTTTCAATCGCTTTTCATAAAACGCTCTTGTCTCTTCCATATTTTTTACCGGAAACCACGGCAAAAAAGTATTCACTTCTTCATCCTTCAGGAGCAGGTACAGCATAAAAGAGGATAACGATCCAATCGGCTATGTAAAAGCAGATACGAATGACAGTTATGATTTTGGGTATGCACTTCGCAGAGCATTCTGGCATAACGGAATCGCGACAGAAGCAAGTGTAAGGCCCTTGTCGAACGGCTACGAAGAGACGGAATCCCATATATTACAGCCACACATGATAAAAATAATCCGAGAAGCGGAGCGGTAATGCAGCAAATGGGTATGAAATATTGCTATTCCTATGAGGAACAGTGGCAGCCCAAAGACCTTTGGGTCACATTTAGGATGTACCAGCTGAATCTTGACGGTCAGAAGGACAGAGTCTATAAAAAATATTGGGATCTTTATGATACGCATTCCATAGAAAAAATATAATGGATTCATTTGAAGGGTGGTTACCAGTTTTTATGGTGACTGCCCTTTTTGGGCCTTTTCAACGAATGATTTGGGAGAGGGGACTGCCTCTGCTCCTCCTTGTGCTTTTCGGGAAAATCTGCTATACTAAAATCCAAAATGTCTGGGAGGCGGTCCATTTGCTGCGCCATATTCCCTTGGGAAACATGAATAATCTGCGGGACCTGGGTGGATATCCGGCTGCAGGAGGCCGCGTCACCGCTTGGGAGCGACTGCTGCGCGGGGACAATCCAACTGGTCTGTCGGAAAAGGACATCGAATGGCTGGTGGACCGAGATATCACCACCGTCATTGATCTCCGCAGCGAGGAGGAGACAAAACGCAAGCCGGATCAGTTGGCGGGAGAAACGGACTTTCGTTACTTTCATGCCCCCATGCTGGGTGGAGAGAGGATGCCGAATCTGGAGAGAGATGTGGGACGTGGCTACTTCCAGGTCTTGGATCGAAAGGAGAGTGCCTGCCGGATCTTGCGCCTCATTGCGGAGGCGCCCGGAGGCGTGCTTTTTCACTGTACGGCGGGAAAAGACCGCACCGGAATGGTGGCCGCGCTGCTGCTCTCTCTGGCCGGAGTGAGCCGGGAGGATATCCTGGCAGATTATCAGGTATCTGAGATCTATCTGGCGGAGATCATTCGCCGGATCAGGATGTCTGTTCCAGATCTTGTCCCCTTTGCCGGGATGTCAAAAAGCAAGTATATGGCCGAATGCCTAGCGCTGCTGAACGAGGCGTATGGCTCTGTGTCCGGCTATCTCCGTGCAGCCGGACTCTCTGAGCTGGAAATGGCCGCACTTCGTGCCAAGGTTCTGGCCTGACAATATAGAGAATAGGGAGGACCTTCTTTTGGGTTCTTTTTCAGATTTTGCACAGAATATGGACTGGGCCGGTCTCGCCGATCTGCTGCTCCAGGTAGCGGCGGTGCTGCTGTGCCTGACGGTTCACGAGACCTGCCACGGTCTCGCCGCTTATTCCCTGGGGGATCCCACAGCCAAAGCACAGCACCGGCTGTCGCTGAATCCTCTGCGGCATATCGATCTCTTCGGTGCGCTGATGATGATTGTGGCGGGGTTCGGTTGGGCAAAGCCGGTCCCGGTGGATATGCGCTATTTCAAGCACCCCAAGACAGGAATGGCGGTCACGGCGCTTGCAGGCCCTGTCTCCAATCTCCTGTTGGCCTATGCGGCGCTCACTTTGAGGGCCGCGCTGATCGGCGCTTACTACACAGGTGGCCCTGAAGGGCTGGGCACAGCCATTGACTTTTTGGCCATGACTGCTGTTCTCAGCGTGGGGCTGGGGCTATTCAACCTCATTCCGTTCCCACCGCTGGATGGCTCCAAGGTAGTGGAGGGCTTTTTGCCGGACCGGATCTACTACGGTATCCTCCGCTATGAGCGGTGGGGGATGCTTCTTCTTATGGCGATCCTGTGGACCGGCGTTCTCAGCACGCCGTTGGCCATTGCCAGAGATTGGGTGCTGGATCTGCTGGTGGAGGGGTCCTCCTGGCCGTTGACGCTGATGCTTGGATAGGAGAGGGGGAGCGCACTGTGGACAGTCCCATCTATCATCTGGAAAAAGTGGTAAAGGTCCGTGCGGAGGCTTTAGAGGACTTTACCGGCCCCCTTGATCTCATCCTCCACCTTCTGAGCAAAAATAAAATGGAGATCAAGGATATCCAGATCTCGGTGATCCTGGAGCAGTATCTGGCCTGGATGGAGCGGCGCAAGAAACTTGATCTGGAAGTGGCCAGCGAGTTCGTGACCATGGCGGCCCAGCTTATTTTCATTAAATCCCGGATGCTCCTGTCCATCCATGACGAGGAGGCCCTCTCTGAGATGGAACAGCTCATTGCCTCCCTGGAGGCCCACCAGCGCCATGAAAACTATATGAAGATCAAGTCGGTGATCCCGGAGTTCACCGGTCGTTATGCGCTGGGCCGCGACTATATCACAAAGGGACCGGAACAACTTCCGGTGAATCGGGCCTATCGCTATGTCCATGACAAGGATGACCTGCGCCGGGCCATGATGACAGTCCGGGAACGTATGGGCAGTCAGATGCCGCCCCCCATGAGCGCCTTTGAGGGGATTGTGGGTAGGGAGCCCTATCCGGTAGCGGACAAGGCGGGGGAGCTGTTGCGCCGCCTTATGCGCTTGGGGGTGACTCGGTTCCGCTCCCTCTTTCAGGGAAATCGGAGCCGGTCCGAAGTAGTGGCCACCTTCATCGCCGTGCTGGAATTGTGCAAGGCCAAGCGAATTCGCTTGGCGGGGACCGATGAGGACTGTACCGTAACATGCACCGGAGAGGGCGAAGCAGAGCTGGAGTTTTCCACGGACGCATACTGAGGCCGGGAGAAGGGGAGCGCATATGGACCTGAAAGAAATTGAGTCCGCTATGGAGGGCATCCTGTTCGCAGCAGGAGAGCCCGTGGGAGTGGAGCGGATCTGTCTGGCGCTGGAAATCGACCGGGCCACGGCGGATGCGGTGGCCCAGAAACTGATGGATGCGTACAGCTATGAGCGCCGGGGCATCCGCCTCATCAAGCTGGACAGCAGCTATCAGCTCTGCTCTGCGCCGGAGTATGCCGAACTGATTCGAAAAACCTTTGAAAGCCGCAGGCCGGCCAAACTTTCTCCGCCTGCTCTGGAGGTGCTGTCTGTTATCGCCTACTATCAGCCCACGACGCGAGCTTACGTGGACCAGATCCGCGGCGTGGACAGCTCGTATACCGTGAGCTTGCTGCTGGACCGTGAGCTCATTGAGGAGTGCGGACGCCTGGCTGTGCCGGGAAGGCCGATCCTATACCGCACGACCACTACCTTCTTACGCTCTTTTGGGCTCTCCAGCCTGGAGGAGCTGCCGGAACTCCCCAGCGCTGGCCCTGAGGATGGACAGATCACACTGGAAATGCAGGCGGCGCTGGAAAAGCTACGGGGTGAGCAGACGGAAGATCTAACCGATGAGGAGCTGCTGGAAGCCGCGCGGGAACTCTCCGCCACCGAAGCAGATATCCCGGCAGCGGAGGAGTGAAGCGGGGTGAAGGCGTTGCTGATTCTAGGCGCGGTCTTCTTTGGGCTGCTGCTTTTTTCCCAGGTCCGCGTGGGCGGAACCGTGGTGTATGCAGAGCAGGGGCTTCAGATCCTGATACGGGTAGGGCCTCTGCGCATACGGGTATTCCCTGTAAAAAAGAAGAAAGAGAGACCATCTGGCCCAGGCACAGGGGCAAAACCAGAGCGGAAGCACAAAGCGGATGCAGATGCGGTGCCGGAGCCGAAGGACACCCTGGAGTTGGTGCGGCAATTTTTGCCTCTGGCGGCTGATGCCGCTGGGAGCCTCCAAAAGAGGATAAGAGTAGATGATCTGGATCTGACACTCACGATGGCGGCGTCCGATCCAGCCATGGCTGCGGCTGCCTTTGGCGGCGCCAACGCAATACTTGGTATGGTAATCCCACTTTTGGAGAACAATTTTAATATCAGAGAGCGGAAAATCCGCACTGCGGTGGATTTCGACAGGCACAGCCCGGTCATTGCCATTCGGGCGGCGCTTTCGCTCTCCATTGGGCAAGGGATCGCCTTTGCCGTCCATTTTGGACTGCGGGCACTGGGCCTTCTGATAAAAAGAAACCGGGAAGCAAAAGCAAAGACAGCCGCTTGAAAGCCGAGCTGACTGTACACAAGTTAAGAAAGGGCGATATTTTATGGAAAAGAATCATCCCATCGGCGACCTGATGTCCACAACGATGCAGAAGATCCGGGAGATGGTGGACGTCAACACGATCATTGGGACTCCCATCCGCACCGACGATGGGATCACGCTCATTCCGGTCTCCAAGCTGTCGTTTGGCTTTGCCTCCGGCGGCAGCGACTTTATGACCAAAAATCAGAAGCCGGAGGCCGACAATGCCTTCGGCGGCGGCAGCGGGGCCGGAGTCAATATCTCCCCGGTGGCCTTTCTCATTGTCAAAGGAGATACTGTAAAGCTGCTGCCCGTGGCACCACCGGCGGGAAATACCGTGGATCGTGTGGTGGAGCTGGTGCCGGAAATGTTCGATAAGGTCACTGGTTATATGGAGAAGAATAAGAAAGAGGATAAAGACACCTTTTAAGTTTTATACTAGTGTCATCTCTGTGGTTTGAGGTGATGCCTGAATGAAACGTGTCTGCGCGGCTGGGCTGGCCGCCTGCCTGCTGCTTTTCCCCCATGCTGCTGCCGTCTCCGGTCCGCCTTCTGTCTCCGCCGCTTCCGCGATCCTTGTGGATGCGGAGAGCGGTCGGGTCCTCTATGAAAAGGATGCCCACACCCGGCGGCTCATCGCCAGCACCACCAAGCTCATGACTGCCCTAGTGGCGGCGGAGTCGTGCATCGACTTGGGTGAGAACGTTACGGTGGAGTACGCCGATACGCGTACAGAGGGCTCCTCCCTGTACTTGCAGGTAGGGGAGCAGATCACCGTGGAGGCGCTTCTTTATGGTCTGCTGCTCCACTCCGGAAACGACGCGGCCCTTGTCCTTGCCCGATACTGCGGCGGAGATGTGAAGACCTTTGTGGAACAGATGAATCAAAAGGCCCGGGAGCTGGGCATGGCAGACAGCCATTTTGAAAATCCCAACGGGCTTAACGCCGACGGGCACTACTCCACTGCGGCGGATATGGCCCGTCTGGGGATCGCCTGTATGGAGAATGAGACTGTGGCCAAAATTGTCGCCACCCGCTCGATCACGCTGGGAAACCGGACGTTTGTCAACCACAACAAACTTCTCAGTCAGTATGAGGGCTGTGTCGGAATGAAAACTGGCTACACACAACTGGCGGGGCGGACCTTGGTCTCCGCCGCACGGCGAGACGGCCAACTGCTGGTCTGCGTGACCCTGAGCGATCCCGATGACTGGCGGGATCATGCCGCCCTTTTTGACTACGGCTTCTCCACATACCCGCGCCAAGTGCTGGCCACCCGAAACCGAGACTTTCGGATGCTGCCTGTGGCGGGCAGCCTGGTCCGCTTTGTGGGTGTAAAAACAGCGTCAGACGTCTATTTTCCACTGACAGAAGGGGAGAAAGTCTGGGCTGAAATAGAGCTTCCGGAACAGGTCCAAGCTCCAATCGAGGCGGAGGTCCCGGCAGGGCGGCTGGTCTTTTATGTGGGGGAAGAACCTGTGGGAGAGACGCCACTGGTCTATGCTTCCTCGGTCCGGCGGGACGCTGCGGATAAAAGGCCCCCAATCCGGGAGCTCCTGAAGTTCTTCTTCCCTTGAAATACCTTGCGCGGGAATCGCCCGCGCGCTACATAACAGAAATGAGGTGCCCTCATGGAGGAACGCCTGCAAAAACTGCTATCTGCCGCCGGGCTGTGTTCCAGGCGGACAGCGGAGGAATACATCGAGGCCGGGCGGGTTACCGTCAATGGTCGAGCCGCCAAACTGGGGGACAAGGCCGATTTGGGCCGGGACACCGTGGCCCTGGACGGCACGGAGATCGGGCCTGCGGCGGAGCCGGTCTATCTGATGCTCAACAAACCCAGGGGGTATGTCACCACCCTTGCCGATGAACAGGGGCGGAAGACGGTGGCGGAACTGGTCTCCGGCTGCGGAGTTCGGGTATGGCCTGTGGGACGACTGGATCTGGATTCCGAAGGACTGCTGATTCTCACCAATGACGGGGCGCTGACACACCGGCTTATTCATCCAAGCCATGAGGTGGACAAGCAGTATCTTGTCATGGTTGCGGGAGACGTGGAGGCGGCGCTGCCCATACTGTCCAGGCCGATGGAGCTGGACGGCATCGCTCTGGCGCCTGCCAAGGTGGACAGGCTGGGGCCTAATGTGCTCTCGGTCACCATTCACGAGGGGCGCAATCGTCAGGTCCGCCGGATGTGCGATCAGGCTGGGCTCACCGTCAAGGCCCTGCGCCGGGTTCGTGAGGGGGGTGTTCAGTTAGGTGGCCTGAAACTTGGGCAGTGGCGGCATCTGACGGAAGAAGAGATATCCGCTCTCTATTCCTTGTAAATTATGCAAGAAAAAAACCGTCGCTTGCAAAAATATCTTGCTTTTCGTCTGGTTTCCCTTTATGATAGGGACTGGCGGCGAGACCGCCTTAAGGTTTAGCCGTCCAATCACTCCCCAAGGGTGGGGAAGGAAGCCTGGGGGTGTCATCCATGACACGCGATATTCTCTCAGTCATTCAAAATAGTATGCCTACCTTCTCCAAAGGGCAAAGGCTCATCGCGCGCTTTATCCTGGAGTCCTATGACAAAGCGGCGTTTATGACGGCCAGCAAGTTGGGAAAGACGGTCAATGTCAGCGAGTCCACCGTCGTGCGCTTTGCCGCCGAGTTGGGTTATGACGGTTATCCCAGCATGCAAAAGGCACTGCAGGAAATGATCCGCAACAAATTGACCTCTATCCAGCGCATTGAGGTGGCGAACGACAGGATCGGGAATCAGGATATCCTGTCCATGGTCATGCAGTCGGATATTGAAAAGATCCGGATGACCTTGGAGGAGACAGACCGGGCCAGCTTTCGCCAGGCGGTGGACGCCATTCTTTCCGCCCATCGGATCTATATCTTGGGTGTGCGCTCAGCGGCAGCTTTGGCCGATTTCCTGGGCTTTTATTTCAATCTGATCTTTGATAATATCGTTTTGGTACATACCACCTCCGCCAGTGAGATCTTTGAACAGCTTCTCCGTGTGGGGCCGGAAGATGTGGTCATCGGGATCAGCTTTCCGCGCTACTCCAGCCGAACGGTAAAGGCCATGCGCTTTGCCAAGGACCGGGGGGCCAACGTCATTGCCCTGACCGATTCCGAGGCGTCGCCCCTGGCTGAAGCGGCCACCGAGACCCTGCTGGCCAAGAGCGATATGGCCTCCTTTGTGGACTCGCTGGTGGCCCCGCTGAGCTTGGTTAACGCCCTCATTGTGGCGGTAGGCCGTCGGAGGAATGAGGACGTGGAGCAGATTTTTGCCGACTTGGAGCAGATCTGGTCGGAATATGGCGTCTATGAACAGGTAGAGGAAGAGAATCATTGACGGGACAAAAAAGAACGATTGTCGTAATAGGGGGAGGCGCCGCGGGCATGCTCGCGGCGCTGACTGCTGCTCAGAAAGGGGCTTCCGTGACGCTGCTGGAGCGCAACCAGAAGGTGGGCCGGAAGCTTTATATCACAGGTAAGGGGCGGTGTAATCTGACCAATGACTGCTCCGTTCAGGAGGTCCTTGCCAACATACCCCGAAACAGCCGCTTTCTCACCAGCGCCGTCACCCGTTTTCCACCTTCCGAGGTAAAGACGCTTTTTTCCAGCTTGGGTGTTCCGCTGAAGACGGAGCGGGGCAATCGGGTTTTTCCGCAGTCGGATAGGGCCGCGGACATCATCGACGCACTTTTCTTTGCCCTGCGGAGACAGCGGGTCTCCATTGTGCAGGACAGGGCGCAGCATATCCTAGTTCAGGAGGGCCGGGTTCGGGGCGTAAAGGCGGAGCACGGCACTTATGGCTGTGACGCCGCGATTCTCGCCACCGGAGGCTGCTCCTACCCACTGACCGGCTCCACCGGAGACGGCTATGAAATGGCCGGCGAATTGGGACACACGATCCTGCCGGCCAAGCCGTCTTTGATCCCTCTGATCATGGAGGGAGACGAGTGTCCCAGAATGCAGGGACTGTCCCTGCGGAATGTGGGTCTCAAGGTAAAAAGCCACAAAGGGAAACTCATTTACCAGGAGCAGGGAGAATTACTCTTTACCCACTTTGGCCTTTCCGGCCCTCTTATCCTCAGCGCCAGCGCGCATATGCGGGATTTTGAGCGAGAACATTATACGGTGAGCATCGATCTGAAGCCGGCGCTGGACGAGCAGACCCTGGATGCCCGATTGGTGCGAGAGTTTGCTGAACAGTCCAATCGGGCATTTCACAATGTGCTGGAACGCCTTGTCCCCAGGCTGCTCATCCCCATCTTGGTGGAGCGCGCGGAGATTCCGGCGGAAACGCCGGCCAACTCTATTACCAGGAGCCAACGCCGCCGCCTGTTGGAGTTGCTGAAGGGGCTCAGTTTTACAGTCGAGGGCCCTAGAGGCGTGGAAGACGCCATTGTGACCAGCGGAGGCGTCAAGGTATCTGAAGTCGATCCGCACACCATGGAATCCAAACTGGTGAAGGGGCTTTTCCTTGCCGGGGAGCTCCTTGACGCAGACGGTTACACCGGAGGCTTTAACCTGCAAATTGCCTGGGCCACCGGCAGGGCGGCAGGGGAGGCGGCTGCGGACATGGAACGGTGACGCAGCGGGCATACTTTTGATGCGGGAGGCATAAGAATGGGTTTTATAAGTGTCGCGGTAGACGGTCCGTCCGGAGCGGGGAAGAGCACCATGGCCAAACGTCTGGCCGAGGCATTGGGCTATGTATACGTGGATACAGGGGCGATCTACCGCACGCTGGGCCTTCTCGCCCGGAGAAGCGGTACAGATCCGGAGGACGCGCAGGCAGTGAGTGAACTGCTGAAGCGGGCAGATATCCAGCTCCGCTACGAAGCAGATGGGCTGCAGCATATGTTATTGTCAGGGGAGGATGTGACGGCCGAGATCCGGCTGCCCGAGATATCTCAGTATGCCTCGGCAGTGTCGGCCCAGCCGGCGGTGCGGGCTTTCCTGTTGGACATGCAGCGGGACATGGCAAAGCATTTCAATGTGATCATGGATGGAAGAGACATCGGCACGGTGGTTCTTCCGGATGCACAGGCCAAGATATTTCTTACCGCGACCCCAGAGGACAGGGCCTCCCGCCGCTGTGCCGAGCTGGAGGACCGGGGCACGCCTCAGGATTATGAGACGGTGCTGGCGGAGATCGTGGAGCGGGACCGCAAGGACAGCACACGTGCCGCGGCTCCGCTCCGAAGGGCGGAAGATGCCGTTCTGGTGGATACCACGGGGAAATCCCTGGATGAGAGCTTTGCGATACTGCTGGACGCCATCAGGAGGAAGCTGGAAGCATGAGAATGTTCTATGCGGTGATCTACACGATCATCTGGCCTTTTTTCAACTTGGTTCATCCCCATCGCGCCATTGGGAGGGAGCATATCCCGGAGGGTGGCGTACTGGTCTGCGGCAATCACACATCGCTGTCGGATCCCCTGTTCTTGGCGTTTGCCTTTCATAAAAAGTATCAACTCCGCCCGATGGCCAAGGCGGAGCTCCTGCGGGTACCGTTTATCGGATGGATTTTAAAGCGGGTCGGCGTGTTCGGCGTGGAACGGGGCAAATCCGACGTGGGCGCCATCAAGCAGGCCATGAAATATCTGAAAGAGGGAGAGAAGGTCCTCCTCTACCCGGAGGGGACCCGGGTCCGCGCCAGCCGCGGAGAGGAGAGCGAACCCAAAACCGGGGCGGCCATGCTGGCGGTGCGGTGCGGCGTCCCCATTCTCCCTGTGTATGTGCCGGAAAAAAAGCGCTGGTTTGGACGGACGCCCGTGGTTATCGGCGAGCCCTATCTGCCTCATGTGGAGTCCCGCAAGGGAACGCAGGAGGAGTATGAGGCCATCACGGCCGACCTGATGGCGCGGATTCGGGCGCTGGAGGTACAGACGATATGAGGCTGGAACTCGCAAGGTCCGCCGGGTTTTGTTACGGCGTCCGGCGGGCGGTGGAGCTGGCTGAGTTGGCTGCCGACCGTGAGAAGCCATGCTATATGCTTGGCCCTGTTATCCATAACGATCATGTGACGGCGCATTTGGAGGAAAAGGGTATTGTCTGCCTTCCGGACGTCAGGGATATCCCTCCGGGCACCGCTGTGATTCTCCGTTCCCATGGAGAGGGAAAGGCGGTATACGACGCACTGGCGGCCAAGGGGTGCAAGACCATTGACGCCGCATGCCCCAATGTCACAAAGATTCACCGCCTTGTGGAGCGCGCAGAGGAAAGCGGCAGGCAGCCTGTCATCATCGGCGTCCCTACCCATCCCGAGGTGGTCGCTATTGCCGGATGGTGCCGCTCTCCCGTCGTGCTGGAGGATGCGGACGCCCTGGAGGGCTGGCTGGATGAGTGCCCGGAGCGCCGCAGCAAAGCGCTGGCATTTGTGTCCCAAACGACCTCAACACAGAAAATTTGGGATGCGTGCAGAGAAAAAGTAAAAAAAGAGTGTACAAACGCTGAAATTTTTGATACAATATGCAGTGCTACGTATGTACGGCAATCGGAGGCACAGGAACTGGCCGCCCGCTGCGATGCAATGATCGTCATCGGGGACCGAAAAAGCTCCAATACCAGACGGCTGGCCGAGCTGTGCCGCGCACTCTGCCCCAGAGTGGTCGCTATAGAGGGGGCGGAGGAGCTGGAACCTTCCTCTTTTCAGGGGATGGCTTCTATTGGAATCACTGCGGGCGCTTCCACGCCCGGGTGGATTATAAAGGAGGTCTATGACAAAATGAGCGACGAAATCATGGAGATCGAGGAGTCCTTTGCTGATCTGCTGGAGAAATCGATCAAAACTTTAAATACAGGAGAGAAGGTCACCGGTGTCGTTACTGAGATCACGCCCACAGAGATTTACGTGGACCTGGGCACGAAGCATGCCGGTTACATCCCTGTATCCGAGCTGAGCGACGATCCCACTGTGAAAGTGGAGGATATCGTGAAGATCGGCGACGAGATCGAGACCTATGTCATGCGCGTCAATGACGCCGAGGGCGTGGTCACCCTGTCCAAGAAGCGTCTGGATACTGTGAAGAGCTGGGACGACGTGGAACAGGCCCGTGAGGAGGGCACCATTGTCGAGGGCGTCGTCACTGAGGAGAATAAGGGTGGCGTAGTCGCTTCCGTCAAGGGTGTTCGTGTGTTCATTCCCGCCTCTCAGACCGGGCTGCCCCGTGACGCCGCCATGAGCGACCTGCTGAAGAAGAAGGTCCGCATGAAGATTACAGAGGTCAATCGGGCCCGCCGCCGTGTCGTGGGCTCTATCCGTGCTGTGGAGCAGGCGGAGCGTGCCGAGAAGTCTGCCAAAGTGTGGGCTGAGATTGAAAATGGGAAGCGTTATTCCGGTGTGGTAAAGTCCCTGACCTCTTACGGCGCCTTTGTAGACATCGGCGGCGTGGATGGCATGGTCCACATCTCCGAGCTCTCCTGGAGCCGCATCAAGCACCCCTCTGAGGTGGTAAGTGTGGGGGATCCCGCAGAGGTGTACGTGATTTCCTTCGATCCTGAGAAGAAGAAGATTTCTCTGGGTATGAAGGATCGGAGTCAGGACCCCTGGACCGTATTCACCTCTAAGTACGGTGTGGGTGACGTGGCGACCGTCAAGGTCGTAAAGCTGATGACTTTTGGTGCTTTTGCTGAGATCGTCCCTGGCGTGGACGGGCTGATTCATATCTCTCAGATCGCCGACCACCGTATTGATAAGCCCGGAGATGTGCTCTCTGAGGGACAGATGGTGGATGTCAAAATTACCGACATCGATATGGAGAACAAGAAGGTCTCTCTGTCCGTCCGCGCCCTGCTGGAGGACGCCCGCGAGGCCAAGGCGCAGGAGGGCGATGACGCCGTGGTCGCGACCTCTGATGACGAGGGTACCGAAGTGGCTCCCGGCGCTGTTGAGGAATAAAAAAGTCAAATAGATAAAAATACCCCGTTTCCTTTAGAGAAACGGGGTATTTTTATCTATTATTTACTAGGGCTGCCCCTGCTTTTTACTTGCAAACAGATGGCAAATGCTTTATAATAAACTTGTTAAGAAGATTTGTCAAGTTATTTTTCGCACGATCAGGGAGGTGGTTATCATGTTTCAGGTAGGAGATAAGATCGTTCATCCGATGCATGGTGCCGGTGTCATTGATAGCATCGTCACCAAAAAGGTCAATGGGGTTGTGAGGGACTATTATATTTTGAAGCTTCCGGTGGGCGGGATGCTGGTCATGATTCCCACCAGCAATAGCGAGGAAATTGGCGTCCGCCCCGTGGTGGACAAGGATGAGGCGGATCGGCTCATTGCCTCCATGCCTGACATCGAGGTGGACATGACCCAGAATTGGAACCGCCGTTATCGGGAGAATATGATGCGGATCAAAAGCGGCGATCTGCTGGAAGTTGCCAAAGTAGTCAAGGGCCTGATGCTTCGCGATGTGGACCGTGGACTCTCCACAGGGGAACGGAAGATGCTCCACTCGGCAAAACAGATCTTGATTTCCGAGCTGGTCCTCTCTCAAAATACCAGCTACGAAGATGTAGAGGCCCGCATAAATACGGCGCTGGCGTAATAGGATTTTTCTGGCGATCCCCGCATGTCTAAAAGGAGCCGAGAGGCTCCTTTTTTGCGAAAGGAGTTGCGGCTATGGCCCCGATTTTTGACCGTCTGCGGCGGAGAAGGGCGGATATGCCCTTCTGTACTGCAGTAGTGCCCGCAGCCGGATCCTCTACCCGCATGGAGGGACAGGATAAGATACTGCTCACTTTGGGAGATTATCCTGTGCTCGTCCGTACTTTGCAGGCCCTGGAGGCATGTACGCGGATTCAGGAGATCGTGGTGGTGACCCGAGAAGATCTCATCGTTCCGGTCAGCCAGCTGTGCCGGGATTTTGCTCTGGAGAAGGTCACCCATATCGTGACCGGAGGCACTACCCGCACGCAGTCTGTACTCAACGGTATCCGCGAAGCAAGCCCTCAGGCGGGGCTGATTGCCATTCATGACGGCGCCCGTCCTTTTGTCACGCAGGAGGTGCTGGAAGAGGTCATTGACCGGGCCGCGCAGTGCGGTGCAGCGGCACCGGCCGTTCCTGTTACGGATACAGTGAAGCGTGCCATGAACGGCATAGTGGAGGAGACGGTGGACCGGGATACGCTGTTTGCGGTGCAGACCCCTCAGGTATTCGAGGCATCTCTGATCAAGGCTGCCCTGCAACGTGCGGTGGAGGAGGGGGTCACCTTGACCGACGACTGTGCCGCAGTGGAGCGGCTGGGCATGACGGTAGCCCTCACCCGCGGGGACCGGGCCAATATAAAGCTTACCACCCCTACTGATCTGGATTTGGGGCTGGGAATTCTCAATGGAAGAGGGGAGTTCGTGTGAATGCATTTCGGATTGGGCACGGCTATGACGTACACCGCCTGACAGCGGGGAGGAAGCTCATTCTGGGCGGGGCGGAAGTCCCGTTCGACCGGGGACTCCTGGGGCATTCCGATGCTGATGTGCTCACCCACGCCGTCATGGACGCGTTGCTGGGCGCTGCCGGGCTGGGGGATATCGGTAAGCTTTTTCCGGATCATGATCCCACCTATGCGGGGATCTCCAGTCTGCTGCTGCTGGACCGGGTCGTGGAGCGGCTTGGAGAGGCCGGATACCGTGTGGGAAACGTGGATGCTACTCTGGTGGCCCAGCAGCCCAAACTGGCCGCCTTTATCCCACAGATGCGCCAAAATCTGGCCAAGCATTTGGGTGTTCCTCAGGACCAGGTGAATGTGAAAGCCACCACTGAGGAGGGGCTTGGCTTTACGGGTGCGGGCCAGGGAATGGCGGCCCACGCCGTGGCTCTTTTGGAGTGCAACTGATACGACGATGAACGGCGGGGCTGAAATGCCCCGCCGCTTTTCTGTCCCATCTGGCGGCAGCACGGCATACAATGCTCCAGAGAGGAGCGTAATGCCAATGGTCTATTATCTCATTATATGCCGCTCGCTGACCTACGCCCAGCGTACGGCCGCCGTTTTGGAGCGTGCTGGAATTACAGCTCGGATCCTACGTTCTCCCAAAAGCATCGCCGGCGAGGGGTGCAGCCATGCAGTAAAGGTGTCTGAGCGCCGTCTTGCCGAGGCACTGGTGCTCCTCAACCGGGCAGAGCTGAAGCCGAAACGGGTCTATATTACAGAAGAGGACGGAAGCTACCGCGAGGTGGGGCTATGATTTATCTGGACGCAGCAGCGACAACGCTGCAAAAGCCTTCCGCCGTCGCCCGTGCCTCCGGCTACGCTATGGGGCATATGGCAAGCCCGGGCCGTGGAGGCCATCCGCCCGCCATGCTGGCAGCAGACACGGTTTTTGCCTGTCGGGAGCGGGCGGCTGAGCTCTTCCATGTGAGGGAACCCGACGATGTGGTTTTTACCATGAACGCCACCCACGGGCTCAACATTGCCATCAAGTCCATTGTAAAGCCCGGGGACACCGTACTCATCTCCGGTTATGAGCATAATGCGGTCACGCGTCCGCTGGCCGCGATTCCCAATGTGCGCGTGAAGGTGGCCACCTCGCGGCTTTTCGACCCTCAGGAGATTCTGCGCCAGTTCCGTGAGCAGCTCACATCGGAGGTCGACTGCGTCATCTGCAACCATGTCTCCAATGTTTTCGGCTATGTGCTGCCGGTGGTTGAAATTGCCGATCTCTGCGCCGGGAGAGGAGTCCCCTTCGTCCTAGACGCCTCCCAATCCGCAGGGAGCATGCCGATCTACATGGACCAGCTTCGGGCCTCCTTTATCGCCATGCCGGGCCACAAGGGGCTCTACGGTCCCCAGGGGACCGGCATCCTGCTCTGCGATCACGAGGTCATCCCCCTGCTGGAAGGTGGGACCGGGTCGCTGTCTGCCCGCCAGGAGATGCCGGACTTTCTGCCGGATCGGCTGGAGGCCGGAACGCAAAATGTGACCGGGATTGCCGGATTGTTGGAGGGGCTCCGTTTTATCCAGCGCAAAAGCCCCGAGGTGATCCTGAATCATGAAAGATTCCTGGCTGCCCGGTGCGCGGATGCCCTGTCAGCTCTGCCGGGCGTACGCGTCTTTGCGGCGCCCCGCCTCTTCTGCCAGGCGGGGGTGCTCTCCTTTCAGGTGGACGGCATGGACTGTGAAGACGTGGGGCAGGCACTGGGAGAACAGGGGATTGCCGTCCGTTCCGGGCTCCACTGCGCGCCGCTGGCGCACCGCTCCGCAGGGACGCTGGATGTCGGGACCATACGGGTCAGTTTTTCCGCCTTTAACTCCAGCGGAGATGTGGACGCGCTGGCCGGAGCTGTGGCGCGGCTGCCCAGACGCCAATAAAAGCATTCCAAAGCGTATTGTCTGTGCGAGTGCACGCGGTTCTTCGCCGCGCGCCCTCGCACTCTTTTTTTCAGGCTTTTTCTATGAAATTAAGGGAAAATTAATAGGCGGAGTTCTTGCCATTTGCAAGAGGATACAGTATAATATTTGAAATGGGCGGGTAGCGTTTTAGCACCGCCCATCGTGTACACTCTGAGATGTGGGAGACATTGGAAATGACTGAATTGCTGCGGGGGATGTGGCAGTACATCCTGACTTTTAACATTTCCATTTTTGACGTACTCGATGTGGCGATCATCGCCTACATCGTTTATCGCGTATTGATGTTGGTCCAGCGCAGCCGGGCCGCCCAGGTGGCGAAAGCCATTTTACTGCTGCTGGTGGCACTGGGTCTCTCCTACCTGCTGCAGCTCAGAGTGATCAACTTCGTGCTGAGCCGTATGGTAGAGATGGGAACGCTGGCGCTGGTCGTGGTCTTTCAGCCGGAGATCCGCCGTTTCCTAGAGCAGTTGGGCAGCAGCAGGCTGGGGGATATGTTCAGCCGCGAGGAGGCGCCGCCCGACGTGGAGAACGCCATCACACAGACGGTACAGGCATATACGTCCCTCTCTAAGGATAAGGTGGGCGCGCTGATGGTCTTTGAGCGAAAGGTCCCGCTGGACGATATCATCAAAACCGGCACCATGCTGGATTCCACCGTGGCGGCGGAGCTGCTGAAGAATCTTTTCTGGAACAAGGCCCCGCTGCATGACGGCGCGGTGATCGTTCGGAACGGACATATCGTGGGCGCGGGCTGTGTACTGCCGCTGTCCGGGAACGTCAATCTCTCCCGGGACCTGGGGATGCGGCACAGGGCCGGAATCGGCATGAGCGAAAATTCCGACGCGGTAGTCGCCATTGTATCTGAGGAGACGGGATCTATTTCCGTGGCGGTCAACGGTATGCTCAAGCGGCACTTGGCCCCTGAAACTCTGGAGCGGCTTCTGCGCAACGAGCTCCTCCCGCAGGAGGAGTCGTCCTCCAAGTCCTCCATACTGACCTCGCTATTCAAGTCGAAAAAAGGTGACAAAGACGATGGGGAAGAAGTTCACGGAAAGTAAAGCCTTTAATATCATCCTAGCCGTCCTCATCGCCCTTGCGCTATGGGTTTATGTGACCGCCATCATCGGTCAGGTGGGCAGCATGACAATACGGAACGTGCCCATCACCCTGGTGGGTGAAGATGTGCTCAACTCCAAGGGGCTTATGATCGACGCAAGCACCAAGCTGACGGTCAATGTGGGCATCACGGGAGGGCGTTCGGCGCTGGTCGCCATTGCCTCCAACTCCTCGGAGTTCATCACTGCTCGGCTGGATGTGTCCGAGATCAGCGAGGCAGGGGAGTATGAGCTTCCCTGCAAACTGGGACTGGAAAATACGCTTACCAGCGGCGTCCGTCTGGATGGAGACTCGACCCAGACCATTCGGGTAGTCGTTACGAAAATGCTGTCCAAGACCATCGAGGTGCGTGGCAACTTCACCGGTACGGTGAAAGACGGCTATCGCACCAATACGGTGGAGATCACGCCCAGCACGGTGCGGATCCAGGGGCCTGAGGCATTGGTCAATCAAATCGACTACGCGCAGGTCGCCATAACGGGCGAGGAGCTTACAAAGACAGTCAGCGGTGAAATGAGCTTTGACATGATCTCCTCCGATGGGGAAGTGCTGAAGAGCAATGAGATCAGTTCCAATGTAAATACCGTCAGCGTAGTGCTGCCTGTAGTCAAAACGCTGGAGATCCCTCTCACGGTGGATTATATCTATGGCGGAGGCATCACGGAAGAGAACTTTGCGCGATATGTGGAGCCCTACGTTGATATTCAACCCAACACCATTCAGATTTCCGGCGAGGAATCCGACATTACGCCCCTGGAGGGGAAATCCATCACTTTGGGTAAAATCGATTTGGCGGATGTGGTCCAGGAGAATCAGACCTATACCTTCCCCATTGTTCTTGCATCCGAACTCTCCAACGACAGCGGTATCAGTGAGGCCACTGTGACCATCAGTGTCAAGGGCCTGGGGACCAAGACCGTGGAGACTTCGAATATCGAGGTCATCAACGTGCCCGAGGGATTCACCGCGTCGGCCGTGACTCAGTCTCTGCAGGTGCAGGTCCGCGGCCCCGCCGACGCTTTGGAAACTGTGGATGGTTATCAGCTCCGCGTGGTGGTGGACCTCGAGGGTGAGACGCTCCGGCAGGCGCAGTTCCCATTCCAGCCAAAGATCTATTTGGATGGGGAGAGCACCTGTGGGGTGGTCAACGGTGCAAACGGATATATCGTAGTGGTCAATATTCAATCGCAATAGGAGAAATTGCTATGACACAGACTGCACAAGTAAAGCAGACCTTCCCAAATGGAACCGCAGTTGTGGCAGTGGTACGCCAGGGGGCCTGTGCCCATAATTGTTCAGAGTGCGGCGGCTGCATGACCGCTCAGCAGCCCACGGTTACCGCTCTGGCCCAAAATACCGTAGGCGCCAGGGAAGGAGAGCTGGTCGTGGTGGAGACGGAAAACGCCAATCTTATGGGAGTTATCGCCTTTGTCTATCTGGTCCCCATGGTTCTTCTGGTGGCCGGATATTTGGCCGCCCAGGCGTTCGGCCTGACGCAGGGCTGGTGCATTTTGTCCTCTGTGGCGGCCTTTGCTGTCAGCATTTTGATGGTGGTGGCCTTGGACCGTTCTGTCAAGCGCCGGAGGGCGCTTCAATTCCGGATCGTCCGGTTAAAGAGCGCCTGATGTTCGGGTATGTAGTCCCGCTCAGAGGAGAGCTCAAGGTGTGGGAGCTGGATGCCTATCAGGCGGCCTATTGCGGACTCTGCCATACGTTGGGACGCCGTTACAGCTTTTTGCCCCGGCTGCTGCTCAGCTATGATTTTGTATTTCTGGCGATGCTCCTTTCGACAGAGAGCGCCCGCCCTGTAACGCAGCGGCGGCGCTGTATCGCTTGCCCCATCAAGGGCAAGCAGGTCTGCCGGGAAAGCCTCGGCTTGGATATCGCTGCCGATGAGAGCGTGATTCTCACCTATTGGAAGCTGATGGACGGGGTGGCGGACGCCTCTTTCTGGAAGGGACTGCCCTCGCGTCTCCTGGTGTTTCTGCTCCGTCCGTCCTATCACCGCGCCGCCAAGCGGCGCCCCGATTTTGACAGCCAGACGGCGGCATGTCTTGAAGAACTGAGATTTTTGGAGAAAGAGCGCTCCGGCTCCTTGGACCGTACGGCGGATACCTTTGCCCGCATTCTGCGGGCGGCAGCGCCAAGCACTGGAACAAGTGACCGTGACCGGGCGGTGGGGCAGCTTCTCTACCACGTCGGCCGCTGGATCTATTTGACAGATGCTTGGGACGACCTGGCGGAGGACCGAAGTCGGGGAACCTACAATCCCGTGGCCGCCCGCTGGCCGGACGGCCCGGAGGGACACAGAGAGGAATTGCGGACCACGTTGCGCCACTCCTTGAACCTGGCGGTGTCTGCCTGCCACTTAACGGATTTTGGCCCCTGGAGTGGAATCGTCCTCAATATTCTCTGCCTGGGACTTCCCATGGTGGAGGAATCCGTATTTCGGGGCGAATGGCGCAAGCGCAAGAAAGAAACAAATGGGAGAATGAGCTATGAACGATCCGTATAGCGTACTGGGCGTCGATTCCAACGCCAGTGATGAAGAGATCAAGCGGGCCTATCGAGAACTGGCCCGAAAATACCATCCGGATAACTACCAGAACAATCCGCTGGCGGACCTCGCTGAGGAAAAAATGAAGGAGATCAACGAGGCTTACGATGCCATCAACAAAATGCGCTCGGGCGGAACTTCATCCGCTTATCAGTCCTCTTACCAACAGCAGACGACCTATCAGCAGCAGAGCCGTTCCTACTCCGCCGGAAGTACCATCTACGCCCGCGTGCGGCAATCCATCAATCTGGGAAACTTGAGTCAGGCGGAACAGCTCCTTCAGTCTGCCCCCACACAGGATGCCGAATGGCACTTTCTCATGGGGAGTATCGCCTACCGCAAGGGCTGGCTGGATGAAGCCATGCAGCAGTATCAGATTGCCGTCAATATGGAGCCGGGGAACCCGGAATACCGGCAGGCCTACAACATGATGCAGCGGGGAGGACAGGCCTATCGGCCCTATGGGTATGCCGGGGGGGCGGACTCCTGTGACTGCTGCACCACCATGTTGTGTCTGAACTGCCTGTGCGGCGGCTGCGGCAACTGATATGAGAAGACAACGACAGGCCGCTTTCAGCGTGGCCTATACGGCCCTTCTGGCCGCGCTGTCTCTGGTGATCCTCTATGGTTCCTGCCTCGTCCCCACGGGGCGCGCGGGCGTGGTGGGATTAGCGGGGCTGTTGCCTGCAGCAGCGGTGATTTCCGGCGGCCCAAGCTCCGGCGTCCTCTGTTACGCCGGGACCGGTATCTTGGCGTTTCTGCTGCTGCCCGACAAGGGAAACGCACTCCTGTACCTGCTGTTTTTTGGACTTTATCCTCTGGTGAAATACAGCATAGAGCGAATTCGGCGCTTACCGTTGGAGCTGGTCTTGAAGCTCGCCTTTTTTAACGGTATGCTGTCTGTCTTTTGGTTTGTACTTCGTACCATTTTTTTGTCCGCGATCCCACTGAGCACACAGTCACTTCCCCTGCTTTACCTGGGGGGGAGCGCCGTATTTCTGATGTATGACTTCGGCTTTTCCAAGTTGATTTCCTTTTATATCGCCCGGGTGGACAAACCGCTGCGCAATGGGCGATCTGCAAATTAGTACGAAAGA
This sequence comes from Intestinimonas butyriciproducens, assembly GCF_004154955.1. Taxonomy (NCBI): domain Bacteria; kingdom Bacillati; phylum Bacillota; class Clostridia; order Eubacteriales; genus Intestinimonas; species Intestinimonas butyriciproducens. Next base: position 1,693,321 of record NZ_CP011524.1, on the reverse strand, counting down.
AGAAAGGGGAGACCGCCGGTGGTCCGCAGTATGACCGGCTATGGCAGGGGAGAGGCGGTTTTGAACGACCGAACCATTACAGTGGAGGTCCGTTCCGTCAACAACCGTTACCTGGATTGTACCGTCAAGATGCCTCGTGCCTATATGTTTGCGGAGGATGCGATTAAAAGCACCGTCCAGCGCAGTATTTCCAGGGGGAAGGTAGATATTTTCGTCACCATCAACAGCACCAAGGCGGATGGAGTGATCGTCAGCCTGAACCGGCCGGTGGCCGACGGCTATTATGCCGCGCTTACAGAGCTTCGAGACACCTATGGGCTCCGGGACGACATTTCCCTGTCCCTGCTGTCTCGGTTTCAGGACGTGTTTTTTGTGGAGAAGGCCCCCGAGGACGTGGAGGCCGTCGCGGCGGATATCTGTGCCGTACTGGATATGGCTCTGCAGGACTTCAATGGCATGCGGGAGCGGGAGGGCGCCAAGCTCTCTGCCGATATTCTCTCCCGAGCCGGAACCATTGAGGCGCTGACGGCCCAGGTGGAGGCACAGTCCCCTAAAACCGTAGCGGAGTATCGCGGCAGGCTCGAGAACAAAATGAAGGAAGTCCTCCAGAACACCCAAATCGATGAGAGCCGCATCCTCACGGAGGCCGCCATTTTTGCTGATAAAGTCGCCGTTGATGAGGAGACCGTGCGTCTGCACAGTCATCTCTCTCAACTGCGCACGTTGTTGGAGCAGGACGGACCGATGGGGCGGAAGTTGGATTTTCTCATTCAGGAGTTCAATCGTGAGGCAAACACCATCGGCTCCAAATGCAATGACTTGGAGACTGCTCGACATGTCATCGACATCAAGGCAGAAATCGAGAAGATCCGGGAGCAGGTCCAGAATATCGAGTGAGGGAGGCGGGAAGCATGAAGCTCATCAACATTGGATTTGGCAACATGGTCTCCGCCAGCCGGCTGATTGCCATCGTAAGTCCGGAGTCGGCGCCCATCAAGCGGATGATACAGGAGGCCCGGGAGCGCGGTGTGCTCATCGACGCAACCTATGGCCGACGTACTCGGGCCGTACTGGTTATGGACAGCGACCACATCGTTCTTTCGGCAATCCAGCCGGAGACGGTGGCCGGCCGCTTGAGCGGCGGCAGGGATGCCGCGGATCCCATACCGGAGGAGGACGAGGACTGATGGCTCTGAAAAAGAAAGCCAAGGGACAGCTCATCGTCCTGTCCGGTCCCTCCGGTGTGGGGAAGAGCACGGTGATCGCCGAACTCCTCGGACAGAGGCAGGACATCCACTTTTCCGTCTCCTTCACCACCCGAAAGCCGCGGGTGGGGGAGGCAAACGGCGTCAACTACAACTTTGTGGAACGGGACGAGTTTGAACGCATGATTGCTGACGGCGAACTGCTGGAGCATGCAGAGTATGTCAACAACTATTACGGCACCTCTCTGAAAGTCATCCAGGAAAAGCTGGACGCCGGCATCGACGTGCTTTTGGATATCGAAGTCCAGGGTGCGGCCAAGGTGAGGAGCAAATGTCCCGACGCCGTTTTGATTTTCATTATTCCGCCCTCTTTTGAGGAGCTCTCCCGGCGCCTCCGCGGTCGAAATACGGACAGCGAAGAGGTCATAGCCGGACGGCTCCAAAAGGCGAGGGAAGAATATAAGCAGATACCCAAATACGATTATCTGGTGGTCAACGACAAGGTATCCGCCGCTGCGGAGGAGATCATCTCCATCCTGATCGCGGAGGATTGCCGGACCAAGAACCGCATCCATCTCATAGAAGGAGTGTGACTTTTGTATGATGCTCTATCCCGCAATGAAAGATCTGCTCAAGCAGGTGCCCAGCCGCTATCAATTGGTGAACGTGGTGGCCCACAGGGCCCGTGAGATCGCCGCCGATGCCGACGAGCAGGGCTATCCCCTCAACGATAAGCCGGTGTCCATCGCCATCCGTGAGATTGCCGAGGGCAAGGTGGATTTGAGCGTACCGGAACAGCATTGACGGATGCAAGGCAAGTGCCGAGGGGCGGCTATCCCCGGTACTTGCCTTTTGTGGACGAAGGAGGTCGCGGAATGGAGCATGTCAGTATCGCCCGGGTGGCCCTTGCCGCGGCGACCTATGCGATCGACAGGCCCTATGACTATCAGATTCCCCAGGAGCTGGAAGGACGCGCCGCCCCGGGAGTACGGGTCATTGTCCCTTTTGGAGCGGGAAACCGCCGTACAGAGGGATTGATCTTGGCCCTGACAGACGAAACCCGTCTGGAAAAGAAGATAAAGGCTGTCCTTACCGTTTTGGATGATGCGCCGGTGCTGGGTGCCGATGGCATCAAGCTGGCGCTCTGGGTCCGCGACCGTTTTTTCTGCACGGTCTATGACGCGGCACGCGCCATGCTTCCTGCCGGACTGTGGTTTTCCATTCAGGACAGTTACCGTGTGGCGGAAGGTGTAGACCGGGAGCGATCCTATGATGCGGCCGGCCGCTCCGACCATGCACGGCGGATTCTGGATCTGATTTGGGCCGCCGGCGGCTCCGCCGAATTGGGACAGATCAGAGCGGCTTTGGGGACCAAAGATCCAAATCCAGCGCTCCGCCAACTCACCGAGCAGGGGATACTGGTCCTGGAGACCAGCGCCTCCCGCGGCGTGGGGGACAAGACCGAACAGGTAGCCGCGCTAGCCCTTCCAGCGGAGGAGGCGTTGGCTTTGGTGACGCCCAAGCGAAAGACCGCTCCGCTGCGTTACGCTGTGGTAGAACTTCTCTGTGGGCTCGGGAGCGCGGCATCCAAGGAGATCTGCTATTTTACCGGAGCATCCCCCGCCACCCTGCGCGCCTTGGCGAAAAGCGGGATCTTGACGCTGGAAAAGCGCGAGGTATTCCGACGTGTGTCTGCGGGCGAAGTCGAGCCGGCGGCACCGCCGGTCCTCAATCAGGAGCAGCAGACAGCCTTTCTGCACTTGGACGCACTTGCCCGGGCGGAAAAGCCGGCGGTGGCGCTTTTATACGGCGTCACCGGGAGTGGTAAGACCCAGGTCTATATCAGCCTCATCCGTGCGGCGCTGGACCGTGGCGAATCTGCTATGGTGCTGGTGCCCGAGATCGCCCTGACGCCCCAGCTCCTGCGTATCTTCTCCGCCCACTTCGGGGAAAATATTGCCGTTCTTCACAGCTCACTGAGAGCAGGGGAGCGGTATGACGAGTGGAAACGGGTCCGCTCCGGCCGGGCCCGTGTCGTGCTGGGCACCCGCTCCGCTGTGTTCGCGCCGCTGAAAGATCTGGGCCTCATTATCCTGGATGAAGAGCAGGAGGCCTCTTATAAATCAGAAAATACGCCCCGGTACCATGCCAGGGACGTGGCCAAATATCGTTGCGCCAGGAATGGAGGGCTGCTGGTGCTCGGGTCCGCCACGCCGTCTATAGAGACCATGTATCTGGCAAAGAGCGGAGTCTACCATATGGTTACCCTCTCCCGCCGCTATAATGAGCACGCCCTTCCCCATGTCTTTGTCACTGATATGAAGGAGGCGCTTCGCAGCGGAAACGGTACCTCCATCAGTGCGCGCCTGCACAGGGAACTGGCATCCAATCTGGAACGCGGAGAGCAGAGCATTCTGTTCTTGAACCGGAGGGGGGCCAGCCGTATGGTCTCCTGTGGGGAGTGTGGCGCCGTTCCCACATGCCCAAGGTGCTCTGTCCATCTCACATATCATTCAGCCAATGGGCGGCTGATGTGCCACTATTGCGGCCATTCTGAACGGCTGCCGGACCACTGTCCAGAGTGTGGTGGTGCCCTCAATTTTATCGGAGTCGGAACACAGAAGGTCCAGGAGGAGCTGGAGTCGTTGTTTCCAGGGGTGGAAGTTCTGAGAATGGATACCGATACCATTTCCGCCTCTCAGTCCCATGAGGCGTTGCTCTCCAGATTTGAAAAGGAGAAGATTCCCATCCTGGTTGGGACACAGATGGTGGCGAAAGGCTTGGATTTCGAAAATGTAACTCTGGTGGGTGTCATCGCGGCTGACCTTGCCCTGTATGTCGATTCCTTTCGCGCCGCGGAGCGGACCTTTTCTCTGCTTACACAGGTGGTCGGCCGGGCGGGGCGAGGCGGAAAGACGGGGCGGGCGGTCATTCAGACCTATACGCCCGACAACGACGTGATCCGATATGCGGCGGCTCAGGATTACGACAACTTTTTTGAACAGGAGATCGACCTGAGAAGATTGATGGAGTACCCACCTTTCCGGGACCTCTTCGTGCTCACGGCATCGGGGCTGAACGAGGTTTCGGTGCTCAGAGCCTGCCAGCAGCTTCGGCGCAGCCTGGAGCGATGGATCGCCGCCTGGCCTTCCCCGGAAAACCGCCCCAGACTTTTGGGGCCCGCTCCTGCAGCGGTGGCCAAGGTCAACCACCGCTATCGCTATCGCCTGACCTTGATGTGCCAAAATACCAAGGAGGTGCGGGGGCTCTTGGCGCAGATGCTGCGCGCAGCGAACAGTGATAAAGAAAACAGGGGCGTATCCATATTCGCGGATGTGAACCCCTATGATTAGTTGGATACGGAGGAATGCAACCATGGCATTGAGAAAAATTTTGACCGACCGGGACCCGGTGCTGCACAAGACATCCCGTCCCGTTACTAATTTTGACGACAGGCTCTATGATTTGCTGGACGACCTCAAAGAGACCCTCGCCAACGCGGGCGGCGCCGGCCTTGCAGCTCCCCAGGTGGGAATTCTGCGCCGCTGCGTCATTGTAGTGGACGAGAATGATGAGATGCTGGAACTGGTCAATCCCGAGGTCATTGAACGCTCGGAGGAGATCCAGGACGGCTTTGAGGGCTGTCTCAGCGTACCCGGGATGTGGGGGATGGTGGAGCGCCCTATGCGTGTAAAGGTCCGGGCCCAGGACCGTACCGGCGCATTCTTCGAGGCGGAGGGGGCTGGTATCGTGGCCCGATGCTTCTGCCATGAGATCGACCACCTGGACGGGCATCTCTTTACGGAACTCACCGACCACCTCTACACCCAAAAGGAGCTGGACGAGATGATGGAGGCGGAGGAGGGAAAAAAGCGTTGAGGATTCTCTTTATGGGCACGCCGGAATTTGCCGTCCCCTCGCTGGAGGCTCTGCTCACCGCCGGCCATCAGGTCTGCGGGGTGTTTACGCAGCCGGATAAGCCAAAAAACAGAGGGATGAAGCTCCAGATAAGCCCTGTAAAGGAATGTGCCCTGTCATATAATGTTCCAGTGTTTCAGCCAGGCAAAATGCGGGATGGGGAGGCATTGGGGTATCTGCGCGCAGTGGACCCTGAGCTGATCGTGGTGGCGGCCTATGGGCGTATCCTGCCGGATAATATTTTGGCATATCCGCAATACGGCTGTATCAACGTCCACTCGTCCCTGCTGCCCAAATATCGTGGCGCGGCCCCCATCAACTGGGCCATCTTGAATGGCGAAGCGGAGACTGGCGTTACGATTATGCATATGGCCTCCGAGTTGGATGCCGGGGATATCATCTGTCAGTCCGCCACGCCGATTGGAGAGAATGAAACCGCGCCGGAACTCTTTCAGCGGCTTGCGCAACTGGGGGCGGGGCTGTTGCTGGAGGCGGTGGGACAAATCGCGGATGGCAGGCCCGCCAGGGTGCCTCAGGATGCCGCCCTGGCCACCTATGCGCCTATGCTGAGCCGTGCGCTCTCGCCCATCGATTGGAACCGGGACGCCCGCAGCCTCCACAATCAGGTTCGCGGGCTTCTGCCATGGCCGGCAGCCGTGGCGGAGTTTGGAGGCAACCGGTGTAAAGTGCTTTCAACTGTCGTGATTGACGACAAAATGGAGAAGGCGCCTGGGACTGTGATAGAAGCGGGGAAAAACGGCATCGTAATGGTCTGCGGCGGAGGGACGCTCCTTCGCATTTGTGAGTTGCAGCCGGATGGAGGCAAGCGGATGAAGGCCGCCGACTATCTGCGCGGGCACCCCCTGAGTTTGGGGTAGATGGGACGAGTGGGTGAGGATATTATGGCTGGAAATGCCCGGGAAGTAGCGCTGTTGACGCTCTCCGCCTGTGAAAAACAAGGTGCGTGGTCCGACCTCGCCCTCAAGAAAAATATCCATTCCGTCGGACTGGACGGCAGGGACGCCGCCCTGGCCACCCGTCTGTGCTTTGGCGTGCTTCAGAACAGGATGCTTCTGGATTTTTATATTGGAAAGTTCTCCTCCGTGCGGGTAGAGCGTATGGAAAATCGGGTGCTCAACGCACTTCGGCTGGGCGTCTATCAGATGGCGTTTCTCACCAGGATTCCGGTCAGCGCTGCTGTCAACGAGTCGGTAACCCTTTCCCGCAAATACAGCAAGAACCCCAGAAGTCCTGGCCTGGTCAACGGGATTCTCAGGGCGGTGTCCCGAAATATGGACCACCTTCCGCTCATTGAGGAAAAAGATCCAGCCAGATACCTCTCCATTCGATACAGCCATCCGCTGTGGCTGGTACACGAGTTCCTTGACGCGCTGGGGGAAAAGGAGGCGGAGCGGCTGCTGGCGACGGATAACAGCGAACCCGCTACGGTGGCCCAGATCAATATTCTCCGGGCCTCCACGCCGGAGGTCTTAAACGCCTTGGCTGCAGAGGGGGCTGACGCTGCACCCCATCCCTGGCTGCCGGACTGTGTTACGCTGACAGGAGGGGGCGACCTGGAACAGCTCTCGGTATTCCGGGACGGACGACTCTACATCCAGGACGCGGCGGCCCGCCTCGCTGTAATGGCGGCGGCTCCCAGGCCTGGGATGCGGGTTCTGGATGCCTGCGCCGCGCCGGGGGGCAAGTCCTTTGGCACCGCCATTGCGATGGGGGACCGGGGTGAAGTTTTGTCCTGTGATATCCACCCGCACAAGAAAAAGCTCATAGACGCCGGTGCGCAGCGGCTGGGCCTGGCCTGTATCCGCTCGGCTGTGCAGGACGCCAAGTCCCCCTGTGCGCAATGGGTGGATGCCTTTGATCTAGTGATCGCCGATGTACCGTGCTCCGGCCTGGGCATCATCCGAAAAAAGCCGGACATCCGTTACAAGGAGCCGGGGCCTCTGGCTGGGCTGCCTGCCGTACAGCGTTCCATTTTGGAGAATGTATCGGCCTATGTAAAGCCGGGAGGTGCACTGTTGTACTGTACCTGTACACTGCTGGAGCGGGAGAATGGGGATGTGGTGTCTTGGTTTTTGGACGCGCATCCGGAGTATCACACAGAGCCCTTTGAACTGCCTGCTCCCATCGGGCGGGCGGCGGAGGGCAGGCTGACGCTTTGGCCCCATATTCATGGTACGGACGGATTTTACATTGCAAAGCTGCGGAGGGACCTATGACCGATATCAAATCCATGACCCAGGAGGAGATGGCCGCATGGCTCAAAGAGCTGGGGGAACCGGCCTTTCGTGCTAAACAGGTGTTTACCTGGCTCCACCGCGGGGCCATATCCTTTGAGGAGATGACCGATCTCTCCAAGTCATTGAGGGAGAAGCTGTCCCGCGAATGTGTGATCACGAAGCCGGAGGTGGAGCGGAAACAGGTCTCCGCGCAGGATGGCACGATCAAATATCTCTGGCGTCTGGGAGATAAAAATTGCATTGAGACGGTTTTGATGCGCTACCGCCATGGGAATACTGTATGCATCTCTTCCCAGGTAGGGTGCCGAATGGGCTGCGCCTTCTGTGCGTCCACCCTGGGGGGCAAGGTGCGGAACTTGACCCCATCTGAGATGTTGGATCAGGTGCTCTTCACCCAACTGGACGCAGGGGTGACCATATCCAATATCGTGCTGATGGGGATAGGAGAACCGCTGGATAATTTTGACACCGTACTCCGCTTTTTAGAGCTGGTCAATCATCCGGACGGCCTTCATATCGGGATGCGGCATATCTCTCTGTCCACCTGCGGGCTCACAGACAAAATTGACAAATTGGCGGAACATGGGTTACAATTAACATTGTCTGTTTCACTCCATGCCCCGGACGACGAGACCCGCAGCCGTATTATGCCGGTGAACCGCTCGGTAGGTGTGGAAAAATTGTTTGCCGCCTGCCGCCGCTATTTTGAAGTTACGGGACGGCGTATTTCCTATGAGTACGCCATGATCGACGGGGTGAATGACAGCGACTGGCAGGCCGATTTGCTCGCCGCGCATCTGAAGGGGACGCCGGGCCATGTGAATCTCATCCCCCTCAATGAGGTCAAGGAGAGCCCGCTGAAACCCAGCCGCAGGGTCGCCGCATTCCAAAGACGATTGGAGCAGCAGGGTATCAACGTCACGGTCCGGCGGAAGCTGGGAGGGGATATCGACGCCTCCTGTGGTCAGCTCCGTCGGAAAGCCATGCAGGAATCGTGAGACATAAGTCAGCCTGTGCCTGTTAGGGCGAAAGGACTGGTTCAATATGAACATATGGGGTATCACCGACACAGGTGTGGTCCGGGAACAAAATCAGGATTACTATCATATCGAGCTACTCGAGGAGAATGTGGGACTTGCCGTCGTCTGTGACGGTATGGGTGGCGCCAAGGCCGGCAATGTGGCCAGCCATATGGCGGTGGAGACCTTTCTCGAAACGGCCGGGGCGCAGCCGCCAGAACAGTGGAAAAATGAACCGGAGGCTGTGCTTCACTTCGCTGCGGAGCAGGCCAACCAGGCGGTCTACTTCCGCGCCGGTATCGACCCCGATTGCCGCGGTATGGGCACCACGATGGTAGCTGCGCTTGTGGTGGAGCAGACGGCCTATCTGCTGAACATCGGGGACAGCCGGGCATATCTGATTCGACCTGACGGCATCAGTCGCCTTACCCGGGATCACTCCGTGGTGGAGGCCCTGGTGGCCAGGGGAGAGATCACCCCAGAAGAGGCCCGGCAGCACCCTCAAAAAAATCTCATCACCAGAGTCTTGGGGGCGGAAGCCAAACTCCGCGCCGACCTGTACCGCCAACAGCTCAGTCCCGGAGACGTACTGCTCCTCTGTTCGGACGGGCTCATCAACGTGGTCACCGACCAGGAGGTCCTCTATGAGGTCCTGCACGGCGGCCCGGCTGAGGACTGCTGCCAGCGCCTGCTGGATATCGCACTGTCCCGGGGCGCTCCGGACAATGTGACCGTGGTCCTGCTTCAGATGTAACCTAAGGAGGATACCGCTTCATGGATCAGTACATAGGGAAAATGCTGGATAACCGGTATGAGATACTGGAGGTCATCGGCACCGGCGGCATGGCGGTGGTCTACAAAGCCCGCTGTCACCGGCTCAACCGCTTGGTGGCCATCAAGATCCTCCGGGACGATCTGGCAAAGGACGCTGAGTTCCGCCGCCGGTTCCACGATGAGTCCCAAGCTGTGGCGATGCTGTCCCATCCCAATATCATGGCCGTTTATGACGTGAGCCGTTCCTCCGACGTGGAATATATCGTGATGGAACTTATCGACGGCATTACTCTCAAGCAGTATATGCAGAAGAAGGGTGCGCCCCTCAATTGGCGGGAGGCACTCCATTTCATTACCCAGATCATGAAGGCCCTGTCCCATGCCCACAGCAGAGGCATCATACACCGGGATATCAAGCCCCAGAACATCATGGTCCTCCGGGACGGCAGCGTCAAGGTGGCTGACTTCGGGATCGCCCGGCTGGCTTCCGCTGCTCAGAATACGCTGACGCAGGAGGCACTGGGCTCCGTCCACTATATCTCGCCGGAGCAGGCGAGGGGCAGCCGGATCGACGCGCGCAGCGATATCTATTCCGCCGGCGTCGTTCTCTATGAGATGCTTACCGGACGGCTCCCTTTTGAGGGGGATACCCCTGTCTCCGTGGCCATTCAGCATATCAACTCAATTCCGTTGCCTCCCAGAGAGCTGAATCCCGATATCCCCGAGGCCCTCGAGAGCATCACGATGAAGGCTATGGCACCCAATGTGGAAAATCGCTATGCCAGCGCCGACGCCATGCTCTCTGATTTGGAGGAATTCCGCAAAAATCCCAGCATCAATTTTGAGTATACGCCTTCCGACCTCTTTCCTACACCAGGCGTTACTGACGAGCCGACTCAGATCATTGATACGCACCGGCGAAAAGCTTACGCCCCAGCGTCCCAGGAATCCCCTCGTAAGGCGGCGCGCGGAGAACAGCGCAAGGCGGAGAATGACGACGACCCGGAGGAATACCGCAGCTCTGCCAGAAAACACAAGGACCAAGGCGGTGGCATGTCCGTCCCGCTGGCAGTGGCGTCTATCCTAGTGTTTGTGGTCGGGATCGGCGTTCTGCTGTGGGTCATCTTCTTCAGCAATATTTTTGCCAGCACGACTACCTATACCGTCCCCAAAGTGACAGGGATGACGCTGGAAGAGGCCCGGGAGGACCCGGATGTGGTCGGGCGATTTACCATTGTAGAGGGAGAAAAAGTGACCAGCGATACGGTGCCGGCTGGACAGATTGTCTCCCAGGAACCAGCGGCCCACCGCCAGGTAGGAGAGGACGGCCTTACCATTACGGTCAACATCAGTGCCGGTACCGAGACCATCACCATGCCGCCCGTAGTGGGTAAGGAGTATCGCGAGGCCCTGGTAGAACTGCAAAAATATGGACTGCGCCCCACAGAAACGCAGTATGAGGCCTCTGAGACCATTACAGAGAACTATGTGATCCGTACCACGCCCGCTGAGGGAACGGTCGTGGTGCCGGGCGACGATATCCTTGTGGTGATCAGCTCCGGTCCTGCGGTCAAGCCGGTGACGATGCTACCCGTTGTGGGCCAAATGGTGGACGACGCCAAAAAGACACTGGAGGAGGACCTGCACCTGTCGGTAAAGGTGGTCACGATGGACAGCGACAAGCCCGAGGGTCTGGTCCTGTACCAGAGCATCGCGTCCGGCACAGAGGTGGACGAGGGGACTACTGTGACCCTTCAGGTCAGCAACGGCTCCGGCACATCCTCCGGAGAGACGCCCAGCCCCAGCGAGAGCACAAATCCTGGCAGCAGTTCCCAGCCGGAAGATCCCTCTGTCAACGGGAATCTCAAGTCAAAAGATGTGGAGGTTTCTCTGCCCAGTGACGGTGAGCCAGGGGATATCGTCCAGGTCCGCATTTCCGGGAAGGATATCGACCAGTCTAAGAGCGCCGAACGCCGGGTTGGAAATGTTCACTTTACTGTGTGGGGAACCGGAACACAGGAGATAAAAGTCTACATTGACGGCGATTTTATCGGTACTGTGACCGTCAACTTTGACACCTGACGAATCATATGGATGAGGGAATCATTTTAAAAGCGCTCAGCGGCTTCTACTATGTCTACGACGGCACAGGGGACTTGGTGACCTGCCGCGCGAGGGGAAAATTCCGTCACCAGAAGATCACGCCCCTGGTGGGAGACCGGGTGAGATTCACCCGGCTCTCCGGGAGCGAGGGTGCTCTGGATGAGATATTTCCCAGGAAAAACCAGTTCCAACGTCCAGCAGTTGCCAACATCGACCAGCTGGTGATTGTGGTCTCCGGTGCCATACCCATCACCGATCCCTTTCTAATTGACCGTGTGGCGGCGATCGCAGACAACAAAGAGGGCTGTGAAAGTCTCATCTGTATCAATAAGTGTGATTTGGATGCGGCCGACATGCTCTATCAGATCTATACCGCGGCTGGGTTCCACACTCTGCGGGTCAGTGCTGAGACAGGAGAGGGCATCCAGGAGCTTTCTGCTGCAATCGCAGGAAAGGTTTCTGCCTTTACAGGAAATTCGGGCGTTGGGAAGTCCAGCATTCTGAACGCGCTGGACTCAGATTTTCACCTCCAAGTGGGAGAAGTCAGCGAGAAGCTGGGGCGTGGGAGGCATACTACGCGGCATGTCGAGCTCTATCGCCTAAGGAATGGGGCGATTGTAGCCGACACTCCCGGCTTTTCCTCCTTTGACACGGAACGCATGGAGTCCCTGAGAAAAGAATCGCTGGCCCATGCTTTCCGGGAATTTCGGCCCTATCTTGGAATGTGCAGATATGCCGGCTGTGCACATGTAAAGGAAAAAGACTGTGCAATATTGCAGGCCCTTTCCGAAGGGAAGATCCCACCCAGCCGCCATGAGAGTTATGTCCGCCTCTATGAGCAGGCAAGGGAGATCAAGGACTGGGAGCGAGTTACGAAACCATAAACATACTGCCATATACTTTTGCACACGCAGCGCCTTCTTCCGCGTATACTGGTATAGCGATACCAGACCACGTCGGAAGGAGGCGTTTTTGTTGAAGATCGTTGTAGTACGTTCCCCGAAGTGCCTGTGCGGCATTTTGAAAGCGCTGTTTGGACTGCGCTGAAAAAATGAAAAGATGTCATAGCGGCGAGACCTTGTACATATGCTCCCTGTAGAATCAGTACAAGGAGAGGAACGCTATGGAGCTGGAATGTAAGACCACCCATCTCAACTGTTACGATACCGTTCTGGACACCACCCTGTATCAGGAGGAGACCCTGGAGAGCATTGTCCCCGACGCCTGCCCGGATATCCTGCGCATCGTGGATACCGAAGCGGTGGTATGTCTCAAGAGCAAAGAAGCCCAGGAGGGGCGGATCGAGGTGGCCGGAACCGCCCGGTGCGCCGTCCTCTATGTCCCCGATGGCGCCGAAGGGCTCCGGCGGATGACCATCAGTATCCCTTTTACCTGCTCCGCAGAACACGCCGGTCTGGGGAGCAGCTGTCGGCTGATGGCCGTCCCCCGGGTCCAGGCGGCGGATGCCCGCAGTCTAAACCCCAGAAAAGTCCTCACCAGAGTGAGTCTGGCCGTGGAGGTCCAAGTATTCGCCCCCAGAACCGCCAGCTTCTGCGATGGGGTGGAGTGCGAAAGTGCCGCCGGAATCCAGCAGCTTGGCGAGACCCAATCCGCTTGCCTGGTCATAGCTGTGGAGGAAAAACCCTTTACATTTTCTGACGATCTGAACCTCTCAGGCTCCAAACCCACGATGGAAGAACTCTTGAAGAGCAGGGTGGACCTCCGCTGCAGCGAGTCCAAGATCATTGGAAACAAGCTGATCTTCAAAGGGGAGGCGGAGCTGCAGCTCTTGTACCGTGAGCCCTCCGGCGCGATCTGTCCGGCCAGCTTTGAACTGCCCTTTTCCCAGATCATGGAGGTCTCTGGTGTAGAGGAGGACGCTGACTGTACCCTCCAGGTGCTCCTCACGGGCTGTGACTGCAGCCTGGATGGAGGAGAGGGGCATACGGTCGCGGTCTCTCTTGCCATGCTGGCCCAGGCAGTGGTACGCGAGGAGCGGCAGATCGCACTGCTATCCGATGTCTACAGCACGGTCTACGAGCTGAACGCCGAGCGCCGCCCCTATACCTTCTATCGCCTTATGGAGCACACAGAGCGCAGGGTCATGGTAAGAGAGATTCTGGAGACGGTCACACCGGCCCGGGAGGTCTGCGATGTCTATGTGACCGTGGGCGCTGTGAGCCAGAGCCGGGAGAGGAGCCAGGTCAATCTGTCAGCGGAGACCACTGTCAACGTGGTTTATCGCGGCGAAGACGGAAGCCTCTGTACGGTCGCACGGACGCTGCCCTGTTCCTGTTCGGTGGAATTGGCGGAGGGGGCTTCCTGCACCTGCCGCTGTACGTGTCCCGGAGAACGATTTGCCACCCCAGCGGGCGGAGGCATAGAGGTCCGTTATCCTTTGGATTTCCGCTATCTGGCATTGATGCCGCATAACACGACCGGAGTATCCGATATCCGTCTGGATGAGAGCGCACTGCGCAATACCGCCGGTCAGCCCTCCATTGTCCTGCGGATGGTGGGCGAGGGGGAACGGCTCTGGGATATCGCCAAGGCCTACGGCACGACGATGGACGATATCGTTCAGGCCAACGCCTTGGGTGAGGACGTATTGCCCATGGGTCAGTTGCTGCTCATCCCCAAGAAGCGGTAAAAAGGAGGAATTTCCAGTGGAAGATCGGAACATTTACGAGGATATCGCCCTGCGCACGGAGGGTGATATCTACATCGGGGTGGTGGGCCCGGTGCGGACGGGCAAATCCACATTCATCAAGCGGTTTATGGAGACCCTGGTGATTCCCCATATCGACAACGTTTACCGCAAGGAGCGGGCACGGGATGAACTTCCCCAGAGTGGCTCAGGGCGCACCATCATGACTGCTGAGCCGAAATTTGTCCCGGAGGAAGCGGTGGAAATCGCCATGGACGGAGGCGCCAATCTATCGGTCCGTCTCATCGACTGCGTGGGCTACATGGTCCCGGGTGCGGCGGGACAATTCGAGGACGATATGCCCCGGATGGTCACCACGCCTTGGTTCGACCATGAGATTCCTATGACGGAGGCGGCGGAGATCGGCACCCGAAAGGTCATTGCGGAGCACTCCACCATCGGCATTGTCATCACCACCGACGGAACCATCACGGATATTCCCCGAGAGGACTATCTGGAAGCGGAAGACCGGGTCATTTCTGAATTGCAGGAGCTGGGCAAGCCCTTCTTGGTGCTGCTCAACTCGTCCAGCCCCAAGTCGGAGCGGGCACGGGCCATCCGAAACGATATCGCCGCTCGGTACGACGTGACATGTATGGCGGTCAACTGCCTGGAGCTGGACCAGGGCGATGTGGCGGATATCATCAAAGCGGTCCTCTATGAGTTCCCCCTCAAGGAACTGGACCTGTCCCTTCCTCCCTGGGTGGATGCCCTTCCGTACGATCACCCCATCAAGAGCGGTCTGTACGCCGCGATCCGTGAAAACTCCGCTGGGATGCGTCGTATCCGGGATGTGGAGCAGGCGGTGAGCGCCATTGGCGCCTGCGAGGGCGTCAGCAGCGCACGGATTAGCGGTATCCAGCTCGGTACCGGCTTGGCGGCGGCAGATCTGGACCTGCCCAGGGGCCTTTTCTATGAGACATTGTCCAACCAGTCCGGCTTTACCATCCAGGATGACGGGGACCTGATGGAACTTCTGACCGAGTTGGCTGGTGTCAAAAGCGAGTATGACAAGGTAGCCGCCGCCCTCCAAGAGGTGAGAGAGACCGGCTATGGTATCGTGGTCCCCACCACCGATGAGCTCCATCTGGAGGAGCCCGAGATCGTCCGTCAGGGCGGACGCTATGGCGTACGCCTGAAGGCCAGCGCCCCGAGCATCCATATGATTCGGGCCGATATCGAAACCGAGGTCTCTCCCATCGTCGGGAATGAGAAACAATCCGAAGAGATGATCAATTATCTCCTTCAGGAATTTGAAGGGGATACAAAGGCCATCTGGCAGTCCAACATTTTCGGAAAGTCCTTCCATGAGCTGGTCAGTGAGGACCTGAACACCAAGCTCAAACGGATGCCGGAGGATGCCAGAAGCAAGCTTCAGGAAACTCTGCAGCGCATCATCAACGAGGGGTCCGGCGGTTTGATTTGCATCATCTTATAAAGTTATCGGATTTTAAATTCATCCGGCCCAGAGGCGCGCCCCTGGGCCGGATCTTTATGCCCTCCTCTATCGTTCGGCCAAGAGATGAATCATTTGTTTGATTGAGGCAACGCTTATAGAAACGGCCTCTCGGAGCATCGCCTTCGACGAATCCCCCAGTGACGTCTGGAGGGAGGCGTAGGACAGGATCTTTTCCAATCCCTCCAGCAACAGTCTGCGGTCTTCCGTCGCACCGCTCAACCGCTCCCATGCCCGCTGCGCCTCTTCCTTGGAAAAGGTAAGACTGTACAACTCCCCACCGCCCAATCCGCAGGCCAGCGCACAGGCAAGGACCGGTTCGCACAGATTGCAGACCATGCTTTTCACCGTCTCTCCATAATCAATGGCGTGCAGGGAGAGAACACGGGAGACCGCTCTCGGTTCAAATGCTTGGCACAGGAGGTCCTCACTGTGGATGCGGCCCAGATAGAGACGGATAAAGTCGAGTCCCTGATATCCCTGCGGGTAGAGAAGGGGAGGATAGTCCGCCGTGATGGAAATGCGGTGTGAGGTGAATGCAGGACGGTATCGTTCGAAAAAAGCGGGGATTCCGTCCCGCAATGTGGAATTGTAGAGCTCGTTTTCTGTCGGAATCCTGTGCTTCATCACTTGGCGATAAAATTGCTGGGTGGACCGAAGCTGAATGATAAGCTTCAGGCTGCCTCTGCGGTAACCTTCCGCGAGGCTGGTCTCCAAAAGTGCATGCAGCGCATCCTCTGGATCGGGAAACTCTTTCAGCCATATGCCAAGCGTAAAGAGGAGGGAACGGCTCAATTCTTCCGCTGTCTCGACGGGTACTGAACTGCCGGATCCTCCGGTATAGGTCCCACAAGTCTGAGACAGAAGCGCGAGAAACTCTCCCTGCATCCTGAGAAGATCATTTTGCGTGAGGAGTCCGTGATCCAGCGAAACGGAGAGCAGCGTGTCAAAATATCGCCTCTCATCCAGACATTCCCGCCGCAGGACACGCTGCGGCTTCAGATCAGACATCCTGGTCCTCCTCGCATGCGCCTGAACGCAGCCTGTGGGCCAAGCGGTAAAGCGCGCGGCCGCCCAGAAGTTCCAGTGAACCGCCGCAGGGACCGTCAAATGCAGCGCGCATATAGCGGATCAGACCGTCGTCTGTGACACGCTCCCCGGTCTCGCTCTTATAGAGATAAAAAAGCTCCACCAACTCGTTCAAAGTTTCCGCATAGGTCTCTCTGCTGAGATAGGGAGAGGAGCAAAATGCCTCTGCGAGCTTTCCTATCATGCCCGCACCGAACTCCACCCTGCCGCAGGCATGAAGTGCTCTGGAGCGGGTCTCCGCCAATTCCAGAGCCTGCTGTTTGGTGAGTTGCAGGCCAAACGGAAGAGAATGCCTGTTTGAGTGCAGGATTTCTTCCGCAGCCTGTTCCTGAAGGAGAAAGGATGACATTTCGTACCACATCAGCGCCATAAAACCACCCCGTTTGAAAAGAGTAACTATAGATATACACCTGTGCCGGACTTGGGACAAGACTTGAATTTTAGTCGGATTTGTGGTATGATACAAACATAAAAGGGCGGGAATTTTTCAAATTCCCGCCCTTCATCCTTCTATTTCCCATATCTCAATTTTATTACTGTCCTCAGTCAAAGAGGAAAAGCCGGGATTGCAATCTCCTGTCGATTCAGGTATGCTTATTGAGAATTCCTTCTGGAGGTGCGTCGTGAATCTGTTTACACCTATTGAAACCGTTGAAAACTATGCTGCCGCCGGAGTCGCCAAGACACAGGCCCCCGCTTGGAGGCTCCTGATGCTGGGCATACTGGCGGGGTTTCTCATCGCTATGGGCGGGGCCGTCACCAATACCGCCGGACACAGTATCGCCAATGTGGGGCTGTGCCGGCTGGTCTCAGGATTGCTCTTCCCCTTTGGTCTTGCTATGGTGATCCTCACCGGCGCCGAGCTTTTTACCGGAAACACGCTCCTTTTTCTCTCTGTACTGAATCAGAGGACCAGCGCAGCGAGAATGCTCCGCAACTGGGGGCTGGTGTACCTCGGAAATTTTGCCGGTGCGCTGGCCGTGGCCGCCGGTTGTGCCTTTTCCGGTCAAATGGACTACTCCGCTGGTGGACTGGCGGTCTTTACCATAAAGGCGGCCGCCGGAAAGTGTGCTCTGACCTTTGGAAACGCCGTTCTCCTCGGCCTGTTTTGCAATGTACTGGTCACCCTCGGGGTTCTCCTCTCTCTGACAGGGCAGGACCTCACCGGTCGGGTGCTAGGCGCCTATCTGCCGGTCGCCTTTTTTGTAATCTGTGGTTTTGAGCACAGCATTGCAAATATGTTTTATATCCCGGCGGGCCTTTTTGCGCGGAGCATCCCGCGATATGCCGAGCTGGCTGCCAGGGCGGGGCTGGACCTGACCGCGCTTACCTGGGAGAATTTCCTGCTTCGGAACCTGCTTCCCGTCACGCTGGGAAATATTCTGGGCGGTATGGCGGTTGCCCTTGTCTTTTGGCTGTGTCACTTGAGAGGGAAGAGCGGGTGACCTCCTAATCCTCCCTTTGGCTTGCAAAGTCGATGAGCGCCCCGCGGTCTAGGATTCTCATAGAGCGGTAACCGGTCTCCAGAAAGCCGCGACGGGCAAACTCGCTCAAAACCCGGCTCACCGTCACCCGGCTTACGCCCACGGCGGCGCCCAGCTCCTCATGGGTGCAGTGCAGGGTGCCGTCCGTCTCTTCCTGGAATGTGAGGAGACAGCGGGCCACCCGGCGGTCCGCTTGGAGGAAGGACATATTATCCACGTGGCTGGAGAGCATCCGCACCGTGCGGGCCAGGTACTGGAGCATCGGGAGAGCCAGACTCGGGTGAGCACGGAAGATGCGGTCCAGGCGGTCGCGGTCCACCGAGACCACACGGCATTCCGTGACCGCCACAGCGGAGGACACCCGGGGACAAGCGTCAAAAAAAGATGCCTCGCCCATCAGGTCTCCGGAGCGGTGGGTGGCAAGTACCCGCTCCCCGCCGGATGCGGAGCTGATATAGCTGCGTGCCTTACCGGAGAGCAGATAATAGAACACATCCGCTTCCGTGCCCTGAAGGTAGATGAGCTGCCCTGGCGCATAGATCCGCGGCGTCTGGCCCTCAGCCAGTGGGGCCCAATGATACGCCATCTTTTTCACCTCTTTTTTTTAATTGTATCACACTTTACATTCTTTTTCTACCACAGGCTTCATAATAAAGACAATCAAAAACAAGGAGGGACCCAAAGATGGGCATGACCATGACCCAGAAGATTCTGGCAAAGCATGCGGGACTCGCTTCTGTGACGGCAGGGCAGTTGGTCGAGGGCAGGCTGGATCTGGTGCTGGGCAACGACATCACCACACCGGTGGCTATCACGGAATTTGACAAGGCGGGGCTTACACAGGTGTTCGACCGGGACAAGATCGCCATCGTCCTGGACCACTACACTCCCTGTAAGGATATCAAGGCGGCGCAGCTCTGCGCCCAGGCCCGAAGCTTTGCCCAGCGTTTTGGGATCACACACTTCTATGACGTGGGGCAGATGGGAGTGGAACATGCCCTAATCCCCGAGAAGGGGCTGGCCGCCCCCGGTGAGGTCATCACCGGAGCCGACTCCCACACCTGTACCTATGGCGCCCTGGGCGCATTCTCCACCGGTGTGGGCTCCACCGATATGGCCGCCGGCATGGCCACCGGTCTTGCCTGGTTCAAGGTTCCCTCCGCCATCAAAGTGACCCTTACGGGAAAGCCGGGAAAGTATGTCAGCGGAAAAGACGTCGTGCTCCATCTTATCGGTGAGATCGGCGTGGACGGCGCGCTCTATCAGTCCTTGGAATTTGCGGGAGACGGGGTGGCGGAGCTCACCATGGACGACCGCTTTACTATCGCCAACATGGCCATCGAGGCAGGGGCTAAGAACGGCATCTTCCCGGTGGACGCCAGGACCAGGGCCTATTTGAAGGGCAGGGTGGACCGCCCTTGGGAAGCCGTAGAGCCCGATGCCGACGCCGTGTATGAGCGCGAGGTGATCATTGATCTCTCCGCGCTCCGTCCCACCGTGTCTCTTCCGCATCTACCCTCCAATACCAAGACGGTGGACGAGGCGGCTGGTATGTCCATTCAGCAGGTGGTCATAGGTTCCTGTACCAATGGTCGGCTCAAAGATCTTCAGGAGGCCGCCGATATCCTGAAGGGCCGGCAGGTGGCAAAGGGCGTACGCTGCATCGTCATCCCGGCTACCCAGCAGATCTATATGGACGCCATGGCCCAGGGCCTCATCCAGACCTTTATCGAGTCCGGCTGTGCCGTATCCACCCCTACCTGCGGACCCTGCCTGGGCGGCCATATGGGTGTGCTGGCGGACGGTGAACGGGCAGTCTCCACCACAAACCGGAATTTTGTGGGCCGCATGGGTCCGGTGAGCTCTGAAATCATCTTGGCCAGCCCCGCGGTAGCCGCCGCCTCCGCCGTGGCCGGCATCATCGCAGATCCTGAAACCGTGATGGGAGGTACACAGGCATGAAAGTCTATCGCTATGGGGACAATGTGGATACCGACGTTATCATCCCCGCCCGTTATCTGAATGCGCCGGATGAAAAATCCCTGGCCTCGCATTGTATGGAGGATATCGATGCGCAGTTCGCCGGAACGGTGGAGCCGGGCGATATCGTGGTGGCCGGGGCCAACTTTGGCTGCGGTTCTTCCCGGGAGCATGCCCCTCTGGCCCTGAAGGCCTGTGGCGTAAAATGTGTGATCGCGGCCTCCTTTGCCCGCATTTTCTACCGCAACGCCATCAACATTGGCTTTCCCATTCTGGAGTGTCCGGAGGCCGCAGCGGCCATTCAGGCCGGCGACACGGTAGCTGTGGACTTCGGGACCGGCGTCATCACGGATGAGACCCTGGGGAAGACCTTCCAGGCCGCGCCTTTCCCCGCGTTTATCGAGGAGATCATCGAGGGCGGGGGACTGCTCAAGTCTCTGAAAGCCCGGGGGGTGGCAAAATGAACTACAAAATCGCATTGATCAAGGGCGACGGCATCGGGCCTGAGGTGGTCGGCGAGGCCGTGGGAGTGCTGGAGGCCGTCGGGAAGCGGTTCGGGCATACGTTCGATTTTGTGGACGTGCTGCTGGGCGGCTGTGCCACCGATGCGGTGGGGAAGAGCTACCCAGATGGGACTGCAGAGGTCTGCCGGGCTTGTGATGCCGTCCTCCTGGGCGCGGTAGGCGGGCCCAAGTGGGGCTCCGACAAACCGGCTGAACAGCGGCCCGAAACAGCGCTGCTGGCCATTCGGAAGGACCTGGGACTCTATGCAAACCTGCGTCCCGCCACACTGCGCTCCGCTATGGCCGGTGCCTGTCCCCTGAAAAAGGAGACCGCAGAGAAGGGGATCGACCTTATGATGGTCCGTGAGCTCACCGGCGGCGTCTATTTTGGTAAGCGGGACCGGTATCAGACAGAGGACCGGGGCGTGGAATGTACCGATCTTATGGCCTATTCCGAGAAAGAGATCGAGCGCATTGGGCGCCGCGCTTTTGAGCTGGCCCGCCTCCGCCGCGGCAAGGTCTCTTCGGTAGACAAGGCCAACGTACTGGAGACCTCCCGCCTGTGGCGCTCCGTCATGCACCGGTTGGCCGGGGAGTATCCCGACGTCGCATATGAGGATGTGCTGGTGGATAACTGTGCCATGCAGTTGGTCCGTGATCCCGGACAGTTTGATGTGGTGGTAACAGAGAATATGTTCGGGGATATCCTTTCTGACGAGGCGTCTATGGTCACAGGTTCTATCGGGCTGCTGCCTTCGGCTTCCATTGGAGATGCCGCTCCGGGCCTTTATGAGCCGATTCACGGCTCTGCACCGGATATCGCCGGTCAGGATAAAGCCAACCCCATCGCCACCATTTTGTCTGTGGCGATGATGTTCCGGTACTCCTTCCAGTGTGCGGAGGAGGCCGCCGCCATTGAACACGCTGTGGATGCTGTTCTGGCGGAGGGCTGGCGCACTCCCGATATCGCCGAACCGGGTGCTGCCGCCATTGGGACCCGCGAGATGGGACGTCTCATTCGAGAGCACATCTGAATGAATCGAGCTGAGAGGCGGGCCGTTATGGCCCGCCTCTCAAAGCGTCTGCTGGATCACTTGCGGATGTGCCGGTATTTTTAAACAGCGGGAAATCCCTTGCATATTTGTGCTGTCTCTGATAAAATCCTAGTTGACAACGGAGAAGGAGCGTGGCAGAATTGGTTTTGGCAATCGACATTGGGAATTCCACAACGACAATCGCCCTGTTCGGACCAGATGGGAAGCCTGCTTTCCGCTCCGATACTGCGACGAGACGGAATACGACGCGCGACCAGTTTGCTATCGTGCTCAAGGGTATTTTTGACCTGTATCATGCCGACCTCACCGCGATCGGCGGGGCCGTCATCTCCAGTGTGGTGCCCTCTGTGACTCATGCCGCCAGCGCCAGTGTGGAGCTGCTCACCGGAAAGCCACCCATGATGATGAGCCCCGGACTGAAAACAGGACTTAACATTAAGTCGGATATCCACACTCAGATGGGCGGCGACATTGTGGCCTGTTCTGTGGCTGCGATTGACAAATATCCTTCTCCCGTCATTGTAATCGATATGGGAACGGCGATTACTATGTCGTTTCTGCGGGGCAATGTCTATGAAGGCTGTGTTATTATGCCAGGGGTCCGAGTGGCGCTGGAGGCGCTCTCGGAGCGCGCAGCCGCGTTGCCCCACATTTCCATTACGCCTCCGCCCTCGATTTTCGGACACAATACAGTGGATGCCATGCGAGCCGGCGTACTCTACGGAAACGCCAGCATGGTGGATGGAATGATCGGCAGATTGGAAGAGGAGGCCGGGATATCCTCCGCCGCTGTAGTCGCAACAGGCGGAAATGCGCCCGACGTTTTAAAATATTGCAAAAGAGACATTCTATATGATGCCGACCTGCTCATGAACGGGCTCTATCTGATTTATCGGAAGAACACCGAAGGGAAGGGCGGACGCAAAATTTAATATCATGTTTCTCTTGTGCTCAACGGCTGCATGCCGTGGGTAAATAAATTGCGCTGCATCCCCGCCACAGGGGAGCGGTAGCAGGAGGGTTCAAACCATGGAAAAAGCAGTATCCCACTCCCGTACCCATTATGATACCAGGCGGCTGGTACGTATGGCTGTCCTGGTGGCCATCATTTTTTTGCTGGCCTTTACACCTCTGGGCTATTTGGTGATCGGGCCCATAGCCGCCACCACCATTCAAATGCCCGTCATCATCGGTGCGGTCCTCATGGGGCCGACTGCCGGTGCGATTCTGGGTGGCTTTTTTGGACTGTCTGCGCTTTTAAAGGTCATCACCATGCCCGGCGCAGATCTCTTCGCCACCACCATCATGACCTACAGTCCCTTCCTCTATATTGTCATCGCCATGATTCCCCGTATTCTGATGGGGTGGCTGGCCGGGCTGCTGGCGGTCGGTCTGAAAAAAATGTCGTTTGACAAAAGCGGTATGGTCGGCTACGCTATTACAGGCTTTGTAGGTTCCATGCTCAATACGATTTTCTATCTGGGCGCGCTATGGCTGCTGGCCAGCAATGTCGTTGCCACTTATTATGGTATTGACGTAAGCGGCGTAGGTGCCATGGTGATGACGGTTGCGACCACTGCCGGTATTCCGGAAGCAATCGTATCCTGCATTGTTGTCGCAGCGGTCTCTAAAGCGCTCTCAAAGTCCCTATTCAAGTAAACAAAACAGTGGCGGTATAAACATCCACCCCTGACGTGCACTATGCACGTCAGGGGTGGATGTTATTTTAGTATACCAAAAGCTTCTGTAGTTCCAAAGGGGAAGGGATGACCACGGACGCCCCATGCTCTATTAAAAAGTCTCTACTGCGAAACCCCCAGGAGACAGAAATACAGGGGAGTCCTGCATTTTTGGCGGTCTGAATGTCTACGTCCGAGTCTCCCACATAAACTGCGCGGCCCGGATCGGCATCAAGGCACTGGAGGCAGCACTCCACAAGATCTGGAGCCGGCTTTTTCCGGATGCCGGCCTGCTCTCCAACGGCAACAGAGAAGATATCTCCAAAATATTGCCTGCAGAGCCCCTTTACTGCACCGTCAAATTTGTTGGAGACCACACCGATTCGGCAGCCTGACTGTTGAAGTGCGGTCAACAGTTCCCGAATTCCAGGATAAGGTTCTGTTTTACAGCTCATATGGTCGAGATAATAGTGTCTGAACAGTGCCAGACACCGCTCTTCGCAAAACTCCGATGTCCCGTCCGGCACAGCTAGATGGATCAGCCGTGCTACGCCATTTCCAACAAACGCTCGGATCTCTTCCAAGCTGCGTGCTGGAAAGCCGCTACTCACCAAAGCGTAGTTTGTACTCTCGGCCAGGTCTTGCAGGGTGTCCAGAAGCGTCCCGTCCAAATCAAACAGGACGGAATCATATAAAAGCATATTTTGTTCCTCTCTTTCTGAGCGCCCGTACTATTCAAAGATGGGAGGGAACTTGAGAACATTGCGTGGGCCGAGACATAGAATGTAGCGAAAACACTCGTGTGGAAGGAGGGACCCATTATGCCCCCGCCCAAGCCTGTTATCCCATACGATCGAAAGGCAGCCCTGCGTTATGCCCATAAATGGGCCTTTGGCCGCAACCCGGCCTATTATGATTATGAAGAGCTAGGAGGGGACTGTACCAACTTCGCCTCGCAATGTCTGTATGCGGGCACAGGCGTTATGAATTTTACCCCCGACCTGGGCTGGTATTATATCGATGCCAATCGGAAGGCGCCCGCGTGGACTGGGGTTCCATATTTTTATAATTTTATCACACGGGACTGGAACGGTCCCGGCCCTTTTGGACTGGAGACAACGCTCGAGAATTTAGAGCCTGGAGATTTCGTACAGCTCCGATTTCATAAAGAGATTTTTGGACATACGCCGATCATCGTGGCCATGGGAGATCCCCCCACATTAGAAAACACACTGATTGCCGCCCACTCCTACGATGCCGACTGGAGACCTCTGAGCACCTATTTCTTTCAGGAGATCCGTTTTCTACACATCCTGGGCGCATATTCTCCAGGGCCGATGGAACCGCCTCCGGAGAACGGAGCTCCTATGTCCTAATCTCTCTTTGGAGGAGCCGGGGGGCTCCTCTTCTTTTTTAATTTCCCCAAAGGATTGGCCTTCGCCGCCACACGCAGATTGTCGTTCTCTACGTGGGTATAAATCTGCGTGGTATTCAAATGATCGTGGCCCAAGACTTCTTGAAGCGTTCGTACATCAACTCCGTTCTGGAGCATCAATGTGGCCGCCGTATGGCGCAGCTTATGGGGCGAATACTGCGCACTGTCCAATCCTGCTGCGGAGAGATGCTTCTTGACCAGCTTTTCGACAGCGGATTTTGTAATTCGGGTGCGACGTTTGCTGAGAAAAAGAGCATTTTTGTCGATTATTTGGCCTTCCGGACCGCGGACGGCCAAATAATCGTCGATGGCTGTTTTACAGGCATCGTTTAAATAGACGATGCGCTCTTTATTTCCTTTCCCTAGTACTCTGAGGGTATCCTCTCGAACATCTGTTAGATTAAGTCCAATCAGCTCTGAAATCCGCAGACCGCAATTGAGAAAAATCGTCAAAATACAGTAGTCACGCTCCCTAAAAGCACCATCTACAGCCTGCAAAAGCGCCACGCTGCCCTCCAAATCCAGATATCGCGGCAGGGTTTTCTTTAATCGTGGGGAATCCAAGTCCTGCATAGGGTTTTCCGGAATCAGTTTTGCCTTATTGGAAAGGTACTTATAGAACGAGCGGATCGCTGCAACCTTTCGTGCGCGGGCCGCCGCACCCAAACCATAGCTGGTCGCAGAACTGTTGGGATGCTGGGCCCGGTCCCGGCTGAGATAAGCCATATAAGAATATACGTCTGTGAGCGTTACCGATGCGACGAGAGACAGATCCACATCCTCAACAGAAATTTCATCAAGCTCCGCACTGCGCGGAACAAAACCGCGTTCAATTTTTATGTAGCGAAAGAAATTCCTCAGATCCAGGTAATACTCATCAACCGTTTTTCGCGAATGACCTTGAATGGTCTCATGATACATCAAAAAATCGCGAAGAATTGGTGGAGCCTCGGCACGATAATCCATAGGTATTTCGGCATACAGATCAAAGAATTCCTCCCTCCAAGTAAACAAAAACTTTATTTTGTTTACTTGGAGGTGACCCCCTACGCCTACCTCCGTTTCCTGAATTTAAGCCTTGGGAACAGTCTAGCACGTTTCACCGGGATTTTCAATTCCGGAACCTTTTCAAAATCCCGATGCTTCAACTCAGGAACCTTGAAGGAATCGAAATACTTAGTATACCTAGGGATGAAAGTAAACTTCCGAGCACCAGCCCAAAACAAAAGCAAAGAATCAAACACAAGATTCTCATCGATTTTACTCGGACTCTGGCCCGTAGCTTCCACCAAAACCGTCTGACGGAGAATCTTCTTTGCATAAGAAAATACGCGCAGTTTCTTAGTAACCAGATACATTTCATCGGCCAAGTCCCTTATCTTCTTATCAACATCAAAAGTCTGACTGGCGAGAATCACCACATGCTGATAATGACGCTGGAGCTTAAAATAGTCCCTTACCTGAGACGAAAAATTCTTGAAATCACGGTTATCCCAGATCATACCAACTTCATCCACGATAATAACTGACCTGGGAGGAAACTGGACAACACCAACATCCTCCGGACGGATATGATATGTACCAGGACAATTTTCTGTAGAATAGACATTCCAACCACGTTTCAGGTAATCCAAAGCATATTTTGTAAGAAGAGTAGACTTACCACTCCCCTTCTTACCAAAGATGAAAATCAGCTTATAGGGATTCACATACTTTTGAGTACACCGGAAGTAAACAAAAACTAAGATAGGGAAAATAACAAACGCAAAAACAGCAAAAACAGTCATCAAAAAGACCTCATCAATCTTTTAATCAAGACAAAGGAAAAGCAGAACAGGAAAACGCCGAAAACTACAAGAAAAAGACTATTATCAGAAAGAGAAAAAGGGAAAAACAATAAATTAAGCAGAGCTTCAACCAAATCCGGTCCATGCATAAAAACACCTCAAATACAGACAGAGGGGCCCCGGCCAAACTAAAGTTTATGGCCGGGGCCCCTCTATACTCAACTCCGAGACAGGAGACGGCCAAAGATACCGATCACGCCGCCGATAAAAAGGAATCCTACCGTAAGCAGGAGCAGGGGTTGAGCAACAATGACACCAGCCACATCAGCAACCGTATCCAGGACCGCAGTTGCAACAGTGCCAAGTTGAGTCAGGAGCGCAGACATAGCGGAGGGAGTTTCTGTCAAAAGACCACCTTTCAAAAATCATATCCTAGCTGCGGGAGAGCAGCCGCCCAAAAATACCGATCACGCCACCGATGAAGAGGAAGCCGACAGTCAAAAGCAGCAGAGGCTGACCCGTGATTGTCGTACAGACAGTAGCAACATAAGTAATAACCGATGTAGCAACTTCCCCCAGAGACGTAAGCAAAGCAGTCATATTCCTATCCTCCCTTCTAATAAAGTTGGCGAAATATCTTCACGACCTTACGCAGAAGCCACAAGGCCAGAACGCCCGTAAGAACCATCGTACCGGTATAGAGGTTAAAAATAGAAGTGAGCAAATCAAAAATGGAACCAACCATCAAAGTGAGATCATCCAGCACACTACTTCCCCCCTATCCAACTGAGCACAGTCCAGAGGACAGAGGAAACAAACTGGAGGAACCACAGGAGCAGGAGACAGCAAAACACATAAACAAGAGGTTCAAACCCCTGAGGGACCTCACCAAGGAGGGCGACTACTTCTTCATAAAGCATACGACAAGGACACCTCCAAGAAGCAAAAGACTAATGAACGGCAACAGATCAGAAACAGAGTAAGTAGGGCTAGGAGAATCAGGCAGAACCAAATTTGACTCTGAGGGAACCAGATAAAGATCATAATACTGATAACTAGAGCCGCTATAAAGCCGATAACGAGGAATAGCAAAGGAACCAAAGGATACATAGTAAGAATCCCCCGAAGAATCATACAAAACACCAGCAAAAGAAGCATCAGAAACATTAAAGAGCCTGCCAGAAGAATCCAGGCCAAGATAACCATCTTTACGGTTAATCGGAAAATAAAGAGAGACCTTGCCCAGGCCAGAGGCCGTACCCTTCACCCAGGCAGAACCATAAAACGGAAAGCCATCACCAGCAGAGGCCAGAGCAGGGGCAGAGAAAACAACCGGCTCAGAGAGATCATAAACCGGATCAGCCTCGGCAGCAGAAGCCGGAACCACCAGCAGGAGCGAGACCAGGACAACCAGGAGAAGCGACATACCTACCACCCTACACACGATAAATCACAGAACGAACGATCAGACCAATAAAAAGACAAGCGAGGATGATCCACATAACAGACACACCAAGAAGCTGAATCGACCCAAGCCAATCAACACAGACCTGGATGAGAGCAATACACCATTCAATCCACTCTGACATAACATCACCTATCGATCAAAAACAGGAAGACCGAGACAGCAATACCGGTAAGGCCAAAAATAGCCAACACCTGTGGGAGCACCAGAAAGACCGTATTAAAAAAGACGAAGGACTGAGAGACCAGGCCAAAAATCGTGATAAGGCCAGTGATAGTAGAAACAATAAAGTTCAGAACCGTACCGATAGCCTGACCAATCGAACTAATGAAAGAAAGCATCAATCATCCTCCCCCTTCCCCCTGTTAAAAGCACCAGAAGCATAAGCGCGGGCGATACGACCGGTCAAAACCAGACAAAGAGCCAAAGTCAAGGGAAACACAAAAAGTATCTTATAATCTCCGAAGGCATACCAGATATCTTGAAAAATACCAGAGACCAACGCCCCAGCAGACTGGAGATCGGAAGGAAACGTAAAATCAGAGATAGAAAGCTGACTCACATACTGATTCATCTTCTGGCCCCAGTCAGTTTCAAGACCTTCCATTTCATCTATCTTAGACTGGGCATTATCAATAATAGTGCCGATCTCAGGAGAACCAGTATAAACCGTCATAAATGGATCTGACTGATCAGCAGAATCAACACCGATCATAAGACGAAGCCCATAAGTAGCACCCTCAGTAGAAGGAAAAACGACCGTATTACCAATACCATCATGTAAATCCGCAGGATTACCGAAAGTTCCATAGATGCGCAAAACGACAGAAGAAATAGCAACAGCAGAATCATAGCGGACAGAAGTCAAATCGAAATAAGCAATATCAGTAGAAAGAGAAACCGGAACAGGAGACAAAGAACGGAGCAGCTCACCATTAACGAGCACGTCAAGACGATAAGGGACACCAGAAACAGAGGGATGAATTGAAGGAGAAACACAACGAAAAACAAAAGCCAATGGAGTATTAAACTCTAAGGAATAAAAACTACCCAAAGACGATATAGGCAACTGATAATCAAAATAACCATCAGTCCAAACACTAGGAGTAGAACCACTATCCTTAATAGCTCCAACACCATAGCCAAAGACACTACCAGCAGTGTAAGAACCGGAAGCAGAAGGCACAGTCACAGAAGCAGAAAATTGACGGAAAAGAGGAAACTCAGATAAAGCAGCCGAAGTAGCCCCCAAAGAAAGATTCTCACCCGCTACAACCCGAAGAATAGAACCATAAGAATTCGTTAAAGTCTGATACAGACCAAAATTGATAGAAGGGAAGCCAGAGTAAAAATCAGAAATAGAAAAAGATGCTATATCCGAATCATCGGACTCCGCAGCATAAGCAGAAACAGACCTGGAAGCCCTACGCATTGTAGGAGTCTCCCCTATTGCGTACATGCCGTAATCATTGCCTACAAAAGACTCCGCATCCCAGGCAAAGCACGTACCAACGAGGAGAGAGGCGGACAGCGACAGAACCACCAACAGACGACGAATCACTTCTACCTCTCCCCTCTTCAAATTCTGGGTGCGGGAGCTGGAATCGAACCAGCGGCCAGTCATGACAAGAGACTAATGTTCACCACTACACCACCCCGCAGAATCAAACATAGACAACTGCAACAGCGCATTGGACATACAAAGAGGAACTGGAGACTCAGGCGCATAACACGGGAGCTGAAGCGGCTCGGCCGGAAGGTAATCCAGCCAGAAAGACCAATCGACATCCTTCACATATCCGGTAGAGCAATACTTTCCATCATTCTGGATAAACTTATCCAAAGCAACACACCGCTCATAGCTATACCCCATAGGAACAGCACGGGCCAGACGAATAGAACAGTAATACATGTGAAGCCCATAGCCTACACACGCTTCGGCCATATCCTCAGTAATATACTTGGTCACATAATGACCAGCGGCGACAGGGTCCTTGATACGGGCAAGACTACAAAAGCCAAATTTATAAGAGCAATCTCCCCAATTCAAAAAACCGCCATCCACCAGATTACAAGGATGAATACCACGAACAAAAGGCGTCAAGCGATCAGAAGGGACGCCACGGAGAAAACCATGAATATGCCAAGCGCCATCTTTATGACGCTCAGGCACTAAGAGATAACGTATCTTACAACGGTACTTCTTGTTATAATCCCGGAGCCATTGAGGGAATACTTTACGAAAAGAGTCCAGGTCATAACGGTCATGCTTAGCCCCATCCAAAGTACAAGTAAAGAAATAATCCCAATCATTACAGATAGCGACCTGAGTGATCACAGACCGGGCACGGGCAATAGCCTGAGACAACTTCTTCTCCGCATCGCCAAAAGCCTCACGAGGAGTCGGAAGACAAGGGATACGAGGCGTATTAAAGCGGATCAGCTTATAATACCCATCACGAAAATACTTGACGCTATAGACTGGACACAACATATAAAAAGCACTCTCCCCGACTTATGTTACAGAGTCAAGTGCCCCACTGGGAGGCCTCAGCCTCCCGGGAGCACCGCGGAGAATGCATGTCATCACGACGTTCATTCACGCAGACGGTCAAACATGGACCGCCGTACCTTGATCCCATGCTCACGGCACAGGTCCAACAATTCAGTGTTCACTACTACCTCACAGCGATAGAGGAACTCAGTATGGTTATAGGAGGCCCGGAGAGCGTCCAATTCCTTTTCAAGGGATTCTATCCGGGCACGGAGGGAAAGGACCTCCTGGGAGTCCGTGAGGCTCACAGAGAGGCTTACAGGCCCCTCCCCCACCCTGTCCACCAGCCGGGACAGAGCAGAGACCAAAAGCGAGAGATCAGACCGGGACGATATCCGCGATCTTACCATACTTGTTATACAGCAGCCGGCACCGAGCGCCGATCTCAGGGACAAAAGACAGAGAATCAAATCGCTTGGAGGTGACAAAGACCTTCTCAGTCCCTACGCCTTCAATATGGACATCCTCATAAGTAAGGTAAAGATTCATACCCTCTACCTTCTTTCCATCGCCGGAGCCCGTGAAATCCACACTACGCATACCGACCAGCTCATACACATCATTCATTAATAACTACTCCTTTCATTTTTTTATGGCTGAGAAAGCCTTGAGAACACCCGGCGGTCTACGGGACGGCGCCCCGTGGCTTTTTGATGTGACCTAAACTCAGCACTATAATCACGCCCACTGGCGGGATTAAAGAGAGAAAAAAGCATAAACAAAAAGCCAAACAGCCATGAAACCAAGACCACCCCAAACAATGATCCTAGAGTCACGATCTGACTTCTTCCAATGCTCTTCCAGTTTCTGATAAAACTCATCTAAATTCATTCCGAAACCTCCTCAGAGACAGGATCATCCGACTCGCGTTCCAACTCAATACGCTCAACAACCTCAGAAGGTAAAACAGAAAGGCGAAGCCCGGGACGCTCCTCATGAAATTTCGCTAAAAAGTAGTATTGCGCAGACGCAAAAGAGGCAAAATCCTTATGCCGTCGATCTTCAAACTTCCCAGAAACATAACTCACACGAAACATACAATTCATCCCTTCTTAAAAATAGCTGATATCTCAGCTACATAATAGCCGACTTATCAGCTAAAAATCAATAGTCAATATCTCAGCTATGATAAAATCGGCAATATCAACAAAACGGAGACGAAAAAATTATGGAGTACAACGACAGAATACGAGCTCTCCGAGAGGACAAAGACTTAAATCAAAAAGACATAGCAACAATACTAGGAACGACTCAAAGCTACTACAGTGAATACGAGCTCGGGAAACGTCAACTACCGATAGCACATTTAAAAACATTATGTCTCTATTACCATGTATCGGCAGATTATATATTGGGACTACAAAAAGGGCTTGACTGGCCCAGATGAAGAGTGTGGAGGCATAACAAAAAAATGAATACAACAGAAGCTATAATACAATCGACGATATTCGTAGTTATAATCATAGTCCTAGTAAGAGCTTGCCGAAAATACAGCAACCAGCATAAAAAGATACCTCTCACTCCTCCTCAAATACAAGAACCGGAAGAAGAGAGTCTGATATATGATGAAGAACTAGAAAAAGAATTAGACGAAATAGTCAAAGAAATCGAATATACGGAATATATCAGAAAATCCTACACCCCCAAATGGATGTTCACACAAAACGAAAAAAGAGCATACTACAAGCTAAAAGAGATAGCAACTAAATTAGACTTAATCGTTTTCGCAAAAGTAAGACTATTTGATCTCGTGACCCCAATAAGAAAACACCCCAAATACAAAACAAATCTATATAAAATACAAGCAAAACATGTAGATTTTGTATTGACAAGACAAAACTTAGTCGCAAAATATATAATAGAATTAGACGACAACAGTCACAATACCCCCGAAAGAAAAGAACGTGATAAATTCGTAAACACAGTATTAGAGACGTGCGGATATAAAGTCCTACATACAAAAGAAATCACAGAAGAAGAAATAAAAAAATTCATAGGAGAATAAATAAGCCGTCTCCCCACCCGGGGAGGCGGCTTTCTTGTGCGCACTACCGCCACCATCGTGCGGTATTGTTTTGGCACATCTGGGCTTTGCACCATAGCAGGCCAAGGGCCTATGGATACAAGGGTCAAGACAAGCGCCTACGGCGCCCTTGTATCCGGCCCCCAGCCTGCTCTTTGTGCTTTGCCAGATGTACCTTGACAAACCAATACTCAGCACCGAAGGAGGCGATCAGGTTGCGCAAAAGAAGGTACGCCCTCCCGGCCAACGAGGCGGAGATCGTAAGACTGGCGTTACGCATCACCCTCGACGGCCTGGAGGAAACCAAAAACGACAGCGCCTACATGAAGTGGGTACACGCACGGGCCGAAGAGCTCCTAAACAAGCTACAAAATTATCAGTGGGAGGTATTCTAAAATGAGAACAGAACCAATGACAAGAAAAGAATGGGAAGAAATCCTACTTCCAATTGAAACACAAGCACTAGAAGACTACTACGGAAGAAGAGAAGAACTAATAAGCCCAAACGAAGTATTTGAAACAATAGTCGAATGGAACGGCGGAATGGCAAGCGCATACAAAATAAAAAGCTGCATATCGAGAGTCTACGGAGTAGAGCTATAAAAAGGAGAGGGAGGAAAACACTCCCTCTCTCTCCCTTGACACCCATGTTATACTTAAATCACTCAGAACATCAAAGGGAGGCGCTAAAATGACAGATCAGGAAATACTCCAAGCAATGAGCAAAATGATGGACGAGAAATTAACCGCCCAGAGAAAAGACATCATGCACGATGTAGTAGTACTTATGGACGCAGAATTCAAGCCCAAATTCAACCTACTGGCCGAAGAAATGCAAAACATAAATGAAAGGCTCGACAGGATGGAAAAGAAAATAGACCGGATAGAGGACAAAGTAGCAGAACACGAAATCAAACTCAAAATCGTAGAATAAAACAAAGGGGAGAGGCTAAAACCTCTCCCCTTTTCTATGCCAAAGCAACAAGAAGAAAAACTTTATTTTGTTTACTTGTGGACCCTCAACTCTGCCGCCGCGACACCTCCTCTTCTTTGATATTTTTATATTCTTATCATTGCTGGACAGACTAACCAAACACAAAAGCTTTGGAGGGATTTCCTTGAGTTTGATCGCCTGTACCAGTGAATGTATCTACCAGCAGGACGGCTACTGTGTACTCACCCATGCGGCGTCGATTGGAACGCCCAGTCATCTGAATTCCTGCGTCAACTTTGCACCACGTAAAGACCATTTACAAAACTGCGCTGAGCGCCTCCCGAATATTTCGAACTCGGACAAGCTGTAACCCATCCGGTTCCACCAGTTTCATACTTTTTTGAGCTGGAATCAGACACTGTTTAAAGCCCAAACGCCTAACTTCAGAAAGACGCTGTCCCAGGGCGCTGACGGAACGGAGTTCGCCGGTAAGTCCCACCTCGCCAATTGCAGTCAAATCGCCCGGTACAGGCTTGTCCCGAAAACTAGATGCAATGGCAATAATTGCAGCTAAGTCTGCTGCGGGTTCATCCAGATAAAGTCCACCTATCACATTCATATAGGCGTCACAAGAACTTACCATGAGCCCTCCCCTCTTTTCCAGAACTGCCAGCAAGAGCATCGCGCGGTTGTAGTCAAACCCATTGCTGGTCCTGCGAGGGTTTCCAAAACTTGTAGGGGCAAGCAACGCCTGAATCTCGGCCAGCACAGGTCGATTTCCCTCCATAACACAAGTCACACAGGTTCCTGGCGTGTCCTTGGGTCGACCTTCCAATAGCGTCTCAGAGGGATTTGGGACCTCGACGAGACCGCTGTCAGCCATCTCAAAAACACCGATCTCGTTGGTAGCTCCGAACCGATTCTTTGCCGCTCTCAGGATCCGATAGGACATATGGGGCTCCCCTTCAAAGTATAGAACACAGTCTACCATATGTTCCAGTACCTTGGGCCCGGCAATGGAGCCCTCCTTGTTCACATGTCCAATGACGAATACAGTGATTCCTTCTCCTTTTGCGAGCTGCATCAGTGACATGGTACAACACTTTACCTGACCTACACTGCCTGGAGAAGTAGTCTGCTCCTCGTCGTACATGGTCTGAATAGAGTCCACAATAAGTACATCGGGTTTTAACTCATGGACGGACTCCAGAATATTCTCCAGACTAGTTTCAGCCAGCAGATAAAGGCTCTCACTGCGGACGCCTAACCGCTCGGCCCGCAGCTTGATCTGCCGTTCAGACTCTTCGCCGGATACATAGAGCACTTTGGAAAAGCGGCAGAGATTATCGCAGATTTGAAGCATCAGCGTAGACTTTCCAATCCCTGGAGCACCGCCCACCAAAACCAGAGATCCCTGAACAGCTCCGCCGCCCAAGACACGGTCCAACTCACTCAGGCCTGTGGGGAATCGCAGTTCATCTGTGGTTTCGACCTCTGCAAGAGATTTAGGATGACTGACAGAACTCCCTCTGGAAGATATCCCCTGCGCCGCAGGCCCCCCTTTCTTTTTGGACTCTTGGGGTTGTTCCACCATAGTGTTCCAGCTCCCGCAGGCAGGGCACTTCCCTACCCATTTGGGCGTTTCATTGCCGCATTCCGTACAATAAAAAATCATTTTAGCCCTCATTTTGGAATGGTTCCTCCAAATTTGTCTCAGAATAACCAAGATAAGCTCCCGCCAGTGCAGTTGCGA
Organism: Intestinimonas butyriciproducens; assembly: GCF_004154955.1. Classification (NCBI taxonomy): domain Bacteria; kingdom Bacillati; phylum Bacillota; class Clostridia; order Eubacteriales; genus Intestinimonas; species Intestinimonas butyriciproducens. The sequence goes on along the minus strand of NZ_CP011524.1, from coordinate 1,658,140 downwards.
TTTTGGTTTGATAGCCACTGGTTTGAAGCAGGACGTCCTCATCCGGGTTGGATAGAAAGCCGCATTCTACCAAGATAGCCCGGCAGGTAATGTGGTTCATGAGATAAACGGTATCTGGGATTTTAGCAGCTTTCCGCCCGTTTTCAGGATCCAATACCACGCGCAGTGTCTCTTGTGCAAATTTGGCAAAGGGCAGGCTCGACGCCTCGCTTGCATAAAAGACCTGTGCACCGTGATATTTCGAACTGCCGCTGTAGGTATTCTGGTGGATACTGATGAGGGTTGCATTGGGAGTTTCCTCAATGATTTTTACCCGTTTATGAAGATCTGACACTTTTTTTTGACGTAGCGTCTCGGAGCCGGGATCATGAAGGGACACATCCTTTTCCCGAAGCATGATGACATTCGCCCCATAAAGGCCTAGAATGGAGTCCAGCCGCTTCGCAACGGCCAAATTGATGCTGCTCTCCACTGTCCCGGAAGGCGAGACGGCTCCCCCGTCCTCACCGCCGTGTCCGGCATCGATTATGATTGTCTCGGCTGAGAATCGGTCGGGATGCGCCATGGCAGGTACCGTGTTTCCCTTCCAGAGAAAAAGATAATAGCAGGTACTTAACGTTAATATACTCAGCAAGGCGACAGAAAAAATGCGTTTCTCAAAGATCTGTTTCACTGTGGACACCCCCTCTCTGCACTCTATGAGAGGGAGGCATCCGATATGTATTACACCTCAGGCAGGGGTTCCGCAGGGGAACGCTTGTTTAATATCTTTCGGATGGTCAGCAGGTAGACCACGACAGATACCAACGCTCCTCCAAAATCTGAAATGGGGCCGGTAAAGAAGACTGCCTCCGCTCCAAAGGCGGCGGGAAGGGCAAACAGACTTACAAAGTAGATCAGCTTGCGCCAAAATGAGAGCGGCAACGCGGCCTGGACCACCCCCATTCCAGTAAAGCCATCCACAATTTCATACTGTATCCCCAAGGGGATAATGCCCAATGTATAAATTCTTATGGCGCGCGAAGCCAACGCCACATATTCCGTTTCACGTGTGAAAATCAAAACAAACAAGTGAGGAGCCAGTTGGGCAAACAAGAACAAGAGTGCAGTGAAGGAGACGCAGAGCAGGATAATATACTTTTGCGCCTTGAGCACCCGGTCTGGCCGCCTCGCTCCATAGTTAAAGCCCAGGATGCTCTGCGTGCCCCCCGTGATGCCGCCTAACGGCATGGTAACCATCAGCATAAAGCTCTGCATAATGGTGCAGCAGGTAATCAAGATATCCCCCTGTCCAGGGCCTCCATATCGCTGCAACACAGCATTCATGGCAATGATCATCCCATTATCAATGGCAATAATCAGAAAGGATGTGAAGCCCACGGTCAGAACCGAACGGACGACCTTGAGTTGGTAGCCGCCAAATGTAATCCGAATCGGCGGGCGCTGTCCGAACAGGAAGAGAAGTACATACGTGCATGACGCCATTTGGGAGAGAACGGTAGCCAAGGCCGCTCCTTTTACCCCCATACCCAAGCTGAAAATAAAAATCGGATCGAGAATAATGTTGAGCACCGCGCCCAAAAGGACCGAGCGCATCCCTGTGTTTGCAAATCCCTGGCAGACGATAAATTGATTCAATCCGGAAGACATCAGGGCAAAGACTGTGCCTAGGAGATAGATTGTGATATAGTCCTTTGCGTATGGGAATGTCAATGCACTGGTGCCAAACCACATCAGGAGCCGTTCCCTCCAGACAAGCGCCAGCGCGGTCAGCAGAGCGGACAGGGCGGCAAGCATCAAAAAGCAATTGGAGAGGATTCTTTGCGCCCCCTCCCGGTCTCCCTCTCCCAGCTTGATGCTCATCAAAGGGGCACCGCCTACCCCGACTAAAAAGGCAAATGCCCCAACCAGGTTCACAATCGGACCGCAGATTCCCACGCCGGCCAGGGCTGTATCGCCGATCTCCGGGATATTCCCGATGTACATCCGGTCCACGATGCTATAGAGTACGCTGACGAATTGCGCCAACATGGAGGGCAGCGCTACACGCAGGACAAGCTGCTTGATGTCGTCTCTGCCCAGGTCATTTACATGCTGCAAAAATTTTTTCTCCCCTAAATCATATTCACCGTGGGCCATTATACCACACCCGCGCTTCAAAAGCAAAATGGTTTCCGGCTTTAAAACGTCAGGTTCCCTTTTGCACCATGCCACATAAGATAAAACGGAGGGGAACTCTGCCGGACAGAGTGTTCTCTCTGAAACCATAGAAGGAGGAATCCTGAATTGTACCCTGACAATGCACCGAATCCCGCCACATGCAGCGATAACTGCGGCACACTGCCCGAATGTGCCCCTCTGGCGGTACCATATGTCCCCTTTCAGCAAAACAATCCAAAGCGATATTCCCAAATGGATGCCCTCAATAATGGGACGCTTTATCCCGGCTTAAATCTCCCCTTCCGTGCCAAAGTCAACGCGGCCAGCCTGCCGCAGACGCCTATGACGGAACTGCAAGCGCTGGAATTTGTGCTCCAGGAACTGGCGCTCTATCTGGATACGCATCCCTCTGACGGCGAGGCCTTCGAGCTTTTCCGCCAGTATGCCGCTCTGGAGGAGACCGCGCGGGCCGACTATGTAGAGATCGGCGGCCCCATTATGCGCGGCGAAACCGCCAGGAGCAAGACCTACACTTGGCTCCAGGATCCGTGGCCCTGGAACTACACAGAGAAGGAGGGCAAATAAATGTTTTCTTACGAGAAGAAACTACAGTATCCAGTGAAAATCAAGACGCCCAATCCCAAACTGGCGTCCTTCATTATCAGTCAGTATGGCGGACCGGATGGCGAACTCGGCGCATCTTTACGCTATCTGAGCCAAAGATACGCGATGCCCTACGCCGAACTGAAAGGCCTTTTGACCGACATTGGTACAGAAGAACTGGGGCATTTAGAGATGATTGGTGCCATCGTCCATCAGCTCACGCGGAACATCAGCGACACCGATGCTCGTATTGCTGAGTTTGCCCCCTACTTTGTGGACCATACCACAGGGGTCTATCCGACTGCGGCCTCCGGTTTTCCCTGGAGCGCCGCCTCCATGGCTGTAAAAGGCGATGTAATCGCCGACCTTACCGAGGACATGGCCGCGGAGCAGAAGGCCAGAGTCACCTACGATAACATTTTACGCCTTTGTGATGATCCGGACGTTACCGACGTAATCCGGTTCCTCCGTGAGCGGGAGGTCGTCCACTTCCAGAGATTTGGTGAAGCGGTCCGCCTGGCAAAAGAAAAAATGGATCAGAAAAATATTTACTTCACCAATCCCGTTACAGACAAATAATCCCCTTCAGGCCGAAAGCGGCGCAAGGCCGATCGCCTTGCGCCGCTTTGAAATAAGAGAAATCTATTCCGCCTTATGGACGCCATCCGGATGTGAAGCCGCCCACAGCGCTCCAGCGGTGACTGCCCAGTGTTCAGCTGCATCCTTACATTTTCCGCAGAGGGTATGTACATCCTCCGGTGCAGCGAGATCCGTAGACTTTGCTCCGCTCTGCTCCACCATGTCCGCCAGCCGTCCATAGTTATCCAGCAGCGGGCAAGGACGCAGATGATTTTGATTGAAAGGCTGATTGTCATGATAGGCCATAAAGAGCGGAGATTGATAGGCCTCCAGAAGGGTTTTATTGTGGATATTGGAGTCTGAATAATGGATAAACGCACAGGGCTCAATGTCCCCCGCCGCATTGATGTGGCAGTAGTGCCGTCCGCCGGCAATACACCCCTCCACATACTCTCCGTCATTCCAGAAATCCAGCGTAAAGATGGGTTTGGAATCCCGAAATTTTCGAATTTGATGGTACATAAACTCCCGCTGCTCGGCAGTGACCATCAACTCCGGCACCGCGTCGGCGCCGATCGGCATATATGTAAAGAACCAAGCAAACTTTGCCCCCCACTCCACCATCTTGTCAAAATAGGCCTCGCTGCCGATAACATCCACGTTGGCGCGAGTATAGCAGCAAGAGACGCCGAAGGGCAGCTTTTTGCGCTTGAGTATCTCCATGGCGCGCATCACAGCTTGAAAAGTGCCATGCCCTCTCCTGGAATCTGTCGCCTCTTCAAAGCCTTCTACGCTGATAGCGGGGACAAAATTCTTGACACGCAGCATCTCGTCGGCAAATGCCTCATCGATCAGCGTCGCGTTGGTAAAAGACATAAATACACAGTCGGGATGGCGTTCGCAGAGGGTAATGATATCCTTTTTCCGAACAAGCGGTTCGCCGCCGGTATAGAGATACATGTAGGTACCCAGCTCCGTACCCTGGCGGATGATGGAGTCCATCGTATCCAAGTCCATATTCATCTTATTGCCGTATTCCGCCGCCCAGCAGCCTGTACAGTGAAGATTGCAGGCAGAAGTGGGGTCCATCAGGATAGCCCATGGGATATTGCAGCCGTACTTCTCACGGTTGTCACACTCTTTTGGGAACCCGATCAGCGCCGAGTTCACAATAAAATTTTCAAAAAGCGTCTTACGAACTCCGTCGTCGATGTCTGTCCACAGACTTTTAATCAGACGATACCAGTTGTTGTCCGGATCCTCGATCACCTTCCGGGCCTGCTTCCGGGCAGCAGCAAAGACATCTTTTCCCGCAAACTGATCTACCCAGTCCATAATTTTCGGCAGATTCCGATCCGGGTCCTTGTCCAAATAGTCGTACATGATGGACATGCCTGTTTTTTTAACCCGATCCATCAGTCCCATGCAGAATCACTCCTTTTTGAATGCAAAAACATTTCGAAACTGCTTTCGCTTTCGTAGTTCTATTATAAAGCGAATTTTTAAGGACTTCCATAGACAAAACAGGGAAACTGTGTCACAGGACGCAAGATTTCTGGATATGATCTATGTGCCGATCATATCCAGAAACTCCTGCTCAGAGAGCACAGGGACCCCCAGCGTACGAGCCTTTTCCAGTTTGGAGCCCGCCTCTTCTCCGGCCACCACATAGCTGGTTTTTTTGGAGACGGAAGAGGACACCTTCCCGCCCAGCGCCTCAATACATGCTCCGGCTTCAGAACGGCTGAAATGAGCCAGTGTCCCCGTAAGGACAAAGGTTTTTCCGGCAAGCTGATCTCCTGTGCTCTGCGCGCTACTTGCCATATTCACACCCGCATCCTTCAGCGCAGAGATCAGGTGTTCCGCCTGAGGACTATGGAGCCACGCAATCAGACTCCGCGCCGTAATTTCACCAATATCGTTTACCTCGGTGAGGGTTTCCACTGTCGCCCCGCGCAGTGCGTCCAACGTACCAAAACGGGCGGCCAGGACCTTGGCCGCCTTCTGTCCCACCTGTCGGATACCAAAGGCGAACAAGAGACGGGAAAGGTCGTTCTGCTTGGAACGCTCAATAGCGTGGATCAGGTTTTCCGCGGACTTTGGTCCCAGTCGCTCCAATTTGGCAACTTCATCGATCCGCAGGGTGTAAAGGTCTCCCGGAGCCTTCAACAGACCGGCGTTTACCAGACTCTCCACCACGGCCGGTCCCAGCCCTTCAATATCCATGGCATCCCTGGATGCAAAATGCGTTAGATTTCTCAGGAGCTGTGCCGGACACTCGGCGCCGGTGCAGCGAATGGCCGCTCCCTCCTCGTCCCGTACTACCGGGGCGCCGCAGACAGGACATTTCCCCGGCAGATGATAGGGGGCTGAATTTGGAAGGCGTTTTTCTTTTATAACTCTTACTACCTCGGGGATGATTTCTCCGGCCTTCTGGACCAAAACGGTATCTCCGATCCGAATATCCTTTTCTGCAATATAGTCCTGGTTGTGCAGACTGGCGCTGGTGACTGTGGTGCCGGCCAGACGCACTGGGCTCAAAGTGGCTTTTGGCGTCAGAACACCGGTGCGCCCCACTTGGACCATGATATCAAGGACCGTAGCCTCCTTTTGCTCCGGCGGGTATTTAAACGCTGCAGCCCAGCGTGGAAACTTTGCGGTACTGCCCAATTCTACGCGCTCTGAAAGGGAATTTACCTTTACAACTGCGCCGTCAATGTCGTAGGGGAATTGAATCCGGTTCTCTCCGATATCTTCCACCTGTTTCTGGGCCTCACGTATCGTCTGACAAATTTTGCGGGGAATCACTTTGAATTTCATCTGCTCCAGAAAATCCAGCGTTTCCGAATGCGTCTGGAACGAGCGGCCCTCCATATACTGGATATTGAAAAGGACAATGTCCAAACGGCGGGCCGCTGCGATTTTAGGGTCCAATTGCCGGAGCGAACCCGCAGCGGCGTTGCGGGGATTTGCAAAAAGGGATTCTCCGTTTTGTTCCCGCTCTTCATTGAGTTTTGCAAATACGGTGCGTGGCATGAACACCTCTCCGCGGACAATGAGGCTGGGCAGTCGTTGTGGCAGCAACATGGGAATGGATTTGATGGTACGAAGATTTTCGGTGACATCCTCTCCCACCAGCCCATCCCCGCGGGTAGCGCCCCTGACAAAAAGGCCATCCCGGTATTCCAGCGCCACAGAGAGGCCGTCTACTTTGGGCTCCACCGTATACTCCACATCGCCAACGCTCTCATGGACGCGCTGGTCGAAGTCGGAGAGTTCTTCCATGGAAAACACATCCTGAAGACTTTCCAGCGGAACACGGTGGCGGACCTCTTCAAATCCGGAGACCGCCTCTCCTCCCACCCGCTGGGTGGGAGAATCCGGTGTGATATACTCCGGGTATGCCTTCTCCAGCTCCTCTAAACGCCGGAGCCGGTGATCATAATCGTAATCGCTCATGGTAGGGCGATCCAAAACATAGTATTCATAGCCGGCCTCGTTGAGCGCGGCACGCAACTGTTCAATCTCCTGTTTTACATCCATGGGAGGTCTCCTCTTCTGTCTTGTATATCACTTTACAGGCTTTTGTCCACCGCGGTCTCCGTCCGTCCAAGGTCCGATATAGTCCATGTCCAATTGCTGTGCCCGACGTGTTGAGCCAAAGGTCGTCAATATCGGTGCTGCGTCCCAGGGGAAGCTGGCACAACTCGATGGTGAGTGAGGTGCAGGCTCCGATCAGCAGTGCGATCCGAAAGGTAATTCTGTGCCAAAGCAGTGCGGGGCAAAATCCTAAAGGCAAAAACATAACAATATTTCCCGGGAAACTAACCCAAAATCCCATCCAGATTCCGGCATGCAGCTCTGAGGCCAGATCCGCTATTATTTGGAACGGGATTAGATTGTCGTGCAGTCCTCCGGAAGATTTTCCGGAGGACTGCACGATCAGCGCAAAAAGCCCCGCAAGAAAAGCGGTGAAGAGCATCAAGCAAAGCTCATGCGCGGCGCTTGTGCCCATATTGTTTCGAGAAAGTCTCCTGCGCCGCAGAGGCAGTGTCGCCGCGCAGAACAGCACCCCGAAGCACCCAGCGGGGAACATTTTGACCATATAAGTTCCGATCACTGCAATCTCGCGCAAAGTACCGCCTCTCTTATGTTCCAAGCTGCAAGTAAGTGTCCGGTACTGCACCCACGATAACAGTTTCCGCCACGGGGACCTGTGCGGTGACCTCGGTCCGTAGGGTATCCCCGGGCAGCAGGATGTCCACAGCGACGGACACATCCAGCAGGATCTGATGCCGGGTCTGGTTGATCCCGGCATAGTCGAACTGATTGTGAAATTCCGCATGGGCGGAACCCACGGCCACCACTTCCACTGGCAGAGATATGCCTCTTCCGGAGAGAAAGTTGATCCCTGTCAGGTTTCCCACCGGAATTGAAAGCTGCTCCTGATCCAGGGTATCCACGGCTGTGACCACAGCGCTGAGAATACTCGTCCGGAGTCGGTTGAGCTCCGCCATATTGCTGGTAAGGGCGGTCACGCGCCCCGTACTGTCCTTTTCCATAGAGATGAGATCTCCGTAGGTGATCCCAACGGAGGATATCTCATTGGCGATGGCGCCATCCAGCGTCTGCGTAACCGTATTGGTCACCTTTGCCGTGGCCATAGCGTTCAGGATTGGATGCAGCCTGATTTCCAGGTATCCGATGAGGAGGAGCGCAAGGCTCACCCCGAGCAGTCCGCTGAGCAGCAGTCCATGCGCCTTTCGGGCTTGGGGCGGTCCCCGTCGCCTGAATCGGGGAAATCCCCATCTGTGCCAAGTCCGCATATATAAGGTCACCCCCATATGCAGACTTTATGCGCACACCGGCTTGTATCAGTCCTTTAAAAGTTCCTCCACGGCCAAAAGCACGCCCGCTTTCCCGGATTCATAGGTGAGGCCGCCCTGAAGATAGAGGGTATAGGGCTCACGCATGGGAGCGTCGCAGGAGAGCTCGATGGAAGCCCCCTGGATAAAAGCGCCAGCCGCCATGATGACAGGGCAGTCATAGCCCGGCATATCCCAGGGCTCCGGCGTCACGTAGGAGTCGACCGGCGCCCCCATCTGGATACCTTTGCAAAACTTTTTCAGCTTTTCCGGCTCACCGAAATGAATCATCTGAATGATATCGTGCCGCGGCGCACTGGAGGCGGGCTCAGCCCGATAACCAAGCAGTTCCATCGTCTTGGCGGCAAATACAGCGGTCTTTACCGCCTGAGCCACGGTGTGGGGTGCAAGGAAAAGTCCCTGATAGAGCAGACGATTGTTTCCCAAAGTAGAGCCGCATTCTCTGCCGATTCCAGGCGTAGTGAGGCGCATAGAGGCCGCCTCCACCAGATCGCGGCGTCCGGCGATGTATCCCCCGGTGGGCGCAAGACCGCCCCCCGGGTTTTTGATGAGGGACCCCACGACCAGATCCGCCCCGGCCTGTGTTGGTTCACGCTCCTCCACAAACTCTCCGTAGCAGTTGTCTACCAAGATATTGACCCCAGGGTTGGCGCTGCGAATGGCGGCGCACAGCGTTCCAATTTCATCCACAGAGAGAGAAGCTCGGGTCGCATATCCCCTTGAACGCTGGATCAGTACCGTACTTACGGAGGGGGCCTTTACCGCCTCCACGATTCCCTCCACATCCGGGCGGTCCTCGGGGGTGACATCTACCTGACGGTAGTTTACGCCATACTGCTTGAGCGATCCTGGGCCTTTATCCACCACTCCGATCACGCCTAAAAGGGTATCATAAGGAGCGCCCACCGCCGAAACCAGAGTATCTCCCGGCTTCAGCGCGCCAAAAAGCGCGCAAGAGATGGCATGTGTGCCGTTGACAAAGCCGATTCGGACCAGAGCATCTTCCGTCCCAAAAAGGTCCGCAAAAATGGCGTCCAACTGGTCACGGCCCAGGTCATCGTATCCATAGCCGGTGGTCCCGGCAAAATAGGACTCCGCCACCCGATGTCTCTGGAAGGCGGCCAGGACCTTCTGGGTATTCTCCTCCGCAATGGCGTCAATGCGTGCAAACTGTTCCCCTAGTGCCGCCTGCGCCTCCCTGCCCAATGTGCGGACGTGATCGCTTATCTGTAATGGCATTTCCCTTTTCACACTCTGCTTTCCTAATAGTTTTATTATAGACTGGCTTCTGCAAAAGCGCAAACCAGCCGGGCACAGGCCTCTACATCGCCGCGGTCCACCATCTCTTGCGGAGTATGGACATATCGGCATGGGATGGAAATTCCACCGGTCAGTACCCCCATCTTCGTGGTATAGATGCTTCCGGCATCGGTGCCGCCGGATCGGATGACATCCATCTGGACATCGATCCCCCGCTCCCCGGCCAGCGCCGATAATTTGGAGACCATTTCAGGGTGACAGATGATGGAGGAGTCCATGACCTTGATCGCCGCGCCTCCGCCCAACCTGCTGCTGCCGGAGTGCTTACTGCCCAATTCATCGGCGGATACGGTCACGTCCACTGCAATGCCGTAGTCCGGATCGATGGCGTAGGCTGCGGTTTTCGCCCCGCGCAGCCCCAGCTCCTCCTGGACGGTAAATACAAAATAGAGATCGTTCTCGCTCTTTTGGAACTGCTCCATTGCCATCAGAAGGACAATGCAGGAAATGCGATTGTCCATGTAGGGGGAGACCAGACGGTCTCCTGCGCCAAAGGCGGGAGTATCATAGACCGCGGTATCGCCAATGCCCACCATTGCGCGTGCCTCCTCTTCGTCATGGGCCCCAATGTCAATATAGAGATCCTCCAAAGTCATTTCCTTGGGCTCGACACCCTCGTTCAGGCAGATCACGCCCCGCACTCCGTTTTTAAAGCGTACAGGTGTGGCGATCAGGTCAGGCGCATGGAGGCCGCCCACTTTGCAGAAGCGGACAAAGCCCTCCTTCTCAATATAGGTGGCGATGAAGCCGATGGAGTCCATATGGGCTGCAAACAGGACCCGTGACCCAGCCCCCTTCTTGTGGGCAATCAGATTCCCCATGGTGTCCCGGCGGCACTCGTCTACAAAGGGCATGGCCAGCTTCTCCAGCAGCGAAGCCACCTCTGCTTCGTCTCCAGAGGGGCCGTGACAGGCATTTAAGCTTTGCAGCGTTTTTAAAATATTCATTTCCTATCCTCCCGTATTATAAGCATGCGACGGCTTCAATCCACTTCCTCGCCAAAGCATGCATATGATCAAAATCCTGGACGCAAGCCACACTGGATGGCGCGTGCAGATAGCGCACGGCCACGGATATTGCCGCCACCCTGACGCCCTCCTTGGTACGTTGGACGGCAGATGCGTCGTTGCCGCCCGAGATGCCGCTTTTCAACTGCCATGGAATCTGGTGCTTTTCGCCCAGCTCCCGCATCAGCTCAAAAAGTTCGCGGTCGTATACCGTGCCTCCGTCCATGAACGAGAGAACCGGACCCCTTCCGGGGACGGCCACCTGTCTGTGGCTGTCGGCTCCTGGCAGATCTGCCGCCGTGGTCCCCTCCAGGACCAGCGCGATCTCCGGCGTCACGGAAAAGGCTGCCCCCAAAGCCCCTCGGGTCCCCACTTCCTCCTGTGTGGAAAATACGAAGGTACAGTCCATGGGAAGCTCCTCTTCCAGGAGCTTGAGCATAACGGCACATCCCACCCGGTCGTCAATTGCCTTCGCTTTAAACATCCCGTATCCAAATTCCACAGCATCGCTCTCAAAGGCGACCAGAGCCCCCAGCGAGACTGCGGCTTCCGCGTCCGCCCGGTCCCTGGCTCCGATGTCAATATACATATCTTCAAATTTGGGGACGTTCTTTTCCTCTTCCGCACTGACCAGATGATACGCCTTGAGACCGATTGCGCCCTGGACCCGTCCCAGGCCCACGCTGACCCGTTTGCCGATCACGACCCTGGGATCGATCCCGCCTACCGGAGCAAATTTCAAATATCCATCCTCTGTGATGTCATTGACGATAAAACCGACTTCATCCATGTGGGCGGTCAGCATCAGCTTGTTTCCGGTGGCCTTCGCCCCTTTTTTGAATACAATGAGGTTGCCCAAGGCGTCGGTCCGCATCGCTTCGGCATAAGGGGCAGCCTTTTCACGGATAAAGGCCCGGACTTCATCCTCTCCGCTGGAGACGCCGTTGAGCAGGCACAATTCCTTTACAAGACTCAGCATATGCTTCCGGCCTCCTTCCCCAAATGTTCGGCAAAGGCGGCCAAGAGCTGCGCTGTCTGCTCGATATCCGCCAGGTCCAGCACCTCGATAGGGCTGTGCATATATTTCAGCGGCAGGGATACCACAGAGGTAGCCACACCTTCGCGGACTATCTGCATGTGCCAGCCATTGGTGCCCGTGTGCCCCTCCATGACCTCCAAATCATAGGGAATTCCAAGCTCACGGGCCTTGACGACCATACGCTCCGTCATCCAGCGCGTCATATTGGGCCCCACTCCAATTTGTGGGCCGCCGCCGATATTGCTGCGGCGGCCCTTTCCCATATCGGGCGTCTTGGCATGTGTGACGTCCACCGCCACACAGTAATCGGGATGTATCCCGTAGGTCCCCACCTTGGCCCCCGCTCCGCTGACCTCTTCCCGGGTGCTGCCCATCACATAGAGGTCAACATCCAGCGGCTTGTCCTTCAAAAGCTCCGCCGTCCGCAGGAGGATGGTAAAGCAGGACCGGTCATCCATAGATTTGCCGCAGAGCCTTCCGTTCTTCAAATCGAAGCATCCGCCGCGAAAGACCATAGGAGTGCCGATGGGAACTGTACGCTCGGCTTCTTTTTGGTCCATACCGATATCTACGCGCAGCTCAGAAATTGGGATGGCCTTCTTGGTATCCCCCGGCTTGAGCACATGGGGCGGCAGACAGGTCACCACGCCTAAGATAGAGGGATGCGTGAGCACGGTGAGTTCCCGGTCCGGCAACATGCGGGGATCTACTCCGCCGATGGTGCGGAAACGGAGAAATCCATCCTCAACTCCGGTCACCATCAGGCTGATTTCATCTAAATGAGCATCCAAAAGCAAGCGGGGGGCTCCCGGCTTGCCACAAAGACGCACCCCCACCGCATTTCCGAAGCGGTCTACATTGGCTTCGTCCAGGAAGGGCCGCATCAGCTCGGCCGCCTGCTCCGCTACAGGGTGCTCAAAGCCTGAAGGACCTGCCATAGCACTCAGTGTACCAAGTGTCTCTCTGATATTCAAAGTCTTCCCTCCTTGGCGGGAAACTCGTCGTTCCGCCGTCTGAATTGTCCGTATATCCACGTGCCCTTGGAACCGGGCCTACAGCTCATAGATGATCTTCTTGAATGCTTCGCCACGCTGGGCAAAGTTTTTGAACTGGTCAAACGAGGCACAGGCCGGTGAGAAGAGGACCACATCCCCTGGCTGGGCCATACCGTGGGCTGCCATCACAGCGGCGCTGAAATCCTCATATTGGGAGATGGACGGCTCGCCACGGTATTCCGCGCATTCCCGGACCGCCGCACTGATCTTATCCGCCGTGGCGCCGGTGAGGACCAGATGCTTCACATGAGCGACCACCTCGGGCCCCAGCACATCAAAGGGGATATGCTTGTCATACCCTCCGGCAATCAGAATGACCTTGTCCGGGAAGGAGCGCAGTCCGGCGATGGTCCTGGAGGGGCTGGAGGCGATGGAGTCGTTGTAATACCGCACGCCGTTCCGCGTGCGCACCAGCTCGATACGGTGCTCCACCCCGCCAAACTCCGCGGCAAACTTGCGGATCACCTCGTCGGGCACCATGCCGTCTACTGCGGCGATGGCGGCCATGTAGTTCTCCACGTTATGCTCACCCGGGAGAAGGATCCCGTCCAGAGGGAGAACCGATCTCCTGCCCCGATCGTTGGCGACCCAGATCGCGCCATCCTTCCCATACACACCTTGGGAGAGCTCCTGCTTGAGGCTGAAGGAGACGGCCCGGCCGGGGGCCTCCTCGAGAAACTCACGCGTAATCTCATTATCATAGTTGAATACGGCGCGGTCCGCTGTACCCTGATGCAGAAAAATATTTTTCTTTGCCGCAGTATACTCCTCCATGGACGTGTGCATATCCAAATGGTTGGGCGCAAGATTGGTGACCACTGCGATCTCAGGACTCAGGTCCATGGTCATCAGTTGAAAGGAGGAGAGCTCCAGTACGGCCCAATCGTCCGGCTCCATCCCGTCTGCGTCGGCCAGAAGGGGGCGGCCAATATTGCCGCCTACAAAAGTATGATAGCCGGCCGCTTTTAAAAGCGAGGCAATGATCGTCGTCGTGGTGGTCTTTCCATCGCTTCCTGTGACCCCAATGGTATGGCATGGGCAGACTTGGAAAAACGCTTCCATTTCAGAGGTGATCATGCTGCCCTTTGCCTGGGCCGACAAAAGTTCGGGAACATCGGGGCGCAGCCCGGGTGTGCGGAAAATCACATCCTGATCCAGACCTTTCAGATAGTCAGGCCCCAGGCGCAATTCGGCCCCCAGACTCTCCAGCTCCTCCGCCAAGCCGCCGAAATCCTCGCGGCGATTCTTATCGCAGGCGGTAACGCGGATTCCTGCCCGCAACAGCATTTTAATAAGCGGCGTGTTGGATACGCCGATGCCGATCACAGCCACTGTTTTCCCCTTGAGCCCGGCCAGATATTCTTTGAGCGTCATTTGCACTGCCGTTCCCCCTTTTGATCGTAATATCGTGAAATTTATTATATCTTATTGCGCAGAATATTTCAATCGAATTGACAGTGTGCTTCTCTTCCGATATAATAAAACACTGCAAGCAGGCTGGACAGCCACGTGGACAGTGCCGAAAGGCCGTTCATGAGGAAAGTCCGGGCTCCACAGGGCAAGGATAACGGGTAACGCCCGCCGGAGGCAACTCTAGGAAAAGTGCAACAGAGAGATACCGCCTCGCCCCTTGAATGCGCTTTCTGTAAGGACTTTGTTTTTGCGGGAACATGCGTCGGCGAGGTAAGGGTGGAAAGGTGAGGTAAGAGCTCACCCGATGGCTGGAGACTGCCCATCGATGTAAACTCTATCCGGAGCAACACCGTGGAGGGACACACGGCCGGCCCGGCCGTCCCGGGGAGGTGGCTGGAACGCGTTGGCAACAGCGCGTCTAGATAGATGGCTGTCTTAAATGACAGAACCCGGCTTACAGGCCTACTTGCATACAGGAAGCGGCGGGGAGCATATCCCCGCCGCTTCTCTTTTTCTTTCTAGCAAAAAGATCCATCCCTAAGCTCAGTAGCTCAGTCCTGCTCCCAGTTGTGGTACACGTTCTGCACATCGTCATTCTCTTCCAACAGATCGATGAGCTTCTCCATGTTTTTGACATCCTCTTCTTTTTCCAGCTTCACATAGTTCTGCGGGACCATATCCACTCCGGCGGAAAGGAAGGCATATCCCTTCTCTTCCAGCTTAGCCAAGACCTCGCCGAAGGAATCCGGCGTAGTAGTGATTTCAAAGCACTCCTCATCCGCCTGCATATCGTCGGCGCCGCTGTCCAGAGCGTCCATCATAACGGTATCCTCATCCAAGTCTTCCCTCTCAATGACGATAACACCCTTCTGATCAAAGGACCAGGAAACACAGCCGGTAGCGCCCAGACCCTTTCCGTACTTGTCCAAAAGATGGCGCACCTCCGGAGCCGTACGGTTACGGTTGTCTGTCAGCGCCTCCACGATCACGGCGACGCCGCAGGGGCCGTAGCCCTCATAGACTACGCTCTCAAAATCGTCGGCGTTCCCGGAGCCAAGCGCCTTGTCAATGGTCCGCTTGATGTTATCATTGGGCATATTGGCGGCTTTGGCCTTGGCAATCACGGTGGCCAGTCGGGAGTTATTGTTGGGGTCCCCGCTGCCGCCCTGTTTCACTGCCACGATCATCTCACGGGCGATCTTTGTGAAGATCTGAGAACGCTTCGCGTCGGCTGCCCCTTTGGTCTTCTGAATATTATGCCACTTGGAATGTCCTGACATTGGATTCGTCCCCTTCTAGAAATCTCAAAATTAGCTAAAACATTTTACCATACCGGCGTCTGTAACGCAACCCCTCACAAGTAGGAAAAAACCTCTTTATGACGCTGAGAAAGCATGACCTCCACGCCTGGAAATATATTGCGCAACTTTTGGGCCAAAATCGGGCAAATCACATTTTCCGTTGGAAAATGTCCTGCGTCGATGAGATTGACGCCCTCCGCCTTGGCGTCCAAAAAAATATTATATTTTACGTCTGCGGTAACAAAGGTATCACATCCCAGCTTGCAGGCCAAGGACAGCATATCCCCGCAGGCGCCGCCGCCAACGGCCACCCGACAGACGGGACGCCCCGCGTCCACATAGCGTACCCCATTTGCCCCCAGTGCCTTTTTTACCTGTGCGGCATAGGTTGCCGCATCCATGCCCGTTCCAGTCCGTAGCACACCGGCGCGACCAATCCCGATCACCGCCCCCGCACGGTCTGTGCCGGACGGTTCCAACACGGTGCACTCCGTCAGGCTCAAGGCATCGGCCAGCGCGTCGTTGACGCCGCCCACCGAGGCGTCCAGATTCGTGTGTGCACAAATTGCGGCAATTCCCCGCTCCGCCAGGGCCAATACGATTCGTCCTACCGAGGTCTCGTCGGTAATGCTGCGGGCAGGATGAAAAATAATGGGATGGTGGGAGACAATGAGTTCAACTCCCCGCTCCACGGCCTCCCAGACGACCTCTTCCGTAATATCCAGCGACACCAGCAGCCGTGTGACCTGCTGCTCTCCCCTGCCTACCAGAAACCCGGCGTTGTCAAAATCCATTTGTGCAGCAAAGGGGGCGATCTGATTCACAGCAGCGTAGACATCCTTCACCGTTGCCATGCTATCCATTCCTCCTTCATCTGTTTTAATTCCGAAACAAGACCTCTCCAACGCTTTGCTCTCTCCTGGTCCTTCAAACGCGCAGAACATCCCAAACCTTCCAGGGCCCGTTCGGCTCTGGAAAGCATCATCGACAGATACTCCCCTCTGTAAGGTGACGTCATGTCGCGGTCCTGTTTCCCACACCATTCTTCTGCGGGCGTCAGCGGCGCCATCTCTCCTCCACGAGCTGTGATCACCACATAGAGCTTGTCTTCACGGACCAATTCCTCCCGTTCGATGACAAAACCATTCCGCCATAGCCACCGCCGCAGATCAGGCACTGAAGTCATTGGTTGGAGGTAAAAAAGGCAGGTCCCCCCGGATGCCCATGGAGCATTCCCCAAAATAGAGGCAATGGTCTCACCACCCATACCCGCGATTGCTACGGCATCGGCCTCCTCAGGTCCCAGGGGCGTCAATCCATCTCCCAAACGGAATGAAATACGCTCTGTCAGATCATGACGCGCAGCAGTCTGGCGCGCACGCGAAAGCGGTCCTTCCTTCAAGTCGGCCGCAATGGCGCTGGGGATCCTTCCGTGTTCCAGCAGCCAGACCGGCAGCCTGGCATGGTCTGTACCGATATCGGCAAAATGCGCACCCATCGGAACCTGGTGGGCAATTGCCAGCAGTCTGGGGGACAACTCAACAGGGCGCACAGAGACCACCTTCCTTTATGCATGATGCACGATAATCCTCTCAATCTCGATCACATAAAAACGGGGCGGCAGATTGCCGCCCCGTTTTTATGTGACGATCTTATTTTGCGGCGGGCACCAGCGCGTTGATCTTCTCCAACAGAGCGTCAACATCCACGCCATGGACCATGCAGGCCTGTTCCACAGTCTCCCCGCGGGAAGAGGGACAGCCCAGGCAGTGCATCCCGATGGACAGGAAAACCGGAGCGGTCTCCGGCGCAATATCCAGAATATCGCCGATGATGGTATCTTTGGTGATGGTAGCCATAAAATAAACCTCCAAAAAACTAGGATTTAGGATATGCTTTAGTATACCCTATCGTTCCCTATTTTTCAATAGGAATCGCAGTTTTTCTGGGAAACAAAATGTTGGATCATTTCTGCCTCGGTATGATCGCAAATCAAAAAAACAGGGGCGCCCTCATGAGCGTCCCTGTTTTTTATTGGCCTTAGTTAGCGGCCCTGCTCCTCACGCATGCGAGCGAAGCACTCGCTGCAGTAAACAGGACGATCGGACTTGGGCTCGAAGGGAACCTTTGCCTCGCCGCCGCAGGCAGCACAAGTGGCGGTGAAGTACTCACGGGGGCCACGGGCAGCCTGCTTGCGAGCGTCACGGCAGGCCTTGCAGCGCTGAGGCTCGTTCTGGAAGCCGCGCTCCGCATAGAACTCCTGCTCACCGGCGGTGAACACGAACTCCTGGCCGCATTCCTTGCATACAAGTGTCTTGTCTTCGTACATGATCTTTTCCCTCTCTTTGACTCGTTTGCCCAGGCCCGGAATAAACCGACAGTGCTGGGTCTGTAATATTGCGTTCAGCTCTCGCTGAAATCGCCGGAAAAAAGGTGCCGCGCTACTTTGCGCCGGATGCGCTGCACGGCGTTGTCCACCGCTTTCGGGGAACGGTTTACCTGTTCTGCAATCTCCACATAAGAATACCCGCGGAGATAGAGTTCCAGGATATTGGCCTCTAACCCGGATAACTGTCCCTTGAGCGTTCCAAGACGTTCCCGGCGCTCCTCCCTGCTGATCAACATATCTTCAGGATTTTGAAGCGGCTGCCGGGACGCGTTGAATGGATAACTGTCGGCAATCCCATCTAAAAGAGGGGGTTCGAAAGAGACATAGTGGTTGAGCGGAGTGTGCTTATCTCTAGATGCCGCCCGGATGGCGGACAGGATACGATTGCGGATACATATCTCAGCATAAGTCCGAAAGGCCGTACCCTTTTGGGGTACATACTCCCGGATGGCATTCAGCAGCCCCACCATGCCCTCCTGAATCAAATCTTCGCTGTCGCCCCCTGCGAGAAAATAAGGGCGGGCACAAATACGCACCAGACGATTATACCGCATCACAAGAGTCTCTTCTGCGATGCGGTCGCCTGATGCGGCTTGCAAACACAGGATCTCGTCGGTGAGCGAATTGGGGGTTTCTTCTGCTGGCTTCATTCCAAGGCTCCTTGTGTATTATAGGGCCGAAGTACCCGAAATGTCAAGTGTTTATGCAGATTATTTTAGGAATTTCAATGAAATCAAAGCTTTTTTATGAGATTTGCCAGTTCCTGTGCACGGCTGTCGGCGACTCCTTCCGTTTCAGCTTCCACCATGACCCGGATCAGAGCCTCCGTGCCGGAGGGGCGTACCAGGATGCGGCCATTCCCGGCCAGTGCCCTCTCTCCAGCCGCGATCGCGTCCTTCAGTTGTACAGAGCCCATGACCGCCTGCTTCTGGGCATTATCCGCAACCGCTACATTTACTAGCACCTGGGGATACTGCCGACAGTCCGCAACAAGCTTGGAAGCCGGCTGACGGGACTGATGAAGAATATTCAGAAACTGGAGCGCCGTAAGCTGTCCGTCACCGGTGGTGGCGTGCTCCAGAAAAATCATGTGGCCGGACTGTTCGCCGCCGAGCGAAAAGCCATTCTCCAGCATCCGCTCCAACACATTTCGATCTCCTACGTCGGTACAGACCACTTCCATATTATTTTCCGCTGCAAAACGGTGGAGCCCTATGTTGGACATAACTGTGGCAACAATGGTGTCTCCCGCCAGTTTTCCCCGGCTTTTCAGATAGCGACCGCAGACGGCCATAACCTGATCGCCGTCAATGGGTATGCCCGCTTCACTGACGGCCAAAAACCGGTCTGCATCCCCATCAAAGGCCAAACCCAAGTCGTAGCCTCCTGCCTTTACCATAGCCGCCAACCCCTCCAAGTGAGTGGAGCCACAGTTTGTATTGATGTTGATGCCATCGGGATCGGCATTGATGATGTCACAGTGAAGATCATCAAAGCGGTCAAAGAGCTGAGGCGCCGTCGCAGAGGCAGCGCCATTGGCGCAGTCGACAAGGATGCGAAGTCCGGCCAGGCCGTCCTCTACTGTGGACGCCAAATGATCAATATAGTCGTCCCGCGTCCGGTCTTCCGCATAAGTCACACGTCCGATCTCTCCGCCCGTTTTGAGGGAAACCTCCGCGCCGGAGAGAATGATATCCTCAATTTTCCCCTCCAGCTCGTCGGAGAGCTTAAAGCCCTGACCGTTAAAAATCTTAATGCCGTTGTGTTCAAAGGGATTATGGGAGGCAGAGATAACTACGCCTGCATCCGCCCCCTGATCCACTGTGATCCACGCCACTGCTGGAGTAGGAATGACGCCCAGATGGAGGACATCGGCGCCCGCCGAACAAAGGCCGGCCACCAGCGCGCCCTCCAAAAGGTCAGAGGAGATACGCGTATCTTTTCCGATGGTTACCAAAGGCTTCTTTCCAGGCTTGCCCTCGCCCAGCACTTGCGCCGTGGCCAAGCCCACCTGAAAAGCCAGCGCGGCATCTAACCCGGCATTTACCACGCCCCGAATGCCGTCGGTTCCAAACAGTTTACCCATGGGTCAAAACTCCTTCTGGTTTAAAATTCGAGCTGTTCCTGTCCGAAATAGGACAAGCCCAAATGTTCATACGCCTTTCTGGTCACACAGCGCCCCCTGGGCGTGCGGGTGAGAAAGCCCATCTGCATGAGATAGGGCTCATAGACATCTTCCAAAGTGACGGACTCCTCATTGATGGTGGCCGCCAGAGTGTCCAGCCCTACCGGCCCCCCGCCGTAATTTTCAATGATGCTGTGAAGCATCCGGCGATCCACGGCATCCAATCCCAAATAGTCCACCTCCAGGGCGCTGAGCGCTTCGTCAGCCACCCTTCTGGTGATCACGCCCCCAGCCTTGACCTGAGCGAAATCACGGACACGGCGAAGCATCCGGTTGGCGATCCGAGGAGTACCGCGGGAGCGTTTGGCGATCTCCAGAGCGCCGTCCTCCTCGATAGGTACCCCCAGAATACCGGCAGAACGTGTGACGATCAGGCACAGTTCCTCCGGGGTGTAGAGCTCCAACCGGAGCGTAACGCCGAAACGATCCCGGAGAGGGGCGGAGAGCTGCCCGGCGCGGGTCGTGGCCCCAATCAGCGTAAACTTGGGCAGATCCAACCGGATCGAATTGGCCGAGGGGCCTTTGCCGACGATAATATCAATAGCGTAATCCTCCATCGCCGGATACAGGATCTCCTCCACAGAGCGGTTGAGGCGGTGGATCTCGTCTACAAATAAGATATCATTTTCATTGAGATTGGTGAGCAGAGCGGCCAGATCACCGGGTTTTTCGATCGCCGGTCCAGAGGTGATCCGGATATTGACACCCATCTCGTTGGCAATGATGCCGCTGAGTGTCGTCTTTCCCAGCCCCGGGGGGCCGTGAAGCAAGACATGATCCAGGGGTTCCTTACGCATTTTGGCGGCCTCGATGAAGATGGACAGGTTCCCTTTTGCCTTCTGCTGTCCAATATACTCACTGAGCGTTTGGGGACGCAGGGAATATTCCCCCTCATCTTCCCTCAGCAGCGAAGTCGCGACCAAGGGCTCCTCCGTCTCAAAACCACCGTCACTGGAAAAGTCGATGCTCATTCCGTTCGCCCCTTCCCCTATCTGTCTCCGGCCCCGGCATTATTTGACCATCCTTTTGAGGGCCTGACGAATGATTTCCTCCAACTTTTGGGACTCCATATCGACTCCCTTCAGGGCGACGGCAATTTCAGCCTGACTGTAGCCCAACACAGCCAAGGCGGCGGCGGCCTCAGTAGATTTATTTTCCGGAATGATCGTGACCCCGGTTTCCCCGTACTGTTCGCCGCCCGCTGATGTACCGAGCTGGCCTTTCGCCAGCTTATCCTTGAGCTCCAGAATGATACGCTGGGCAATTTTTTTGCCGATACCCTGAGCGACCGTAAGGGCCTTCTCGTCCCCTGTGATGATGCTCATGGCAAGCCCCTCTGGTGACGTGGCGGACAAAATGGAGAGCGCCGCCTTGGGTCCCACGCCGGATACCCCGATCAAGAGTTCAAAGCAACTGCGCTCCTCTTCTGTGGAAAAACCATAGAGATCAAACAATTCCTCGCGCACGTGGAGATAGGTATACAGCTTTGCCACCTCGCCCTTTTTCAAATAAGAAAGCGTGTTGGCGGTGGTATGGCAGGCATAACCGACCCCGCCGCAATCTATAACGGCCAGGTAGGGCGCAATATGGGCGACAGGGCCCTTCACATAATAAAACATTCGGTTTTCTCCTACTTCTTTCGCACTTCATAGCGTCCGCTGCCGGGTGTGGCTGGGTCTAGGGAGGCAAGCAGAGAGGCGTGCGAGCGGGCGTGACAGAGGGCGATCGCCACAGCGTCTGCGGCATCGTCCGGCTTTGGTACTGTCCTGAGATTCAATATCCGTTTGGTCATATCCATGACCTGACGTTTTTCCGCCTTGCCATAGCCGACCACAGCCTGCTTGACCTGGGAGGGCGTATATTCATAAATAGAGACTCCGGCTCGTTCGGCCGCCGTCAGAATAACACCACGCGCCTGCGCCACACCGATGCCGGTGGTCACATTATTGTTGAAAAAAAGCTCCTCTACAGCCATCGCCTCCGGATGAAATACAGCGATGAGTTCATCCATATCCTGCTCAATCTGGAGCAGTCGCGCCGGCAGCGGGAGCCCTGCCTGGGTAGTGATGGCACCGCATTGGATTAGTCGCTGTTTCCCGTGATTCGCCTCCAAAATGGCAAAACCGACAATGGCAAAGCCGGGATCGATGCCTAAAATGATCATAACGTCCTCCAAATATTCATACATCGTGTATTGTACCACGGCAAAACTGGAGGCGCAACCACAAAATAGGCATAATATACGGGGCGTGCCGTTTTCAAACAGCGCGCCCCGTATCAGCCGAAATGGTCTTCCCTACTCTCAAGCCCGCGGGTGCGCCTTGATGTAGACGTCCTTTAATTTCTGTTTGACCAGTTGTGCATAGATCTGTGTGGAAGAGATGTCCGCATGTCCCAGCATTTCTTGGATCGACCTCAGATCCGCCCCATTTTCCAGCAGATGGGCCGCAAAGGAGTGGCGGAGCGTATGAGGCGTAATCTCCTTTTTGATTCCGGCCTTCTCCTGATAGTGCTTGATGATTTTCCAAAAGCCCTGCCGGGACATACGCCTGCCGTTCATATTGACAAAAAGGGCCGTCTCCGTCTCGTCTTCCACCAATTGAGGGCGTACATCCCGCAGATAGTCGCCCAGCGCCTTAACTGCCGCGGGATAGAGGGGAATGATGCGCTCTTTTCCCTTCCCCACACAGCGCAAGAAACCGCCGGAGAGGCTGAGATGCTCCATATCCAAGTCGATGAGTTCACTCACCCGTATCCCGGTGGCATAGAGCAGCTCCAGCATGGCATGGTCCCGATATCCCTTGGCATCGGTACACTCCGGCTGCTCCAGAAACAACTCGACCTCTTTGCTGGTCAAAATCTGCGGGAGCTTTCGCTCGACCTTGGTGGGAGCCACTCCGCGGGCCGGATTGGCGTCGATATATCCCTCCCGATACAAATACCCAAAAAAGGACTTGAGAGAAGCCACCGCCCTAGTAACGGTGGATACCGACTTTCCGCGGCTCATTAAATATTTGGCGTATCGTTCCACGTCCCCCGTGGTCGTCTCCGTCAACTCCAATGTCTCCCGCTGACAGTATTCGGAAAACTGCCGGACATCTCTCAGATAAGAGCTGAGCGTATTCTCAGACGCCTTTTTTTCAGTTGTGAGATATGCCTCATAACCCTTTAAATAGTCCATCCGCTCAAACCCTTCTTACCGCTCCAAAATCAAAAGAGTCCGGCCACCGAGCACAACAGTGCCGGGACCGCCCAGTATTCCAGCACCGCGCTGAGCGCAACTGCGCCGGCACACAGAGCGCAGCGGACCCAATAAGCCCTCCCAAAGGGAAACACGCCCTTCTTCCCGGACAGGGCCCTGCCCGCAAGTTCCCGCGCACCTGCAAAGCTCTGGACACCCAGGACGAAGAGCGCCGGTACAGCCGCAAGCCCCGTGATCCCAAACGCAAAAAAGGCCAAAATCCCCCCTGTCCCTCCAAACATGCGCACAAAGGAAGAGACTGCAAAAGAGAGAAGAAAACCGCGCACTGCGAACAAAGTGGGGATCCCCAGCACGCCTAAGGCGGTAAACCCCATCAAAAAGGCAAACAGAGGCCATCGGACGCTCTCCCACAAGACGGACAGCAGCCCGGGAGACAGAACAACAGAGCCGGACTTTGCCGCCGCCAGATACCCCTCTATGTATGCCGCCAGGCTGTCATGCCCACCGCCGCCCACTTGGGCGGCCAGCAGCATACCGGCCAGTCCTCCAATACAGAAAGCGGAAGCCACTGTAATCAGCGCGGGCAGCAGCCCGCCCGCAGGCACATCCCAAATCCGTACGATTCGCTTTCTCATGGCTGTCCCCCCTCTGGGACAGCATATGAGACAAGCGTTCCAAATATCAATGTTACTTGCCGAGTTCCTTCGACCGCTTTGTACACCGGTCCATCGCGTCCAGCATGAGCCCGTCAAAGTCCCGCTCTTCGAAAGCAGAGAGGGACGCCAAGGTCGTACCGCCAGGAGAACAGACCTGACGACAAAGCTCTTCCGGCGTCTTTCCGGACTCCGCCAACATACGGGCCGCACCCTCCAACGTCGCCGCCGTCAGCCGCAGCGCCGTATCTGCATCGATTCCCACAGAGACGGCACGTTTTACCATGATGTCTGCAAGGCGAAAAAACCAAGCCGGGGAGGAGCCGTTGACATTGATGATATCGTCCATCTGACTCTCTTCAATCACCGCCACCACCCCGGCCGCCCGAAAGAGCTCAAGTACCGTCTGAAATAGCTCCGGTGCGACGTCCTCCGCGCGGGCCACCGCGGTAGCCCCCACTCCCAGCATCAGCGGAGTATTGGGCATGGCGCGGATGATATGAGCGCCGGGGAGCTCAGCCTTCAAATAAGAGGCTGAAATACCGGCGGCAATAGAGATTACACACTTTTCCGATACAAGATCCTTCAGCTCGGGGAGCACATCGCCGAACATCTGAGGCTTTACGCCCAGGATCAGAATATCCGCGTTCCGGGCAACCGCGCGGTTATCCGTCGTGGTGCAGATTCCCAGTTTGGAGAAAGCAGAGAGCTTTTCGGCATGCCGGTTGGAGAGCCAGATCCGTTCAGGTGGAAACATCTGCTTCCGCAATACGCCGCTCAGAATCGCAGTGTTCATGTTTCCAGCACCAATAAAGCCCAGCACCAAGTCTTTCATTTCCAACAGCTCCCATCCAAGCTGAAAAGTTAACGTAAAAATACTATAAGCCACCCTGCCGGATTATGCAATGTTTTGCCGCAAACTTTTTCATTTTTGTTTATTACGCCCACTGATTATGTAAATATAATTATGTAAACTTAACTCAACTTGGCTCAGTCCGCTCCCTGCACAGTTATGTATTTTGCGTTTTCGACATAAAATCATCTACATATTGTGTGTTTTCTCTTTTTGCAAACGGTATACATTTTGTATTATTACATTCCGTATTGTGTGCCCGCTTCTAACCCGTCCTCTTGGCGCATGCCAGCAGCGGAACCCCGATTTATTTTCTACGCTTCTTCTTTTTGGGCCTGGTCCCTAAAATCCCTGCCGCCGCGCCGCCGCAGAGCGCTCCGGACAAGAGGCCCAGTCCCCCGGCTTCTATCGACATGTCCTCAAACAGCAATACCCCCGCAGTAAGAATCAATAGGAAAAAGACTCCCCCCGAGGCAAGCCCTACAATCAGAGCCCGTGCGCCGCTGTGTCGCACGGCAAAAATTCCGCCGGAAAATCCCCCTATGACGCAACCTACGACTGAGAGCTGGTACATGAGGTCCTCCTCCACCCAGCCTCCAGAAATCCCCACAGAGCAAATCAGCAGGAATACCAGGCATACTACCAGCGCAAGGCCGCCGCCCAGCAGCACGCCGGTCATAGCCCGTACCAGCTTCGCCCCCTGGTCCTCCTCTGTCTTACGCATAAAAACACCCTCCTCACAACAGCTTTGTACAGCCTATGCGAAGAGGGTGTTGGTCATGCTTTTATTTACTTTGTAGTTTCAGTGGTCTGAGCACCCTTCGTGGAGATGGCCCACTTGGCAAATTCGATGCGCACACGGTCCGCGCTGGTCTCGATCACAATGCTCTCTTCCTTTACTGCGCAGATCGTACCGATGATTCCGCCGATAGTGGTGATCTCATCCCCTACCGCCAGTTCGCTGCGCATTTTTGCCAGCTCTTTCTTCTTCTTGTTTTCGGGCCGGATCAACATGAAGTAGAAGATAGCCAGCATGACAACCAGCATACCAACCGTGCCTAACATATTAGCGTCCAAATTTGTCCCCTCCAATGAAAATATCCGTTTTTCCACGGCATTAGAACATATTATACAGGGAAAGTGCTCGATTGACAAGACCTTTTCCAAAAAACATTATACTAAATCCGGGTCTCCAATTTTCGGGAATATGCTTCGCGGAATGCGGAAAAACACCCTTCATCCAGTGCGGCGCGGATGCGGGCGGCCAACTCATTATAAAACCAGAGATTATGCAGGACAGCCAGTCTCATCCCCAGCATCTCACCCGCGGCAAAAAGATGACGGATGTAAGAACGAGAAAAAGAACGGCAGGCTGGACACTGACAATTTGGATCGATGGGCCGCTCGTCGAGTTTGTATTTCTCATTTTTGATGTTGAGCGCGCCTTCCCATGTAAAGAGCTTCGCATGTCGGGCATTTCTGGCCGGCATAACGCAGTCGAAGAAGTCTACGCCCCGCGCCACGCCCTCAATGATATTGGAGGGCGTACCGACTCCCATCAGATAACGCGGCTTGTCCGCGGGCATGAAGGGTTCCACTGCCTCGATCATGTCGTACATGGTCTGGGTGGGCTCCCCCACCGCCAATCCCCCGACGGCATACCCGTCGCAGCCAAGCTTGGCGATTTCTTTCATATGCCAGATGCGCAGGTCGGCATAAGTTCCGCCCTGATTGATGCCGAAGAGCATCTGGTGGGGATTGACCGTGCCGGGCAGTGCATTCAGGCGATCGTGCTCCGCTTTGCACCGCTCCAGCCATCGCAGCGTGCGCTCACAGGAGGGCTTCACATACTCATAGGTGGCCGGATTTTCCACGCACTCATCAAAGGCCATGGCAATATCAGAACCCAGATTGGACTGGATCCGCATGGATTCCTCCGGCCCCATAAAAATGCGCCTGCCATCGATATGAGAGGCAAATGTAACGCCTTCTTCGGTAATTTTTCTGAGCCCTGCAAGAGAAAACACCTGAAATCCACCGGAATCCGTGAGGATCGGCCCGTCCCAGTCCATAAATTTATGGAGACCACCCATCTGCCGTACCACATCGTCTCCCGGCCGTAGATGCAGGTGGTACGTATTGGACAACTCGATCTGGCACCCGATCTCTTTCAGATCGTGGGCGGACACCGCACCCTTGATGGCGCCCTGTGTACCGACATTCATAAAAACCGGGGTCTGGACCACACCGCCGTGGGCACAGGAAAATTCGCCGCGCCGCGCACAGCCTTCCGTCTTGATGACCTTGAACACAGAAAAACTCCTTTATGCTAAGCTGGTGTAAATTTTTGAGGGTTCCCCAATAAAAAGGGGCTCCGAAAATTATGACCATCCTTATCAGAACAATAGTATTATACCTTTACCAGCCTCTTTTTTCAAGGCAATAAAAGCGGCGCACAGAATTGCAGCCCCCCAACTATGCATACCCAAAATTCAGCTTTGCGCAAAAACTTTTATAGATTGTTACAAGTGAGGACCAAACCTTCATTTCTGCTAAACAAACTGTGCCGCCGCCCATTTTCAATGCTGGCGGTGGTACAGTTCAAACCCAATGAAACTTAAATCAATTCCGGCGGCGAAGCGTACCGGAGCAACGCCTGCAGCGGCTTTGGGGTCCTGAATCTTTGCGTAGAGCGCAATCCCCTCTATTTACGGAGCACCGTATAGTGGTCCAAGAACTCATGGTTCACCTCGACTCCAAGTCCAGGCCCCGCCGGTGCACGGATGTAGCCGTCGCTCTCTACCTCCAGCGGTTCCGTTAACATGAGATCCCGTACCTTACCTTATAGTCCCAGTGCGGAGGATCGTAGTAGTACTCAATTAAATGGACAGTTGTTCACCGCGCCGGCCATGTGCAAAGCCGCAGCGAGTCCCATGCCATGAATCTATGTATGCGGCGTACAGATCTTGTTCTCAGCTTCGACCATCGCCGCGCCCTTCCTATTTTGCGCAAAGCCACCCGACAGAACCACATCCATCGAAACATTGATGCTTGAGCATATCCCTATATTCGTGTACCTGTGCATTCAGTTCTCCGCCGGCAATGTTGAGAGTTGTACTTCTTCGCAGCTCCGCTAGGCCCTCAAAATCATAACCGTACAGGGGCTCCTCCAGCCACTCTATACCGAATTTCCTTAAAGGCCCTGCATACATTGATCGCCTTTTTGACATCCCTTTTCGCCACCACTCGCT
Source organism: Intestinimonas butyriciproducens (assembly GCF_004154955.1). Taxonomy (NCBI): domain Bacteria; kingdom Bacillati; phylum Bacillota; class Clostridia; order Eubacteriales; genus Intestinimonas; species Intestinimonas butyriciproducens. The sequence continues at coordinate 1,630,244 of NZ_CP011524.1, read as the reverse complement.
TTCCGATGAAAAACCACCCTTGATTGGTGTCTACGGCAATCTTAATCCTATCCCCTACCCGTTCCTTTCCCTATCCGCAGGGGTCCTCTGTCCTCTGTTTTCTGCAATTATGTCAAATCCTGCTGTTCGAAACAAACGCAACTCTCTGCCCGCCCCTGCTCACTGGGACCGGGACGGGAAAAGCCGCGGCCCTATAGACAGAGCCTGCGGCTTTTCCTTGTTTTTCCACATGGGAGGAACATGCTCCACCGTTCTGACGGAATCAGCACGGCTCCAGCTTTCCCTAGCCGATAAACATTGCATCCCCAAAGGAAAAAAAGCGATATTTCTCTCGCACCGCCTCCTCATAGGCAGCCAGGATATGCTCCCGCCCCGCCAGTGCAGAGACCAACATGACCAGTGTGGATTCCGGCAAATGGAAATTGGTGATCAGGCCGTCCAGCACCTTGAAGCGGTATCCGGGATAAATATAAATGCTCGTCCACCCCGCAGCTTCCCTCAGGGTACCGTCCTCTGCCGCCCAGGACTCTATGGTGCGGCAGGACGTGGTTCCCACACAGATGATCCTACCCCCATTTTTCTTTGTACGATTGATGAGGTCTGCCGTCTCACGGGAGATTGCACAGTACTCCGCATGCATCTCATGGTCGGTGATCTCCTCTTCCTTGACCGGACGGAAGGTCCCCAATCCCACGTGGAGCGTTACATAGGCCAGATTTACGCCCATGGTCTGTATCTGCTCCAGCAGTTCCCGCGTAAAGTGAAGTCCTGCGGTAGGGGCTGCAGCCGAACCCACCTCTTTGGAATAGACAGTCTGATACCGCTCGGGATCACTGAGTTCTTCCTTGATATAGGGCGGCAAGGGCATCTTGCCGAGCCGCTCCAAGATCTCCAGAAAGATCCCGTCATAATCAAAGCGGATCAGACGGTTCCCCCCCTCCAATGTCTCCACGACTTCAGCGGTGAGCAGTCCATCCCCAAATGACAGACGCGCCCCGGGCCGCACCTTTTTACCGGGCCGCACCAGGCACTCCCAAACCTTATCCCCCCTGTCAGTGAGCAGGAGGACCTCCACCGCTCCCCCTGTGGGCTCACGGTGGCCCAAAAGCCGCGCGGGCAGAACTCTGGAGTCGTTGAGCACCAAACAGTCTCCCGGCCTCAGCAACGTGGGGATGTCATAAAAGTGACGATGCGCTGTCGCGCCAGTCTTTTTGTCCAGTACCATCAGCCGGGAGCCATCCCGCCGTTCAAGCGGCGTCTGAGCAACGAGCTCCTGAGGCAGATCATAATAGAAATCCGATGTTTTCAAAATATTGTTCCAGCTTTCTTCGAGTTCTCACCGGACATCTACGCCGGTAAAATAGAATTTCAAAATCTCATCGTAGGTTTTCCCCTGTTCCGCCATAGCGTAGGCCCCCCACTGGCTCATACCCACGTTATGCCCCCAGCCTGACCCTGTAATGGTAAAGGAATTCCCAGCGGACGAGGAGACGAGCTGCTCCGTGCCGCTGCCAGTGATCACATAGGGCGTGCCTGTAATCGCAGTGATGTTCCCGGCGCCGTCAACGGCGTAAGCGCCGGATGCGGAGGCTATCGTGGTGCTGCTGTCATTGACAAAGAATTTACCGCCCCCGCTGGAAATGGTATATCGGATAGAATTCAGCCCCAAAAGTGTACGGGCATACTCTTTGGTCGTGTTGACGAAAGACCAGCTTTTTCCCGCTGCATCTAGAAATGTGATTTTATAGACATTGCCTGTGGGCGTATACTCCGCCACATAGAAGTCCACGATATCGTCGCAAAGGTACCCTTTCTTATGTAAGATATCTTTGAGTTCCTGCTTGGTAAAAGTGACCGTCCAATTATACTTTCCCGTCTTATCGGCTACAGAGGGCTCATAGATGTCCACGACTCCGGCCAGGTAGGGCAAGTTTTGTCCGCTGCTCCCCCACACGTTCTTTACATCCTCGGTGGCTCCGCCGTCGCAGGAAAAATAATACGTCTGTGCCAGCTCGCCGGCATACCAGACATATTTTCCATAGGTCTCAGCAGCCGCTTGGTCCGTACGTGTGTTGGAGAGTCCGGCCCCTTGATAAACCTGACAATCTGTCGTATTGCAGATATCAAATCCACTCTTCTGATGTTTGCCGAGATTCATGTAAGCATAGGTCCTGGCACACACCGCCTGTGCCTTCAGGGCCTCGAGCGGCCAATCGTTGCTCATCTCATAGGGCAGGACACCACGGACATAATCCTCCAGCGGAACCACATTGATGACGCTCAGATTTCCCCCACTCTCACGGACATACCGGAAGGAGCCATAATAGCGGTAGCCTTTGAACCAGGTGACCATTTCTGTCGCATCATCCAATCCAGGCTTGACCCCCAGCGTATAGGATGCGCCTCCGTCAAACTGGAACAGAGGTCGGCCCGTCTTAGTGGCCACCACAGTGACCCCATAGCTGCTGGTCCCCGTCACCGACGCGTCAGACAGCCCAAGGGTGTTCTGGGCGGCCGTCGCGGCCTCCTTTGTGGCGTATGCGCCGACACGCACGAAATAAGCGCCCTCTATCCAGGCCGGAAAAGCGCCTTGGAGGGCCGCCGCAGCCGCGGCTGCGCTCTCAAAATCAGGATAGCTCCCCGGCATCTGCAAATGATAGCAGCCTACGGTCACAGAGCCGGTCCCATCCACATAATTTCCGTTGGACAGAGATACGTTCTGGGTCTTTACCATAGAGATCTGAGTCTCTGGCGTATGCCCAAGCGTGACAAAGTGCAAGTCCTCGTCAAAATACCCCAGGCGGTACCCGCTGCCTGTATAGTTTTCCAGGTTTGCCCCCGGGAGGGCGTTCTGACCATAGAAGAGCCCCACCTGGATGGTCGGGTTGATCTCAGCGTCCACAGCCGATACCATACTGGTAAGACATATGGCCGCCACAAAAAATATTATCACAAATTTACCCATTTTCCCAGCCATAGTAACCTCCATTTCTACAAATTAGCGGTTTACACTGGAAAAGAAGTGTGCTACTATAACAAAAATACCTGCCTCTGCTTTCGTAGGCAAGGCAGATTCCTTGTGCGCCATACGCTCAGTTTAGATATTATAGTACAAAACCTGACTCTATTGCAACCGCCGTTTTTCTGGTGGACTAGCAATTTATAGGCGGATACAGTATAGAATGGATAGAGTAACAGGCATGGAGGTCTGCGGAATGGAAAAGTATCAGGTAGGCGTGATCGGCGGAACCGGTATGGTGGGACAGCGTTTCATCACCCTCTTGGAGCATCACCCCTGGTTTGAATTGAAGGTCATCGCGGCCAGTCCTCGTTCTGCAGGGAAATCTTATGCGGAGGCCGTCGGCAGCCGGTGGGCTATGGATACGCCGATCCCTGAGCAGGCCAAAGACATCGTGGTCTTAAACGCCGAGGAGGATGTGGCGGAGATTGCCGATCAGGTGGATTTTGTCTTTTCCGCCGTGGATATGAAAAAAGAGGATATTAAGAGTCTGGAGGAGCGCTACGCCCGACACGAGTGCCCCGTGGTCTCCAACAATTCCGCCCACCGCTGGACGCCTGATGTCCCTATGGTGGTGCCGGAGCTGAACCCTGAGCACATCAAAGTGATAGAGGCACAGCGAAAGCGATTGGGGATGAAGCGCGGGCTCATTGCGGTCAAGTCCAACTGCTCCATCCAGAGCTATGTGCCCGCCCTCCATCCCCTGCGCGGCTTCGGCCTGGAGCGGGTCCTGGTATGTACATATCAGGCCATTTCCGGTGCCGGCAAGACCTTCGCCACCTGGCCGGAGATGGTGGATAACCTGATCCCCTATATCGGCGGCGAAGAGGAAAAGTCCGAGCAGGAGCCATTGAAGGTCTGGGGACGGATAGAAAACGGCGTCATTGTAAATGCGGAAAAGCCCGCCATCACTGCGCAATGTCTCCGCGTTCCCGTGTCGAACGGCCACACTGCTGCGGTCTTCGTGGATTTTGAGAAAAAGCCCTCGATGGATGAGATGAAGGCCATCTGGGCGGAATACAAGGGCCGTCCTCAGGAGCTGAAACTCCCCACGGCCCCGGAACAGTTCCTGCGATATTTCGAAGAGCCCGACCGGCCCCAGTCCAAGCTGGATCGGGATTTGGGCGGTGGCATGACCGTCTCTATCGGTCGCCTCCGTCCTGACACCCAGTACGATTATAAGTTCGTATGTCTGTCCCATAACACGCTCCGCGGCGCGGCCGGCGGCGCGGTGGAACTTGCCGAGTTGCTGTGCGCCGAAGGCTATATTACCAAGGCGTAACAATTACATCATTCATGGATTCTTGCGCCTCCGGGACAGCATACCTGTCTTTTTTGGAGGTATGATTCAGATGAGAGAACCTGTTTTTACCGGCGCCTGTCCTGCTATCGTCACTCCGTTCGATCAGAGCGGAGCCATCCACTACGACCGATTTGCCCAACTGATCGATGAACAAATCGCCGCCGGCGTGGATGCCATCTGTGTGGTCGGGACCACCGGCGAGTGCTCTACCCTCAGTCTGCGGGAGCATATTTCGGCCGTTAATTTCTGTGTCAAGTATGTCAACCATCGGGTCAAAGTCATTGCCGGGGCGGGAAGCAACGATACCTCCGCCGCCGTATATCTGTCCCAGCACGCGGAGGACTCCGGCGCCGACGCGCTTCTGCATGTAACCCCCTATTACAATAAGTGTTCCCAAGAAGGACTGATCCGGCACTATGAGTACATCGCAGACCGAACGGAGTTACCCATCATTCTCTACAATGTTCCCTCCCGCACGGGCGTCTCTTTTACCGCCGATACCTACCGTACGCTTTCTCAAAACCCCAAAATCAACGGTGTCAAGGAGGCCAGCGGAAATCTTTCCCTGATTACCCATACCCGATACCTCTGTAGAGATGATTTTTACATCTGGTCCGGCAATGATGATCAGGTGGTCCCTATGATGTCCTTGGGCGCCAAAGGCGTCATCTCTGTTGTGGCCAATATCGCCCCCCAACTGATGGTGAATATGACACACCTGTGTCTGGACGGATGCTTCGAGGAGGCTTCCAAGCTTCAGATTACATATATGGATCTGATCGACGCGCTTTTTCTGGAGGTCAACCCCATCCCCGTAAAGGCCGCGCTTGGCCTGATGGGGCGGGATGTCGGCGGCCTCCGGCTCCCCCTGTGTGAAATCTCTGCCAGTAACCTGGAAAAGCTCAGAGCTGCCATGGAGCGTGCCGGTTTGCTGGATGCGTCCAAGAATAGCGTCGCGTCCTGAAGATTTGTTGTTCACCGCAGGCGGCCATACAAAATGTGTGGCCGCCTGCACGTCTATCAGGGAGGAAGTTCACGATGTCCCACACAGTCCTTAGACGGGCCGATATCTCTGATGCAGCCCGTATCTTGGAGATATATACTCCATATATCACCGATACCAATATTACTTTTGAATATGATATCCCTACCTTAGAAGAGTTTTCAGCGCGTATCCGGACGATCTCTGCCGACTATCCCTATTTAGTCTGTACAGTGGATGACCTTGTCGCAGGTTACGCCTATGCCCACCGCCATATGGAGCGGGCGGCTTATCAATGGAATGCGGAGCTTTCCATCTATCTCGCGCCCCGTTTCCGGGGAGCCGGGCTCGGAACCGCCCTCTATACCGCATTGATCGAGATCCTTCGTCAGATGCATGTACGCAACGCCTATGGGTGTGTGACGCTCCCCAATGAGGGCAGTGCGGGCCTCCATAAGAGCATGGGCTTCTCCCTCCTCGGCATCTTTCACCATACCGGCTACAAACTTGGCGCTTGGCACGATGTGGGGTGGTTTGAGCGCCCCGTCTGCCAGGGAAGCGAGGCGCCGCTCCCTCTGCTTTCTGTTCAGGATATCTCGGACGGACAGATCCGGGATATCCTTGCCCATTGTAAGCGGTTGATTCAAACCGACGTGCTGGAAGGACGTGTTTAAAATGCTGGATATCATTCTCTCAGGATGCAACGGTCGGATGGGCCATGCGCTGGAAGCGCAGTGCAGCACGGACACAGAGCTGAATATCGTTGCCGGGTTCGACATCCTTGGCACCTCCGAGCGCAACTTTCCTATATTCGCAGTTCCTTCGGAATTCTCCGGTTCTGCCGACGTTGTCGTGGATTTTTCTCACCCCGCCGCCCTTTCTTCCCTGCTGTCCTTCTGCCTTCAGCGCCGTCTCCCCATCGTATTGGCGACTACCGGGTATTCCCAAGCCCAGCTTGCGGAAATTGAGGACGCCTCCCAAAGTATCCCCATCTTCCGATCCGGAAATTTTTCTTTGGGCGTCAATGTCCTTTTGGAACTGGTGCGTCAAGCCGGCGCCATGCTGGGAGAGGACTTCGACGTGGAGATCATAGAGCGGCATCATAGTAAAAAGGTGGATGCGCCCAGCGGCACCGCACTGATGCTGGTGGAAGCCCTCGCTGTGTCTCTCCCCTACGAACCTGAATACGTCTATGACCGGCACATGGTTCGCAGACCCCGCGAACACCGTGAAATCGGAATCTCCTCTGTGCGGGGCGGTACCATTGCCGGAGATCACGAGGTGCTCTTTGCCGGAAAGGATGAGATCATCGAACTGCGGCACTGTGCCCAATCCAGGGAGGTCTTTGCCGCCGGAGCACTGAAAGCCGCCAGGTATCTGGCAGGACGTGATGCTCCGGGCTTATACGGCATGCGGGATTTGACCAACAGCCTGCTGGAGGCACAGTCCTGATCCTCTCCGTCTCGCGCCGGACAGACATTCCCTGCTGTGGGCTGTATCGTGTTCTGGGCCAAGGACCCGTCTCCCATTCTCCCTCACCTGGCGGAGATAGACCGTATGGGCTGCCGCCATTATTTCCAGTTCACATTGATGCCGAGCCTTTTTGCCAATCCCAGCTTCTTCCATAGCTCTCCCTCTTTTAAAAACATGTCCCGGACGACGGGAAGAGGCCATAAAACAGCAAAGCATCCTGTCCGGTGATTGGGCAGGATGCTTTGCTGTGAGTGGGCCGCGCAACAAAATGTGACGTTTTTTATCTTTTTATGTCAGCGCGCGGCAAAGGGTTTCCCTCTCCGTCAATTCCCTTTCCCTTCAAACGATGGTAAGTCCACTCGCGGACCAACGCATACAGAACCGCAAAGGTGGGAACGCCCAGCAGCATTCCCGCAAAGCCGAAAAGTCCGCCGCCCACCACGATGGCCACCAATACCCAGATTGCCGACAAGCCTGTACTGTTTCCCAGTATCTTGGGTCCGAGTATATTGCCGTCGAACTGCTGCAGTGCGATGACCAGGACTCCAAAGCGCAGCGCAGCCCACGGGTCCACGATCAGCAGAATCATCACGCAGGGTACAGCGCCGATGATAGGGCCAAAAAAGGGGATCACATTGGTCACGCCGATGACTACGGCGATGAGGATGTTATATGGAATTTGCAGAATCAGGTTAAGAACAAAGCAAAGTACGCCAATGATCGCACTGTCGATGAGCTTACCGTTGATAAAACCCACAAATACATTGTTTGCCTGGCTGCACACACTTAAAAACCAGCTTGCTTTCTCCGTGGGGAAAATTGCGTAAATCAGCTTCTTCAGCTGCGGCACCAGCCGCTCCTTGCCCGAGAGCATATAGATAGAGGCAATGAGCGCTGTCACACCGGTGATTACGCCGTTGCCGACGGCGACCCCAAAATTCAGGATTTGCGGTAAGGCCTCCGAAACGGCAGTGATTGTTTTTTTCGTCAGGCCGGCCATGAGCTCCTGATAAGAGACCAGCAGTTCATTGATCCCCTCACCCTCCAGGTCGAACCGCGTGATCAGTTCCTGCACCAGAACATCCAGACCCTTCATATATTCCGGCATCTTATTGACCAACTCTACAGCACTGCTCCAGACTTGAGGTAGAATGAGATTGAGCAGAACCACCAGCAACAAGACAGCCAGCAGATAGACAGAGATGATGGACCATGTGCGTCTATGACGGCAGTGCGCAAAAAGCTCGCGCTCCAAAAACTTGGCGGGCGTGTTCAGCAGATAGGCGACGGCAAAACCCACGATAAACGGCGCCACCACGCTGAGAAACATATCCAGCTTTTCTCTTACCAAGTCGAAGTGGGACAGCCCCAGATAAAAAGTAATCCCAATGAGCACAACAATAAGGTTTGACAATGTTCTCGGCTCCAAAGGCCATATTTTTCGTCCCCGCTCTATGCCGCACACACCCTTTCTGTTACGCTCATCATACCATGCTCAGGAGGCTTTGTCTAATCATTATCACGTAAAATTCTTTTACAATTTTATGAAGGGGAACGCCCCGCAGGCGTCCCCCTTCTCCACAAAGCAACGGCAACAATCTCTCAGGCCAGTAAAACACGGTGGAATACCTTTTTCCCCTTCTTCACCGTCAATCCTTCGCCGCGCATCGCCGCGGCCTTACAGACAGCGGCGGTATCGATCACCTTTTCTCCGTTGATTTCCACCCCTCCCTGCTGAATCAGGCGGCGTGCCTCGCCTTTAGAAGGCGCAAGGCCGCATTTCACCATCAGATCCACCACGCTCAGCTTTCCGTCGCTGAGGTCTGCGTCGGTCAGCGTGGTGGTGGGCATGTTGGAACGGTCTCCTCCCTGGGCGAAGAGAGCCCGGGCGGCATCCTGTGCCTTCTGTGCCTCCACCTCGTCATGGACCAATTTTGTAAGCTCAAAAGCCAGAATCTCTTTGGCACGATTGAGTTGGGCCCCCTCCCACTTATCCATCTCATCGATCTGCTCTAGAGGAAGGAAAGTCAGCATTCGCAGACATTTGAGCACGTCGGCGTCGTCAATATTTCGCCAGTACTGATAAAACTCGTAAGGCGAAGTCTTTTCCGGGTCCAGCCACACCGCCCCCGCCTGGGTCTTGCCCATCTTTTTCCCCTCGGAGGTAAGCAGCAGTGTAATCGTCATGGCATAAGCGTCCTTGCCAAGTTTCCGGCGAATGAGTTCGGTGCCGCCCAGCATATTGGACCATTGGTCATCGCCGCCGCACTGCATATTGCAGCCCACGGTCTGGAACATATGATAAAAATCATAGCTCTGCATAATCATGTAATTGAACTCCAAGAAGCTGAGCCCTTTCTCCATCCGCTGCTTGTAGCACTCCGCACGAAGCATATTATTGACGGAGAAACATGCGCCCACTTCCCGGAGAAGTTCCACATAATTGAGCTTCAGCAGCCAGTCGGCATTATTGAGCATCAGCGCCTTCCCTTCGCTGAAATCGATGAATTTGCTCATCTGCTTCTTAAAGCAGTCGCAATTGTGCTGGATGGTCTCCACCGTCATCATAGAACGCATATCAGAGCGTCCGGAAGGATCTCCGATCATGCCTGTGCCGCCGCCTACCAGAGCGATGGGGCGGTTGCCCGCCATCTGAAGCCGCTTCATTAAGCACAACGCCATAAAATGACCCACGTGCAGGGAGTCGGCGGTGGGATCAAAGCCAATGTAAAAGGTTGCTTTTCCGTTGTTGATCAGCTCTTTGATCTCCTCTTCGTCGGTCACCTGTGCGATAAGCCCTCTGGCCTTCAGTTCATCATAAATGGTCATATTTCTTTCTCCTCTCGCTTTTTTGGGGGAGGGCCTTTTGAGCAAAATAGCCTTGCAGCTTTCGCTCCATCTATATATGCTCTCATACGGCCCCGCCCACCGTAGCACACTCTGTTCCAGCCCGCTGTTTTGGGGCCGTTCATCCGAGATGCCTCTTGATCATAGGACCGAAACGCCTTTTCTGCATAAAAGCCCCTTCCATTCGTGTCGGTTCCGCTTCAAATAAAAAACACCCCCTGTCCCATTGGACAGAGGGCGTCGAAACGCGGTACCACCTCTGGTTGCCCCACCCTCACAGGCGCGGGCCTCACGGGGTGCCGACACACCCCTGCGCGATAACGGGCGCACCCGACTCTCTCTACTGCGCTGTAAGACGGTTCAAGAGGCCGCTCCGAGGGGTATTCACAGCCGCGCTCTCTCCCCTTTTCACCAGACAGGGGCTCTCTGTGCAGACGGGCGGCTGCTACTGTTCCTCATCCTCGCGTTGTACGTGACAGCATTTTAGCACATGCCGGACGGATTGTCAACCAAAATGCCGGAAGATCATATCCGGATTTGCCTCTTGCGCCAGAGACTCAAAGCGCAGCCGTGCCTCCTCATCCTGGAATGCGCGCAGCGGAAGCAGCGTATAACCCTCACTGGAACCGAAGAGGTAATAGAATTCCGGTCCTCGCCAGAGCTTTTTGATATCCCAGTCCAAAAGCGCCGCCGCCGTCTCATCCTGCCGGGCCACGTCCTCCTGGGCAAACAAAAAGGTCACAGGCTCTGCCAGCTCCGCCTCCCGGTCAAAAATGCGCCCCGGCTTGATCCAATACAACCACAGACTATACAGCGCAGCCATCGCCAGCAGGACCAGCACCAAGGTGTTCAGGAAGTTGAGTCTCCCCATCATAAGCGTGACCGTGACCGTCGCGGCCAGCGCAAACAGCATGACCAGGACCTGGACCCAGCTTACTAGGTGACTTTTTCTCAAATAGTACCGGACTCCACGGATATATTCCCCACGTTCCAGTTGAAAGGTGACCCGGATCTGGTCCGGGAGCTCATTTTTCCCCATTATAGCCTCTCTTATACGTCTCTGCTGCCTCCAGAAGCTCTCCTGCGCTCTCCAGCATGGCGGATGTGATATGGGCCCCTCCGGTAAGGCGGGCCAACTCCTCACGGCGGCGCGTTTTGTCCAGCCGCTCCACCGCCGTATAGGTGCGTCCGTCCCGCTCCCCCTTCTCCACTGAGAAATGGGTATCCGCCATCGCCGCAATCTGGGGCAGGTGTGTAACGCACAGAACCTGTTTGTGTCTGGCCACGTCGGCCATTTTCTCCGCTACCTTCTGGGCCGCACGGCCGCTAACGCCAGTATCCACTTCATCAAAGACCAAGGTGGACACGTCGTCATTTTCCGCCAGGACATTCTTGAGCGCCAGCATGATGCGGGCCAATTCACCGCCGGAGGCGATTTTCTGGATGGGCTTGAGCGCCTCGCCCACATTCGCGGACATCAGGAACTGGACCTCATCCATTCCTGTTGCATCCATGCCGTATTCTGCGGCGTTAGGCGCAAACTCCACATGAAAGCGGACTTTGGGCATATCCAACTGTTCCAGCTCCTTCTGGATACGCGCTTCCAATGCATCCGCCGATTCCCTGCGGACCGTGGACAGTGCACTGCCCAGCATTTGCGCCTCCTTCAAGGTCACAGCCTGCTTTTTCTCCAATCGTGCCAAGATATCGCTGGAGTACTGGATTTGGTCCAGTTCTTTTTTACAGGACTCCAGATAGGCGAGCATATCGGCCTCCGTGGCACCATATTTCTTTTTCAGACGATAGATCACGTCCAGGCGGCTTTCCAACTCATCCAGCTCTCCCGGCTCAAACTCCAAGCTGTCCCTCAAGTCACGGACCAGCTCGGCGGCGTCATCCGCCGCACATCGCAGCTCCGTGAGCTTTTCCGCAAGGGCAGACACCTCATCGCTCACGGTACGGGCCGAAAAGAGGCTCTGTTCTGCCTCCATAACAAGGGACGCCGCACCCGCACTGTCGTCATCGCCGGAAAGCGCCCGATGGGCATCCTCCACCGCCTCGATCAGCTTTCCGGCGTTGCGCAGCACCTTTCTCCGGGCGGCCAGTTTGTCCTCCTCGCCCACTCGCAGCCCGGCCCGTTCCAACTCGCTGATCTGGTAGCTCAGACTGTCCATGCGGCGGGACTTCTCCGCTTCGTCCATCTGCAAGGCCGATATCTCATGCCTCACCTGACTCAGAGCCGCATAGGCCTCCTGAAATGCCAGAAGCTCCGCTTGGTCGCCTCCAAAACGGTCCAGATAGGAGAGATGGCAGGCGGAGTCCAGGAGCTGCTGTCCGTCGTGCTGGCCGTGGATATTCAAAAGCTGCTGTCCTAGGGTACGAAGCTGTGACACCGTCAAAGGCCGCCCATTCAGGCGGCAGACATTTTTGCCGTCGGCCTGGATTTCCCTTTGCAGCAGAAGGGTTCCATCTTCATCCGGCCCCATCCCGTTTTCTGAAAACCAGGAGAGCGCCGGAAGCTCCAAAAAAAGCGCACTCACCAAGGCCGACCGGGCCCCTGTGCGGATCAGATCGCGGGAGGTCCGGTTCCCGATCACCGCTCCAATGGCATCTACTACAATCGACTTGCCCGCACCGGTCTCGCCCGTCAGGGCATTGAAACCCCGGTCGAATTGGATATCCGCCGACTCGATCACCGCAATGTTTTCAATGTGGAGCAGAGACAGCATGCCTCATCCCTCCCTGTGCTCACTGGAGCATCTTATGGATTTCGTCACAAAAGGCCTCTGCTTTCTCACTGTCCCGCATGATGAGAAGGGCCGTGTCATCCCCGGCGAGACTTCCGACCAGATTTCCGATTTCCATACCGTCAATCGCGGCACAGGCTGCAGAAGCGAGGCCCGGCATGGTTTTGATCACAACAATATTCTGGGCGCGGTCAAAGGACGTGACCCCCTCCTTGAAAATGGTCCGCAGACGTCCTGCGAAGTTCAGGCTGGCCCTGCGGCCGGATACCACATATTTGTAGGTCCCGTAACTGGTAAGTTCCTTCACCAGATGCAGCTCCTTGATGTCTCTTGAGATCGTTGCCTGGGTAGAGGTGACGCCCCGCAGCTTCAACTCAGCCAACAACTGATCCTGGGTCTCAACATCAACCTCCTCAATGATTCGCAAAATTTCTGCCTGCCGTTTGGACTTCATATCCGTCATGCCCTCCCCAACTTCTGATTGATGATTTCATAAAAGCTGTGATCCGTCAGTCGGACCAACCTGGTCACACTTTTGGAGCGGCGGACTTCAACAGTGTCCCCGCCACAGAGCTTAAAGGCTCTTCCTCCGTCCACAGACAAGTAAGCCGTTTTCCTTGACAGCTTTCCAATCCGGACAGAGACAATCCTGTCCCTTCCCATTACCAGCGGCTTTGCATGGAGGGAATGGGCGCAAATGGGAGTCACAAGGATATTCTCAGAGGTGGGCTCCACAATGGGGCCCCCCGCAGACATAGAATAGGCCGTGGAGCCTGTGGGCGTGGCAAGGATCACTCCGTCTCCGGAGTAGTCATAAATGTGAACACCGTCTCCCCGCACGATCAAGTCAATTACTCTCGCCACCGCACCCTTGGTGATGACAGCATCGTTCAGCGCCAAGTCTCGGTAAAGGGTCTCTCGACCTCTTCGCACCGACACGTCCAGCATCATTCGCGGCTCGATTGTATATTTGCGCTTGGAGAGCTGGGAGAGCATATCCAGTTCGCTGTGCTCCAGTTCTGCCATAAAGCCGACACTGCCCATATTGACCCCCAAAATAGGGACGTTGTGAGCATTGGCGTCCCGCGCGGCATGAAGGATGGTGCCATCCCCGCCAAAGCAGAGGAGAATATCCGCCCTCTCCAGCTCATTCTGCATGTTGCGATAGTCCAGATCCCTGGGCAATTCAGCATGACCGCTCCCTTGCTCTAAGTCGAAAGGAAGGCACAATGAGGTGTCGACCCCGCCCGACTTTAAGATATCACGGGCCTTCAATGCCGCTTTCAATCCCCGATCCCGGTATGGGTTCGGGCTGAGCACTACTTTCACGGGTGAACCGCCCCCTCGAGTTCAGCATGGGACCTCTCAACCAGTGCGGCGAGGTTCCCCACATAGGGCTCACTGACACCGACGCACAAAAAACCTAGGTATTCAATGTTGCCCTCCGGTCCCTTTATAGGTGAAAAGTCCATATCCTTTACAGAAAATCCGGCATCAGATGCGTGAATCAAAAATTGCTCCAACACCTCCAGATGTACTTCCGGGTCGCGTACGACCCCTTTCTTTCCCACCTTTTCCCTGCCCGCCTCGAATTGCGGTTTGACCAAGCACACCACCTGCCCCTGCGGCTTCAGCAGACCGCGTAGGGCCGGCAAAATCAGCTTCAAAGAAATGAAGGATACATCCACGCTTCCAAAGTCCAGCGGTTCAGCAATCTGCTCCGCAGTCAGATATCTCACGTTCGTCCGCTCCATGCATATCACCCTTGGGTCCTGGCGCAGGCTCCAGGCCAATTGTCCGTAGCCGACATCCACGGCGTATACCTTGGCCGCCCCATTTTGCAACATGCAATCCGTAAAGCCTCCGGTGGAGGCGCCGCAATCAATGCAGATTTTTCCCTTGAGGTCCAGCGGGAAGCGCTGGAGCGCCTTTTCTAGTTTCAGGCCTCCCCGGCTCACATAGGCCAAAGCCTTGCCGTGCAGCTCGATCTCCGCACTCTCTTCCACTGCAAATCCAGCCTTGTCGATCTTCTGCCCGCCCACAAAAATCTGCCCCGCCATAATCAGGGCCTGCGCTTTTTGTCGGCTCTCCGCCAGTCCCCTCTCACACACCAGTACATCCAGACGTTTTTTACTCACGCTTTAAAACCTCCACTGCCGCCTGGTAAAGCGATTCCGCATCCAGCCCGCACAGGCGGCGCAGCTCCGCCGTGGTTCCATGGGTGATAAACCCACTTCCCGTATTGCAGAGCGCCATCGCTTTGGGCACGACCCCCTGTGCCGCCATGTGGGCAGCGATTTGCTGCCCCATACCTCCCATTGCGGCGCACTCCTCGGCAATCAGGACCCGCTCCGTTTTCTTTACGGAAACAAGGATTTCTTCGTCATCCAACGGCATAAGGCGATTCAGCTTTATGATTTCCGGGACGTATCCAGCCGCCTCCAACATAGCGCCGGCCTCCAGTACACTCCCCGTAGTGATCCCATAAGTGACAAGTGTTATTGCTTTCCCCACTTTCAGGCACACAGTCGGCTCCACACCTGCATCTCCCCGATAGCCGCTCTCTCCGCCTCTTGGATAGCGGAGAGCCACTGGCCCCGATACCTTCCGCACGGCGTGGCGCAGCATGCTCCGCACTTCAGCAAAGCTGGCCGGCGCGAAGAGCGTCATCCCCGGGACCGAGGAGAGATACGCCACATCAAACAGACCGTGGTGGGTCTCGCCGTCTTCTCCCACCAATCCGGCACGGTCTACGCCGAAGACCACATGGAGGCCAAGGATCGCCACATCGTGGAGCAGCATATCATACCCGCGCTGCAGAAACGAGGAGTACACGGCAAAGATCGGCAGACTTCCCTGCTTGGCCATTCCAGCCGCCATCGCCACGGCGTGCCCCTCCGCAATCCCCACATCGAAAAATCGTTCCGGGAATTGAGCCTCAAAGGAGCCCAGTCCGGTACCGTCCCGCATGGCAGCAGTCACCGCACAGATTCTCCCATCCTCCGCCGCCAGCTCGCAGACAGCCTGTCCAAACGCGCTGGAAAAGGAGGGCCTGGAGGGCTGCAGCGGCTCACCTGTCTGGACACAAAACCGTGATACGCCATGGTAGGCATCCGGATTCTTTTCAGCTGGCGGATAGCCTTTCCCCTTTACAGTCCTTACATGAAGCAATACAGGGCCTTTCAACTCCTTGGCGTAGCGCATCAGGCGAGTGAGCCCTCTCACATCATGCCCGTCCACCGGTCCCAGGTAAATGAACCCCATATCCTCGAACATACTGCAGGGGAGCAGGGTCTCCTTTATCGCCGTTTTGATTTTATGGGTCACACGGTAGATCTGGGGACCGCCTGGCAGCACCGACATCATTTTTCGGTATCCCTTTTTGAACTGAAGATACTGTGGCTTGAGCCGCTGATGTGCTAGGTGCTGGGCCACGCCCCCCACATTTTTGGTAATGGACATGCCATTGTCATTTAGGATGACCAGAAGGGGCTCTCCGCTCAACCCTGCGTTGGAAAGCCCTTCATAGGCAAGTCCGCCTGTCAGGGCCCCGTCTCCAATGAGGGCGATCACGTGGTAGTCCTCCCCTCTCTGGCTCCTGGCTCTGGCCATTCCCAGCGCCACAGAAACAGAGTTGGAGGCATGTCCCGCGATAAAGGCATCATCCTGGCTTTCCTGTGGCTTGGGGTAGCCCGCCATCCCTCCAAACGTGCGGAGGGTGTCCATGGCCGTGTCCCGCCCCGTTAGGATCTTGTGGGAATAGCATTGGTGTCCCACGTCAAAAACCACTCTGTCCCGCCCGGTATCAAATACCCGGTGGAGCGCTACGGTGATCTCCACCGTACCAAGATTGGAGGCCAAATGTCCTCCCGTGCGTGAGACCGCGTCGATAATGCGGGCCCGCAGCCGCGCACAGAGGCCCTCCGCCTCGCTGTCGCTAATCTCTTTTAGATTTGGAATCTCATCGAGCTGTATCAAAAACGCACCCCCAAGGATGGGATCTATGAAGCTGGGCGCTCCGGCGCCGTTTGTAGCCCTTCCCGCCTGATCAGCGGAACAGCCAGGTCCCCGCAAGACCAATGACGATCCCCAGCACCGCGCCGGCAATGACCTGGACCGGAGTATGTCCCAAAAACTCCTTGAGCTCTTTGCCGAAAAGTTCCGGCTTCATCTCCATCCAGTGTTCCATCATGTAATTTAAAATCTTGGCCTGCTCTCCGGCTGCCTTGCGGACATTTGCCGCATCATACATGACCACGATGGCTAGAACAGCAGCCAGAGCGAAAATGGGCGAGGACCAGCCGTATAGATTTCCGGTCGCACTTGCGCAGGCACAGACAAAGGCGGAATGAGAGCTCGGCATTCCCCCGCTTCCCGTGATCCGTCGGAAATCCAGCCTGTGGTTTTGGATCAGGACGATCACAACCTTTAGCACCTGAGCGATTGCCCAAGCGACGACCGCGAGGGCCAGGATCAGATTTCCCAAATGGCCGTTCAGAAGATTATTCTCCATATCCGGTCAGCTCTCCCGCCCGGCCAAGGCCCGGGCAAGCCAGCGCAGAAAATCCGCCCGTCCCCCGAAGGGCTCTAAGGCGGCTACCGCCGCATCAGTCAGGGTATCCACCAGCTCACGGCAGCCATCCATACCCAGCAGGGTAACAAAAGTTGTTTTTTCGTTGGCCTGGTCTGAGCCGATGGGTTTTCCCAGCGTCCTCTCATCCCCCTCTACATCCAACATATCATCCCGGACCTGGAAGGCCAATCCCAGCTTCTGGGCGTAGCGGCGAACGGCAGCCCGGTCATCCGTGCCGCCGCCGGCGATCACACACCCCACCTCAGCCGCCGCACTGAGCAGCGCGCCGGTTTTCAGCTTTTGGAGGTCTTCCACATCCCGCCGGGTCACCGCCCGTCCCTCGGCCGCCATATCCAGCGACTGACCACCCACCATGCCGCGCGCACCGGCGGCATGCGCCAGACAGGCAGCAGCGGCTACCACGCGGTCCGCCGGGAGCCCGGAGCTCTGCTCCAGTGCGGTTTCAAAGGCGGCGGTGAGCAGCGCATCGCCAGCCAGTACCGCCGTGGCCTCCCCATAGATCTTGTGGTTGGTAGGCTTTCCCCGGCGCAGATCATCGTCATCCATGCAGGGCAGGTCGTCATGGATCAGGGAATACGTGTGGATCATCTCCACCGCGCAGGCGAATGGCAGGGCTTGTGCAACATCTCCCCCACACATCCGGCAGACCTCCAGTGTGAGGAGGGGACGGATGCGCTTTCCGCCGGCCATCAGACTGTACTCCATGGCGTCATAGATATTGGCCATAGGCTCCCTGCCCGCAAAGCACGACTGCAGCGCACGTTCAATCAGGGCCTGTCCGTCACGTAACTGCCGCTCATATTCCATACCCATCATCCCTCCCCGTGGAACGGCGTTTCTACCGGTCCTCCGTCTGTCCCGACGGTGAGCTTGGACACCTTCTGCTCCGCCTTGTCCAGCAGTGCGGAACACTGCTTCATCAGCGTCATTCCCTCCTCAAAGAGCTTCAGCGACTCCTCCAGAGGGGCTTCGCCCTTTTCCAGCTGCGTGACGATCTCCTCCAGACGTATCATGGCCTGTTCGAAGGTCTTTTTCTTTTCCGCCATATTTATAACAGCCTCCTCTTATCGTCCACACGACAGTCCAGCACACCGTCGGAGAGACGAACCGACAGCTTACCACCTGGCTCCACCTCATCCACAGAAGTTGCCACCTTTCCGTTGGCGGTCTGAGCCAGCGCATACCCTCGCCCCAGTACCTTGAGCGGGCTCATCGCATCCAGGGCCGCCGCCAGACGGGCGAACCGTTCCCGTTCCCCCGCCATCACGCCGCCGAGACCGTGAACCAGCCGCCGCCGCAGATCCTCCAAAAGTGCCCGCCGATCCAAAATGTAATTTATGGGGTCCTGGAGCACACGATTTTTCTCCAGGCGCGCCAGCTCCCGGCGCGCCCGGTCCAGCCGGACCTCCATGGTCCCCATCAGCTTGTCCTCATAGTAAGCGAGATTGGCATAGATCTCATTCTGATCCGGCACCGCCAGTTCCGCCGCATTAGAGGGCGTAGCCGCCCGCAGGTCTGCCACAAAATCTGCGATCGTCACGTCAGGTTCATGCCCTACCGCGGAAATCACGGGGATTGTGCAGTCGTAAATCGCACGGGCCACCCGTTCGTCGTTGAAGCACCAGAGGTCCTCCATCGAGCCGCCGCCTCTGCCCGTAATCAGAAGATCCGCCAAAGCATGGGCACTGGCATACCGGATAGCGGAGGCAATCTCTCCCGCCGCCTCTTCCCCTTGTACGCGGACCGGGAGGAGAAGGACCTTCGCCAGCGGATACCGCGCCCCCAGGATGCGCAGCATATCTCTCACCGCTGCGCCGGCCGAAGAGGTGACCAGCGCGATCCGCCCTGGATATCTCGGAATGTTTTTTTTATGCGCCGGGTCAAATAGCCCCTCCCGGAAGAGCTTTTCCTTGAGCTGCTCAAAGGCCACATGGAGGTCTCCGACCCCGTCCGGCGTGAGGTCCGAGCAGTAGAGCTGATACTGGCCATCCCGAGGGAATACCGCCACACGTCCAAAGGCAATAACCTTCATACCATTTTCCGGACGAAAGCGGAGGCGGGATGCCTCCCGCCGGAACATCACGCAGCGGAGCGCCCCGCCCTCATCCTTCATGGAAAAATAATGGTGTCCAGAGGGGTAACTTTTGTAATTAGAAATTTCGCCTCGAACAAATACGCCGCTTAAAAGTCCATCCCGATCCAACAGATTTTTAATATAGCCGTTGACTTGGGTGACAGTATAGACAGGCTGACCCTCTCTCATAGCCGGCTCCCCCCCGTCAGGGCCCGCCGGGCCAGGATCGCCACACCAAGAGCGTTATCTGTGGAGTATTGCGGTGGTGCAAACACCGCGTCCCGCAGAGCCGCCCGCAAAGCGGAATTGGAGGCCACCCCTCCGGAACACAGTACTGGGAGGCCCGGATATTGCTCCAATGCCTTGTCCGTGGTCCGCAGCACCGCTTTCACAACGGTGTCCACGACAAACCTAGCTACGTTGGCCGGAGGTGCCCCGCGCTCCACCAGTTCTCTCACCTTGTTCTCCATTCCGGAGAGAGAAAATGTAAGGTCATTTATCTTTACAGTGTAATTTTGACAAACATCTGCCTGACCATACAGTCCATCCAACGCCTTTCCCGCGGGGAATGGCAGCCCCAAGAGCTGTCCGGTCCGGTCAATAAGCTGTCCCGCAGAAATATCACTGGTCCCCCCCAGTTTCTGCGCCCAGACGCTCACCCCGTCCGGCTGCACATACAAAAGCTCCGTCGTCCCGCCGGACAGATGCCAAGCCAGATGGGGACGGTCTAAAAGATCGGGACGTCCGGCGGACCAGGCGGCCGCCGCAATGTGTCCCTGCTGGTGAGCACAGGGGAAAAAGGGGACGCCCAGTGTATCCGCTATCCCGCGCCCCTGAGACTCTCCCGCCAGAAAACAGGGCATATAAGAGCCCTCTACCCAGCGCGGTTTGGTGCTGGCACCCACCGCTGCGATACATCCGTCCAACCGCCCTTCCGCCCGCAGCGCGGCAAAAATCTCAGGCAGATGTTTGACATGCTGGAACAGCGCGTCGCTCTGCCGAAGCCCCAACGCTCCCTCAGGTACATCCAAAAGCCTGCCAAGATTGTATCCGGACACCCCGTCAAACAGAGCCACAGAGGTGGTGTAATTGCTGGTGTCAATTCCCAGACAGAGCGCCATGGTCACGCTCCGTCCTTCTTGTCCTCGGCCTGTGTGTCCACTGCATCGGCCCGCTCCGGAGGCAGTTCTCCCCGGACAAACGCACCCAAGATGCCATTGGCGAAGGACGCGGCCTCAGGCGCGTCATAGCGTCTGGCCAGTTCCACCGCCTCATTGATGGCGGCGGCGGCGGGGATATCCGGCATATACAGGATCTCATACATCGCCACCCGCATGACGGCCGCCGTCATGCGGGAAATACGGGAGAAGGACCAGCCGATGGCATACTTTGAGATATAGCCGTCCAGTTCGGCGCCGTGGTCGTATACCCCTTTCACCAGCGCGGTTATGTACTGCCGCTGCTTCTCGTTGGGATATTCTCCATACAGGGGCTCCTCGTCCTTGAGCTGCGCAAAGTTTTCACGGCTCAGGGAGTCCTCCAGCAATTCTTCCGCGGTCTGATCTGAAAAGCCGAGGGCAAAGGATAAATGGACGGCAATTTCCCTGGCATTGCTCCTGGTCATAATCGGTTCCTCCCGTTGTCTCTCTTTTGTGAATATTCATAGACTATTATATACAGTTTGCGGTGGAAAATAAACCCCCAATTTCCCCTCACAGACGGCAAAAGAGCACTGAGCGCATCATATCGCCCAATGCTCTTTGAGGGTACGCCGATTTACTGAGCCTTCTTCGGCTCTTTCTCAAAGACCACACCGCCCACGCTTACGTTGACGGCGGCGACAGTGAGACCGCTGGTGGCCTCGATGCTGCCAGCCACAGCTTCCTGCACGGCGTGGCCCACATCCGGAATGGTGTAGCCATACTTTACAAGGATGGCCACCTCTACCGTAACATTCTCCTCCTCCACCTGGAGGCGAATCCCGCGGCTCAGGTTCTTTTTCCCCAGCAGTTCCGCAAGGTCGGTGCCCAGATTGGCCGCCAATCCTCCAACGCCCTCAACTTCCAGCGCAGCGGCAGCGGCAATCACCGCCAGAACTTCCTCTGATATATGGATATTTCCCAACTCATCGGACCGGGAAACATACTCTCTGCCTTCACCCACAGTGGTCACGCTCCTTTTATCATGTTCAGGGATTACAACACGATGGCCTCGGCGACATGGCCACCGCCGTGGAAACCGGCGACGCCGGTTTGGGGCATCACATGGCCCCTGGGCAGTTGTAGCCCCATGTGGGGCTAGGCTGCCCCGCTGCGGCGGGACGACGCACACAATACACCGATTGTTGCTATTCTACCACAAAGGCCGGCCATTTACAATCCAATTTTTGAAATTTGAAGGGGCGGACCGGCGCACACCTTGTGCCGCGCCGGTCCGCCCCTTTCATTCAGCTCGCCTCGATGATTTTGATTTGACTTGCTTTGAGCCCTGTCTCCTCCATCACGATCTCGCTGATTTTTGCCGTGTCTGCGTCGGCGAGCGGCGTTCCGTTGTTGGACACCACCACGCTGATGCTGTTATCGTTGAGAAACGCCACACAGTCGCTGTATCCCTTTGCCGTGACCAAATTTTCAATATTGGCTTCGGCCAGTGTATAGGTGGCCATCGCCTGGATCGTAACGTTGGCCTGGTCTACCGAGGCTTGATCCGCCTTCTCGTCGGCTGCGGCCTCCTGGAGGAGAGAGAGGGCGCTGTCCCTGGCCTGCTGACGGTTCAAACGCGCACTGGCAAAATAGCCGCTGGAGTTGCTCTGTCCCTCTTCTCCCGCCGCAGGACTCTCGGAAGGCGCGGGTGATGATGCGTTCTCTCCCTTGAGCAGCGGATCCGTGGCTTTGCCGCCCACCAGGGCCGCCTCTCCCAACACCTTCCCCGTATCCGCGGTCTCTCCGGCTCCATCCTGGCTGTAGGACCAGTTGAGATATACCGCCACACACACAAACAGCACGATGGCGGCCACCACCGCGTTCCGCTTCCAAAGTTTCATCTCAAGTCTCCTCCTTACTTTCCTTTACAAATTGAAATTTTATCGCTTCCCAGGCCGGTCAGGGCAGAGACCGCCTCCACTAGCTTGAGCCGTACCTCCGGGTCGCTTCCCCCGGGGCAGACCACCAGAGCGCCTTGAAACTGCGGATATATCTGCTGAAGCGGCACAGCCTCCTCCCTGCCGGAACCCTTGGAGACCACTACGGTGGTCCTCCCCTCATCCACCGCCCCTTCCTTTTGAGAGGAGGTGATGTCCTGGGCCAGCACTTGGCGCGTGCTGGCCTTCACAGTAAGGACCACTGAGACCTCTCCCGCTCCCTCTACTTCCGAGAGTGTATCGGACAGTTTTTTTTCCAGACCCTCCAGGTCGAAGGCCAACTCCGACGGAGGATCAGTTCTTCCTGAGCCTCCTGTTCCATCTCCCCCTTCAAAGGTGGGTAGCAGGAGCAGGAGAATACCAGCCAGCAGGACCAGCAGCACGAATTTATATTTTTCCAGCAGCTCCATCAGCCGCCTGCCGCCCTTGGCGGCCATATCCGTTCCCCTCATGATGCTCCATCCCCGCTTTCGTAAGTTTGACATTCCTCGGGAATCGCCAAGTCCGCCTCTATGATACGTGCCAGGAGGCGTCTCTCCTCCCCGCCAGGCGCTCCCGTGATGGACACTGCGGAGGGATAGGGCACGCCGTCCTCTCCTACTGTGCATGTTACGGTCACCCTCTTGCAGGGGACCCCCAGTGCTTCCGCCTTGTCCAGAATATATGCGCCCGTCTTCTCTCCTATGATGGTTTTCATCAGTTCCAAATCAGTTTTTTCCAGCTCATTCTGCGTACTCTCCAGCTCTATCTGGACGGCGGACGCTGCCAGAACGCTGAAATCCACATGCAGGACCGGCTGGACCACAGCAACCAGGAGCAATAAGCCTCCCGCCATCCTCCCGATCTTCCTCACGGTACCAGACGGTGTAAGACTGTCCGCCAGCGCCACGATCATAGCTGCGCAGGTGATCCCAACCAGCCACTGCCGCAACAATTCCATCATGGCGTCACCATAGACACTGCCGATACCATGGATACCAAGAGCAGCATTGCGGAAGCTCCCGTCATACCCAGGATGAGTCCGAATGCACCGCCAAGACCGTCGATCAGTCCGGAGGTCCTCCCATCCGCCACCGTGGCCGCCAGGGCGGCGGTCAGCTTATAGGCCAGGTAATGTATCCCCAGTTGCAGGAAAGGGACCACACACATGGAGAGAATCACCAGCATGCCGAACACCCCCACCGCATTTTTCAAAATTCCTGCGCCGGCCAGAACGGTCTCCGCCGCGTCGGAAAGGATACCGCCCACCACAGGCACCATGCTTGAGACCGTAAATTTGGCCGCCTTGACCGCCACTGCATCCGCCGTCCCTGCAATGACCCCGCTGACTGTGAGATAGCCCACAAATACCAACAGCAATACTGTAAGGATCGAGGTGACCGTCCACTTGAGCACCCCGGCAATGCGCTTGAGCCCCTCGTTCCCCACCGCCGCATGGGCCACACAAGCGGCAATATACCCATACACAAGGGGTAGGAGCAGCTTGGTGATCAGGCTCATCAGCACCGTGGAGAAGAGCATGGTAGCCATCTGTCTGGCCGCCGCCCCGCCGGGCGCCCCGCTGGCAGCCGTGGCCACCGCCATGGTAGGCAGCAGTATCTTGGAAAAAGCGGTCATATTGTCCAGCGCCTCTCTCCCCATTCCAATCAGGGAATGGACATCTGCGACGGAAATGGCCGTGATGGCCAGCGCCTCCACCAGCGGAACTACCTGAAGTCCCCCGGGATCTCCAATGGCCTCGCACGTTCCCTGCGCGAGAGAACACAAGAGCACCACGGTCAAAAGCAGCACACCGCTCCGCACCGCCTTGCGGAGGACACCCGCCAATTGGTCGCTGCCGGTATCCAACAAATCCTGAAGCCCGGCATCCAGATCCACCCCAGTCACAGTATCTCCGGGGCTGTACTCGCCCGCCGCCTCTGCCAGTTTGTCCAGCCCCAGCACCTTGGACTGCTCGTCCAATACGTCCTCAGATGAGGATGCCGCCGCCGGAAGAACAAAAAGGCAGGTGAAAAGGATCAGCATCAGAATTTTTTTAATTTTCCTATGTATTCCCGTCATCCGTCGCCCCTCTTCCCTCCGGCCGGACGCCGCTATAGGAGCCCTGTCACCATACTCAACACCGTCTTCAATAGAGGAAGAGACACAAGCAGCGCCGCCGCCGCGCCCGCCGTCTCTACGAACGCGGCAATCCCCCCCTCTTTCGCGTCCCGGCAGAGCTCTGCCGAGACTCTGGTCAGCACTGCGATCCCTACTGTTTTGACAACGGGCGCCAATACCGCAGGCGAGAGTCCCGCCGTATCCGCCAGGGTGTCCATCAGCTCCTTGACTCCCTCCAGCGCTCCCAGCGAGCAGCTCAGGATGATCGCTCCGGCGCACAGCGCCAGCACCATCCCCAGCTCGGCCACATTCTTTTTGACCACCACTGCGCACAGTGCGGCGGCCACCGCAATGGCCGCGATCTTTACCATATCCGGCATAGACTACAGCCCAAACAGGTTCTTTACCAGGTTGAAGAGATCGCTGATCTCCTGGACCACCATCATGAGAACCACCACAAGACCCGCCAGTGTGGTCATGGTGGCCTGCTCGTCCCGCCCGGACCGAGTGAGCACCTGGTTGAGCACCGACACCAGTATCCCGATCGCCGCAATTTTGAATATGAGGTCTACGTTCATGCCTTCTCCACATCCCCGCATTGATATCAGTCATAACAACAGAATAACCAGCATGGCCCCGGAGCCCAGTCCCAGCGTGGTGTAGACCCTTCCCAGCCTCCGCTGCTCTTCTTCCGCCCCGGCGAGACATCGCCCCAGCTCCAGCACCGAATTCCGCAGGGCCCCGCTCTGTCCTTCCACGTCATATCTCCCCAATACTTCGCCCAACTCGAGCAGGATCTGACTTTCCCGTTCGTCCAGTAGGAGGTCAGGTTCGCCGTCCAGCGCCTCTCTCCATAGCTGGCCAAAGCTCTTTTCGCCCAGCTCCCAGAGGTGGTCCCTGCAGTGTGCGAACAGATAGGCCGCCGGCCCCTGTGACTGCCGTGCCAGCCGCTCCATCAGCTCCGGCATCGGCGTAAGGCGAAACGTAAGCTCCCTCTCCAGTTGACCCAGGGCCCCCACCAGGGAGCGCAGACTGGCCACTCTTGTCCGAAGCTGTGCCGCCGCGCCTAAGCCCAGACCTGCCGCGCCCGCCATCAGGAGGAGCGCTCCAATCCACCGGATCATCTCAACCCCTCCTCCAGCGGCACTACTCGGTAGTTCCGCCTGCCCCCGCGCAGCTCGATGAGAACCGCCTGGCGAAAGATACCGCCTGCCAGAAGCCGGCGGTACAGAGGACGCCGCCGCAGGTCGTCCGGCGTCCCCCCGTGCGCGCTGCACAAGAGGGCGACTCCACAGCCGGCTGCCTGCTCCAGCGCCTCCACATCCTCCGGCGCCGTGATCTCATCCGCCGCCAGGACCTGAGGGTTCATCCCGCGCAGCAGCATCATCAGACCTGCCGCCTTGGGGCACCCGTCCATCACATCCGTTCTTATCCCCACTTGTGTCATTGGGACGCCGTTATACATGGCGGCAAGCTCCCCACGCTCGTCGACCACCCCCACTCGAAGGGGCGGCCCTCCAACACCGTCGGAAATGCGGCGAATCAAATCCCGCAGGAGAGTCGTCTTCCCTCCGCCGGGCGGCGAGAGAAGGAGCGTACTCTGCAGGGTGCCTGCCTCCCACAACTGCGGCAAGACCTCAGCTCCCGCCCCCGGGACCTCCCGGGCGATCCGGATGGCAAGCGAAGAGATCTGTTTTACATTGCATACTTCTCCATCCTTCATCACCGCACTTCCACATAGACCCACCCGATATCCGCCCCGGACAGTAACAAAGCCGCTTTTTACCCGGTCCAATACCGTATGTGTCGACGCCTGACTGGCAACCTCCAGTACTCCCGTCAGATCGGCGGCGGTGATCGGGCATTGACCGCAGCCCGGTACCGTCCGTTCCCCCGTCGGATCTGCAACCATCGGCGGTCTGCCCGCCCGAAGCCGAAACTCTTCTGCTCTGGCCTTCTCTGCTGTCGAAAGCCTCTGCACCCCTTGTCTGAGTTCATGCGGTAGCAGCGCCGCCGCCTGTTCAAACCGCTCGACCGCATATGCCTCTTCCGGAGCCCGCACCTTTTCCAGCTCCCTTCTTCTGTGTGATGCTCCATTCTATGTGGGGTTGTCCATGTCTATGACGGCCGGAGAAAAATTTCCCTCACTAAATGGCATAGCCGCCGGAATCACAATGATTCCGGCGGCTATGCCAAGGCAGTAAATCTATCTATGTTCGTTGTATTCCCGCACCCACCGTACTAATGATGCAAACTATCTGCGTCGTTTAAATTGCCATTCACATATGCTCGACTCAAGCATACCAACAGGCTGTATCACAGCAATATGAATCAATACTAGCTTCGATAACAGACTGGTTGGGATCATTGGAAATCATGGCTATCGTTTCTGGCGGCGCTACGTTTGCTCTCTGACTCTCAGTGAGCATATTGCCGTTGTTATTGTAGGTGTAAATCTACTGGCGAGGCAGTTGGTCGGATTTTAATTTAATGCTCAACTTCTTGCACTGTATCTGGGCAAACGTTCCTGACTGTCCTCATGAAATAGACCACTCCTTTCCCCTGAAGTGAATCCAGTTCGTCTTATTTGCCTCTTTTTTTATCTGGCTGAGATAATTCAATATTTTATCCATATTTGCGTACTCTCCAATAGTATATAGTCTTACATCAATGCCATTGTTTTTGCAAACAGCTTCATTCAAATCAATTAGTATCCCCTCTCTCGCCTTATACAGCAACTGTTCATGTATCATTTGAGTATTATCCGGCAAAGGTAACTCTATGCATTTTGCCAGTCGACCGCATAGGATGTAGAGAAAGTCATCAATATTTTGTGCATATAGCTTCCAGTACCAACTATCATCATGGGATAAATATGCAAATCGATTTTGTAGTTGTGGAAAGAACGGTGAATGAAGCGGCTCAAACATATGGCCTAAGTAGAGCAGTTCCGAAATTTCCTGTGCCGTTAATTGATCCACTTGTTCTGAAGAACAATAGTCCACAAAACAAAAGTTCCCAAAACAATATGACTCTTGTTCCGCAATTTTTTTTATTGCAGCCTTTCCCTCAAATAGTGGAAAGCCTTTTTTATAGTTTGTTTCAGAAACTTCTACACAGGTATCTATTGCGATGTTTATTAAATTTTCTATTGGTTCAGGCAAATAACAAATAAAATCATCAAAGCTAAGTCCGGAACAGACAATTTCATTTTTTTCGGGCACTATTTTTACATATAATTCTTTTTTCCCATTTTTCATTTTTCTCTCCTCTTTATGGCACAGGGATGGGTACCGGAACCACTCCTGGAATAACTCCCGTTGTAGGACTTACAAACGGCAGAACAATCATTGTATTTGTAGGCATAGACGCTATTTCTGTATACGTTGCTTCATAGTAATAACCTTTTAAGTCTCGATTACTTGGATACGCCGATATAGAAATAGGGTTAGTACCCTCGTAAATCGTTACCTGCCTCCCATTAGGATACGTAATAAAATAATATCCGCTATCTGCCGCTATAATTTCAATTTTACTAATCCAATCTGCCTCTTTCTGCTCCCAATCCCAATTCTTTTGTTTCTTGAGTTCTTTAAGGACTCCTCGGGGTGGAGAACCCGGAGGATTTTTATGATGATCGTGTGGAGACCCATCTTCGTTTTGTATCCATTCCTTTCCGTCTTTTAAGATATGAACATGTCTCATGTATTCTTTTCCTGCTCCGCCCCTATCTATGCGTCCAGACCATCCCTTCCCTAGACTGAAACTAGAACCCAATGACAAAAATAGCATCTCGTCATCGGTATACATTACTCCATTGTCAATATATGTTCCTATAAAATCTCCTCCATGCAAAAAAACCGAATTCCCATCTAAAGTTACAGTTGCATATTTATATTCATTATTCCAAGATACGTTTCCACCTAACCCTTCAATTGTTGCTCGAACTGCAATTGGTTCAAGGCCATAAGTATCACAAAATGTCACCGGGTTATTATTACAATAAATATACCAATTTTCTCCATTTCTTACAATATCTTTGTTTACAAATCTCCCAATTTCCGGGTCATAATATCTGGCCCTGAGGTAGTAATTTTGAGTTTCCCTGTCCTGATATTCTCCGCAATAGCCAAAACCGCTCTTTACGATGCTGGAGTCCCTCACGCCAAATGCGTCATACCACTCCTGACCGCTAAATATGTACTCAAATTCGCTTGGGTCGGGTTTCCGCTGTACCGCCCCCTGATCCTCCCCTTCCAGTGCAGAATTAGCGGTATAATTGATCGCCCGGTGTGACGTCGTGACTACATTTCCGTGCGCATCATGAAAATAATATACCTCATCAAATTCATAATCAGTTAATTCTGCGATCAAATCCAGGCCATAGAAATACCGGGTATTTCCCTCCAGTACAAGCTCCCCGCCGCTCCACACATAAGAGACTGATCCCTTCCCGGTACGCAGTCCGTCGGGACCATAGGTGTAGCTGGTGCTCACCCCGTTCACAGTAGCGGAGGTCTGCCGGTTAAAGCCATCGTATCCATAGACGATACTGTTTGTCCCCTGACTCTCAGTAAGCGTATTGCCGTTGTTATCATAGGTGTACGCAGTCGTCTTTGTACTCCCGCCCGTGCTGTCCGTCATGCTCAGAAGTCGGTTGCCCGCGTCGTAGGTATAGCTCACGCTCCTAGTCCCCGTCGTAAGAGACGTGCGGTTGCCCCGCCGGTCGTATCCATACGCCTTCGAATACACCGTGCTGCTTCCTCGTGTTCTCGTCTCTTCTGTCAGACGCCCCATCCCGTCATAAGTATACTGGATCGTGTTCCCGCCGGACGACAGTGACGACTGATTTCCATCCAGCAGATAGGTATAATCGTATGTATACCCACCCACTATGGTGGTATTTGTGACTAGATTTGCGTTATTATAGCTATACGTCTGATATCCTTCATCCGGAATAATATCGGGATAACATACGCTGGTACAATTTCCATTCGCATCATAGCTGTACGTCGCCGACACAGAAGTGGCTGCCGTCCCTGTCGACGTCTTTCCAGTCATGGACAGCAGCTGGCCCAGCGCGTTGTATTCGTATGTCGCGTAATACTTGCTCGTTCCATTTTGCTTGATCGAAACGCCGGTGCACAGGTCCTGATAGTTGTATGTATACGTTTTGACCGTCGTCCCCGCCGTCTCCTGAATCATCCGGCCGCCTGAGTCGTATTTATATTGAATCGTCTGGCTCCCGCTGCTGGTGCTCGCCAACTGGCCCGTCTTGGAGAATGTATTTGTCAGTGTGCCCAGCGTCTGACCGCCGGACGTCTTTACTGTGATCCCCGTCGTATTCCCGCGCTCGTCATACGTATAGCTTGTGATGTTGCCATTGCGGTCCGTCCTGCTCCGCAACTGGCCGTTCTGATCGTAGCTTGACGTCTCCAGGCGATTCAGGGGATCCGTCATGGAGATCAGGTTTCCATAGCCGTCATACGAATACTTTGTTACACTGACCGGGGTCCCGCTTACTTGATCCAGGCCGCTGACCGTCAGAGGCGCGCTCTGTCCGGTATACACCCGCGCCAAATTCCCCGCCGCGTCGTAATAGTACTGCGTGTAGACCGATGTGGACCCGCTGGGATGCCTCGTCACCCGTACCAGATTCCCGCTGGAATCATATGCGTACTCCGTCGTCGACCAGCTCGCCGACGCGTTCAACTCTGCCGCGCCGTTCGACACCGCCCGCGTTGTGATATTCCCGCCTGCGTCATAGGTATACCGGGTCGAGGCATAGAGGGTCGTCCCGTCTATTACGGTGAACGGCGTTTTCTCCTCCAAAAGCCGCCCCAGCACGTCATAGCTGTACTGCGTCCTGCTGTTCTTCGGGTCCGTGCCGGAGCTCTGCCGCCCCAGCCAGTCATATTGATAGGCATATACCTTCCCGCCCGCATTTGTCACCGATGTTGGCTGGCCCGCATAATTATAGGCCGCCTGCTCCACCACTACGCCGCTGCTCCCCGTCGTAATATCCCGCTTCGTCTGAATGCGATTCCCCAGGTAATCATACAGGTATGTTTCCAGCGTTTCCGTGCTTCCGATGTACCTTCCCCGCTTGACTGTGTTGCCCATATTGTCGGTGTAGAACGTGTTTGTCATTGCCGGCGCAGACGAATCGCCCACTATCCTTTGCTCCGTCTTGCCCGCGCCGTCGGTATACGTGTAGCTCTCCTCGTAGGTTGCGGCTCCGCTTGCGTTCACCTTCCGGAGGGTTATAACACGGTCCAGCGTATCATAACGATATTTGGTGTGTGCGGAAGGGCCATATGTGCTGTATATGATCTCACTGATGGGGCGGTTGGACGAGTCATATTCCAGCTTTTTCAGCGCACGGTTCCCTGTCTCGTCATATACCTCTATCAGGTTCCCTGCTTTGTCGTATCGATACCGGAACGCCGTCCCCGCACGGTTCGTATAGGTAACTGTATTGGGCGTATCTGTACTGGTATGGGTATGAACGCTGTAATCATAGCTTTCCGTCGACCCGTTCGGGTAGGTGACGCAGGTGATCCGACCAAGCGGATCATAGTCGATCTCTATGCTGCTCCATTTACCATTTTTAACCAGTGTAAGCCGTCCCCGCCCGTCATACTGGAACGCCTCTGCAATCGTGCCGGCAGCGTAGCCAGGAGATCCCGCAGCCGTACCGCCTGTCACAGTTTTTACACCGGTGACCTTATGTTCCGTCAGATTCGCCGCGTTTCCATAGGCGTACAGATGATCCACATACCGCGTCGCGTCGATGTAGGTCCGCACGCGGCTCACTCGTCCATCCGTACCATAGGTATACCCCGTCTTTGACACCACCGTGCCGTTGGATTTTACTTCGCTGGAGGCAATGTTTTTTCCATCTGACGTAAGGGTATTTGTCTCTACGATCGTGGTCGAGCTGTTTTGCTGATATGTTTTCGTCAACGGTATGCTATAGGATGCATTATACGTGTAGGTTGTTGTTTGACCGTTCGGATATTTTTCTGTCAGTACATTGCCCTTATCATCATATGTGAAGTTATATTCCCTCAGCATATAAGACGTTGAACCACGTGTGTAGATCCGGTCGGACAGCTGGGTTGGCAAATTATCGTCATTATAGGTATATGCTGTCGTTTGCACCAGCGACGCCACGTCTGTCGGGAGGTCTGTATCTGTATTTACATCTTCAAACTGCGTATCCTGGTACGCTTTTCGTTCGTAATTTGTTTGAAGATGGTCCTTATCAAACGTATATGTTTCACAATTCTTCTTCCAAATACAAATCAGTTCATCGGGCGACGGATGGCGGTACATATTTGTGTAGACTACAGTTTGATACGTATAATTGGTGGTATACGGCGTTTCTATATTGCTGTAGTCGCCGTATTCGTACTGCTTAAAATTCCGCCTGACAGCAGTCTCATCGGCCTCTTCCCAGCCTTCATAGTAACTGGAAATTGCGCGTGTTTCGACATAACCAGCTATGCCGATTCTGGCATTTTTGGTTTCCGACGTAAAACTTTTTCTGCATCCGTTGGGGGTAATCTATATAGCTGATGCTCGCCTTTTTCCCTATTCCGTCATTGGTTGCACTCTGATCAATGAAACAGTTGTAATCGTAAGAGCCGATCCCACTGCTATAATACGTGTATTGTCCAAGCTCATCCTGTACGCCGACAAGATATCTGCCAGAGGAGATCTCGTAGCTGTAATAGTTGCGCACTATGTCCCCGTTTAGGCTCAGCGTCCAGCGCTTGTTGTATCTATGTTTCGTATCCTTAATTCCATCTACATAGCTTACAGACGCCACATTCTCCTCTTTAACTATAACAATATTCCCAAGCGTATCCGTAATCTTGATTTGCGATACAGCACTTTTACTTGCCGCGTTTTTATAAGTATACTCCAAGGTAATTGCATTCCCAAAACGGTCCACGATTGCGATGTTGCGTCCTTGGGCGTCAAAATATTCTACTGTTCCGTCCTTGTAAAACAGGGTGTATACTGCGCCGGAATACCCGTTGCTCTTTTTCTCAAGGCGAATATCTTTCAGGGTATAATTTTCAAAGTCTACTGTCGTCCCAACAACCGATTCTATATTGTGACGGGTTCCATCCCGCATGATGAGTCTTTGCTTTTGCTCCTCATACCCAGCGCTGTAGGTTTCAATGGTTGAAAAGCCGAGTCTCCATCCGTGCCCCATGCCAAATTCATTGATCAGATAATTATAGGTAAGTCCATAGTTAAAAAATGCAGCGCTAAAGGCAGGTTCAACCGGCCTGATCTCCGGTTCAATTACAATTATACAGCTGTCACCATAACGATCTCTTGCTGCGGCAACCCATGTTTCCTCGCTGTCCAACTGCATTTTATATGCGGCGGCAAGCTCGTAATCACACGCTATGAAACCTCTCTCACTGAGCACCAGGGAATTCAGACTCGAATCCGTA
This sequence comes from Intestinimonas butyriciproducens, assembly GCF_004154955.1. NCBI lineage: Bacteria > Bacillati > Bacillota > Clostridia > Eubacteriales > Intestinimonas > Intestinimonas butyriciproducens. The sequence continues at coordinate 1,597,492 of NZ_CP011524.1, read as the reverse complement.
AATGTATATCGTGTTATATCAGATATTTCGGAATATATTGCTTCCTCATCCGCTCCATAATTCTCCCATAAATAACACCGGTAGCCCACTTCCACCGCAGTGCTGGTGCTGTCTGTGTCGAATTCGCCCATAGGAAGATACGCCCATGCGCTGTCGGGGTCAAATATTCTGTTGATTTCCAGGCTCAAGCCGTTTTTCCTGGGAAGTATCAAATCATTTTCTGAATATTTGAAGGAGCCTGTGTTAAGATTGATCGACACCTCGCCAATTGAGTCATAGCTAAACGGTTCGTCCAATATTTCTTCCGGCGTGTACCCTCCCCCTGCGTCCTGCACAGCGTTGGCAGGCAGTACTTTTTGTTCGTTCGTACTTCTGTAAAAATTGTTGCGCGCCTGTATATATGCGGTTCTCAACGATTCGACACTTTCGGTAGAACCCTCCAAAAATGTATCCAGCGTGATATAGGGGACCCCCATCAGCGCCGCAAGCGCTTTCCGGTCTTCTTCCTGACCGTCTTCAACAAATACTTCCTCTGTCTGTTCGCGATCCTCCACGATCTCAGTTTGCTTGTCACTAATAAGCTGCTGTATTGGCTTGTTCAAAATACCGCTCGATATATATGCCGCGAAAGCCTGGCTATTGGTATACCCACCGAATATTAGGTCTAGAATGTCGGATTTTTCCTCTGGCTTCAGGCTGTAATATTTTTGCGCAGTTAAGAACCCCTTTAATGACTTCTGGAGCGCTCCGAGATCTCCATGATAAAAAATGGCGCTGTCGATTTCTTCATATGTGTATCCAAATCCATCCTGGATCATCTGAATCTCTGGACGAATCTCATATATCTGCATGATTTCTGCCTGAAGCTCATACACAGGGTCAAGCTCTAGCGTGTTCGCTTTTGCATATGTGATCTGGCCAAAAAGACTTTTTACTTCGCCTGGCGTCAAACCGGTATTCTGCTCCAGATGGACAGACGCCGTTCGGCCTTTGTCGTCCAGAGAAATATCTGTACAGGCCAACAGCTCCTCAATATCCCTGTCTGCGGGAGCATCGATTCCAGTGTGAAAATAATCGGCGTTTGTTTCTGCATACGGTTCAATGAATACATCGTCTTGCAAAACTTCAGAATTGGAATAAGAGGGAACAACCGCCTCCACATACGGAAGCAACATGGATATTATGAGTGTACAGGATATTACGGTCTTGAACATTCTTTTTCTTGACATATTATCCTCTCCTTATCTTTTCTTGTACGCATACTAATTCCAACGCTGTGTTAAGGCTTTCTGAGGTCGGCATACATTGAGGAGATGCACTCTATGACACATCCATTATACCGCTGTTTTTTTGTTTATATCAACAATATTTTCCGGATTTCATTCGTATAATTTGTCATATATACACTTCAACTTTGCAAAAAGCCGTGTGCAGATTAATCTGCACACGGCCTGTTTGTAGGAATAAACTTGGGGTCCAACGCATCCCGCAGGCCGTCCCCCACCAGTTGAAGGCAGATAACGGACAAGACGATGAACAGCCCCGGTGGGAGCCATACCCAGGGTCTTCCGGTGAGGACCGCCAGGTTGGATGCGTGCTGCATCAGATTTCCCCAACTGGCCTGGGGGGGCCGGATACCCACGCCCAAAAAGCTCAGGCTGGACTCGGAGAGGATCGCCCTCCCCACCCGCTGGGCCAGGGCCGCCCAGACCGGGGCCACCGCATTGGGCAGCACGTTCCGGAACATGATAGTACGGCTCCTGGCCCCCAGTGCCTGTACCGCGATGATATACTCCTTTTCCCGGATCGCCAGCGCGTTCCCATACACCAGCCGGGCGATGGAAGTCCATCCCAAAAGTCCAATGACCAGAATGATATTGCACACGGACGGCCCTACGAGCGTCACCAGGCACAGGATCAGTACAATACTGGGAAAGGATTGGAACACATCTGCGCAGCGCATGATCCAGAACTCGCATTTCCCTCTGCAATAGCCCGCCAAGAGCCCCAAAGACACCCCCACCGCCATACTGATAGCTGCGGCGGAGAAGCCCACCAGCAGGGAAATGCGCCCGCCGCAAAGAAGCCTTGCGAAGACATCCCGCCCCACGTCGTCGGTCCCCAGCCAATGTTCCGCGGAAGGGGGCGCCCAGAAACCGGCGGCGCGGTCCGTCAAGTTGGGCTCCAGGCCCAGCAGGGGCGGCAGTAAAAGAACGCACAGGACCTCCGCTCCCAAAATGCACAGCGCTGCAACGGAGCGCCGGTCCCGGCACAGGCGCCCCAGCGCGCGTTTAAATTCCCTCATAGCGCACCCTCGGGTCTACCATACCATATACCAAATCCAGCAACAGATTGGTACACAGCACCGCCAGCGCAATGACCACGGTGACGCCCATGATCACATTATAGTCCCGACCGCTGATGGCGGAGAACATCAGACTTCCCATTCCGGGCCAGCCGAAGACCCGCTCCACTACCACGGAACCTCCAATGATGTGGGGGATATGGGTGAGAACGGTGGTGAGGACGGGAATGAGCGCCGTTCGAAATCCGTGGCGGAGCACCACCGCCGCTTCCTTCAGCCCCTTAGCCCTGGCGGTGGTAACATAATCCTCTCCCAGGACCTCCAGGCAGGCGCTGCGGGTCTGTTTCAGGATGCCTCCCACATTGCTCAGCCCGACAACGCCCGCCGGCAACAGCAGGTGCCGCAGCAAATCCGTAAGTGGGCCGGAGGAGCCGGAGGCGTACATACCGGAGGCCGGCAGCCATCTGAGCTTTACAGCAAAGAGGTAGATCGACACCAGTGCCAGGAAAAAGCCCGGGACGGCGGACCCTGCCACGGTGAAGAGATTGGAAAGGCGGTCCCAATGGGAACGCGGCTTCCAGGCCGACAGAATCCCCAACGGAATGGCCACCGCCACCGCCACCGCCACTCCGGTCCCTGTGAGAAGCAGTGATGGCCCAATGCGCTGCCCGATCAGGTGGGATACACTCTGCCCCAGATGGTAGGACTCTCCCAAATCCCCGCGGAAAAGCCCCGCCAGCCACAGTACATAACGGGCCAGCAGGGGCTTGTCCAGTCCAAGGGCGGCTTCCAGCGCGGCCTGTTCCTCTGCACTGGAAGCCCCCTCCCCCATCAGGTCGGTGACCGAGCCTGGGGCCAGATTCATAAAGAAAAAAACAACAAGGGTAATGCCAAAAAAGACGGGGACCGCGGTGATCAGCCGTCTGCGGATATAGTGCGCCATTCTGCTTCCTCCTGCACTTCCGGCCCCGCGCGGGGCACAGGCGGCCCCATAACAGGGGCCGCCCTACAGAGGTTATTTTTTATTCTTGTTTTTCCCACTCCCAGACATTCTCGTTGGAGAAGCTGGAGGAGGCGTAATCAATGCCGGACACCGTGGGCGACTGGGCATGAAGCGCTGTGCCGAACCACAGAGGTACAAAGGGCCGCTCTTGGGCCAGATAGTCCTCCAGAGCCTGCACCAGATCCTGCTTGGCATCCGGATCGGTCTCCATTTGAATGCGTTGGATATAGACGCCGTACTCAGACAGGTCGGACACATGAAAGATATTATTGTTTTCCGTCAGGCGGGTCCCCACAAACCACAGAGGGAGCGGGCCGGGCGTATGGCTTGCGATCCCCATGTCGTAGGTGCCGTCCGACATGCCGGCGAACATGGTGGCCGAATCCACCGTCTCAATGGAAATCGAAATCCCGGCATCGGCCAGATTCTGCTGCATCAGGGCGGCCAATCCGGCCCGGTTGGAGGTACAGGCCAGACGGTAGGTCCTCCCGTCATAGCCCGCCTCTTCCAGCAGCGCTTTGGCCGTCTCCACATCCCGACCGGCGGCGCTTCCCTCTCCCGCGTAGGGGCTGGTGGGCGGGATGCTGGAGTCCGTCACAGTACCCAGTCCGTTTGTGGAGTGCTGACACAACAGTTCCTTATCCAGCGCCAGCTCAACCGCACGGCGGATGCGGGCATCCGGAAGCGACGCCCCGTTGAGCATCAGCTCAAAAAAGGTGTTGGGTACCGTGCCGCGGAGTACGGTCAGCCCATTCTGCTCCGCCACCTGGGCGTCGTCTGCGGAGACGCTGCCGCCGAAAGCGTAGTAGTCCAAGTCTCCGGAAATCAGCGCCGTGAGAAGATTGGATTTATCCATCACGGTGATGACCAGGCGGTCAAACCCCGGCGTACCCAACGGATACTCCTTGTTTGCCTCCAGGATGAGCTGGCTGCCCGCCAGCTCAGAGACAAATTTACAGGGCCCGGAGCCCACCGGAGCCTTCCACAGGTCCAGGTCCATGAGGTCGGCGGAGGCGCCCCCCTCCAGGAGGTGGGTAGGCAAAACATAAAACTCCCGGTTTTTATCCAGCAAAAAGTCCTCCGGAGATGTGGGATTCTTGAAGGTGAGCTTCAGCGTATACGCATCCACAGCCTCCGCCGCCACAGAATGTTCCGAAAGCGCATAGCCGTTCTCGTCTGTGCCGGCAAGGACGGAAAAGTTATCCCGCCCCAGCATGGGACAATCCGGATCGGTCATCAGGCGGAAGGTCTCCACCCAGTTTTGCGCCGTCACAGGGGTCCCGTCATGGAAGGAAAACCGCTCATCCAGCGCGAACTCTATCCCGTATCCGTCGTCCACACTCTTCCAGCTCCTGGCTGCACGCGGGGACAGCGTGCCGTCGGCATGGACATAGGCCAGACGGTCATAGATCTTATCATAAATGATTCTGGCATAGTTGCTCCCCGACACACTGTTATAGGGCATCAGGGCATCCCAGGCGTTTGAGATCCCGTAGCGCACCACCACAGGATCGGCCGTGACCGTCCCAGTATCCTGCGGCGCCCCGTCGCTCCCGGCGGCACATCCCGCCAACAGCAGGGTAAAGGCCGCCGCCCATACAACAAACCGCTTTCTCATTCCACCGTCACCGACTTTGCTAGATTTCTGGGCTTATCGATATCACAGCCGCGCATCAGCGCCACATAGTAGGCAAAAAGCTGCATGGGCAGCACGTCCAGTGACGGGAGCAGCATAGGATGGGTGTCCGGCACCAAGATAGCGTGATCCACCGTCTTTTTCATCGCCTCTGCCCTGGACTCCACTGTAAGGCCCAGCACATCCGCCCCCCGGGATTTTACCTCCACCACATTGCTCATGAGTTTGTCAAAAAGCTGGGTACAACTGGCCAGAGCCACCACCAGCGTCCCCTGCTCAATAAGGGAGATGGTGCCGTGCTTCAGCTCGCCGGCCGCATAGGCCTCGGAGTGAATATAGGAGATCTCTTTGAGCTTCAAAGAGCCCTCCAGGCCGATGGCATAGTCGATGTTCCTGCCGATAAAGAAAATGGATTCGTGGTTAAAATAGATGGAGGCATAGTACTGGATGGCCTCCCGGTTTTCCAGGATGTGCTCCATCTTGGTGGGAATAGTCAGGAGTTCGGATACGATATGATCGTATATCTCCCCGCTGATGGTACCCAGCAACTCGGCAAAGCGGAGTGCAATCAGATAGATGACCGCCAACTGTGTGGAGTATGCCTTTGTGGTAGCTACGGCGATCTCCGGCCCCGCCCAGGTATAGAGCACATCGTCGGACTCGCGGGCAATGGAAGAACCGACCACGTTGACGATGGAAAGTATCCGGGCGCCCAGACGTTTGGCCTCCCGGAGCGCGGCCAGCGTATCGATGGTCTCACCGGACTGACTGATGACAATGCAGAGCGTCTTCTCCGTCACCAACGGATCACAGTAGCGGAACTCGGAGGCCAGGCTCACCTCCACCGGTTTGCGGAGCAGCTTTTCCAGGATATACTTGGCCACCATGCCGACATGATAGGAGGACCCGCAGGCGATAATGTAGATCTTATCCGTCTCCCTCAGATAGTCTCCGTCCAGGTTCAGGTCGTCCAGCACCACTCTGCCGTCCTGGATGCGCGGAAATACCGTATCTCGAAAGGCCTTTGGCTGCTCCATAATCTCCTTTGCCATGAAGTGCTCGTATCCGCCCTTTTCCGCGGCGGACACCTCCCAGTCCACATGGTATTTCTCTTTTTCCACCGGCTGAAGATAAGGGTGGTTAAAAACCCGGATACCGTCTCTGGTGAGAACGGCGATCTCGCCGTCCTCCAGATAGCACACCTCCCGGGTATACTTGATGACAGCGGTCACATCGGAGGCCAAAAAGTTGAACCCCTCGCCGTACCCTAGGATCAGCGGACTGTCCTTTCGGGCGGCGATCAGTTGATCCGGGCAGTCGGCGCAGATGATCCCCAGCGCATAAGCCCCCTCAATCCGGTGGAGGACCTTTGTGACCGCCTCCATGATGTTCCCACGGTAATAGTACTCCAGGAGCTGGGCCACTACCTCGGTATCGGTCTGGGAGACGAAGCCCACGCCTTTCGACTCCAGGAATTCCTTAATCTGTACATAGTTTTCAATGATGCCGTTGTGGACCACGGCGATGCGTCCTGAAGCACTGACCTGGGGATGGGAATTTACGTCTGAGGGCTCCCCGTGGGTAGCCCAGCGGGTATGTCCCAGCCCCACGGTCCCATGGATGTTCTTACCGCCCTCCACCAAGTCCGCCAGTACCCGGAGACGCCCCTTTGCCTTTACCACGCGGAGGCCGTCATCCTGTGAATAGACTGCCAGTCCCGCGGAATCATACCCCCGGTACTCCAACCGCTCCAGGCCGTCAAGCAGGATCGGCGCCGCCTCTTCCGCGCCGATATATCCGACAATACCACACATAGCTTTATTCCCTCCGTTTTTCAGAGTCAACGGGTGATGTTGTGAACTGATGTATTATATCATTCCAGAACGGCCCCCACAACAAAAAATTTGAGAGGGGCGGCCTCAAACCAAGCCGCCCTCTCCCACGCATATACCGGCGTTCTTCACATCTGGCCGCTCAGGGCCTGGTCGAAATGCTCGTTGATCTGCTGAGTAAACGCCTGCGCCGCATTATACCCCATTTTTTTGTGGCGGTTGTTCATCGCCGCCACCTCCACGATAATCGCCAGATTTCTTCCCGGCTTGACAGGCACCGTAAGGGCAGGCACCTTTACATCCAGGATCACCGTATAGAGCTCCTCCAGACCAAGGCGGTCATACATCGTGTTGTCGTTCCACTGCTCCAGATTGACCACCAGATCGATATCCTGGTCCTCACGCACGGCAGACATACCGAAGAGCTGCTGCACATCCACAACGCCGATGCCTCGCAGCTCGATGTAATGGCGAATCAGTTCAGGCGCCGAGCCCACCAGCCGCTTGACGCCCACCCGCTTGATCTCCACCGCATCGTCCGCCACCAAGCGGTGGCCGCGCTTTACCAGCTCGATTGCCGTCTCGCTTTTCCCCACGCCCGATTCGCCCAGCAGTAGGACTCCCTCGCCGTAGACCTCCACCAGCACACCGTGGCGTGTGATGCGCGGAGCCAGGTAGTTGCGCAGCGCCGCGATCAGCGCGCCCATAAAGGCCGTGGTCGTCTCCTGCGTGCGGAGAATAGTACGGTTATACTTCTCAGCCATCTCCATGCACTCCGGAAAAGGCTCCATCCCGCGGGTGATGACCAGAGCGGGGATGTCATGGGCCAGGAGTTCGTCAAAGCTCTTGAGGCGCTCTTCCGGAGAGAGCTGGGCCAGATAAGTACTCTCCACTCTGCCCAAAAGCTGCATCCGTTTGGCGTCGAAGTAGTCAAAAAAACCCACCAATTGAAGGCCCGGCCTGTTCACGTCCTCCCGCTGGATCAGGACCTCCCGGTATCCCTCTGCACCCCGCAGCACATCCAGCTCAAAGTCCTCAATCAGTTTTCCCAGTTTGACGGAATAGTGGCTGTCCACATCCATCACCCCTCACACATTCAATGTCACGCTTAAGTATAACCGAATCTCCCAGATTTCGCAACTTCAATTCAAGCCATCCTATAAAAATAGAAAAAGAATGAAAATACTACTTGCATTTTTTCGCTCAATCTGGTATTATATCATTCGATGCTTTGTGATAAGCTGATACTTTGACCAGCGAGGAGGTTGAAGGAAATATGGCCAAATGCGAGTTTTGCGACAAGGGTGTTGTATTCGGCATTCAGGTGTCCCACTCCCACCGTCGTTCCAACCGTCCCTGGAAGCCCAATGTGAAGCGCGTCAAGGCGATCGTCAACGGCACGCCCAAGCACGTGTACGTTTGCACCCGCTGCCTCCGTTCGGGTAAGGTCACCCGCGCTGTGTGAGTGATACTTGAAAAACTCCGCACCAGTTGGTGCGGAGTTTTTTTATGTCTGCCGGGAAGTAGCTTTAATTGTTAGTAAAGGAGCAGGACATCTTCACGGGGCACGCCCAACTCCTGCGGGAATCCCTTTTTCCCATCCCATCCGGGCCGGCTCCACCAGAGCTCCCCTTCCGTTTCCGCCTGACCCTCATACCGAAAACACATTTGCGTCTCAAACGGCAGCTCCATATGTCCGGTAAAGCTCACCGGGAAGCGATTCTCCGGGCATGTGTGGGAAAAAGCGCCGGCCCGCACCCCGACGGCCCGCACCCCCTCTTTCACCGGTCGCGCTGTGGCCAGGCGGATCCCCCACCCTGGGATTTCCACTTCATAGGCCCCCACCCTTCGGGCGGCCGAGGATATGTTCCGGCATCCGGTCAGGCGGGCTGCCGGGACGCTCCCCGGGTCCAGAAAAAGCAGCTCGGTTTCCCGGACGCCCAGGATGCGCCCCCCATCCACCACCGCCGCTTTTTCACATATATGATAGGCCTCATCCTGGTTGTGCGTCACCAGCAGAATATCTCCATCAAAGGCGTCCAGCAGTTTCTTCATCTGGATTTGCAGTTGATCCCGCAGATGTTCATCCAGGGCGGAGAAGGGCTCGTCCAGCATCAGAAGCTCCGGCCTGCTCACCAGTATGCGGGCCAGCGCCGTCCGCTGCTGCTGCCCACCCGAGAGCTGGTCAGGCCGCTGCTCCTCGAGCCCTTGCAGGTGCAACAACTCCACCACCCGGCGGAACTCCGCCGCGCGGCGGGCACGATCCCGCTCCCAGCGTATTCCGCACAGAATATTTTGCCGCACAGTCATATTGGGGAAGAGCGCATAGTTTTGAAAGAGATATCCGACCCGTCGTTTCTGCGGCGGCAGGTTGATCCGCCGCTCTGAGTCGAAAAGCGTAACGCCGTTGAGCAGGATCTTTCCCCGGTCCGGCCGCTCGATCCCCGCGATACATTTCAGGGTAAGGCTCTTCCCGCTTCCGGAGGCGCCAAGCAGTCCCAGTGTTCCGCCGTCAGCGCGGAAGGCGGCATCCAGGGAAAAACGCCCCAGTTGCTTGTGAATGTCCACCGTAAGGCTCATGGCGCCGTCCCCCTTCTGTTTCTCCGCTCCAGCAGATTGACCGCGAGCAACACAACCGCGCTGATAGTCAGATTCACCATCACCCATCGAAAAGCGCCGCTCTCGTCATTGGTGCGCCAGAGCTGATAGACCGTGGTGGATATGGTGGCCGTCTTTCCGGGCGTATAGCCGACGAGCATGCTCGTCGCTCCATACTCTCCCAGCGCTCTCGCGAAGGCCAGCACAGCCCCCGCCAGGATGCCCTGACGGCACACCGGCATGCGGATGCGCCAAAAAATATAGGAATTGCTGAGCCCCAGGGTCTTCCCCGCGTAAGCCAGCGTCTCGTCGAAGCTCTCAAAGGCGCCCCGGGCGGTGCGGTACATGAGAGGAAACGCCACCACCGCAGCGGCCAGCACGCCGCCGTACCAGGTCATGACAAACTTGAAGCCGAATTGCGCCAGAAAAATCCCGAGGGGCCGTCGGTTTCCAAAGAGCAGCAACAGAAAGTAGCCGCACACCGTCGGCGGCAGTACCAGCGGCAGGGTGAGGACTACGTCCAGCAGCCCTTTCAGCGCCCGGGGAAGCCGGGCCACGTAATAGGCTGCGGCGATCCCCGCAAAAAAGACGATCACGCTGCTGATGGCCGCAATGCGCAGCGAGTTCCAAAGGGGATACCAGTCCATGCTGTCAGGGGGCCGAGAAGCCCACGCTCTCAAAGACCGCCATGGCCTCACTTCCCGTCAGATAGTCCAGGAATGCCTGGGCTGCCTCGGCATGGGCGCTGCCTTTGAGAACGGCCGCCGGATAAATGACCTGTCCGCACATCTCCGCCGTGGCCCAATCCACTACGGTGAGTCCGGCGCTGAAGGCGTCTGTACAATAGACCACACCGCAGTCCACGCTCTGCTCAGAGACCTGTGTGGTGACCTCTTTCACATTGGTGCCGTAGCTGAGAACGCCGGAGGGGGCCAGTGCGTCCTCGTCCAGACCGTAGTAGCGCAGGATCTTTTGGGTGTACTGGCCCACAGGCACATCGCTGTTCCCCATCGCCATCAGGATCGATCCGTCGGAGAGCCCGGCGGCCATATCGTCAAAGCTCTGAATATCCTTGGGATTCCCATCAGGGACCACCAGGACTACGCGGTTCTCCAGCAGATCCACACGGCTGTCCGTGTCCACAAAGTCCAGCCCCTCGGTGTTCACCTCGGGGGAGGACGCGATATCCATCTGATCCATCTGTTTCTGACCCGCTGAGATGAAGAGATCACAGTCCGCCCCTTCCTGTATCTGTGTCTTCAGAGTGCCGGATGAGTCAAAGTTGAAGGTCAGGGTCACATTGGGGGCTGCCTCTGCATAGAGCTCTGCAATCTCCTGGAGCGTCTCCGTCATGGAGGCTGCGGCATACACAATGAGTTCGATAGAGGCGTCTGAGGGGTCCGCCGGCGCAGGCGTATCCGCCTGGGACCCGGAGGTGCCTCCGCAGGCGGCAAGGGATAGGGTCAGCATCAGCGCCAGGGCAAGGGAGCACAGCTTTTTCATGAGTAACGCCTCTTTTCTCTTGATTTCATGGATCACGCGCCTGCTGCGCGTCGGTCGATCTGGTTCAGACCTCCGACCGGTTCACGCCACAGTCCCCGGCCTCTCCCCGGAGTACCTCCAGACCATGGGGCAGCACCTCCAGAAAACAGTCCAGGCTCTCTTCCACGGCCTTGACGCTCCCCGGCAGATTGACGATCAGCGTCCCGCCCCGCAGTACAGACACGCCGCGGGACAGCATAGCCCTGGGCGTAATGGAAAGGGAGTGGGCGCGGATGGCCTCTGCTATGCCGGGCGCCTGCCGCTCGGCCACAGCCAGGGTGGCCTCCGGCGTCACATCCCGGGGGCTGAAGCCCGTTCCGCCGGTGGTGAGGATGAGGTACGGCTGCCGCTGATCGCAGAGCCGGATGAGCTGACTTCGCAGCGGTTCCAACCCATCCGGGAGAAGCAGCCGCTCGACGATCTCATAGCCGGATGCCTCCAGGCGGGCGGCTATAGCCGGGCCGGAGCGATCCTCCCGTCTCCCCGCCGCTCCCTGGTCCGAAAGGGTGATCACCGCCGCCCGATAGGGCCGGCCGCCGACGCGCGGCTCCACCGTCAGCACATCTCCCTCTGCGAGGTCGCCGCCTTCCACCACGCGGGCAAATACCCCTTCCCTGGGCATGATGCACGCCCCCATCCGCTGGTAAACGGCGCAGTGGCTGTGGCATTCCTTTCCAATCTGTGTGAGCTCCAGCAGAACCTGGCCGCAGCGCAGCCGAGTTCCCACCGGAAGGGCCCGCAGATCCACCCCTTCCACCACTAAGTTCTCGCCAAAGGCGCCGTATTCCACTCCGGCCCCCCGCTCGTTAAACGCCTTGATTTTCTCCGCGCTCAGCAGACTGACCTGCCGGTGCCAGTCTCCGCCGTGGGCGTCGCCCACAAGCCCCCACTCCGGGGTGAACCGGCCGGAACCAACGCGTCTTTTCTCCGTGCCCCTGGCGGGGCTGGAGCAGACCGCAAGAATCCTTCCCATCCGTCATCCTCCAATTTCATGCATACCCCGTGCCTCAGTCACGGCGCCAGCCCTGCCGAAGCCGTGGGAAACCGGCTTTTGCAGGATACAGCAGGCCATCGCTTCCCGGAGCGCCCGGTCCGTCCCGCCGTTGCGCAGCAAGGTCCGGAGATCCGTCCCGCCGCCGTAGCAGAGGCAGGGCTTGAGTTCCCCCGTGCTGGTGAGCCTCACTCGATTGCAGCTGCTGCAAAAGGCCCGGCTCACCGCGCTGATCAGCCCCACCCGCGCCCGGAGGCCGGTGCTGCCGTAATACCGGGCGGGGCCGTTCCCTCTACGCTCCCCCGTGGGCTCCAAGTCAGACCAGCGCGTCCGCAGACGCTCCAGCGCCTCAGAGGCGGTGAGACCTTCCCGGCCCTTCCCCGCGCCAATCGGCATGAGCTCAATAAAGCGAATATCGGCAGGTATCGTATCCGCCGCCGCCGTCAATTCCACAATTCCCTCTACCGTTTCCGGAAGCAGGACCGCATTGAGCTTTGTATGGATCCCTATCGCGGCGGAGGCCTCCGCCGCGCGCCATACCAGGGCGGCGGTGCCGGGTGGCGCACCGGTGAGACTGCTGTAAAGGCCGTCGTCCAGCGTATCCAGGCTTACATTGATCCCGTCCACCCCCGCCGTCCTGAGCGCCTCCATATGGTCAGACAACAGGATTCCGTTGGTCGTCAGCGTGACCTGCTCCACGCCCCGCAGTTTTTTGAGTTCGGACAAAAAGTCCACACAGTCCCGGCGGACCAGCGGCTCGCCTCCGGTCACCTTGAACGCATGGATACCCAGCCCCACGGCCAGGCTGCACAGGCGCAAAAGCTCCTCATACCGCAGCACCTCGGTATGCTCCACACTGGGGACTCCGCTGGGCATGCAATACCGGCACCGCAGGTTGCAGCGGTCCGTAACAGAGACCCGAAGGTAATCGATCTCCCTCCCCAGCCGATCCCTCATGGCGCGCTGCTGAAGAGAAAGCGCCCGCTCTTGCCGCCCTCCTTCTCCACAAGATGGATGTCCCCCAGTACCATGCGCTTATCAATAGCCTTACACATATCGTAGATGGTGAGCAGGGCCACCGTTACCCCGGTCAGCGCCTCCATCTCCACCCCCGTCTTTCCGTCGCACTGTACGGTACAGACCGCCTCGATCTCGCTGCTTTCCGGGTGGAGGAAAAATTTCAGGCCGCTTGCAGTCAGTCCCAGGCCGTGGCACAGCGGGATGAGTCTGGAGGTCTCCTTCGTGGCCATGATGCCGGCCACCTGCGCCACCCCCAGCACATCTCCCTTGCGGGCCGTCTTGTCCCGCACCGCGGCGAAAGCCTCCTCGTTCATGCGGATGGATCCGGCGGCCACAGCCCGGCGATGGGTGGCCGCTTTCTCCGTCACATCCACCATCACGGCGTTCCCGTCGGCGTCAATATGGGAAAAACACATGGGTCTATCCCCCTTTTCCAAAGCCGCAGTTGGGGAAATGGCACACAGGACAGTCCAGGCACAGTCCCCCCTGCCCCAGCCCGGCCAACCAGTCTGCCGTGATCGGCACATCCGCCAGAAGCCGGGGCAGCGCCAGATCGAAGATGGTGCGCTTGGCGTACATCACACAGCCGGGCAGGCCGCAGATGGGCCGGCCGTCCCCCGTGTAAGCCACCAGAAACATGGCGCCCGGCAGTACGGGAGCGCCGTAAGAGATCACGTCCGCCCCGGTGTTCCTGATGGCCAGTGGGGTGTGGTCGTCCGGGTCCACGCTCATACCGCCGGTACACAGCACCAGCTCCGCCCCCCGGTCCAGCATGTCGGTGATAGCGGCGGTGATGGCGGCGGGGTTGTCGTCCAACACCGTATGGAACGCCATTTCGCACCCATACTCCCCCAGCTTTTCCAGTATCACGCCGGTAAAGGTATCCCGGATACGCCCGTGGAACACCTCGCTCCCCGTGACGACGAGCCCATACCGCTTGGGACGCATGGGCAGCAGCTTCAAAAGCGGCTCCGTTCCCACCACCGCCTTGGCCCGCTCCATCCTTTCCCGCGCGATGACCAGCGGGATCACACGGGTGCCGCAGAGCTTATCTCCCGTTTTGACGGGGAAACCCGCAAAACGGGTAGCGATCATCATATCCCCCAGTGCATTTACCGCCCGCAGACGCTCGGTGTCCACCAGAAACAGGCCGTCACAGCCGGCGGTGAGTTCAATCTTTCCCTCCTTGGGGGCGGAGGCCTTCATATTCGGTCCCTGGCAGAGCCCCCGCAGGATCTCCGCCGCCTCGTCCTCATGGAGAATCGTCTCATCGTTTTCCCATATGTACAGATGCTCTTTGCCCACACTGAGGAGGATGGGGATATCCTCCTCAGTGACGATATGCCCTTTGCGGAAAACAGGCCCTTTCGAAATGTCCCGGATGATCTGTGTAATGTCGTGGCACAGGACCTGCCCCACGGCCTCCTCGGTTCTGACCAGTTTCATCTCATGTTCTCCCCCTCTTCTCTCTTCCATACCCGGCCTTTCCTCTCGGCCCTGAGCTGTACAAGCTGGGCGGCCACGCTCAAGGCGATCTCCGCCGGCGTCTCGCCACCCAGCGGGAGGCCAACAGGCGTTACGATACGGGAGAGCGCCCGGTCTGAGAATCCCGCCTCTCTCAGCCTTTCAAAAACAAATTCCTTTTTCTTGCGGCTGCCCATGACTCCGATATAGCCAACGGGGGTGGTAAGCAGTTGTTTCTGCACCTCCAGGTCAAAGAGGTGGCCTCGGGTCATCACAACGGCATAATCCCCCGAGCCTGGGGCAACCGCATCAAGAATATGTCCGAAATCAGCACAGAGGACCCCCTTCGCACCCGGAAAATCTGCAGGTACCGCAAATTCCGCCCGGTCATCCAACACCATAAAGCAAAAATCCAGGCGAGCCAAGAGCGGGGCCAGCTCACGGGCCACGTGGCCGCCGCCGAACAGATATACCGCGCCGGACCTTATCAGGCGCTGCGCAAACCATGGTTTCCCTTCCGCCTCAAACAGAACCTCGTCTGCCGCCTGCTGCCTCAAGGCCGAAAACCGTATCTCCGCCGCCTCTTTCTCCAGAAAAGAGAGGTCTCCCGCCTCTGCCGTGGACAGCCGGGAGACCAGCCAGCCGTCTCCACCGGCCCGGAGGCATCTCAGTGCGGCGTCCGTCGCTGCCAGCGGTCCCGCAGCACCGCCTGGGAGATACTGCACCGCCAGCGTCACGTCTCCGCCGCAGACCATTCCAATGCGCTCCAGCCCCTCCGCCCGTAGGCAGAACTCCCGCAAAGCCGACGTCCCCGAGCGCAGCGTCTCCATCGCCAGAAGCTCCGCCTCGTGCTCCACCAGCCCGCCGCCCACTGTTCCCCAGAGACGCCCCGAGCGCCCGACCAGCATTCGCGCGCCGGCGTCCCGGGGCGCGGAGCCAGAGCGCGCCACCACCGTGGCCAAGGCCACCCCATCTCCATCGGCAAGCAGGCCCCGAAGCGCCTCCAGAAACTTTTCCATTCGGTCTCCCTTCCCCGTTGGCTCTGCACTCAGTCGGCTTCCCCCTGAAAATATTTTATGTTTCCATTATATTTGTTTGACTTTGGAAAGTCAATATGTTATTCTCAAATGAGAATAATGATTGCGTGAGGAGGTCTGGAACATGCGCCTCTGCGAGGCACTTGGTCTCCCTGAAAGCGGTGTTCTTTCCCTGGTGGGCGGCGGCGGAAAGAGCTCACTTCTCCTCCGCCTGACAAAGGAGTGGTCGGTGGACCGGCGGGTCGTGGCCGTCACCACCACTCACATCACTCGCGCGCAGGGTGAGGCTCTTGGATTGCTCCTGCTGGGAGGATCGCCCGACGCCCTGCACGCCGCTCTGCGGGAGCACAGCGCAGTCTGCGCCGCCTTATCTGCGGAGGGCGACAAGCTCTCTCCTCCCCCGCCCGCCCTGCTGCGCGCCGCGCCCACTTTAGCGGATTGGGTCCTGGCGGAGGCCGACGGCGCCCACGGATTCCCCGTCAAGGCGCCCGCCTGTCACGAGCCGGTCCTGCTGCCGGGCGGATATGTTGTCGGCGTGGCCGGGCTCTCCGCCCTGGGCCGCCCCTTGTCAGAGGTGTGCCACAGGCCGTCGCTTGCCGCGGCACTCCTTGGCGTCCCCCCGGGTGCGGCGCTGACGCCATCGCTGCTGGCTGGATTGCTCACCTCTGAACACGGACAACGCAAGGGAGTAGAGGACCCCGCCCGCTTTCGGGTTCTACTCAACCAGGCCGACATGGTCCCCCGCCATCTGGCGTGCGCCGCGGCGGCTGAAATCGAACGTCTCCTCCCCGGTTGCCGGGTCGTCATTGCCTCACTCCGGGAAGAGGACTGCATCAAAGAGGTGTTTGACGGATGCTCGTAGTCATCAAAGGGGCGGGAGATCTGGCGACAGGCATCGCCTGCCGTCTGTTTCGCTGCGGCTTTGCCCTTGTTATGACGGAAACAGCACGGCCCACTACCGTGCGGTGCACGGTAGCCTTTTCACAGGCGGTTTACCGGGGAAGCGCTCAGGTGGAGGACATCCCGGCCCGCCTGGCCGCCGCTCCTGAGGAGGCGCTGGCCCTCACAGGGCGCGGATTCGTCGCCGTGCTGGTCGATCCCAGCGGGACCAGCGTGGAGGCCCTCCGTCCGGATGTAGTGGTCGACGCCGTCCTGGCAAAGCGAAACCTAGGCACGCATCTCACCGACGCCTCCTGTGTGGTGGGCGTCGGGCCGGGCTTTCTCCCGGGACGCGACTGTCATGCCGCCGTGGAGACCCAGCGCGGGCACGATCTGGGCCGCGTCCTCTGGGACCGAGCGCCGGCCTCCAACACGGGCGTTCCCGGTGAAATCGGCGGCTATACCGTGGAGCGCCTCCTGCGAGCCCCGGCAGACGGCGTATTTCTGCCCGCCGCGCGGATCGGCGACCTGGTGGAGGCCGGGCAGCCGGTTGGATACGTGGACGGAACTCCTATGCGCGCCCAGATCTCCGGTGTCCTGCGGGGACTTCTGCCCGATGGCACTCCCGTCCACACCGGAATGAAGGCGGGCGATATCGATCCGCGCTGCCGCCGGGAACACTGTTTTTCCGTCTCAGACAAGGCAAGAGCAGTGGGAGGCGGCGTACTGGAGGCCATTTTGACGCAATATCATCGAAAGGAGGGCGGCACTTATGTCCGCTGATATCAAACTGACCCGTCTGGCCGAGTGCGCCGGCTGCGGCGCCAAGGTCGGCGCAGGAGTATTGGCGCAACTGCTGGACGGGCTCCCCACCCGTACCGACGAGCGTCTTCTGGTGGGCTACGACACCAGTGACGACGCCTCGGTCTACCGCCTGTCCGACCAGCTCGCCCTTGTTCAGACCGTGGATTTCTTTCCGCCGATCGTGGATGATCCGTTCCGCTTCGGACAGATCGCCGCCGCCAATGCCTTCAGCGATGTCTATGCCATGGGAGGCGAACCCAAACTGGCGCTCAATCTGCTCTGTGTCTCCCCTGAGATGGATGATGAGGCGGTGCGTGCGGTGCTGCGCGGGGGATATGACAAGGCCTATGAGGCCGGTGCCATCATCACCGGCGGTCACACCATTCGGGATCTGGAGCCCAAATACGGCCTCGCGGTCTCCGGTTTTGTCCACCCCGACCACATTTTGCGCAATGACCGGGCGAAAGTGGGAGACGTTCTGATTTTGACCAAACCTCTGGGCATCGGCGTTACCACCACCGCCGCTAAGGCTGGCTTTGCGGAGCCGTCCCTTCTGCGCCTTGCAGAGGAACAAATGGCCATGCTCAATCGGACCGCCCGCGACATCCTGACGGATTTCCCAGTGGAGAGCTGTACCGATGTGACCGGCTTCGGCCTGTTGGGGCACACACTGGAGATGGCGAAAGGAGGCGGCGTTACCGCTGTTTTGGACAGCAGGCGCATCCCTCTGCTTCCCGGCGTTTTGGAGCTGGCCGTCATGGGGTTCCTTCCCGAGGGTATGTACCGCAACCGCCGTTTTGCAGAGCCTTATACCCGCGCGGACGACGGTATCTCCCGCGCCCTTTTGGATCTGCTGTACGACCCACAGACCTCGGGTGGCCTCCTGATATCCGTCCCTGAGAAGAGCGCCCCTCCACTCCTGCGCGCCCTTCGGGATCATCTGCCCTGCGCCGAGGAGATCGGTCATGTCGAGCCCAAGCAGGGCGACACCTTCCTGTGGGTGCGGTAACATGGAGGCGTGCTACTACCTTCTGACCTTCGATCGCTCTCAAAGCGCGCTCTCCGCCGAGCGCGTCCTGCGCCCTCGGGTCCCCGTCCAGGTGATGCCAACGCTCCGCCAGCTCTCGGTGAGCTGCGGTATCTCCCTGCGGGTGGAGCGGGAACACTACCCCGCGCTGGCAACTGCCCTGAGGGATGCCCTTTTGTCCCCGGAAGAGTATCGGCTTTACTATGTGGATCACACGCAAATCAAAGAGATGAAAGAAGGCTGACCAAATGACACTGGAAATCGACGCGCTGGGCAAAGCCTGCCCTATGCCTGTAGTCTTGACCAAACAAGCGTTGGATCAAGGCGCACGGGATATCACGGTCCTGGTCGACAACGACATTGCAGTCCAAAATTTGACCCGTCTGGCGGAAAGCCAGGGGATGACGGTCCGATCCATTGCGGAAAGCGGCCGCTTTTCCGTCCGGATCTCAGGAGAGGGCGTAGCGCCTTCTCCCGCAGCAGCGGTCAAATGTTCCATCGGACCCGGCGCGCCCACCTTTTTCATCAGCCGTAACTTTATTGGTGACGGTAGCCCAGAGTTGGGCCGGAACCTGATGAAAATGTTTCTCTATACGTTGGCCGAGGGCAGCATACCGCCCCGCGCGCTTATTTTTATGAATGGAGGCGTACAGCTCCCCGCCGGCGAAGACGAACAGATCGTCGCACATCTGAAGGCCCTGGAATCCAAAGGCTGCACAATTCTGGTGTGCGGGACCTGCCTCAACTTTTTTGGCTTGGCGGAGCACTTGAAGGTGGGCGTGATCAGCAATATGTACGACATCGTCGAGCAGATGCAGCACACTGAAAATGTCATCACCGTCTGAAGCGGCTGACTTCCCTGCATGGACCGTTCCTGGCAATTCTTAATACAATATATCTGATATAAGGCCGCCCTATTAAAGGGCGGCCTTGTGATCTATCTACATGAAAAAGGGTGCCGCCCCCGGTATTTGCGTACCGAGGACGGCGGAAAGGAGCAGAAAAGCTTGGGGCTATCTGCTCTTTTATTTTACCAAAAGATAGGAGGAAATGCAAGGGGAAGAGGGAAAAAGACTGTTTCCTCCCAGGCACAGTTACGCTGCCATGCTCTCTGCATGCGGAACAAGAGGGTCAACGCCCTCGAGGTAAAATCAAAACCCAAGGCCATATAGGCTAATTTTTTACGACATTTGATAGTCATAAGCAGCAGTTTTTCAGTAGTTGACAGCGACACACAAAAAACATAAGAAAACCCTTGCAATCACTAGTTTTTCTAGCAACTGCAAGGGTTTTCTTTTTGGCGGAGAAGGAGGGATTTGAACCCTCGCTCCGGTTTCCCGGACTACTCCCTTAGCAGGGGAGCCCCTTCGGCCAACTTGGGTACTTCTCCATGCCGACGGCAGTATGTGTGATTCATTTGAATAAAATTGGCGGAGAGAGTGGGATTCGAACCCACGGCTCTTGCGAGTCACCGGTTTTCAAGACCGGCTCCTTAAACCACTCGGACATCTCTCCACAAGCCGAGCGCCACCAAGCACACCAAACGCGAGTGTTATCTTACCATATCAGATGCGCTATGTCAACAGTTTTCAGGAAAAAACCGGGACCTCGCGGCCCCGGTCCCTTTCCTGTCACCCGAAAAATGCGTGCGCGCCAATTGTGGTCACGTAGGGCCGGTTCCGCTGTGCCCAACTGTTGGGCGATATACTGGGATTTACAAAATACAGGCTGTTTCCTCCCACTCTGACCCCTTCCAGGATCAGCTTGGCCGCGATCACGCTCTCAGCGTTGGGCTCACGGTAAATCGCACCATTCTGCACCGGCGTGAACTGGTTGGGTGCGCAGACGACCTCGTAAATCGTATTGGGAAAACGTGGGCTGTCTACACGGTTCATGATGACCGTGCCTACAGCCAGCTTTCCATCCAAAGACTGATTCCCACTCTCAGCGTTGATGATATGGGACAGCCAGTAGAGGGAATCGCTGTCGTAGTAACTCTCACCTGAGACGATGGCGCCGCTGCCGCTGTAGATCTCCACCTCTCCGGTTTCAGCGTTCCAGCCCACCCATGCGCCCATGGCCTGGGCAATGGTCCGCACCGGGACCAGAACACGGCCATTCATCGCAATCACACCGTTGAGGACATACAGATACCGGCCATTGGCTTCGACGTATTGATCCCCCACTCGGACACGGATCGTCAGGCCTTCGGCGCTGACCACCGCGTATTCCCCTTCCCACGTAATGACGGCATCCGGCCGCAGAGCCAGAACCGCGTTCATCAGGGATACATAGGTGATATTGTTATATACCGTAAGACCAGGATCCTCATAGGCTATGCCATCCACAAGAAAATATGGGGCAACTTCTTCCTCCGCCTGGATTCCCTCCGCCGCCAGAGCAAAGCTTCCCACCGGGAGTACGATAGCCAGGCAAAGCATGAGACATAAAAAACGCTTCTGCATGTCGCGTGCTTCCTCCTTACTGTTTCGTTGTAGTTTCTTGTTGCTATTGTAGCTTGTTATTTACTTTTTGTAACCAGATTGTAACCCATTTCCGAATAAATTGCAAGCCCAATTTTTTCTTTTATTTTGTCAAATACCCTGTATCCATTGCAGCACAATGTGTCTATCCTTCAAGCTTCCTTGCCCTCGCTTGCAAATTCAGAGATGATTTGTGGCGATTTTGCAAGAATCCCACTCATCCGCGGGGCCCGGATTCCCGGCCCGAATCCGTGTTCCCTGCCGGGCCAAACCGCCTCTCTGCCCCGCGAATAATCCGAAGCAGTCCGTGGGTGTGTCGTGAGAGCATCACCAGGGTCAGCACCGCAGCAATCCCTCCGGCTTCGGCCCCCAGAAAAGAACCTGCAAATAGCAAAAACGTGCCTGGGATCACCACAGCGCCCAAGGGCAGATATCCTGTGATCCATACCACGGCGAGCCCCGCCAAACAGCTTACGGCTCCCCACATGGGTGCGCCTAAAATCAGACATGTGCAGGTCACAGCCACCCCTTTCCCGCCCCGGAATCGGTTCCAAAACGGAAAATTATGTCCAAGTACAGCTCCCAATCCGGCCCAAAACACCCCCAATTGTCCCAGCTCCCGACACAGGAGCGCCCGACATAGCAGACATGCAAACGCGGTCTTGCCCACATCGCCCGCCAATACCGCTACGCCGCATCGCAGACCGAGGTGCTCGGTGATGTTGGCCATGCCCGGGTTTCCCGAGCCGACGTCCTGCGCCCGTTTTCCCGTTTCCTTCCTAGCTACCAGCTCTGCAGTCAGGAAACAGCCGCAGAAATACCCTGCCAATAAGCAGAACGCTCGTTCCATTGGCCTCCTCCTCCAGGCAAAAGATGGTTTTTTCGCCCTTAGCGTATTCTTTTTCCGCACTTTTATACGGGGACTGTCCGGACACATTCCCACGAGGAGCAGGGCTCCACTCGTGGACAACACTTCCGGCTTTGATGCCTTGCCCCTGCTATTTCCCGCAAAAAAGTCGAAGCAAGCGATATGACGCTTGCTTCGACCTGTCCTAAGCTCTGTTTTTCTACATATTAAATACGTTAAATACGGACTAAAAAGACCGGCAGGAACGCGCCAACTTCTCCAAGAAGTGTCTCCAACCTCATCTCGTTGCAAATCGGTTCATAAAGAAGTCGGTAAAAGCGGCCAGTTCTTCATCCTGTGACACATAAACATACAGCTTTTCATCTTCCAACCAATCATAGGCATTGATGCCGATATAGCTTTTTTTATCTGGGTAAATGATAAAGGCATCGGTGGGGTACTTGTTCCGGTAGGCTTTAAAGATTGCAGAACGACGGTAGTAGGTCGGGGCTCCACAGGCGGAAAGATCGGGGACGGTGGGAACGACTGTGATCGTCTGACCAACCTCGTTCCAGCCGACAATCAAATTCCCAATTTTCGTTTTGCTTCCATGAACAAATCCGTAATTGAAACGGCTCACATCCTCTGTATATCCAAAAATCAGCCTGTAATCGTCTCCCCCTTCTACGACTTGGTTAAATAATACACGCATTTTCTCCGCGTTGGCGTCGCTCTTTTCCCTATCGATTTCGGGTCCCTTAAACAATTT
The DNA here is from genome assembly GCF_004154955.1 of Intestinimonas butyriciproducens. Classification (NCBI taxonomy): domain Bacteria; kingdom Bacillati; phylum Bacillota; class Clostridia; order Eubacteriales; genus Intestinimonas; species Intestinimonas butyriciproducens. The sequence continues at coordinate 1,575,255 of NZ_CP011524.1, read as the reverse complement.
GTTGAAAAATCCCATTATTTTTCCCTCCTAAATTTTGTTATTTTATGACCTGATTTTGCCTAGGTGTAAAAATAAATATAAATTTTTAATTTGTCTTTATTTGATTCAAAAGAAATCCGTCTGAATACAACGCCGGAACATCAGATTCAGACGGATCTCCTAATTTCCATTATTGGGGTTGCGGATTCTGCTCTTTTAAGAGCTCCAGTGCGTCCACGATTGCATTGATATAGAGAGTATGCAAAAACACAGATAAAAAAGTTGACTTCTGATGAAATACAAAAATATATGTCAGAGCGATAACTCCCAGTTTGTTGATTTGATTAGCCCCGCTCCGGCAGGGCTTTTGCGTCCCCTTCGGCAATGAAAAAAGATATGTTTTAAGGCTTTTTGACCGATGGTGTGTAATTCAAGGCCACCGCCGAGGCCCACGGCCCCCACATTGAGAAGCACGACAAATATCACAACATCGACAGCCGCCATCCAGTGGAAGGCACGACAAAGGGCGGGAGCAAAAAATCCAAGAACCGCAGTATCAAGCATGTATGCCCCTGTTGCGGCACCATCATCCGGGCGACGCGTGAGGTCAATGTGATCTGCAGGGATTGCGGAGAGCCTTTCAAGCGGGCAGAAAATAAAGAAGGAGGCAAGCCCGCTGGCGAGCTGCATCGCCAAGCTCCCTGAAAATAGAAAAAGCCTGGAAAGCCCACAATATTAGGCTTTCCGGGCATAGATACAAAAACAGCCCTCCAAAAAGGAGGGCTGTTTTTGTATTAAAGGTTTGTCCCTTAATATGGCGGAGAGAGAGGGATTCGAACCCTCGAGACGCTATTAACGCCTACACGATTTCCAATCGTGCGCCTTCGACCAGCTCAGCCATCTCTCCATAGTGCTGGACAACGTTGATTATTATAAGCGTTCTTTCTGCTTTCGTCAAGAGCTATTTTAAAAAACCTGTGAAAAATTTGCCGCCGTTGCAAAGTGCCTTTAACTATGCTATAACTGTAAGAAACATCGAGGTGCGATATCTGTTTTTACTAAGGAGTGTTCAGCATGAATCTCACACGTACACAGGCATTGGATCTGCTCAAGCAGTACAACAAGGACCCTTTCCACATCCGCCACGCTCTTACCGTGGAGGCCGTGATGGGATGGTTTGCCCGAGAGCTGGGCTATGGCGATGAAGCGGACTTCTGGTCCGCCGCCGGACTGCTCCACGATCTGGATTTTGAGATGTGGCCGGACGAGCACTGCATCAAATCTCAGGAGCTGATGCGTCAGGCCGGTTTGGACGAGGCACTGATCCACGCCACCGCCAGTCACGGCTGGGGGCTGGCCTGCGATGTCAAGCCGGAGCACGAGATGGAGAAGGTCCTTTTTGCTTGTGACGAGCTCACGGGGCTCATCGGCGCCGCTGCCCTCATGCGTCCATCCAAGAGCTGTACCGACATGGAACTCAAATCTCTGAAAAAGAAATTCAAGGACAAAAAGTTTGCGGCTGGCTGTTCCCGCGAGGTAATTGCCCAGGGCGCGGACCTGTTGGGCTGGGAGCTGGACAAGCTGCTTGATGTGACGCTTCAGGCTATGCAGGACACTGAGGCCGCTGTGCAGGCTCAGTTGACCTGATATCGTTTCCTCTCAAAGCGGGTATACTATTGACGATTCATTATTATTTTAAAGGAGCTACTATGGAAAACAAAAAGCAGCGAGGGCCTAAAAGCAAGCTCGGCGCCGTCCTTCAGAGCCTGCTGATCACTGCCGTGGTTGGTTTCATCTACTTTTATGTCTCCCTCCCCGCGCTCAACCTCCAGGACAGCAATTTCTACGTGTTTGTTTTTGTGCTCTGTCTGGTCTTTGTGATCTCAGCGCTCTTCACCACCGGCTTTCACATGGACCCGGGCGGTGGACTCAAAGAATACTTCCGCTTCATCAAGTCCCAGTGTCTGCCGGTGGGTATTCTCATGGCCGCTCTCATCCTAGTCGGCGTGGTAGGCAGTGTGATTTCCATGCCGCTGTTTCGCGCCAGCGCTTATCGGCAGCTTCTCCAGGTGGAAGAGGGCGATTTTTCAACAGATGTAAAGGAAATTTCCTTTAATGAAATTCCTCTGCTGGACGAGGACTCCGCCCGATATCTGAGCACCACACAGATGGGTACCATTCCCGACATGGCCAGCCAGTTTGAGGTGGCCTACGACTCCACCCAGATCAACTATCAGGGTAGTCCCGTCCGTGTGGCCCCCTTGGAATACGCCGATCTTATTCGGTGGTTCACCAACCGCTCCAACGGTCTGCCCGCTTACATTGTGGTGGATATGGTCTCCCAGGAGGTCAAGGTGGTTCGCCTTCCCGATGGCCAGGGAATCAAATACTCCCCTTCCGAGCCTTTGAATCGCAACGTGATGCGCCATCTGCGCTTTCAGTATCCCACCTTTCTTTTCGCCACCCCCTCTTTTGAGATTGACGAGTCCGGCAATCCCTGGTGGGTCTGTCCCCGTGTGGTCAAGACCATCGGTCTTTTTGGGGGCACGGATATCCGGGGAGCGGTGCTCATGGACGCTGTTACCGGCGAATGCTCCTACCATGAAGAGGTCCCGCAGTGGGTGGACAGAGTTTACCTCGCCTCTCTCATCATGGAGCAGTACGACTATTACGGCACGCTGGTCCACGGGTTCATCAACTCCGTGTTCGGCCAGCGGGACGTGAAGATCACGACCGAGGGCTATAACTATATTGCGCTCAACGACGACGTATATATGTACACCGGCGTCACCTCCGCTACCAGCGATCAGTCGAATCTGGGCTTTCTCCTGTGCAACCAGCGCACTAAAGAGACCAAATTCTACACCATTCCCGGTGCCACCGAGCAATCTGCCCGGGCTTCCGCCGAGGGGATGGTCCAGGATCAGGGCTACCGTTCCACCTTCCCGCTTCTGCTCAATATTTCCGACCAGCCCACCTACTTCATCGCCCTGAAGGACGACCGGCAGTTGGTAAAAAAATATGCCATGGTCAATGTGGGGCAATTCAATCTGGTGGGCATCGGCGACACTGTGGCGGCCTGTGAGCAGGATTATCTGCGCCTGCTGGGGGAAAAGGGCATTGCCGCTCCGGAAGAACGGATCGAGACCCAGGTCTCGGGTACGGTAGCGGAGATCCGATCCGCCGTGCTGGACGGTACCACCTATTACTTCATCCGCCTGGAGGGCGAGGAGGTGTTCTATTCTCTGTCCGCCGTGCAGAATCCGGTGGCTGTTCTTCTCAACGCCGGGGACCTCGTCACGATCGACCACGCCCCTCAGGCCGAGGGGGAGTCCTCCTCCATCCTGGACGGCTACACACTCACTGTGGAGGGGAAAGCCGCCCCGGAGCCCTCCTCTGTTCCGGAGGCGGGTTCCGGGACGGAGGACTGGACTGAGGTGCCTATTCTCTCTTAGCGTTTCTCTTTTGCCAAGCAAACACGCCCAGGACCACCATTCCGGCGGTCCTGGGCGTTTCTTTTCCCTTCGGATGGCATCTCTTTCAGATGCACCCGCAATACCCATGCTATCTTCCGGAAACGCTTCTCTGGCCTTTTCGGGCCTTTTTCTGCCGCAGCGACCACTGAAAAATCATCCGCAGGGCCTCCGGCGACAGGAGCAGCAGCGCGGCCAGATTGGGCAGAGCCATCATACCGTTGCAGATGTCCGCCACCTGCCACACGCGTCCCACGTCTCCCACGCTGCCCGCCACGACAAAGAGAAGAAATACCATTCGATAGCACCCAACCCACCGGTCGCTGCCTGTAAGATATGCAAGACCCCTCTCCCCATAGTAGCTCCAGCCTAGGAGTGAGGAAAAGGCAAACATCAGAAGGCACACCGCCACAAAGGGGCCGCCCCAGGCCCCCATGACAGTGGAAAATGCCGCGGCGGAGAGCGCAGATCCCAGCATGGAGCTGTCCACGCCTCCACTTTGAATGGCCAGAAGCGCCTCTGTCTCATCATAGACGCCCGAGGTCAGAATGACCAGCGCCGTTACCGTACAGACCACCAGCGTCGCTACAAAGACCTCAAACGCACCCCACATCCCCTCTTCCGCCGGCTCTTCCACATCCGCCGCGGCATGGGCCATAGCGGAGGAGCCCAGGCCCGCCTCATTGGTGAACACTCCCCTGGCCACACCGAAGCGCATGGCGGAGGCCATGGAATAGCCCAACGTGCCCCCCAGCGCAGCTTTGGGCGCAAAGGCGCTCGCCACAATTCGGGAAAGGGCGGCCGGAACGGCCGTAGCGTGGACCCACAGCACAGCGGCCCCGCCCGCCAGGAACAGAACCGCCATGGCGGGCACCAGCTTTTCGCTGACTCTTCCAATGCGGCCGATCCCGCCCAGGATCACCAGCCCCGTAAGCAGGGCGGTGACCGCACCCACGGCCAGCCGGTCCCAGCCGAACGCCGCCTCTAGGGCGGTGGCAATGGAATTTGCCTGCACCATATCTCCCCCGCCGATGGAGGCGCAGACACAGAAGAGAGAGAAGGCCAGCGCCAGGCCCCGAAGTCCCAGGCCCTTTTCCATATAATCCATGGGGCCGCCCTCCCAGCCCCCGTTTTTCCCACGGTGGCGGTAGCGGACGGCCAACGTCTTTTCCGCACACCCGGTCATCATCCCCAGGAATGCCGAAATCCACATCCAGAAGACGGCCCCCGGTCCCCCGTAAAAAATCGCGGTGGCCACACCTGCGATGCTGCCCGTACCAATGGTGGAGGCAAGCGCCGTAGACAGGGCCTGAAATTGGGTGATCCCTTCCGCCTCCCCCCCTCGCTTCGAGTGCAGAAGAGACCCTACCGTAGCGCTCATCCAGAGCCGAAACTCAAAAAGCTGGAAGAATCCGCTGCGTATGGAGTAATAGAGCCCCAACAGCAAGAAGGCACCCAAAAGCCATGGATTCCAGATCCAATCACCCAGGCGCTCCAAAAAAGACATGTCCGCATACCCCCTCGTACAAGGGGTATGCGGACCGTCCCCAAAAGATGCGCTTGATCCCTCCGCCGTGCTACAGGCTCCAGTCGATCTCTTCCCCGCCTCTTTCCCGCAGGAAGGCATTGACACGGCTGAATGGCCGGCTGCCGAAGAATCCTCTGCCCGCAGACAGCGGGCTTGGATGTGCGCTGACGAACACGCCTTCCCCCGAGCGCGGAATCCCCGCTCCCACAGCGGTGTTTTGAGCATGGCCGCCCCACAGGAGATAGGCCACCGGCTGCGGAAGCGCCCGGGTAAGCCGGAGGGCCTGCGCGGTAAACCGCTCCCAGCCCCAGCGGCCGTGGCTACCCGCAGCCCCCTCATACACGGTGAGCGTCGTGTTGAGCAGCAGCACACCCCGATCTGCCCATACAGACAGATCTCCGGCTCCATGAGAAGGCGTTATCCCTACATCCTCTCTCAGTTCCTTCAGGATGTTCTGTAAAGAGCGCGGGAGCGGACGAATTCCCTCCCGCACGGAAAAGGCCAGTCCATCGGCGTGTGCCTTCGTAGGATAGGGGTCCTGGCCGAGGATGACCGCCCGAACCCGCTCTGGCGGTGTACGGGAAAACGCACGGAAGAGCGCCTCCCTGGGCGGAAATACCCTGGGATCCCCACGGGAATAGGCCGTATCAACCCGTTCGGCCAGCCGGAGGAAATACTCCTTTTTATACTCCTCCTGCAACAGCGGTCCCCACTTGCCCAGCCCTTCCAGCTCCATGCCCGCTCCCCCTCCCGCGTCAGATCAGGCTCATCTGACATCCACCCACAGAATAAACCTCACGCCCGTATGAAAAGAAAGACGTCTGCCCGAAGCAGACGTCTTTCTTTTTGGAGGCGCCACCCAGACTCGAACTGGGGGTAAAGGTTTTGCAGACCTCTGCCTTACCACTTGGCTATGGCGCCATATGGATAGCAGGAGCAAAACGCTCCTGCTATCATTTGCTGGAGCAGGTGACGAGGCTCGAACTCGCTACCTCCACCTTGGCAAGGTGGCGCTCTACCAGATGAGCTACACCTGCAAATCACAGTCTATCTTATGCATGTGATCTGCCATTGATACTGCAAAAGAGGGAAAGTTCCCCCGGAGGATACACGGCGTATCCTCCGGAGAAGCCTTGGTGCCTCCGGCCGGAATCGAACCAGCGACACGGGGATTTTCAGTCCCCTGCTCTACCAACTGAGCTACAGAGGCAAATGGCGACGCGGAAGGGACTTGAACCCTCGACCTCCGGCGTGACAGGCCGGCGTTCTAACCAACTGAACTACCACGCCATTTGACACTTTGGGCTTATCAACCCATGGTGGGAACAACAGGGCTCGAACCTGTGACATCATGCTTGTAAGGCATGCGCTCTCCCAGCTGAGCTATGCTCCCCTGTTGGCCATTCTTTTCAGACGGCGAAAGTTATTATACTAAACCAGCCTCAATCTGTCAACACTAATTTGACCATTTTTTGAGATTTTTTTCTCATGCCGCGGAAAAGGTCCTTCCGCGGCATGAGAGCTTTCTGCTACGCCTTGGTCGCCTCCTGCAAGATTGTCTTCAACTCCTCTTTTGAGAAGTGATAAACCACGTCGCAGAACTGGCAGGTGAGGTCCGTCTCCCCCTGCTCTTCGATCATATGCTCCAATTCGTTTCTGCCCAAACTGATCAGGGCCCTGGACACCCGCTCCCGGCTGCAATAGCACCGGTAGGACACCGGCACTCGCTCCAGCAGCTCCGCTCCCATCCCCTCCAGCAGCTGCTCCAGAAGGGTCTGCGCGTCGGCGCCGCGGTTGAGTACATCTGTCACCGGTCCCAGCCTGCCTACAGCACCCTCCAGCCGGCCCGCCACAGCGTCGTCGGCACCGGGCAGGAGCTGCACGATATAACCACCGGCGCAGAGGACGGATTGATCAGTATTGACCAGGACGCCCAGACCACAGGCGGTGGGGATCTGCTCACTGACCGCAAAATAAGACGTGAGATCCTCCGCGATCTCCCCACTTACCAGCTCCACGCTGCCCACATAGGGTTCTTTGAGCCCAATGTCCTTGATGACCGTGAGATACCCGTCTGTTCCCACGGCAGAGCCCACATCAAGCTTCGCAGGCGCCTTCCGGGGCAGATCCACCTGCCCGTTCTGGAGGTAGCCCCTGGCATTCCCATGGCTGTCCGCCACAGCCGTAATACTGCCCAGGGGGCCTCCGCCCTGAATGCGCAGGGTGACTGAGCCGTCCTCCGTCTTCAGATCCGAGCCCATCATGGCGCATCCCATCAAGGTGCGTCCCAAGGCGGCGGTCGCCACAGGCAACGTCTTGTGGATCTGCCGTGCCCGCTCTGCCATATCTTTTCCGGTTATGGCCACGGCCCTCACCGTACCATCGGCTGCAATCATGCGTACGATCTCATCCATGGATCTCTATCATTTCCTTTCGCGCTGCAAAAAATATACGCTGCTCATCCTCGCCGGGCGGGCGTAACTTCAGTTCGCCGTACTGCCGCACCTTGGAAAATCCCGCTCCATAGAGGTAGCCTTCCAGCTCCTCCAGCTCATAAGCCCGTTCTTCATGGACCTCCTCCTCCCGGCGCCAGAGGCCGCCTTCCTCCCGGAAGAAGAGGTCCATTCCGTAGGTGCAGATCTTTCTCCGTTCAGACCAGTCCGCCCGCCAGACACAGTAAGTGTCCTCTGTCTCGTCAAGAAATATGCCCCCGTCTAGTCCCCGCAGCTTCCCCGGCGCGTTTATGTCGAAGAGGAACAGTCCGCCCGGCATCAGAAAAAGATGCACCCGATCAAACGCCCGGCGCAGATCGGCCGGGCGGGTTACATAGTTGACGCTGTCCAGACAGCAGATACAGGCGTCGATGGTGCCGTACAGATCCAACTCCTGCATGGGCTGCTGGAGAAAGATCGGGGCTTCTCCCCTTACCTGTCGGCCCTTTTCCGCAGCCACGGCCAGCATATCCTGAGATTGATCCACGCCGATCATCTCGTAACCCCGTTCCGCCAGCAGACATGTCATCTCCCCTGTCCCACAGGCCAAATCCAGCACGGTATGAATGGGAATGGGGCATTTCTGGAATTGCTTTTCGATATAATCCGCCCACCGACGATGGTCCACGTCAGCGGTAAGGGCATCGTACCGGGCCGCCAGGGCCTCATAGCTGCTCATTCGTCCTCCTGTTCATACCTCTTCCGGATCTCCTTGGCGCGGGGCAGTACATTCTTGTAGCCGTCCGCGCCGTAGTTCAGCGAGCGGTTGACTCGGCTGATGGTGGCGCTGCTGGCCCCGGTGCGTTCCAGAATATCATTGTAGATCATCCCATCGCTGAGGAGGAGCGCCACCTCAAACCGCTGCTCCATGGCCCTCAGCTCCGCCACCGTGCAGAGATCTTCAAAAAATTTCTTGCACTCGTCCAGATCCTTTAGGGTCAGGATGCTCTCGTAAAGCAGGTCGCCATGCTCCTTATCGGCTTTTTTCGTCATAATTGGGAAGACACCTCTTTCATTATCCTTGGCATCGAGCCGCTTCTATTTTACCACTGTGAAGTATGAAAGTAAAGGATGATTTCCAGATTTTCACCACTTTCTACGCGCAACATAGGATAGAAACGAGGTGGTTAAGTTATGTGGAAATCACAGCATTGGACGCAGACGTTGGAGCATGAGGGGGAGCCGGTGCTCTCCCTCTCCCAAGCTCTGCCCCTTCCGGTTGAGGAAAGGCGTCCAGACCGCCGGATGGAACAGTATTACCGGCATCTGGGAGAGCTCTGGAAAAACCGCTGGGCCGCCGTCCTCTACCCCCGTGCCTGTGCCGCCCTCCAGGAGGCCAGAGCCGGCTCCCGTCCCTTCCTGCCCTGGGAGGCGGAGCTGGTCTATCATGTCACCTTGGAGTGTGACGGCCTCTCCAGCCTCTATGTAGATGTGACCGAGCGTCAAAACGGTACCCGCCCTCTCACAGTCCGCACCGCAGAGACGTGGGAACTTCGATCAGGCACGCCCAAGACCCTCTCCGAATTTTTCCCGCCCCGTCTGTTTTGGAAAAAACCGATCATCGAAGCGCTGCAACGTCAGGCTCTGGACCGCCTCCAAGGGGGAGAGTCCCTTCTTTTTGAGGATGTAGAGACCAGAGTGGCCTCTTATTTTTCTGCAAAGCGGTTTTACCTTACAGAAGAAGGCTTATCCCTCTTCTACCCCATGTGGTCCCTGGGTTCCCCCGCAGAGGGTATCCCCGTCTTTCTCCTGCCGCTCCCCACTTCCCTACAAAAACTTTCCCCAGAAAAATCCTGAAAAATACTTTAATTGGCTAATTCTTTCTTGCATCCCGGTCCACATTAGTATATAATACCTCAGTTCCCAGAATGAAAAAACACAGGAGGAATCATTATGGTCAGAGCAATCGTCGGAGCCAACTGGGGCGACGAGGGCAAGGGCAAGATCACCGATATGTTCGCGGAGGAATCCGACGTTGTCGTACGGTTCCAGGGCGGTGCCAATGCCGGCCATACCATCATCTGTGACTATGGGAAGTTCGCCCTGCACCAACTTCCGTCGGGTGTGTTTTATCCCCACATCACCAATATCATCGGAAATGGCGTTGCACTGGATGTGCCGAAATTTTTAGAAGAGTTGGAACACCTGGAGGCGGGAGGCGTCCCCGCCCCCCACATCATCATCTCCGAACGGACCCAGGTGCTGATGCCTTACCATGTGCTCCAGGATCAATATGAAGAGGAGCGGCTGGGCGGTCATGCGTTCGGTTCCACCAAGTCCGGAATCGCCCCCTTCTACTCCGACAAATATGCCAAATATGGCATCCAAGTCTGCGAGCTCTTTGATGAAAAGAGGCTGATGGAGCGTCTGGAGCAGGTCTGCCAAATCAAGAACGTGCTCTTTGAACATCTCTACCATAAGCCGCTTTTGGACCCCAAAGCGCTCTTCCAGCAGCTTATGGGTTATCGTGAGCAGATCGCCCCTTATGTCGGCAATGCCCTGACCTTTGTGAAGGGAGCCCTTGCGGATGGGAAAAAGGTCCTGCTGGAAGCGCAGTTGGGCGCCATGAAGGACCCGGACTTCGGCATCTATCCGTTCACCACCTCCTCCCATACGCTGGCCGCCTTTGGCTGTATGGGCGTAGGCGTCGCGCCCAGCGACATCCAGACTATCACGGCCGTTACCAAAGCCTATTCCAGCGCTGTAGGCGCGGGCGCCTTCGTGTCCGAGCTTTTCGGGGACGAGGGCGATGAGCTGCGCCGTCGGGGCGGAGACGCGGGTGAATACGGTGCCACCACCGGGCGTCCCCGGCGGGTGGGCTGGTTCGATACCGTGGCCACCCGTTACGGCTGCATGGTACAGGGGGCCACCGAAGTTGCCCTCACTGCGGTGGATGTGCTGGGCTATCTGGATGAAATCAAGGTCTGCATCGGCTATGAGATCGACGGTAAGGTCACTCGTGATTTTCCCGTTACCCGCCTGCTGGAACAGGCAAAGCCGGTCTATACCACGCTGCCCGGCTGGAAGTGCGACATTCGCGGCGAAATCGACTACGCCAAATTGCCCCAGGCGGCCAAAAACTATGTGGACTTTCTTGAGGGGGAGATCGGCGTTCCCATCACACTCGTCTCCACCGGTCCCAAGCGTCACGAAATTGCCCGTCGCTGATTAAAATCTCTTTCTTTTGAAACGTGCAGAGGTTTTTCTCTGCACGTTTTTCTATTCCGCCCGCAAGCATCCCCTCTCGCCGCTCCGTTTTGTCTGCAATTCCCTGTTAATATTGGTACTACCATTTTAAAATTTAATTTTTTGTCACTTTTTCGTCAAAAAAGTTCTGTTTTTTATATGTTTAAAATGACGGTTTATTGTTCCGCAAACCAGAACATAAGTCTTTCATCTTTCCTTCCATTTCCTGAAAAAAACCTTGTATCCATTGCACTGCAATCTATTTTCCGTTTCATCCTCGTGTCTTCCTCCCCTCAGTTGACAAACTATATTTTTCGTATATAATGTAGTCCGTAATTGTGAACAAATTGTGTTGGGATTCGTTCACAATCAGTTTTGTAAGGAGGGAAAAACGCATGTTCAAAAAGTTTACCAATGGCTGCGTACGCGTAGTCAACCGATGGCTGCCGGATCCGTTCCTGTTCGCCATCATCCTGACCATCGTGGTGTTTATCGGCGCCATGATCGGTACGCAGCAGACTCCTATGGCTCTTGTCGATGCCTGGGGTAACGACAAGGGCTTCTGGGGGCTGCTGTCCTTCTCCATGCAGATGGCCCTGGTTCTGGTCCTCGGCTCTGCCATGGCGTCCGCCAAGGTCTGTAAAAGAGTCCTAGGCGCCATTGCCTCTCTGGCCAAGGATAAAAAGAGCGCCATCCTCATCACCACCTTCGTGTCCACCGTCTGCTGCTGGCTCAACTGGGGCTTCGGCCTCATCGCCGGCGCTCTGCTTGCCAAAGAGATCGCCCGTCGGGTCCGTGACGTGGACTATCCGCTGCTCATCGCCTCCGCCTATTCCGGCTTTGTGATCTGGCACGCCGGCCTTTCCGGTTCCATTCCTCTGCAGCTCTCCAGCACCACCGAGATTCTGGGGGTGGCCTATCAGGCTCCCACCACGGCTACCATCCTTCATCCTATGAACCTCATCATGTGCCTTGTCATTCTGGTGCTGATGCCTTTTGTCAACTATGCCATGCATCCTGATGCCGCACACACCATCGTCGTGGACCCCGCCCTCCTCGTGGACGAGGAAGAGAAATCGTATGTCGTTGACACCCCTGCTGCAAAAATCGAGCACAACAAGATCCTGTGGATCATCACGCTGGTGCTCGGTTTTGCCTACATCGTCTATTACTTTGTAAATAATGGCTTCAACCTGGGGCTCAATATCGTCAACATGATTTTCATGTTCTTGGGCATCCTGCTCCACGGCGACCTGCGGAAATATGTAGACGCCATTGGAGAGGCCGCCTCCGGCGCCGCCGGTATCCTGCTCCAGTTCCCCTTCTATGCCGGCATCATGGGCCTGATGGTGGCCGCCAACAGCGACGGCGTTTCTTTGGCCTCCATCATTGCCAACTTCTTCACCAACATCTCCAATAACGTCACCTTCCCCATGCTCACCTTCCTGTCCGCCGGCATCGTAAACTTCTTTGTCCCCTCCGGCGGCGGCCAGTGGGCTGTGCAGGCTCCCATCGTGATGCCCGCTGCCACCGAAATGGGCATCGATTATGGCCGTGCCGCCATGGCCATTGCCTGGGGCGATCAGTGGACCAATATGATCCAGCCCTTCTGGGCCCTGCCTGCCCTGGGGATCGCCGGGCTGTCCGCCCGCAACGTAATGGGCTACCTTGTCATCGTTCTTCTCTTTACCGGCGTGGTTGCCTGCCTGGGCTTTCTGGGCTGGGCGATGTTCTTCTAATTCGACGATCCGGCCCGAAAGGAGCCCGCACGATGGATCTCGTGCGGGCTCCTCCTTTTTATCCCCGCGCCGCACACCACTTTCCACAGCGCACACGGCGCACCAATCCGCCTCTAAGACATAGAATGGGATGGAAGCCCCAGGCAGAGGGAACAGCCTCTCTGCCTTCCCCATCCTGACACTATTCTTAGGAGGTATTGCAATGCCTGAAAAGGTCGTGCCCGGTCCCGTACAGGATGCCGCCTGTATCCGGGAGGCCGTGTGCATACACACGAAAAAGATTTATGATAGCTGCCGCGATAAGGACTGTATCGAAGATCTTCGCTTCTACCCCACGCAGAGCTCTCAATGCGCCATTGACCGCGCCATCAGCATCAAGGCCGGAACCGCGGAGCTGTTGTACGTGTACATCGATGTGGAGCCAGTCGGCTTTAACCGCGGCTTCTATACTGTAGACGTCCGCTATTTCTACCGCGTAACCGCGGATGCCTTTGTGGGCGCCGCCCGTCCTGTGGAGATCTGCGGCCTTGCCGTTTTTGACAAGCGCGTCATTCTCTTCGGCAGCGAGGGTAACGCCAAGATTTTCAGCTCTGAAACCGCCTTTGAGGCGCTGGACGAGCAGAACATCCGCAAGAGCAACCTGCCTACCGCTGTTGTGGAGGCCGTAGATCCCATCGTGCTCAATATGAAGCTGGTGGACGTCTGCGAGTGCCGTCCCTGTGACTGCGAGCTCACCGAGATCCCGCCCTGCATCTGCGCCTGCTTCGGCAGCGACCTGTGCTTCGGCGGCGAGGGCAAGCGGGTCTATGTCACCCTGGGTCAGTTCTCCATCATTCGCCTGGAGCGCGAGACTCAGCTTCTGATGCCGGTGTATGATTACTGCATGCCCGACAAGGAGTGCGCCTGCGGCGGTGGCGAGGATGACCCCTGTGAGATTTTCCGCCACGTCAAATTCCCCGTGGATGAGTTCTTCCCCCCCAATACCATCGCCTGCGGAGACGCTTTCCGCGACGTGCAGTCCGGCTGCTGCAAATAATCCCGCTCCTATTCTCCACATGCAAAAAGGAGGAGACGCCCGAAAGGCGTCTCCTCCTTTTCATGAAAAAGCGGATTTTAGATGACGTTCAGGTTCACATTGGACCACTCGGTGGTCTCCAGCTTGGTGAAGTCGTTGTCCACCACCAGGGTGCCATCCAGCACTTCCTGATACAGGGCCTCGTACTCCTCCACGGGGTAATTCTCCAAGCTCCAGGTGTCGGTGGGAAGACCAACGGAGTTCTCATTGACGCCCAGAGAGGTCGCCACGCCGCCGATCTCGGAGAAGGTGCCGTCATAGACCTTGGCCACGGCCCATTCGACAGCGTCGGAAAGGCCCTTCATGGCGGAGGTGATGACAGTGTCGGACTGGCTGGACTGATCTACGTCCACGCCGACCACAAACCCGTCGTTGGCGGAAGCAGCAGCGGCGATGGACTGGAACATAGAGCCGCCGCAGGCAAAGATGACCTCGGTGCCGCTCTCATACCAGCCATTGGCCATGGTCTGCAGCTCGGGAGAGGCGCTGAAGCTGGAGCCGTACTCCCAAGAGTAGTTCATATCCACGGTAACGCCCATATCTGCCGCAGCGGCGTTGGCGCCCTGGACAAAGCCATAGCCGTAACGGCAGCAGGCATCGTTGGTGCCGCCGCCACCGCCGGAGAAGCCCAGCTTGGTGAAGCCGTCCTTCACAACGGCATAGCCGGCGAAGTAGCCGCACTGCTCTTCCTTAAAGGCCACAGCCGCCACATTGGTCAGGGTATTGCCGGCCTCATCGGAGAGGGGATAACCGTCGATAAAGACAAAGGGGGTGTCGGGGAACTCGGCAGCGGCCTTCTTCAGGGCGTTCTCCTGCATAAAGCCGGCGGCCACAACCACCTTGGCACCGGCGTCAACGGCGGCCTTCATGGCGTCGTAACGGTCGTCGTCGGTGGCCTCGTTGCCGTTGGCGGGCTGATAATACTTGTAGCTCAGTCCATTGGCGGCGGCGTACAGCTTCACGCCGTCAAAAGTGCCCTGGTTGAAGGACTTGTCCTTGAGCTGGCCCACATCGGTGATAAAAGCAACCTCATAAGTACCGTCGGCAGAGGTCATGCTGTCCTCGATCTCGTCCGGATTGGTGACTGCCTCAGGGGCGGTGGTATCGGCGGGGGCGGAGGTGTCGGCGGGAGCGCTGGTGTCTGCAGGGGCGGGCGTGGGAGTGCTGGCGCTATTGCCGCCGCAGGCCGCCAGCGAGAAGACCATTGCACCAGCCAGAACAAGAGCGGAGAGTTTCTTAAAATTCTTCAAACTGATCTACCTTCCTTTCAAAATCAATGCCCGGTACGGTACAGACGTTACGATAAGGTCCATTCCTCCGAGCACGGGCTTATTATAACGCACATTTTACCAAAGCGCAACTGCAATTTCGCCATTATCAAAAAAAGTTTACAGAATTGTTTCAAAAGTATTAACCGCATTAAGGGACCGGCTCCGGTTTCTCCTGAACCGCAGCCGGTCCTGTCATTCAATATCCTTCTCCTTGCTGTCCCTTCACCAGCTTGACGATCCGGGACGTTCCCAGACGGTCCGCGCCCAGCGCCAGAAAGTCCTCCGCGTCCTGAAGAGTGGAGATACCGCCTGCCGCCTTGATCTTCACACCAGATCCGATGTGCCTGGCGAAGAGGGCCACATCCTCCCGGGTGGCCCCGCCGGTGGAAAAGCCCGTAGAGGTCTTGATATATTCCGCGCCCGAGGCGGTGACGATCTCGCACATCTTGATCTTCTCCTCCTCCGTGAGCAGGCACGCCTCCACGATGACCTTTAATATCCTTCCCTGACAGGATGCCTTGACGGCTTTGATCTCTGTGAGCAGGTCCTCCCAGCGCCGGTCCTTCACCCAGCCGATATTGATGACCATATCGATCTCGTCGGCCCCGTTGCGGATGGCGTCCTCCGTCTCAAATACCTTGACGGCAGTGGTGGAATAGCCATTGGGGAACCCGATGACCGTGCAGATCTTCAGCGCGTTGCCCACGTGCTCCGCCGCCCGGCGCACATAGGAGGCGGGGATGCAGACCGAGGCGCAGCGGTATTTGAGGCCGTCGTCGCAGACCTCCCTGATCTGTTCCCAGGTGGACTCCTGCTTGAGCAGGGTATGGTCGCAGTGGGCTAGGATTTTCTCGGTATCCATGGTGATACTTCCTTTCCGAATCGGTTTCCGCCCTTACGGGCGACGCTCTGCCCTATTTCCGCTCCCGCAGATCGGACCGCCCCACGAGGTAGTCCAGGGGAACGTCAAAAAAGTCAGCAATAATAATTAGCCTTTTAAATGTTGGATATCCTTCCCCGTACTCGTAAAGCTGATATGCACGCAGGGTCAACCCAACTATTTTCGCCAGTTCCTCCTGCGTGAGCTTTTTTTCTTCTCTTAGCTCCTTTAATCTGTCTGGAAAAGACATTTTATGCACGCTCCTCTTGACATGCAGAATTTATTCATTTCTAATTACATAGAAATTCTACATATGAGGTGAAGTCATGGACAAGCTTCTGCAAAGCCTGCTGCGGGAGTGGGATTATCTGCTCCAGCTTCAGGATGAGACGCTGAAGGCGCTGCCGGAATATCCCCTGGTCTACTCGGAATACACACGTTTGGCCGACGAGCTGGAGCAGCAGTTGGGCGAGGCGGGAAACAAGGCGCTTTACCGGCGCTATGAGGGCGCACATTCCGCTTACCTCGCGCTGTGCGAGCGCGCCTCCCTGCTCTGCGGCTGCTGCTCACACTGTTATGAGCGTATAAGAGCGGCTCCCCAGGCCGATTTTCTCCGCATGCTCCAGACAGCTCTCCCACTCGGCTTCTGGTGTGGTGTTGATGAAATGGTCGTGGTGGTCTACGAACCCCTCCTCATGCATCCGGTCGTCCAGCAGACTGCCGGGCATGACGGGAAGCTTGAGGCAGGCGTCGGCACAGGCCTGGTCCAGCGCCACCGGGTCGAAAGAGGCAAACATGCCCACATCGGGCAGGATGGGCGTATCGTTTCCGTCGTGGCAGTCGCAGTATGGGGAGATATCGATGACCAGACTGATGTGGAACTGCGGCCGGTCCTGCACCACAGCCTTGGCGTACTCCGCCATTTTACGGTTGAGCTCGGCATTGGCCGCGTCGTCGGGGGTGCGGATGGCGTCAAAATTACACGCGCCGATGCAGCGCCCGCAGCCTACGCATTTCTCCTGGTCGATGCCGGCCTTACCGTCCTCGCCGTAGGAAATGGCGTCCTGACCGCACTCCCTGGAACATCTCCGGCAGCCCACGCAGCGGCTCTGACGTACCAGGGGTTTGCCCGCGTTGTGCTGCTCCATCTTGCCTCTCCGGCTTCCGCAGCCCATGCCGATATTTTTGATGGCCCCGCCGAACCCTGTGGCCTCATGGCCCTTGAAATGGGTCAGGCTGATAAACACATCCGCGTCCATAATGGCCCGCCCGATCTTGGCGGTCTGGATATACTCCGCCCCCTCCACAGGGACCTCCACATCGTCGGTGCCCCGCAAGCCGTCGCCAATGATGACATGACAGCCGGTGGAAAAGGGTGAAAAACCGTTTTCATAAGCGGCCTCCATGTGCTCCAGGGCGTTTTTCCTGCGCCCGGGATACAGGGTGTTGCAGTCGGTGAGGAACGGCACCCCGCCCAGAGACTTCACCACGTCGGCCACCACCTTGGCATAGTTGGGCCTGAGATAGGTGAGATTGCCCGGCTCGCCGAAGTGGAGCTTGATGGCCACCAGCTTCTTTTCCATGTCGATGTCCCCGATGCCCGCTCTGCGGATCAGTTTTTCCAGCTTGCGCAGCAGATTGGTGCCCACCGGGGCCCTGAGATCAGAGAAATATACCTTCGATTGTTCCAATGTTGTGTCCCTCGTTTCTTTTCGTCTCTCAGACGGCGAAATAGGCCGCCTTTCCGCCCTGGAGCTCCTTGCGTATGCGTCCCTGCACCATCAGGTGATCCAGATGGGACATACACTCCCCCACTGCGAACCACTTCTGCGCCACCGGGAAGGTGTCCCAGGAGCTGGCACGGATCTTCCATGTCATTTTTCCCGCCAGGAAATAGGCCGGCTGGCCCGGGTGGTTCTTTACCGCGGAAAAGGCCTCCTCCAGGCGGCGCTTATGGTGCTCGAGGAGTTGGTCGATCCGCAGGTGCATATCTCCGCCCCGGCGATGACCGGGCAGGGCCAATTTCACGTCATATGCCCTGATCTTCTCCAGGCTCCTGAGATAGGACCCAAGGGCGTCCGGCATCCGTGGCCAGGCGGTAATATTGGGCGTGATATCAAAAAGCACGTGGTCTCCCAGGAACATGCAGCCCTCCCGTTCCATCCAGAAGCACATCTGGCCCGGGGTGTGCCCGGGCATCAGCAGGCACTGCAACCGGTAGTCCCCGGCCTCCAGCACATCGCCGTCCTCCAGGCTGGAATAATGTCCCCCGGTGGGTGGAGCCATGGAGCGGGCGGGATTCTTGTCCCTGATCTGCATCATCATGGAGATGGGAAATCCCTCCTCCCGGAACCGGTTGTCCGCCTCTTCCCAGTACTTCTGGCGCTCCGCCATGTTGTCCAGCGTGAGACGGTCCACCGAGCTGACAAAGATCGTTCCCGTCTCCCCCGCCGCCTCCGGAGCCAGTCCCGCGTGGTCCGAATGCAGGTGTGTCAGCAGCACGTCCACATCTCCACGGCGCAGCCCCAGCTCTCTCAGCCCCGCGAAGAGGGCCTCCCGGCAGGCCGGCTGGCGGAACCCCGTGTCGATGAGCAGATTACGGTCCTTCCCCCGAATCAGATAGGCGTTGAGCTCCTTGAGCGGATTTCCCGGCAGGGGAACGGGAATCCGATGGATATTTTGCATGATTTCCTCCGGCATGAGGCACCTCCCAATTAAAGTGTTCTATTTTTAGATATGTATAAACATACCACATCCTTCTCCAAAAGGAAAGGGTGGAATTGCCCGAAAAGCTCCCCTCGCCGCGATAAAAGGTGGCCCGCCGCAGTATGCGGCGGGCCACCCGTATGGATAATGCTGCAGATCAATAATTCTCAGCCTTGATCTCAAAATAGGCGCGGGGATGACCGCAGACGGGGCAGACCTCAGGGGCCTCTACGCCGTACTCCAGGTGTCCGCAGTTGCGGCAGTACCACACCTTGACCTCAGCTCTCTTGAACACCTCGCTGTTGGAGAGGTTCTCGGCCAGCTTCACATAGCGGTCCTCATGGCTCTTCTCGATCTTGGCCACAGCGGCAAACGCATCGGCCAGAGCGTGGAAACCTTCCTCACGGGCGGTCTCGGACATCTCCTTGTACATCTCGGTCCACTCTTCATGCTCACCCTCGGCGGCGGCCAGCAGGTTCTCAGCCGTGGTGGCGATGCCGCCCAGAGCCTTGAACCAGAGCTTGGCGTGCTCCTTCTCATTGCCGGCGGTCTCCTCAAAAATGGCTGCGATCTGCTCGTAGCCCTCCTTGCGGGCTACGCTGGCAAAATAAGTATATTTGTTGCGGGCCTGGGACTCCCCGGCGAACGCTTTCCACAGATTGGCCTCCGTCTTGCTGCCTTTCAGTTCCATATGATATAAATCTCCCTTCATCAAAATATCTATTTTTTATGTACCGGTTCGGCGCACCGCGCCGCAGGACGCCTTATTCCTCGCCCTTCCAGAAGCCGTGGAGATTGCAGTACTCGTAAGCGGTCACAGGCTCGCTGCTTCCCACCTTCAGGACAGGCTCGTCACCGGGCTTGGGCAACTGGAAGGTCACCTTATTGCCGCTGACAGCCGCAATGATCTGGATATAGTGCTCAGGGAGCATGGGGTGAATGGTGGAACCCACCTGCACGGTCACATGCGCGCCGTCACGGGTGATCTGGGGAACATGTTTCTCCACAGCGCCGTCGGTGACGTTGGCCTTCAGCTCCTGCATGGGCTCGCCGCAACAGACCAGAGGCACACCCTTATCCACCAGCTTGAACGCGATATTGCCGCAGTGCGCACAACGATAAAGTTTCAGTTCCATGGCAACATAACCTCCTAAAAAAATTTTTGTGTTTTAACACAATCTAATTTTACCATATTCTGTATTGGAAATCAATGCTTTTCGACACAATGGGCACAGATTCCGGAAAAAACCACCTCATGGCGCTCTACCTCATGCCCGCTGCACCTGGCCGCCTCCTCGTCCAACCCATGGTCGTACTCCAAGCCCTCCAGGTCGTATACGCCTCCGCATTTGCGGCAGCGGAAATGTGGATGGGGCTCCTTAACAGCGTCATATCGCTCCACCGGAAAGGGCATCCGCACAATGATTCCTTCCTCTGAGAGCAGGTTCAGGTTTCGGTAGACCGTACCTAAGCTCAAATTGGGGTTTTCCGGCTTGAGCCAGCTATAGATCATCTCCGCAGTGGGATGCTGATTCGTATGCAACAGGCACTGATAAATCAGTTCTCTCTGTCGAGAATATCGTTTGCCGCTCATGCTCATCTCCTCTTCTCAATAATCAGTAATTGTTCCTTTTACTGCGCTGATTATAACAGTAATTATTCTCGATTGCAAGCCTTTTTTCAAATCTTTTAAAAAATTTTTCCGGGCGTAAGGACACGGCGGACGCACATAATAAGACACGGATGGAATCCTATTTTTTGTATGATGCAGGAGGCAATGATATGAAGCGCAATCAAATCGCTCTGGTCTGTGGTCTGGCCCTGATCGGTGCGCTGGCCGGATGCAGCAAAAATGAGACGCCCAAAGTGACTCCCACGCCCACTACGGCCCCCACCGCCACCGTAGCCCCGGAACCCACCCACGCGCCGACCACGGAACCGGTGAATCCCACCGATACCGTAGCCCCCACCGACCATTACGACGCCAATGCCGACGGGCAGGTGAACGGCGGAACCACCAATCCTGAGACCGGCGTGGGCGATGCAGCCCGGAATGCCGTGGATCAGGCGGGCAATGTGGTCAGCGGCGCGGTACGGGGCACCGGCCGCGTCATCGAGCGCGTGGGCGAGGATATCGCCGACGCCGGCAGACGATAACGCAGTCTTACAGGACGTCTTTCGATTTCTGAAATGAATTTGTCAGGAATCTGACTGCTCCGCTTAAAAACACCTCCTTTCTGTTGGATTATGATAGTTCCAACAGTTAGGAGGCGTTTTTTATGTCAAAATGCAGGCTGGCCGTTCTCTTTGGCGGCTGCTCCCCGGAGTATCGCGTGTCCCTCCAATCGGCCCATGGGGTGCTCACACACCTGGACCCGCAGAAATATGAGCCCGTCCCCCTTGGCATCACCCGGGATGGGCGCTGGTTTCTCTACACCGGCCCCTATGATGCGCTGCCGGACGACACCTGGCACCTGGGCCCCTGCTGTGTCCCCGCCGTCCTCTCACCGGACCGGGAGCTCCATGGGCTGCTGCTTCTGAACGCCGCAGGGCCCTCCACGCTGCGGCTGGATGCCGCGCTTCCCGTCCTTCACGGCCGCAACGGCGAGGACGGTACCGTGCAGGGCCTGCTGGAACTGGCCGGTATCCCGGTGGCAGGCTGCGGCGTACTCTCCTCCGCTCTATGCATGGACAAGGAGCTCGCCCATCAGGTGGCGCGTGCCTCGGGTGTGGAGGTCCCCCGCTCTGTGGTTTTCCGTGCAGGGGAGGACTTTGTCCTACTGCGCCAGAGGACCGCCGCGCTTTCCTGGCCCCTTTTTGTAAAGCCCGCCCGGGCTGGCTCCTCCTTCGGCGTAACCCGTGTTACCGCCCAATCCGAACTTTTCGCCGCCGTTTCATCCGCGCTGGAGCGAGACGACAAAGTGGTCGTTGAG
Source organism: Intestinimonas butyriciproducens (assembly GCF_004154955.1). Taxonomy (NCBI): domain Bacteria; kingdom Bacillati; phylum Bacillota; class Clostridia; order Eubacteriales; genus Intestinimonas; species Intestinimonas butyriciproducens. The sequence goes on along the minus strand of NZ_CP011524.1, from coordinate 1,553,993 downwards.
GAGGAAGTCTCAGGATTTGAAGTCGGCTGTGCCGTATTGGGGGACCGGGACCTCACGCTGGGCCGCCCCGATGAGATCGAACTCCAGAAAGGCTTTTTCACCTACGATGAGAAATACCATCTCATCACCGCCAGAATCCACACGCCTGCCAGAATCTCTCCGAGTCAGGAACAGGCCGTGCAGGCGCTCTCGTCCAAACTCTACCGCGCGCTTGACTGCCGCGGCATGGCACGGGTGGATCTCTTCCTTACGCCCGACGGACGATTGATTTTCAATGAGATCAACACCATCCCCGGCTTTACGGCGCACAGCCGCTATCCCGCCATGATGGCTGCGGCAGGGCTCTCCTTCTCCCAGGTGCTGGACCGGCTCATCGAAACGGCGGTGGGCACATGAGCGGTTTTCTCATACTGGTCAACCGGGAGCATCCCCTGTCTGCTCCTCCGCCCGCTTCGGCCCTGGTCCCTGCTCTTCCGGACCGGCCGGACGTGCTTCTCCTTCGCCCTGCGGCCGACGCACTTCGCCGCCTGCTCCAGGCGCTGGACGCCGGGACCCGCATTGTCCCGGTAAGCGGGTGGCGCTCCCGTGCCGAACAGGAATCTCTCTGGGCATCGTCTCTCCGGGAAAACGGCCCGGCTTTTACCCAGACCTATGTGGCCCGCCCGGGGTGCAGTGAACACGAGACTGGACTCGCCATTGATCTGGGCGAAAATGCCCTGAGCTGGATTTTATTCGCCCCTCCTTCCCCGATACCGGCATATGCGGAACGTTTCGGGCCCGGGCGGCGGAGTTTGGCTTTATTCTCCGCTATCCCAAGGGCAAGGAGGCCGTCACTGGAATTGGTTGGGAGCCCTGGCACTTTCGGTATGTGGGCATCCCTTTTGCCCGCGAGATTGCAGACCGCGGCCTCACGCTGGAGGAGTATCTGCTATGAGCCGCTCTCCCCGCTCCGGGGGTCTGGACTGGTTTCGCCTGCCTGCCGCGCTGCTGGTCGTAGCCAACCACACCTCTCCGCTTCTCGCCTTTTCCCCCGAGGCCGATCATGTGCTGACCCAGATCCCGGCACGGGTGGCCGTCCCCTTTTTCCTGTCCGTTTCGGGGTATTTTCTGTTGCCGAAGGCGGAGCGGGAGGGCCGGCGCGCCGTGTGCCCCTTCCTCCGCCGGACGCTGCTTCTCTATCTGTGCGCCACACTTTTCTATCTGCCTCTCCAGCTCTATAAGGGACATCGTCCCGGCCTCCTTGGCGCGCTGCGCGGTTTCGCCCGCCTGACCGGCCTGACCACTCTGCTGATGGACAACGATTTTCTTCACTTTCTCGCCGTAGTCTGCCTCTCTCTGGCCGCCGGAGCACTGTTCTGCCGATTCCTGCGGCCGCGGCCATCCCCTGCTCCCGCCCGCTGCTGGGCCGAGATCGACCTCTCCGCCCTTCGGCATAACTTGGGGGCGCTCCGGGCTCGAATCCCGCCGGAGTGTGCCCTGATGGCCGTGGTCAAGGCGGATGGCTACGGCCATGGCGCCGTCCAAATTGCCCGTTTCTGTGCCGGGGAGGGTGTGGGCGCCTTCGCAGTGGCCACCGTAAATGAGGGGGCTACCCTGCGGCGTGCCGGGATCAAAGGTGATATTCTGGTGCTGGGGCGGACTTTTCCTCCGGAATTCTCCGAAGCGCACCGCCGAAACCTCATCCTTACCGTTGCAGATCCCGTCCACGCCGAAGAGCTTGCCGCCTTTGGAAAATCCCTCCGGCTCCATGTGGCTGTGGATACCGGAATGCATCGTCTGGGATTTCCCTCTTCGGAGGTTGACGCAGTGGCTGCGGTATACCGGGCTCCCCGCCTGCGGGCAGAAGGTCTTTTCACCCACCTTTGTGCCGCGGACAGCGACACACCCTCCGACCGCGCATTTACTCACAGTCAGATCGACGCCTTTTTCGCGCTTGCAGCGAATCTGAAGGCCCGCGGGATCGATCCCGGCGTGCTCCATATCCAGGCCAGCGCCGGCATCTACTCTTGTCCGGCTCTCCCCTGTTCCCTTGTCCGCCCCGGACTGGCACTTTACGGGGTGGGCAGCTCCGGACTTCGTCCCGTACTCACACTGAAATGCAGGGTCGCGGCGATCCATGTCCTGGCCCCGGGCGATACGGCGGGCTATGGCCGGACCTTTACAGCCAGCCGCCCCACCCGTCTGGCCGTGCTCTCCATTGGCTATGCCGACGGCTTTCCCCGCGCATTGGGCGGACGGGGCCACGCGCTGATCGCCGGAAAAAGCGCGCCTATCGTGGGACGTGTCTGCATGGACCAGACTCTGTGTGATGTTACCGCTATCCCCGCCGCAGTGCCTAGATGTGAAGCCGTCCTCATCGGCTCCGGTCTGGACGCCGCAGCCGTGGCCGGCGCTGCGGAGACCATCCCCAATGAGCTTCTCTCACGGCTGGGCGTCAGGGTCCAGCGGGTCCATCGCATGCCCTCATAAAAACAACCCTGTTTTCTTCCCTGCCGGACGATACAGCCCTGCTGCCTAAGCGGGATTTTCGGGAAAGCATCACATGCGGATGGAACTTGCTCCGGCAGCTCCATCCGCATGTTTTTTGATCCATTACTCCCTGATCCGGGTCCGAAGGCCATATTCGCAAGGGGCGCTTCTATTGTCGGACCATGTTTACAAGCTCTAAAAACAGATCCTGACTGGGCAGCCACTTTTTCTCTCTCTCCGGAAATGTTCTGTCAAAGCGGGCCGCCGCCTCTGGATCGGTCCGGAATGCCTCCGATTCTAAAAAGCGGCCTTCCACCTTCTCCAATGCGCCCGGGCGCAGTTCCCGCCCTTGCAGGGCCGCCGCCCATTGCCCCTCTCCGTTTCGTATTCCAAACTGTTCACCGGGCAGAAAACCCAACCGACGATAATAAGAGGGGTCCCCATAGAGGAAAATGGAGCCAAAACCCATCTCGCTCGCCAGCGTGGTCACGCGCTCCACCAAGATGCGCCCCACACCGTACTGCTGATATTCCGGCAGCACACCCAGCGGCCCGAGGCACAGCATCTCCCATGCCGTTTCGCGTGCACTCACAATACGGGCATGGGTACACATGACGTTTCCCACCAGGCGCCCCTCCGCTTCGGCCACCAGGTCCAGCTCCGGAACAAAGTCCCGGTGTTTCCGCAAAATATGGGCCAGATAGTGCTCCTCACAGCCCGGCACATAAACATTCCAAAAAGCCTCCCGTAGCAGACACTCTACCGTTCGAGTGTCCTCCGGCCCCTCTTTCCTCAGTTTAACATCCAAGGCCATACCCTTCTCAGGAAAATACAGGGCCCTCCGGATGTGGAAAGCCCTGTATCGACTGCTATTTCGTCTCTTCGTCCTCCACCGGCTCCCACGGCTCATCAGAGGGCCCTTCCCGGTGGTCCGGGAGGGCGGCATTGATGCCGAAGGCAATTGCCACCCCAACCACGGTCTCGATGATGCGGGCCGCCGCATAATAATACCGTTCCACCCCTGTCATCCCGTTGACCAGAATCACGCAGGGTACGATACAGGCCATGGCACAGGCGGCCGGCCGCTTGAGTAGCAGGCATAGCCAGACGCCTGCCACACAGACCACGCCGAGCATCAGCGCCTTGACCAGCGGATAACGCACCGGTTCTCCCAGCGCCAGCACCAGGACCCCAAGCGTGCCGCCCACAGCTACGCCGATAAAGCGAGAAATGCCCTGCTGCATCGTCTGCCCCAGTGAACTCTGCATACACACCACACAGGCAATGCAGGCATACAGTGGGCCCATCTGCCCCCATACTCCTCCCAGCTCTTCCCGGTACAAAAGACCGAACGGCACGAAGACCAGATAAGAAATCATGACCGACACCGCTGTTTTAACGGTGCGCATACCCACTTTAGGGATAAGAATGCTCATTTTTTCTTAGAACGGCAGATTCAGCCCGCCGGTGAGCTGTCCCATGGAGGCGGCCGCATCAGAGGCCGCCGTCCGCATGGCCTCGTTGACCGCAGCTACAATGAGATCCTGCAACATCTCCACATCCTCGGGGTCCACAGCCTCGGGATCGATAGCAAGGCTCTTGAGCTCATGTTTACCCGACACCGTGGCCGAGACCACGCCTCCGCCCGCCTGCGCGGTGTACTCCTTGTTCTCCAACTCCTCCTGCATCTTCTGCATATCCTGCTGCATCTTCTGGGCCTGCTTAATCATATTCATATTAAAACCGCCGCCCATGCCGCCTATACCGCGGCTGTTGAATCCCTTTGCCATAACCCGCTCACTCCTTGATGGTAATATTGTCGAACCGCCGCCCGAAGGCCAGCAAATCATCCAGCTTATCATGCCCGACCGCCGACTCCGGACGACCTACTTTTACAGACACACGTACCTCACGCCCCAGTCTGCCCTGTGCAAGAGTTCCCACCGCCTCCAGCACAGTGGGACGGCTCACCACACCCTTTACCAACTCGTCGTCCGCCCAAAGAGTGAGCACCCCATCTGCATATTCCCCCCGCACCATCGAGGGATTCCCAAGAAAAGACCATGCGTTGCGGCTCACTTTATTCTTAAGTCCGGCCGCCAGCGCAGGCCAGATATCTCCATCCGGAGCAGGCGGTACGGACGGCACCGTGTCGGCCGTAGGTTTCGGATCGGACGCGGCGGCCATCGGCTCCACACGCGGTATGCCAGCTGCTTCCCACGGCAGCAGATCCTTCTGGGAGCGGTCATCATCGACAAGCGTTTCTCCTTGCATATAGCTTTGCGATATGGAAATTCCCGCTTTCTCCCCCGAAATTATCTGACAAGCGTTTTCACTTTTCTCTTTTAGAAGTGGGACGCCACTGGACAATTGTGCTTCCACACGGTCCAACCGCGCGACCAGCCCGCCTGCGCTGTCATCCAGCCGCTCGTCACACAGGCGGATCAGACACAGTTCTGCATCCGTCCGCCGGTTGCTGCTGCGCGGCAGCTCTGCCAGAGCGGCTTGCAGAACAGTGAGCATCCACACGAGCCGGGGTGCCGTGAACTTCTCTGAGAGTCCCCGCATCGTGGTCTCATCGAACCCGCCGTTCAGAAGCGTGCCGCCGGACCTGGGCGCTGTCTTTCGGATCAGCAGGTCTCTTGTCAGCGAAGCCAGCTCCCCCAGGATCGCAGAAATATCCTTGCCGCCTCCGTAGAGCCGTGCGATGTCCTCCAGCGCCCCTCCGGCATCCCGGTCCGCCACGCGGCCCATCAGGCGGGCGGTCTCCAGATTTCCGGCAAGCCCCAGCGCATCCAGTACCTGCTGCTCTCCGATGGGCCCCGCCGGCCCGGCACACTGGTCCAGCAGGGAGAGCGCGTCCCTCAGGCCGCCGTCCGCCAGTCTGGACAGCAGCGCCGCCCCCTCGGAGGTGAGCGCAATTCCCTCACGTTCCGCCACATATAAGAGGCGCTGGGCTATATCGCCCGGCAAGATTCGCTGAAAAGAGAACTGCTGGCATCTTGATTTGATGGTCGCCGGCACCTTATGGAGCTCTGTGGTGGCCAGAATAAACATCAAATGCGCAGGGGGCTCCTCCAATATCTTCAGCAGCGCATTGAAGGCAGCGGTCGAAAGCATGTGCACCTCGTCTACGATGTACACCCGCTTGCGCACTGCCGCCGGGGTATATACCGCTTCATCCCGCAGGGCGCGTACCTGGTCCACTCCGTTGTTGGAAGCTGCATCCAGCTCCAGCACGTCCAGAATGGAGCCGTTTTCAATGCCGCGGCAGGAATTGCATGCATTACAGGGATTCCCGTCCACCGGATGCTCACAATTGACGGCTCGGGCCAAGATCTTGGCGCATGTCGTTTTGCCCGTCCCCCGCGTTCCGGTAAAGAGGTAAGCATGAGAAAGCCGGCCCGTCGCCACCTGCCGCTTGAGTGTATCGGTGATATGGGTCTGGCCTACCACATCATCAAATGTGCGGGGCCGCCATTTTCGATAGAGCGCCTGGTACAATCCAATCACCTCAAATGAAAAAAGAGGGGCGCGGCGTACCGTACCCCTTCCCTTTTATTCCGGCGCAAAACAAGGCCGCACACCGGCCTTTGAACACTGCGCTATGTCCGTGACCCTGGCAGCCAACTCAAGAACGGCAGCCCCGCGGCACACGGGAGGTTCCGCTTAATGCTGCTCGGTTCCCCGCCTGACATGGTTCACGGGTTCCCGTTGCGCGGGACCGATCTATCATCGCCACTTACCGGGGGCAGACGACACAGCGCAGCTCCGGGGGCCGGGATTCATCCCTGCTGTAGCGGGTTGCAGGTACAGGGCACCGCTATCTCCCCAACTAGTGCGGCCTTATTTCGCACCGGACCGGATAAGGGTCCAGCAAAACCGGTATAGGATATTGTACTACACTCCTTTCAATTTATCAATCCCGGATTTTATTTTTGCGAAAAAAAGGTCTTTACAAAATCGCGGAGTATGCTATAATAAGTAAGCATTCGGCTCCGATCGGGTGTGTCATATAGGATTATAATTTCGATATGGGCCTGTAGCGCAGTTGGGAGCGCGTTCGGTTCGCATCCGAGAGGTCGAGGGTTCGAATCCCTTCAGGTCCACCAAAAAGGAAGGCATCTGCAACAGCAGATGCCTTCCTTTTTGGGTCCCACTTCCGTTGGACATCCCACTCTCTGGTATTAAAAATACGTGGACCAAAGTGAATTCGCTCTGCGTAATTCCCTCTCCGCTCGAATTCACGGCGCAAAGACACCGTCTGCTCTGAGGGACGCTGGGCAAACAAAAGGTCTTTTTGCTCCATTTGTGCGATTTTTGCAGGCTTGACTGAGAGGTGCCGGAATCCACCCGTGTCTTTTTCATGGATCCGAGTACTCATATCGCCTGCTTCAGCGCTTCTTCATTCGCTCAAGCAGGCACGCCTCCACCCTGTCCCCGTATTTGAGCCCCACCAGAAACAGGATCGCCCCGGCAATGCCTATCAACACCATGCCCCACAGAGGAATGGATATCACCGATCCCCCAACACCACAGGCCACCAGAAGTCCCCAGGGACGAAATAAAACCACAATCATTGCAAAGCGTGTGCGCTTGATGTCAGTGAGTCCAGCTAGGATACAAATGATATCATCCGGGAAGAAAGGAAACAAAAACACCAGACATAAAAAAACGTCCCTTTTCCTTTTCATAAGGCCCAAATAACGCTCCGACACCTTTTCGCTCACAAATCGCTCCACAAATTTTTGTCCCAGAGTCCTTGCCAAACAAAATACAACGAGCGACCCCAGAGCCACAGCCGCCCAAGTGAGCAAAAAAGCCGGCCACATGCCAAATAGCAGCGCTCCTGCCGCCGCTGTAATGTTGCTGGGGATCGGCGCTAAAATGACGGAGGCCAGTTGTACGGAAAAGAAAACCGCCTGTGAATAAGGAGAAAACTCTTCTATATATGCCCGGATTCCTTCCAGAGAGGTCGCCGCAGCAAAAAAGCCGGTCTGCCACAGGAAGAGTAAGCCGCCCCCCAGCAGTAATACTGTAAGCGCAAGCGTAATATTCCACCTATGCTTTTTCATATGTACCGAGCTCCTCTTATCTGTCTTTCCTTCTTAGGTTATCACAGGTTTCTTTGCAGCACTATAGGAATTCCTTAAAAATTTATGAAAAAAAGCAGCGGGCGACCTCACGGCCCATCCGCTGCTTTCCGTGCCTTGCGACACGCAGGCTGTTATCTATCTATCATGAGCCCGGTAACAAAAAAGCCACACCTAACGGTGTGGTTGCTTCCTTGTCCGGCCAATCATCGATCGCTGACGGTCTGTTCTCCGCTGTCACCGAAAATCAAATCATCGACGTCCAGAGCCTGCACTCGAATGTTCTGCAACATCATGCTTCACAACACCTCCTTTTTTATTGTAGCTTCATTATAACAGCTCTTTCTTCTAAAATCAAGAGAGCATATGTATATAATATACAAATTATCTGTATCTAAATTGTAAACTATGCCGATTCACTTTAAATAATTTGAAAAATCCATCTTGCAATCCCCTTCCAAGTGTGCTATACTAAGCAAGCTGATTCAAAGTGCAGGTGTAGTTCAATGGCAGAACGTCAGCTTCCCAAGCTGAACACGAGGGTTCGATTCCCTTCACCTGCTCCAAACCCCGAAGCGTTGAGAAATCTACGTTTCGGGGTTTTCGCTTACAGTCGCAATTGATTGCAGGTTTTTTATTTTGTGATGTGTTGATGTTGTATATGACTCATCACTCATCAAAAAGCAAAAAATTGCACACGAAATTACACACGGAATCCAACCCTTGCGCCAGGAAAGGATGATTGATATGGCGCTGTACCATCCTCGCGTTGTCGTGATCTGCGGCCGCTGCTACGGGCCATGCCGCTGGGACCCTCCGACAGGCGAAGAGCCCTATGGACACTGGCACATAGATGAGTCATGCCCCAAATGCGGCGCTGAGGAGTGGGCAGCCCATGATCCCGGCAGGGACCCGCGCACAGGCCGAATGCTGGATAATGCGCCTGTGTTTGGCGCAAAAGCCGCCGATGCGTCTGATTAGATTAAGCCCCCGCCACCCATATTGGATGGCGGGGGCTAATTTCAACCTAAAATCTGTGCCGCGATGAACCCCATCGCCCAGGAGACGGCCAGCCAAATGAGCTTGTCCACAATACCGTCCCAGCGCTTGGCGGGGGCCGTTTAATTGGTCATTCCTTCTCCCGGTCCTCTCCGCCGCCCAGCTTATCCCCGGTTTGGTCCACGCCGGATTTGAGGGCGGAGACGGCCCTTTTGAACCACGCGGGCTGCTTACCGTCCCCCAACTTCCCCGCGTTCTCCAGGATGGAGCCCAGCTCCGTGAGGATGTACCAAGCCACCACAAGGGGGCCGAAGATCACCGTATACTCAAAGGGAAGCGTGATCGACGGAATATTGTTGACGATCATGCCCACTACTGTGTCCAGAATAGCGGCCACCAGTACAGCCACAAGGATGGCCAGCTTATGCCACAGCCCAGTGCGGGCCGTCTTGGAGGACCACTCCCCCGCCTTCATTCCGGCGGCGGAGCCGGTGATGTAGTCCAGCAGCATGCACAGGGCCAGAATGCAGATAAACCAACCGTACCACCCCCACAGAGCGGTCAGCGCGGCGATGACGGCGGCCACGGCGGCCTTGATGCCGTTGATGTTTTCGGTCATGATAAGTACTCCTCTCCTAATTTGCCGCGGCCAGCTTTTGCAGCAGGGCCGCGCCGTATTTGTACGCCTCCAGGTAGTCCATGGTCTCGTCGGCCAGCCCGAAGCGCGCCTGTACCTGGGCCCGGTAATCCGGCTCCTGCGCGCCCAGTGCCTTGTCCACCGCCGCCCGGAGCATATCCATGGTCTTACTGTGGTAAGGCCACCAGTGCATCACATCCGCGTGGTTGGAGGCGATGCCCTTGGTGTAGCCCTCGGAGTGGCACAGGATGTCGGCGGCGGTCAGGCCGCAGGTCTTGCAAAGCTGGACGCACAGGGCCACGGCGCGCCCCCACACGGCTTCAAAATATGCTGCGGTATCCTGGGGGTTGTAAGCCAGATACGAGCCGTCACGGCTTGCCAGCTTGGCGAGGGTGGCCGGTCCGCAGGACCCGTCCGCCGTGAGTCCCAGGTCCTTTTGGCAGGCCCGCAGCGCCGCATCGCAGCCGGGCCCGAAAGAGCCGTCCACCCCCTTGGGGTCGTATCCTCTGGCCTGCAGCTCCATCTGGAGGCGCTGGACAGCCCAGCCGGAGGACCCCCGTTTGAGGGCAATCCACTCGGCGGGGATCAGGCGGCACTCCTGGGGCTCACAAATCTCAAAGCTTAGGTGGGTGTTGTTGGCCGCCCCGCCGCAGTGCCACGCCCGGCAGGTGTCCGGCAGGGTCTGGAGCGTGCGCTGGTCGTCGATGATGTAGTGGACCGCCGCCTCTGCGCCTGACCGGTCCCAGGCGGACCGGATGGTCTGGGCATCCGCCCCCGGGGTGGCGGTGGAGTGTACCATGATCCCCTTGGGGGTAATGGTCCTCCCGGCCTTGTAGCAGTCGCTGTTGGTCATGATGGCCTGGGTGATGTCGTCCATAGGCTTGTCCCCCTTATCGCTGTCGTCGGGCTTGGATGCCCTTTTGCGTTTGTAGACCAAAATCAGATTCTGGCTTGGGTCACGGCCCTGCACCATATCCCCGGTGGCCCTGTTATAATAGTTCACCTTGCGTCCGCCGTCGCCCATGATGAAGTCAGACCATCCGAGGCCCTGCACGTAGTCCCGCAGCTCCTCCGGCTCCATGCCGTCCCCGTCCGGGAAGGCGATAAAGGCGAGCGCCCCGCCGCAGAAGCCCCACCCCGTCCGGCCGCGACGCCCCCGGACATCGGGCTTGCAGTACATGGTCTCCGGCTTGCCCTGGTAGAGTCCGGCGGAATTTGCAATATAGTTCGCCTTGCCGCAGGCCCCGCCGGGCGGGACTATGCCCATGGAGATGTCCGGCCCGGTATCCCAGATCAGAGCCGGGTAGTGGTATGCGTCGGTCGCCAGCACCTTCCCGTCAGCCTTGATGGGGCACGCGGGCTGATAGCTGCCGTAGAGCCAAAAGTTGCCCGTGATCGCAAGGTCCGGCTCCTCCTGGGCCACAATCTGTCGGAGGGGCAGCTTGCCGGAGTTGATGTAGATTCGTATCCTGTCTATGTCCCCCAGTGGGATGGAGGCGATGTACTTACTCATCACCCTCAGCCGCCTCCACCGCCCCGCGCATCAGCTCCACCGCCTCGGCGTACCGCCCTGCCCTGCGGAGCTCCACCAGCGCCTTGTAGTGGTCAAATAACGCCTGAGTGAGGGCCGCTCCCTCATTGGTTAGTCTGGGCAGGTCCTCCGCCAGCGCGGCGTAGTCCACATCCCCCGCGCCCCTGTAGTGGGGCAGCGTGGGGTCCCCGGCGTTCCGGATGTTGGCCAAAAACATATCCTTGGCGTTCTGCGGCTCCACCTGATTGACTTCGGCGATGTCCATGATCTCGTTGATGTACTCGTACAGATGCTTCATAATAATTTTCCTTTCCGGCCAAGTTGGCCTGTCACATATGGATAATCTCTTCCGCCTGATCGGCAGTGATCCACTTCGGGGCCATGAAGCACACCTGCTCCGCCGTCAGACGGCCCAGACGATACTGAATGCGGATAAACTCATACATCGCCCGTCCCTCCCATCATCAGCTCCAGCATGGCCGCCTCCAACGCGGAGAGCCGTTCCGCCTCTGTGGGCGAGATGGGGGGCTGGGCCTGTCCCATGGCCTCCAGCTCCGCGAGTTCTTCTGCTGTCATGAGGATTTTGACATTATCTATTACTTTGTACATATCGCTACCTCACCCAAATCTTTACTTGTCCGCTATATATCTGGTAGTCCTGTACGGCGCTTTGGGCAAACTGGATCGTTTGGGCTTTACCATCTCCCATATTTGCGCCAGTGGGCGATGCCGTATTATTTAGCGAGGACGCAGACATCGCGTCATAGTCATAGGTGGATATCCGTGTGATCCAATGGGCTCCGGCAAATATGGCATGTATGATTTGATGCTTGATGCCATCCGTGTTGCGGACGGCCACGTTATTTGTGAGGCTTGCCCCATTGACTTTAAGCTGCCACCCCATCGTTTGATTTGACTGTAGCCCCCAGGTCCTGACTGATATCTCTGTTATGTCGGGTACATTCCATTCCCAATATGCCGTACCCACGTCAGATTCCGAAAATGTATGTTCCCATAGCAGTGTCCACTCTCTGCCCCCACCCGGCGCGCTCACTTTGCCCCACGCTCCGTCCACCACGCCCGCATACATGCCGTTGTCCTCTGCGGTCACGGTGGGGAGGCCGACGCCATCCGCACCTGCGGGACCCTGCGGGCCGGTGTCTCCGGTGTCACCTTTTGGCCCCTGCGGGCCTTGGATGCCCTGTTCCCCCTGGTCTCCTTTTGGGCCTTGCAATCCCTGGGCACCGGTATCGCCCTTCGGCCCCTGCGGGCCTTGCTCCCCGGTGTCTCCCTTGGGCCCCGCTGGTCCCTGTTCTCCTTCCGCGCCGGGCGGCCCTTGAGGTCCCTCTGGGCCTTGCGCACCTTCCGCGCCCACTACATGCCCCGCGTTGATGGTGGTGCCGTCTGACAGGGTGATGATAAGGTCGCCGTCCCCATTTACCTGAGCATCTGTAACGGACTTTCCACCGCCGCCTGCTTGGTATATCTCATTGATTGCCGCAACCAAAGAGGACTTGTCCGTGGTTTTAAGGGCCGATGTGTCTCCGATCATGCTCAATAGCTGCTCATACTCTGTGGGGCTCGGGGGCTGAGATGGGTTTGCGGGCAATGCACCCTCAAAGACCCTGAGACCGTTCGCTGTGTAAATCGTCGGATATCGCTTGTCCCCATTTACTCCATATATGCCTATATGGATATACTTGCCCGCCCGAAGGATTTCCCATGGGACTGTGCATGTATTATCTGTCAATGCAATCTCAGCGCTGCGGCCCATATCGTCTGTAAACACCGCTGTTTTTGCATATCCATCCCAGGCTGCGTCAAACTCAAATGCTGCCGTATAGATTTCTACCGACCCGGATACCAGTCGTTCAGACTCTACTAACTCCAGCGTTTGGCCTGTTGCTCTTAGTCTCATGTGGATAGCCCTCTCTCAATTGCTGCGGTGATCTCCTCTAGTGCTTCCACGCGAGACGCAAGGTCAGGAGGGCATGACTTGGGCAGCGCTGCACGGTCCGCCTCGATCTCCTCATCGGTACGTGCTGCTGCATGACCGTCCTCCAGCTTATACCGGGTGATGCCATCGTCAGTGTATAAGCCCCCGTCAAAGTAGTGGATTTGGCACAGGTTGTAGCGGTCGCCGCTGCCCTCGTCGATGTACGTCCAGGCGTCAATGTCCTGGATGTTGCTCATGGTATACCCGCCCTCGCAGCGGATGATCTTGTCCCCGTCAAGGAGGACGTACACTTTGGATTTTGTTCCTTCCATGTTGTTGCCTCCTTATAGGTCTGCGGAAAAGTCAATGTATGTAGACGTGTCATTGTCTGCTTGCAGCATTACCGGCGTATTAGATGTTAACGAGCTTGTAGCAGATACAGAAATCCTATTAAACCCATTAGTGGATGCCCCGCCGTAAGAAATTGAAGTAACTGAAATTGCTTTTCTTGGTATGCTTAATATAAAATTGCCGCTTGCCGAAACAGTCGGCTCGACTCGCATTTCTGGCACATTAACGAAAATAAATGCACCATTTTCGGAGTCGATATAACCGTTGCCATAATATGAATAGGGACCAGTGCCTTTTTTTCTGTAGAAATACCTCTGACACTTCGCCAGCTCTTCCGCCTTATTAGGCGGCGGGTCAATCAGCGTCCACGTACCGTCTACGGCTTTGCGCGCCAAGGTCTGTTGAGTGCCGAGCTCGAGTTTAACCGCCTGCACTACGAAATTTGCGGTATTAGGGGTGGCACACTGGATGGAAAAATAGGAATGTGAGATCTTATTAAATGTCACTGTAAATGTAGACAGCCCCGTCGTGACAGCACTTCCAGGGATTGATCCAAGCCTAGTAGCTACAGCGCCACCACCCGTATTCTCGGCTACAAGGATAGACGCTGTAACGGTTTTCCCGTCCAGAGCGTTTAACAACTCTTCTGGGATATTCTGCTGGATCATGTTCGAAAATGAGGTGTCATTACTCCCTGTAATGCGCAGCCCAGACATCTCAACGGAAATCGTGTTCCCGGTCAAACTACGCCAGCGGTCAACCCCATATACCGCGCCCGTGTAACTCGTCTGTCCCCTCTGATTGATCGGGTCCGCAAAATACCAGTTATCCAGCAGATTACGCCCGGTGAGTTGGGACGTTTTTGTGATGGTGTCGTCAATATCTTGGGCGGAGTGATCAAGCTGTACCACGTCGCCCAAAATCCCGTTGATCAGTTTTTTTATAATATTTGCCACGCTATCACCTCAATAGTACAAAAAAGCAATTCCCAGGCCGCCTGTCCCACCATGGCTTCCCGCACCGCCGATACCGTTCTCGCCATCCCATTTATTGGTTGTCACATTGTTATTCGATGCACCGCCTGCTGCACCGCCACCGCCGCCGCCGTTGCCACCCGTTCCGCCTCTGCCACGGTGCTGAGTAGTGGCCGGAGCATCCGCGTCCGCACCCGCGCCGCCGTCGCCGCCGGTGCCGTATCCATCTCCGCCATTATAAGTTGCGGAGCCCGAATCGCCGTCTTTCCCGTTGTGGCCTGCTGCTGCACCGCCGCCATAGCCACCAATGCCTACGACGGTCATTCTGCTGCTTTCGTATCTCGCGGTTTCTCCCTGTGCGCCGGGTGTGTATGTAACGCCATTATATACGACGTTTTCTCCCTCGCCGTCCTCTCCACTGCCGTTGCCGCCGTCCACACCGTCATCACCGGGCAAGCCGTATACGACCCCGCTGAACATTTCGACAAATCCAGCCTCAGATGCACGGCCATTCGCGGTGGAGTATTCCCCAAAAGTGGTGTCTCCTCCAAACGAGCCTTCTTCCGATCCGTCCTCCGAATAAAAGCCGTAGACTCCGCCTCGCCCAATTTTTACCGCAAAGGTTTGTCCCGGAGTTACCGGGATCGTGGCAATGTAAATGCGGCCTCCGGAACCGCCCTTACCAGCCTTACCACCCGCACCAGGCTTACCGCCGTTTCCGTCGCTTTGGCTGTCATTGGTGCCGTCTGCGCCTTTTTCGCCGGATGCGCCGCCTTGACCGCCTGAGATGAGGACAAGGCGCACCCTGCCTTTTGCTTCTGCCGGGATTGTGACCGTCCCATCTTCGGTGATGATAAGGAGATGCTCATAATAATTGCCAATTCCGGTGGGTGTGTACCCCTCCACAAATTCGGTTTGCGCTCTGAGCAAATTGGATATATTGATATCCATGGATTTTATAATGCCCGTCATGGGGTCTCCAAACGGGTCATCCATGCTTATTGGGTCGCCTGGGCGCTCTGTACCGACCACGAGATCATTGGAGACAGTGCGTGCTTTGCTGTAGTAAGCAAGTACGCGCTCGGCCACATTTTCGGAATTTGCCAGATTTACAAGCGTCGCGTCCGTAACAGTAGCGGTGTTGTCCTTGCTGGCCCCAGCCTCGCCGCGTAAAATTTCCCGTACAATGTGCGTATACTTTTGACCAGTGAGGAGGCAATCTGAGCTCTGTGCCAGTACGGCGTAGTTTACGCCGCTCTCTAAAATCTCCCCATTGTCGATTTGGAGATCGTGTATCGGGTTATCAAACGGCACAAGCACACCAGACACCTTGGCTCCATTCGGCGTAATAATATCTTCCGCCGCCGCTTCACCCGAGAACAACGTAACCGTTTCGTCTGATGCAAATGCTATATATGTGTGTTCCGCGACCGAAACCGCCGTGGAGGGGGCATTGTAATCAATGCTTCCGCCCGAAAACAAGCGGCTCTCTCCGATTTCTGTTGGGTTGCCGTCTGTTAATGCCGTAATCCGTATAATTCCGTTCGCGTCCTTTTTCAGGGCGAGCCCCGTCACAAACAAAAGCTGGTGGAGGTTTTCTCTCCGCGTACCGATGGGCAGCCAATTATAGACCGGGATGCTTTGATATGCCTCGTCTATGCTGTACTCTACCGTGCCGGAAATAATATCCGCAACTACATCAGACAAGGCTTGTCCCGTATACATGCCGCCGTAATGCTGGGTATTGTCCAGCAGCCCAACCCCCGAAATGCAGGAGAGCTTATAGTGGATCAGCCCCACCCGCATCACAGAGGAGAGGAAAAACTTCCCGATCAGCACATCGTCATGGTAGTAATACACCGGCTCGCCATAGACATACTGTGTCAGATCATCCAGTCTGGGCCGGGCCACAAGAAAGTGCCCGTTTGAATCACACAGGAGATACCCGTCCGAGTCCGTCAGCGGGAAAAACTGCGTGTCGAAGCTTTTGACCGTCACATCCAAGGTATCAATTGTGAGCTCGTCCCCGGCAATGGAATTGCCGATAAAACAATGTCCCTCCTTGATATCCTTGGCTGTGAAGGTCCGGTCCCCATATATAATTTTATAGCTCATGGCGTCACCTGCGGGTTAATTGGGACAAAATTGACTTCTATTTCGTCCCAATAGTTTACGCCATCCTGCACCGTTCGTATTTTTCTTTTGCCGGATGTATAATATGCTTCGTATATAATGGTGCTTTGCCCGTCGGCGGCTTCGAGTGTTACAAAGTCATCCACAGAGTGCTGCACCAAGTAATCCCACAGGGCGTCAAATTCCCCTATGTTACCAGCGCTGAAAAAGGTAATTTTATGCCCAATATATGTACCTATGACATCCCTGACCATGCTTCCATTCTTCACTCGCCCGGCATTTTCTCCATCTAGCACGTTAAAGTTTTCTTCATAGTCCGAAATCGCTACTTTGGCGTCGAAGGGCTGACCATTAATTTTTACATAGTTCGCACTCATAGTTGCCCCCTTAAGCCTTGACCAACTTATATCCACGCCGCTTTGACTCGTCGTCCAGCTCGTAGCTCAGGTATCGCGTTAACCCAGATGCGGGCTTTATAGTAATCGTGAGTTGGCCGCCGTAAATTCCATTGCCTGACTGCATCCCGCGAGCAACGGCAGCTTCAATTTCAGATGCGGGGGCCTCAATGTTCGTACCTTGCTTTTGGTCGCCCAGCACCGCCAGAAACTCCCGGTTCGGTGGGATGACAGCACCGCGGGCCAGAGCCGGAATGCTTTTTAGGTCAATAGCAGAGGACACCCTGGACGAAGCGGAGTCCGCGCTGGTTGTTGGTGCTGAATTTTTTGCGCTTGTAAATTTATCTGTTATCCAGCTTACTTTTTCTGACACCCAGTTTGTGACACTCGACCAAACGCTTTTAAGCCCGTTAAGCAAACCATTGAGTATGTTTTCCCCAATGCCCGCCCAAAAATCAAGTGTGAAAAATTTTGCCACACTTGTATTCCACCAGGATTTAATGTCGCTCCACACTTGCTTTAGTGTGCCCAAAATGGCATCCCAGTTAAGGGCGGCAACCGTGACGAGGCCTATTGCCCCGGCGGCAATAAGTGCAATGCCAAGCGGAAGAAATACGCCACTTGCGACAAGGATAATGCCAATCACAAGGAGCGCTGTGCTTACAATTGCCATAATTTGTCCTATTTCTCCTTGTATGGCACTTACGATCGTTGACCAATTTAAAGCAGCGGCAGAAACCAAGACAACCGCGCCGGCCGCCATAAGGCCAATACCGAGTGGAAGATTCACCCCGGAAAATGTGAGAATTGCGCCAATTGCGAGAAAAGCAGTTCCAACCAAAAGTGCAATATCTGTGACTACTTGTTTGATGTTTTCCGTTGCGCTCTTCCAGTTCAGGGCAGCGGCAGAAGCCAGCCCAACGGCCCCAGCTACCATAAGCCCGATGCCAAGAGGAAGATTTGCGCCGGAAAACGTGAGCACAGCGCCAATTACTAAAAAAGCTGTGCCCATCAAAAGTAAAATGTCCGTGACTACCTGTTTAATACTTGTGGTCGCGCCATCCCAATTAAGCGCAATGGCCGTAGCAAGAGAAGCGGCCCCAGCCACCAGTAACCCAATGCCAAGGGGAATATTGGCACCAGAAAATGTAAAGACAGCACCCAAAACCAAAAGCGCACCACTTACGATTTCCAAAATGCCGGTAATGGTGTTTCTCATTTCGGCATCCATTGACCCCCAGTTTATGGCCGCCGCCGCTGCAAGAGCCGCAGCACCAGCCGCAATAAGCCCGATACCGAGAGGGATATTCGCGCCGGAGAACGCCAATACTGCACCAATTGCCAAAGCTGCCGTGCCAAGAATTACAAGGACTCTTGTAATGGCCGTTTGCAAAGGGCCATCAAGAGCGCCCCAGTTTTCAGCGAGCACAGAAACAAGGCCGATTGCTCCCGCCGCCATAAGTGCAAGGCCGAGAGGGACATTGACGCCAGAAAAGGCAAGAAGAGCGCCAAGTGCAAGTAGTGCACCAGAAACATACACCGTCAGCTCGTCAATTTTCCGCTTGTATTCTTCTGTGTTAAAATCCTCAAAAATCGGGCTGATTCCCTCCGAAGCAGCCGCTCCAGCGCCTCTCCCTTGTTCGTTTTCAGACAGCTTGTTGATGGTGTCAAAGCTGGCAAGCGACTTCTCCGCGTCTTTTGCCGCGTTCCCTACACCGTTCAGGGCTTCTGTTTCCTTATACAGTCCCTCCGCCGCCTCTGCCGCCTGCTCTTGCGTCATGCCAAACATAGCGGATACAACGCTCGATATGGCGGTGACGATTCGATTCAGAATATTTACAAATGTTGTGAAGGCTGGTATAATGACGTTGAAAAGCGGCTGAACCATCGTCAGTAAAGCGCCCTTGAACCGTCCAACGGCTTCCGACGCTTCATCGTTTACCTTGATGATTTTTCCAATCCACTCTGTAAACGCAGTCACCGCCCGGAACGCAAAGCTGAACATAAGGCTCATTCCGATTGCCCGCCCGATATTGTCGGCAAAACGAGACGCCTGTTTTCTGGCCTGGTTCATCGAATTAGCCAGTTTTTCCACATTAGCGCTTCCGGTAGCAAGATGTGCCTGAATGGCTCCGGCCCGCTCTTCTGACAGGTTAAGCTCTAAGCTTGCCTTACTGATTGCGTTGTTGTAGTTCTCAACCTGACCTTGTACCTTGTTCCATTCGTTTTGAAGCAGACGTACCTGCTCCTTTTGCTCCTGGATTTCCGCTTTACCTACACCGCCGTAGCTTGTGCTTTGGAGAGAAGTCAACTTTGCCTTTGCGGCGTCAAGCTGCGCACCCAGTTCCTTTGACTGTTCCACCAAAGGCATTTTCTGCTGTTGCTTGACATAAATTTGGTCGTTGAGCGTTTGAATCTTCCGGTTAAGTCGATTTAGTTCCTGTTGCGCTTTTTTATCATCAATTCTGGTTTCAATAATGATTGAACCATCTGCTGCCATAAAATCATCACCTTTGGAGGGGAATTGAAATGGGAAAACTGATGAAATGTAAGACTTGCGGGGCGGAAATCACAAAGTCGGAAAAAGCATGCCCCCTCTGCGGGGCGAAGCAGCACAAGGGCGTCTATGTTGCCTGCGCAGTGGTAGCGGCGATCGCCGTCATTGGCTGTGTGGCCGTCGTGGCCGGTTCCATGGGCGGTAGAACGTCCAGCACCCAGAACACTCAGGGCGACCACACAGCCAAAACCTTGACATTTTCCGGTGATGGCTTCGAGGCGGAGTACAAGGGCTGCTCCAGCTCCGACTTAGTGGACGGGTGCTTTTATGTCTCCCTCTCCGTGAACAACACAGGCGACGTAGAGCAAATGTACGTGCTCGATGATGTCTATGTGGAAAATTCTCACTGTTCCACAGGGACAGGCTTGCCCGTGACTGCTCTTCCAGGGAAAGGTGTGACTGGATCCTTCATCGTGTCTTGTGAGACGCCGCTTGAAGATGTTGAAAAAGTGGAGTTCCGCCTTTCTGTCTTAAATAGCGAGACGCTGGACCAATTGACGGAAAGCGATGTGATTACGGTCTACCCAAATGGATGATCAAGGCCGCTCCTTTTGGGGCGGCTTTTTTATGTCCACGCCTTGATTAGCGCTTCCTCTGACTCTGTGTAGCGGACCTTTATATCTACAATTTCTTTATTTTTTCTGTAAAATTCTTGTTCGGTTTTATCCAGCCTTTTGCCTTTTGCCTTTTTGCTTCTAATTCCAACGATTTGGGCAAACAGGCAATCGCCGATTTCCATGTACGCGGAAAGAAAGGTCCACCAGTGTACGCCGCCTGTGTTGGACTCCGTGTCGTACTCTAACGCCCTGGTCTCATAGCCCAGCACCCGGTTTACCGGGGCCACGATGTACTGGAAGTCTTGCTCCCACGCCACAAGCTGAGGTTGCTTTTTTTGCCCCTCCTGCTCCTGGCCGCCGTTGATAAATTTGAAGCACTCTTTTAATGCAACGTCGTAGTCGGTCAGCACCTCGAAGTCCACATAGAACATCTGGAGCACGGCAAGGGCACGATCCTCGTCACTTAGTTCCGGGTCGTTTATTGCCTCAAAAATGTCCAGGATGACCCGGAAGTCATAGCGAACGGCAAATTCCTTCCCGTCTATTTCAACGCTTTTGGGGAGTCTGTAGCCCATGCCGTACTACCTCACTTGTGGTACTTCTGATATTTTGCAGTGTATTTTGCAATTCGTGGATTGGTTGATTTCTGTTCTCTGGTGTATGTGCTGTCGATTTCGTCCATCACGGCCAGCATCAGGTTGCACCACGCCGGAAGCCCAGCGGCCACAGCGTAAACGTTCATATCGCCAAAGAGTACATCACTCACCGGAACGCCAAACAGGCCGTCGATGATTCCCCGCATTTCAGCATCCCGCTCCCTGGCAAAGTCAAACACCTCTCGTTTGTTTGCCATCTTCTCGACCTGGGCCTTATATCCCTCCTGCTTCTTGTCTAGTTCCTCAAAGGCGGAGTAAAGGCGCTCCACAAAGTTGCTGTCTGTTGGGTTAAATGTGACCTCACACTTTCCGTTCAGAGAGTAAGTAACAAGGCCCGATTCAAAGTTCAGTTCCTTCATGTGTTACACCGCCCCGCCAGGAGTAAAGGTGACCGTGCTGCCGGTTCTCGTTACTGTGCCAATGGTACGCTCGCCGCCGTAGGTAATCTCTGTGGAAATTTCCAGGTTGCCTCCGCCCTCGCCACCAATGCGGGTCACGGCAATGGCGCTCCCGCTGTACCGCTCTGCAAAGGTAGCCTCGCCGGAATCGGCGTAGAAATGAGCGATCAGCATATCCTGGTTGGCAAGAGACTGGGCGTTCTGGTCCTTTACACCAAGATTCCACAGCTTTACTGCGGCAGCGTCTCCAGCGTCCATAGGGATAGGGTCAAAAGACTGGGTAATGATGGGCTTCTTCATGGTGGTCCAGGTGTTTCCCAGGATGTCCTGCGTGGATTCCTGGCTCCAGTCCATTTCCTCATCGGAGTCTTCCACACGCTTGCCGAACGCACTCCATGTGGGAGTCTCTGCGGTCCCTGTGTTAAGATAGGCGATCAGAAGTTCTCTGGCAATGGTCTGGCCCGCCGTAGTGTTAAATTCAAGGTCTGCCATTATGTTTTCTCCTTTCACACGCCAACTTCATAGGTCAGCTTCATCAAAATTTGGTAATCCTCATATCCATCCTCATAGGAGGCAAATTTGGAGGACTGAGTGGTGGGCTCTACTCTGAGCGCCCGAATCTCGTCTCCCAAATCAGGGAGATTTTTTCTTGCCCAGTCACCGAAGTGGTTCAGCCGCTCGTCCGCGTCCAGGCGCTTGTCATTACTGCGTCCAGGCTTGATGCGATAAATCAGCTTGAATTGATATTCTGCCTGATAGCCGCCTAGGATGAACCGCTTTGTGATATAGGTACCCTGGATAGTAGACAGGGCCATACCGGTCTCGTCCCCCTGGTCGGAAGTCAGGAACTCATACTTGATGATATCCACCGGCTTCTCCGGGAAGGTGTTGGCCCATACCAGCATTGAGCGGGATATCTTGCCTACTTCCTCTGCCGCCGCCAACATGCGAGGTTTTTCTTTCTTATCAGAGATCATCTTTCACCGCCTTGTCTGCCACACGGATCCATTTTCCCAAGTTTTCGGCCTTGCTGGCTTCGAACCAGTGGTCCTGGGCTTGTGCGTGCATCGCCTTGTTGAACACTAGATTTTTGTCCGTCAACACTTTTGTGGTGCCTTTCCGGGCATAACTGCTGCCAGTCTCTGGGTCTACCATAAGTTTCCCGTTGTACAGATACCTGGATTGAGGGCCAGGGTAAATAATCAATGGGCCGTCCACTTTCGTTCTTCGGTCAAGGTCTCCGGTCAGAGCCGGAACAAACGGAGAAGTGTCTTTTTTTACCTGGAGTGCCACAGTATGCTCCGCTTTGGTACATCCCTCAGCCAGTTTGTCCTTGATTGACTCCAAGCCATCGGTGTGTACCGTGAATTTCGGCATTTCAGACGCCTCCGACTTCCCAATGGGACATATCTCCGCCAAAATTCTTGAAGTCCACCTTGGTCACGTCATACACGTCATCGGAGGCAGCCTCTATGGTCTGCACTGTCCAGTCCGGGTGTACAGCCTCGCCCTTGACGAAAAAGCAGTTTCGGCCCACAGAGAGGGTCCACAGGGCGGATTTATCCTCTGTCCTCCAGAACTCAATAGGACCGATATACCGCTTTGCCGCACCGGTCACGCCGTCCACGGCCTCCACACTGACCGGGATATAGAGGGTTACCGCGTCCGCTCCCTCCAAGCCGCTTTTCGTCACGTTAGAGCCCTTGGAAGCATCTAGGAGGACCCCACGCAGTATGGTGATATGATTGACCATGGATGGTTCAAAATCGTTCTCCGGGAGCTCTGTGGTCTCTGTGTTATAGACCGTCACAACATGGGGGAACATATCCACAGGAGCACCCCCTTCCCCGGTATAGGAGACCGGTGGTCCCTAAATACCGCTGGGCGATCGCCGCAAGGGAAGCCTGCGCCGCCTGTGCGGAGGAAAGGGCCTGTTGAGCGCTGTCCCCGCCGCTGCGGTAGGTCTTGGACCAGCTGCCTACGCTCTGGCTTTGCAGTTCGCCACCGGAGTTCATGGCGGAAGTCAGAGCCTTTTGCGCCAGCGCCTGCGCCGCGTCAATTGACTGGTACTGCTCCGCAATGGCGCAGCAGGCCATTCTCAGCGCGTCCAACTCGCTGTTTGGGGCCGCCCGGCCCTGCGTGTAGTAATCCAGAAAGGAACTTGCGCGCAGGGCAAGGCGGGAAAACTCGGCCTCCTGAATGGCTGTTCCCAGGTATGCAGTTGTATAATACTCATAGTCTGCGTAAGCCATCACAGCGCCTCCAAAACAGCCAGGATGTCGGCCTTTTTCATGGAGCTGCTGACGCCCTCCACGCCGTTCTCGTCCGCATAGTCCAGGAGCTCAGCCTTGGTCATGCCGGAGAGGTCTGGCGTGGAGAGCGAGGCCGTGCTCAACAGCTCATTTAACCCCCCGATACGGTGACCGTGGCGGTGTCAGTCTTGGAGGAATCCTGCTTGGACTTGGCTGTGACAGTCAGGCTGGTGTTGGTCTCGGCGGCGTCCACCGCCAGATAACCGGCGGCGCTGATCTGCGTCCCGGCGGCAACAGCGGACGAACCGCTCACGCTCCAGGTCACAGCGGTGCTATAGGGGCCACCGGTGCCAGTCACAGAAGCGGCAAACTGCTGTCCGCTGCCCTTCTCAACCGTCGGGGTAGCGGGGGTCACGTCCACGGCGCTGATGGTGCCTGTGGCGGCGGCGTATACGGCGAAGGGGAAGGCGTTGTCCAGGTCGGCATTGTAAGCGTTGATGGGGTTGGGGACCTCCCAGCCCAACCGCATGACGGCGCGGAGGGCCACCATATCGTTCTGCATCAGGTTATACAGAATGTCACCGGTGGTGGGGTCCTGCACCACACCACTATCAAAAATCTTGAAGGTCATATCCTGTCGAATGGCATAGACCAACTGGCTCCAGTCACCCACAATCGCAAGAGATTTCTCCGGATCATAAGCGCCGTTTACGGGGAAATACATACTCATGCCGTCCAGCGCGTAGCGGGTATCACCCTGCATATCAGTCTTGAAGATGGGCTGGCCGTTCTTGTCCACCAGCCCCCGTAGCTTGGCCCGCATCTGGATGGCGGCCATCACGCCGTTGGGGATGTATCCGCCCTCCTCAACCTTGGCGATCACACCATCCTCCGCCATGATATCGGCGAAAATGTCACCGGTTGCGGCCACCACAGTGCCAGCAGTCTCGGCAGAGGGAACGAGGCCCGCTCTCCAGGAGGTGGGCTTGTCTGTGCCGTACAGAATAGCGGCGTCAATGACCTTGCCAAAGGCTTCCTGGAGGCGGGGACGCACTTCACCCCAGATGTCGTAATCGCTGTCGTCCAACACCGCCTCGGGAATGGGGACGATGACCGCGATCTCCTCTGCATAGATTTTCTTCTTGTCCCACGCCATGTTGGTGGTCTTTTTTAGGGATGCCTTGGAGTCGGGCGCTCCGGTGGTCGCCTCGCCGTTCACAAAATAGGCGGTGGGCAGTGCGTCCAGCACGTTGAGGGTCTGGGTCTTGCTGGTCATGTTGGGCAGCCGACGGGCCATCCGCAGCACGGCGGACTCTGTTACGGCTCCCTGGATAATCTCACGGGTCACGGGTTCAGGGATCAGCCCGGACAATCTGCTTCTGTCGATAATATCGGCCATTGATAGGCTCCTTTCTTACTTGAGTGCGCCCCGGATCAGGGCGTTCATCACGTCGTTTTCTCCTGTTTTGGGGCTTCCGCCGCCCACAGGGGCGGTCCAGTCGAAGGTAGTTTTCTTGCGGTCAGCGGTCAGGGCATCCACGGCCTGTTCAAAGGTGGTCTTGTCGTCCACCATCTTCCCGGCCTTGAAGGCGATAAACTCCGCCTCCTCTCCGGTCAGACCCTTTTGGGCCAGATACAGGTCGCGTTTCAGCTGGTCCCGCTCCGCCTCCGCGGCGGTCAGCTTCCCGGCCAGCGTATCCCGCTCTCCGGTCAGCTTGTCCCAGCGGTCCTTTTCGCCGGCCTGTCCATCCTTCCAGGTCCGGTAGGCGGTCAGTTCTTCTTCGCTGGGCATACCCTTTGTTGCCTTGGCTACGGCTCTTGCTTTTTCTTTGCTGATGAGCGCATCAACTTCGGCCTGAGTAAAGGTAACCTCGCCACCATTGCCCGGTGTCGGCTCCTGCACCGCAGGATTTGTAATAGGTTCAGACATTTTTGAAACCTCCGTTTATTAGTCACCCCGTCGGGTGCCGTTTAAGGCCCGTCGGCCTCGGTTTTACGCCTCTCGGCATGGATAAACAAACAAAAAAGAGGCCAACCGCCTACGATTTGTAAGCAGTTGACCCCAACGGTCCTTCTCCGGCCCCTATCGGTCAGAGGAACGATATACTGTTTTCTTCTTCTCCTCCAAGATGAGGAATCCGTTTTCCTTTTTTCTAATAATGGCATCATTGCCACGATCAAGAATAGCCTTGATGATGGCCCATGCTTTTTCATTCATCAGAAACCTCTGTGTCTTTTACAACATCGTCAAGATAAATAGACCAAAAAGGACGCCAATTCGGCACATTTTCCGTTCCAATGTTAATAAAAAGCGTCGCTGCTCTACTTTTATCTCTCCGTTTCATTTCCTCTATCACTTTTTCAACGCTCATGTGTACTACACCCTCATCCTTTCCCTTTGCAACGGTAAGTCAGCCGCCTCACTAAACGCCTTGTATTCCGCGTTTAACCGGCGTATACGGGCGGTTACTGCCTGCTCTTCCTTGCTCAGGCCTGCGGCCTTGTATGCGGTCTGCTCCCGCTTTAGCTTGCGGACGGTGTGCTCGATTTGTCTCTGCTTTTGCGTGGCCTCATAGGCTGTATAGTGCTTGCCCTCAAAGTCCACGTCATGGCCGTCATCAATGTGGGCCAGTTCTTCGTCGGTGTATGTGCGCTCCATCACACCATCCACAAACGCCGTCCTGATATGGCGGCAGTTGGCTCCTTCCAGGCCGTCCACATAGCCCAGGCCACACACCTCGTAGATGCTCGGATATTTGTCTCCGATCCTGACGGAGTAGACCCGGCCCTGCCATTCCTTGTGGTTCTGCCAGCCGACACCGGTGTCACGGGCCCCGATATGAGCGGACACCTCAAAATACGGCGTTTCCAGATACTCGGCGCTCTGTTCCGTGTATTTGGAACAGAGTTGGGACACGCCCGTCATCACCGCCCGGCGGGCCGCCACGTCGATCTGGTCCCGGTGCCCGCTCTCATAGTCCACAATCTTGATACCGCTGTCCGCCAGCTGCTTGACGGCGTTTTTGATGGCCTGGTTGTAAGAGACAGCCCCGCTCATAACTTGCATCTCTGCGTTGTCTAGCGCCCATTGATAGGCCCTGCCCGGGGCAAGCATCGTCCGCCCGTTGTCTACCAAAAATCCCATTGAGCGGGTCAGGTTGCCGACTTCTCGCTGGGCTTGTGCCATAATGGCAACAATATCGGTGGCACTCACCAGCGTTTCAGGAGCCGTCAGGCCCGCAAGGTCTATGACCTCTTTGTAATACTCCTGGTTGCGCTCCACCGCGCCGTCCAAGAGCTTTTTAAGGTCCCGCTGGCTGATGTTGGCGGTACGCTGGATGGCCTTTTCGATTTCCTTCAGGTCGATGCCGTGGGAGCGAAGCGCCCGGATGTCCTGCACCGTGACCTCGTTCAATTCGCCAGCCAGTTTCAGCCGGGAGCATATCTCGTCAAGGAGGGTTGCTTCCAGACTGCGGTATAGTTTGGTCAGTCCTTCCGGGAGGGCATCGAGAAGTTCCGGGGTGAATGGATATCTCATTCAATCTCCTCTTCTTCCTCGTCTGTCATATCCTCCATCTTTGGAAGCATCTTCTTTGCCGTGGCCTCGTCCTCGTTCATCCACTTAGACCGGAACTCCCAGTCATTCATGATACCGGCGTTCAGAAGCTGCATATCCCTGGAAAAATCAGACTGCTTGTCCTCGATGATGGAGTCATCAAAGTCAATGGAAATCTCCACGTCCTCATTCAGTCCGGCATTCATGGCCGTGTTTCCCAGGCGGAGCATGATCCGGCACAGCTCGGTCAATACCTGCTCCAGAATGATTTCATGTTTCTTGATCGTACGGAACATGGTGCTGTTTTCGCTGATGACCTGCGTCGCTGTGGCCACGCTGCCCTGGCCGAATCTGTAATGATTCTCTCCGAAGCCGCACTTGCTGGACAGCAAATTGAGCTGGTCCTGGATTCCTGTATTGTGCTCCTGCGTCCGAAGGGTCATATCAATGGGTGTAATGACCGCCCCGTCTTGAATGTCCTCTGGCAGCACATAGAACACGAGGTCGTCACTGTCAAAGACCGGCTCACCGTCTAAATAGCTGGTTGCCGACGGCTTGACCATCACCCGCTTTTTCCCAAGCACAAACTCATTGACATAGCTGTCATAGGCCACGTCAACGCCCTTGAGCACATCTATGGCGCTGGAAAACACAGAGACGCCAAGCGGGATGTTGTCATCGTAGTTGTTGGCGATATTTGGCCGGTCAATGACAAACTGCCGACGGTCCGACTCCGTATGTACCACCTGAGGGACCCGCTCGAAGCCCGCGACATCGGTCAGCGCTACCTCGGAATCCACATTGCCGTTTCGGTATCGGTAAATGCGATTCTCAATGTCATACAGGCCGTTGACCTTGTGGTGAATCTGGAGGTAGCAGAAATCCTCTCCATTGACGGTGACGGTGCTGGAAAAGGCGCACTCGCTAATGATGCCATTCTGCCAGGACAGCGGCCAGATGTGTTCCACGGTCACATAGTCCATCACAATCCCGTCGGCGCTCCCGGGGACAGGTCCCTCTTCCGTGGCCTCCATTCCCACAACCCGGGGGATAAAGGCTACTGTTCCGAGGGCAAACGCCTTTTCTTGCATCTCATTGGACTTGACCCGGAAGTTGTTCTCCTCGAAAACCCAGTCTATAAACTCCTGCTCCTTCTGGCCTTCCAGGGTGATTTTTACCTTCTCGTTCATGAGCAGATTTGCCCAGTCCTCCGGGATTTTCTTTCCCATGTTGAGGGTGTACCGCTTGCAGCGCACCATCCCGGCCCCGTTTCGTACCCGGTAACGGTGGAACCCCTTCACGTCGCCCTCATACCAAGACTTCCACTCCTGCACTTTTGTGTAAAACTCCTCCGGCACCGTGGAGTAACCAAGCTCTTTCAGTTTTTCTGTAATATTCATGCCGTTATCCCCATTCTTCGGAATACTCTCTCCAGGGCATATCTAGTAGCGTCAATCAGGTGATTGTTCTCATCAGGATAACCGCTGATAATTTCTCCGCCCTTATTTCGCTCATACTCATAATTCACAAACTCGTTGTATGCATTTGGCGTTCTTCTGCGGTCAATGACAATCTTCCGCCTCTGGAGCCACTTCATGCCGTACTCTACGCTCCCAGGTCCCTTGATAGCCTCCTTGGCTGGGAGCCCCATCGCCCGGTAGTCCGCTGATGATTTAGGCTCTGCGCTGTCGCAGGTAATGTAAGCGTCCTTGTACCCTTTGGAAAGAATCAACTTCCCGCTCGCCTCGTTGGTCAGCTTGTTTTGGTATATCTCGTCCATTAGGTATATTGTCTCTCTGGCGCGGTCATAGTGGAGGCGGATAAAGGCAAATGGATCGGGAAACCATCCCCAGTCCACGCCCTGGTAAATCTTATCGAAGGAAGCAATCTCTTTGTCTGTAATTTCTCGCAATTCCAGGTTTTCAAATACATTTCCGCCGGTCCCAACAGCCTCGCCTAAGTATTCGTGACGGTACGCCCGCTCGTCTGTGGCCTTCAGATGTTCGGCTTCCGCCAGGAACTGCGCTCCCAGCCACTCTGGCGGGGCCTCAAGGTATGTACTCTTGTGACACAGCCTGTCCGCCCGCTCTTCCAAACTGTCCTTGTTGGCCCAATTATCCCTGGAAATCGGCGGGTTATAGCTTTCAAAGTTCCAGAACTTAGAGCCACCACGCATAGTAGATTGTAAAATGGTTCGTATCTCTGCCCGCCCTGCGAACTGATCCTTTTCCTCAAAATGAGTAACGGCGATATACCCGAATGGGACCTTGATGGACTTGATCTTCATGGGATCGTCGGCGCCACGGAACATGATCTTTTGACCTGTCGGCTTATAGATCAGCTCCATGGGCTGCACCTTTGCATCCCAATACTGCGCCATGCCCAGCTCTCCGATTGCCCACAGGTACTGAGCATACACACTATCCCGGATGGTGTTTGCCACCTTGCGGAGCACCAATGCATGAGTACACGGATTATTTATCAAAATCAATGGGAGCAGCAATGACACACAAGATGATTTCAGTGAGCCACGCCCCCCGGAAAGGTCGTAGTGAGTGTGCCCGTGCTGGAACACGTCACGGGCCAGCAAATGAAATGCGGGGCCAAGTACAGTAGATAAGCGCACCTCAGACATCAATAATCACCTGCACCTTGCCCTCTTCCCCTTTGCCCTTGACGAGCGCCCATTTATCAATCAGCGTCCCGATTGCCGTGGTGATCTGCGCCGGGGTTGCTTCCTTTAGCTTTTCCTCATCGTTCAGCACCGTCAGGCCTTTCCCGATGATTTCACACACCATACCCCGCTGGCTTTCCATATAAGCCAGAATATCGGCGGTATTGTCCTCTTTTTTCTGTTGCGCTTTTTGGGCGAAATTTTCGCAATTCTGGATGATTCGCTTTACTGTGTCTTTCGACACTCCATTCATCTTAGCGACAGCGTTATAGCTTTCAACGGCCATATAGTCAGCAATTATTTTCTTTTTCTGCCTATCTGTCAGCCGTGCAGCCATGATCGCCACCTCTCATATGGTTTCTTTTTTCGGAGGAGAGGACGGGTGCGGGAATCCGCCCTCTCCTGATTTGCTGCGGGCCACCCGCCGCAGCTCGGGGCACATCCATAGGGCCGTCCATATCCTCATGCGGGTAAGGGCGGCATATAGCCCTTACGGGCTATGTTGCAGGTTTACGGCTTTGCCTGCGTGCCGCTGCCGGGAGGGATGCCCGGCGAAGGGAAAGGAGGAGGAAATGGAAGGGAGCGGGATGCATTCGCCCCCACGCTCCCATTGTCGCATAATTACCGGATTTGCTTCCCACTTTTGTGGGAGGGCTTCCCTCTTATTTTTGAGATGATAAAAGGTTACAGTCTATGTACAAACGGAAAGTTTGTACGGCCCATTAAGTAATCTGTGCTGACGCCGTAATAGTCAGCAATCTTATATAATGCGCCCATTGACGGCTCTACTTCTCCCCGCTCATACCGTCTCAGCATATCAGGGTGCAACCCCATCAGCTGCGACGTCACCGTCATACTCCGCACTGGACGCATGTTCTCCCTCAGCCTCCTCAGTCTCTCAGGGAACTCGCTCAAGTGTTATCCTCCCTCACAAAAAATATCAGATAATTTTAGCATTTTGTATTGACAACTAGGTAATATTGGCGTATAATATAATCACAGTAAGGGATCGGGCAGACCAAAACTAGGAGGAGCAAAAATGGAGAAATACGGATTGACGGACGAAACTATCGAGATCCTGACGGGGAAAGCGGAAAAAATTATGAGCTACTATGACAGCTACAAGTTGGACGCGCGCGAGTGGAAAAACTACGGGAAGCACCGGGTATATGTCACGGTTAGCGGCTATCATGGAGATGACCTCCAGAAGACCTATAAACTTGCTTGGGTCGATATGGACAACGAGCAAAAAATCACCTGGCAATATTAACGCAGAAACGTCCCGCCCCGGAGGTCACGAGGGCAGAAGGAGAAGGAAAATGAAAGTAAGAGAAGTTATCAAGATTAAAGAGTGGGTTGACGGAAGCGGATACAACTACGAGGAGATATACAGCGACAAGCTTGTAGACGTGGACGTTGAAGAAGAGGTGCAAGAGAACTTTAGCTGGGATTGGTGGGAAAAAGATAGCTCCGTTAGGGGAAACGAGGACTTAAGGATTATCGTGGAGTATTACAGGGTATCAGATGATACGATGATCGCAAAATTTGAAGCATGGCAAAGCGAAATCTAAAAACAGAAATCTCACCCCGAAACTCACGATGGCAACAAAAAAGGAGGATGCAAAATGGGAAAATCCAACGAGATCACTCTTATCGCTTTGTCCTGCTTCGGCGGGAAAGCAGTAGTCAAGTTTTCTGAGGACGGATGGGATGTCGTGTCCGATGACCGCAAGGTCAAAGATGGATATCTCCACTTGGACGCTTCCGCGCCTGGCGGCATCCCGGATGATTTAACCGAGCCTGTCAAAATACAGCTTATGCGTTACCTGTACAAGCATCACCCTGACCTCCCCGGCCTGGGAGTTACCCCTCAAGCTAAGTATTTTAGTGGGTATAGTCTGGATGACGTGGAGCGGCTCGGCAACGACGGTGAGCACGGATACTACAACCAGGTGATCAAATGAGACGTAAATACGGAGACTGTATCCGGGCAGACGGCGACTGTACCGTCTGCCACCTGGTGTCTTACGGACGTGACTGCCGCAATAAGCCAATCACAAATCTGGAGTGGGCCCGCCGCCGTGAGCACATGAGCCTCGACGAGCTATCAGCGCGGTCCGGCGTCAATAAAAGACAGATCCAGCGCATCGAGCAGGGCGAGGGTAAGATGGGCAACGTCACCCTCACCAATGCTCTGGCTCTGGCGGACGCGCTGGACGTGGATGTGAGGGAGCTGCTGTAATGTGCGCTCTACCGCGCATCCCCCCCGCACCAAGCCGCCCCATCACAGGGGCGGCTTTTTTGTTTCCCCGCCGGGCGGGTCCGGCAGCGGCATCCAGTGGGTGACATTGGCATCCTCCCAGTTGAGCCATTCGTCTATAATCCACCCGTCGGCCTTGTTCCACGAGCCAAGCTGATACGTTTCTTCAAGCGTGATATTGCTTTTCGGGAGGCAGCACCACGACCCCCCCTCCCGGTCGGCCTGGGCCAGCTCACGGAGGCGGGGCGATTTTTCCGCGCAAACTCCGCCCCGCACTCCTCACAGGTGTAGATCAATTCAGCCCTCATCATGCTCCAGCCTCCTGGGGAACCCTACCCGGTATATTGCCTCCATTATCCTGTCCGCGTTTTCAAGCGTCCGACTTTTGCGATAGTCGGATGCCGCGCACTCCACCTCTTTCCAGAGACGCACAGTGTGGGAAAGGCACCGCTCGCGGAAGGCAGCTGCACGCGCCTCCTCATCCCTCGCTCTAAGGATTCTCTTTTTGTCCGCGCTGCCTGTCTCGCGGCTGATAAGCCTGCTGTGATATTGCACGTACAGCCCACGCAGCTGCAAATAGGCCGCACGGTCCGCCGCGCTCAGTCCCGGCGGGATTGGCTCTCCCCTCATCGCGGCTTGCTCATATTCAAATACCATTCCAGAGTCCTCACCGCGCTCTGCCATCCGTGACACACCTCCCACGCGAAGCCTTGTGCAATCAGCCGTTCTCCCCACCAGTCCTGCTCTGGGCTGGTTCTGCCTTTTTCGCTCTTGAGTTCGATATAAAGCCCATGGTACATCCCCCTCGCCACAGGAAGGCACAGGTCCGGGACGCCCTTCTTCACACCCATGGCCCGATCTATCGCGACCTGTTTTTCGCCTTCCGTCGTTTCGTTTTTTACGTGGTGCAGCAGCGCCAGTTCCGGCCATTTCCCGCGAATAGAAGGCTGCCGGGACCACTTCATAACCGCGATCTGGTGCTTATACTCCCTCGCTGCCACGTCTGTCCACCTCCAGGAATCGAATGATTTTTGTACCCGATTTCTCCCTGCCCTGATTGACCCTGTACCCGTTTCGGACCAGAATCACCGCCACAGTCTCAAGGTCCGCCGGCTTATCGATATAGATCTTCATGATCATGACGCTTTACCTCCAAACAATCGATTCAGGATTTGAGACGCCTGGAATTTTGTCAGTCCTTTCACGTCAAACCCCTTGCACCGGCGGGCAATGATTTTAAGCTGCCCCTCTGTGGCGGGCGCCCTCCCCCAGCGCCTGGCAATATTCAGATCCCAAATCGGCCGGCTGTCCGAACAGTGCGTTTCCAATGTAAGATACATCTTGTCCAACGCGGCCTGCATGGGCATTCTCTCTCCCGCCACAAGGGTCATACCAAGGGAATCCGGGCAGGGAATGACCAATTTTGTTTTTTCGGGCAGAGACACCACCATGGACCCATCCGGCATCTTGAAATAATTCACATCATGGGTGTTGTACTGCTGCCCCCTGGCCCACAGGTCCACGATCTCCACATTCTTGATCCAACTCTCCGGACAATCCGACGCCGACGCCGCCTTGATCGGGAGCTCGAACAGCATCCCCTGCACTTCGTCCGCTTTTCTGGCCGGAACATCGTCCATGCTGATCCCGAGCAGAGATGGCGCTGTACAGATGGACGCTTTCCCCGTCACGCCCACGCAATCGATCAGGATGAGCCGCTCTTTCCCCGGGTAAAGTCTGAGCCCTCGTCCGACCATCTGGGCATATAGGGCGTCCGATTGCGTAGGCCGGGCAATCATCACCGTCTCTACTCTCGGGATGTCGGTCCCCTCGGTGAATACCATACAGTTGACCAGGCACGGGATCTCTCCCCGGGTGAACGCCTCAATGATCGCCGCCCGGTCCTTTGTCTCTCCCGTCACCACCACAGCTCCATCGATGCGTGCCGCGATCTCCTCCGCCTGGTGGACCGACACCGAGAAGATCAGCGTGGCCCCGACGGCATGGCCCCGGTATGCCTCCGCGATCGCGTCCGCTGTTCCCTCCATGGCCTCGTCCAACTCTCCGGGGGCGTAATCTCCAGCCCTGGTCCGCACGCTGGACAGGTCATACCCAATATGTATCCGCTTGCATAGGATGTCGCAAAGCCAACCATTTTCGATCCCCCACCGCAGATCACGGGAAAAAATGATGTTGGAGAACACGTCGTTCAGCCGGACCTTATCTCCCCGATTGGGAGTGGCCGTGAACCCAAGCGTCAGCCGCGGCGAGAAATGATCCAGGATGCGCCGGTATGTGCTTGCGGCAGCATGGTGGCACTCGTCCACGATGATGGTGTCGAATTCATCCGGTGAAAACCGCTCCAGACGTCGCGCCATGCTCTGTACCGATGCGCTTACCACCTCTTCTCCGGCACTGTGTTCTTTTGCTCTCTCGACACCGAATGAGCAGCCGTAGTATTTTCTGGGCTGACTGACCAGCTCTTCCCGGTGGGAGAGGATCAGGGTTCTTCCCTGTCGAGGGATATTTGCAAAAGTCACTGTTTTTCCCAACCCAGTCGCCATTTGGACCAGATAGGCTCCAGGCGTCTGCACCTGGATGGTTTCTATGCATTCCTTCTGGTAGTTTCTTAACTCCATTTTACCTCCTGTCGTGGTACAACGTGTGACGCTGTGGTACAGCTTGTCCCACGCATCAATCCATTGCGGCGCAACGGATTGATGGTTGTTTTTACAGGGTGTGGGACTGTGGGACAACTTTTTTACCCTACGCGCGAGACGTGTATTAAACTTTTGTTCCCTTCCTCTAAGCATAAGCTTCATATACACACACTCTTATATAGCGTGTATTTACTGTACCACATGTACCACAGTCCCACAGAACCCGGAATCCATTGCGGCCCTAAATTTCCTACTGTGGGACAAGGATTTATTTTTTGTACCACAAAGCACCTCAAAGCG
Source organism: Intestinimonas butyriciproducens (assembly GCF_004154955.1). Lineage (NCBI taxonomy): Bacteria > Bacillati > Bacillota > Clostridia > Eubacteriales > Intestinimonas > Intestinimonas butyriciproducens. The sequence goes on along the minus strand of NZ_CP011524.1, from coordinate 1,519,605 downwards.
GTAATTCTGCCTCTTCTCTGTCCACATCGTCCACAATCTCCTCTAATTTTAGAGATACGCACTCGGTCAATTGCCCGTTGATTCGCTTCCCTCGGGTATAGTTCCGGCCTCTTGTCTCTATCAGATCGTTTGATTTCAGGTAACTGAGCGTGGCGGCCGTGGAAAACCCTGCGTCACTTACCACGCGGTCAAACACCGACCGGACGATGTAGGCCCGCCCCGGCTCTATTGCTCCGAGCACCTCCAGCGTCTCAGATCGTCCACACAGCTTGTTCGCGTTCTGCACGGCCCAGTCGCATAGATAGTGATAAGCGCGGTCTCCGGCGCTGACCGCGGCCTTGGAGGCCAGGAAAGATGACACCTCCGCTTCGCTCAAAGGCACAGCCTTCCCCGCAAAGACCCACTCATTGGCGAGCCGGTCCGCCTCAATGACGGCAGCCGCAGCCATGGCCTGCTTCTCCGTGGTGTCGTTGGCGGACAGTGTCCGGAATAACACCTGATACTCTGATACCACCCGGTCGATGACGCCAGGTTCATACAGTTTTCCGACGAACTCGCGCCCAGCAAAGCCGAAGTTCCGCTTCAGGGAGCTTGATATTCGTATGCCGTCCGTGATAACCGCCTCGGAGGCCCTGCACTCGATGTCGATGACGCGGTTCACCGCTCCGGCGCCGGCGTTCTGCCCGGTCAACGGACTTTCCCCCGTGGTCAGGATGCAGTTGTGCCAGGTAGGCGTCATATCCACGCCCCCGCCCCGGTTGCCACGGGTACGGCCCACACCTTGCGCCAGCTTGTACACATCAAATTGGAGCCGTCCCCGGCTGTCCCTGGCGAGCTGTAGCTCGTCCAGGCAAAGAGGCAGGTGGTTTAGAAAAGCCGCCGTCTTCTCGCTGCCCACCACTGTGGCGTCAAAGGTCTTGACATAGGCGCCCATCACAGGGTCCGCCCATACCGACGCCGCCAGCATCAGCGCCACGGTTTTGCCGGTGCCGGAATCCACGCCCCACAGGTGGACGAAAAATGGAAGCGCCCCCAGAGGCTCCAAGAGCGCGGAGGCAAAGGAGGCCGCCAATATGATTCTGGCTGTGGTGGACATACCCCGGCACTCTAAAGCCACCCGCTCCCACTCCTCCCGGCTGCCTTCCGCTCTGACCGCGTGGAACATGGTCTTGAAATTGGCGTCGCCATCGAAGATCAGACCGTCTACAAAAGGGGAAAATCCCTCGCCGGATATGTACCCGAATCGGCCGATACTCTTCCGCTCCGGGATGCGGTCATAGTTCAGGTTCTCCAGGTCGTTCATATACTCCACAAACGCCCGCGCGTTCTGGCTGGTCACCGCGATTCCCAGCCTGGCCAGATCAGTCACCCTGTTGGCGTTGGCCAACACCACCTTCTCGACGATCGTGCTCCGCCACTGGGTCCCTTTGCGATAGGCCACCCGCACTCGTTCTTCTCCCGTGTCTATATTGACCAGCCGTTCCACCGGCATCACCGGATGCGGGCAGGCCGTCTCATATCCGTAGCCCGCCTTTCGGCATACACCGCCTTCGTCCGCCTCCCAGTCCCCGGCATTGAGCTCCATGGGCTGCCCGTCGAAAGCGGTCACATTGTCCACATACACCGTGTCCCGCTGCTCACGCATCGTCGTAACGTATGCCCGATACATCCCCTTGAACCCCTTGAATCCTTTGGACGCGGCATAGGAAGCAAGTGCCTCCAGCTCCCGGGCGTGCCGAAACGGCTCTTTGGCCGATTTATATAGCTGCTCATACGGAGCCGGCGTTAAAAAGTCATCTTTCTCATATTCGTACCCCAATCTATCACCTCCATGGATGCTCATCGAACCAGTAATCCAGCCTGTCGAGCTCCCGGCAGGCAACCGGGTATAACGGAGCATCCGGGCCCATCTGCTTCGACACCCACAGCGCCCGGTAGAGTACCGTGCGGGACTCATACTCCCGCCGGTACTCTTTTAACCGTCGGGCCTCGTCCATCCGCTCCCGGGCCGCCTGCGATGCCTGGGCATGTGTTGGACGGTGGTTTGTCAGCCCAAGGCTGAAATCATCATTCAGGCGAAGCACCGCTTGCCCAAAAGAGACTCCGAACAGCTCCATCGCGAAATCGATGACGCTCCCACCGCGGCCGCATCCGAAGCAGTGCCAGCCTCCGGTCCCGGGGTACAGCTTGAGGGAGGCTGTGCGATCTCCCGCGTGAAACGGGCAGTTCATAAAGCCGGACCGGTTGGGCTCGTATCCGTACCGCCTTGCCACCTGCTCGGCGGTCAGTGATTCCTTGATCCTGGCTGCTATCCCGTCAGAACGGAAGTTCACCGTCATCCTCCAGATCGGCAAAATCTCCAGCGCTCACATTCACTCCGCTTCCCGCTGCCCTGTAGGGCGGCAGTTCACTCTCCGGCACATTCCCGCCCTCCGACTGTTTGGGCCCGCAAAAATGCACTCGGTCCACCGTCATCTCGTTGGTCGACCGCTTGTTTCCGTTCCTGTCCGTCCATTCTCTGGTGGACAGCTTTCCCTCCACGATGATTTCCTGGCCCTTATGAAAATATTTTGCCACCATCTCTCCGCTAGATCTCCAGGCCGTGCAGGAGAGAAATAATTTTGTCTCGTTTTCCCTGTACTTTTCCGACCACGCCACCGTGAAGGAGCATACAGGTGTGCCGGAGTCGGTGCTGCGCAGCTCCGGTTCACGCACCAACCGCCCCTGAAGGGTCATATGGTTAAGCATGCTCGTTCACCATCCTGTAATCTGTAATTCGGTCCAGATGCTTCCGACTAATGCAATACGGGCACGTACCACAGCTCACCGGCTCTATTTCGTGCCGTTTGATCGCCTGATAGCGTGGTGACAGACTCCTGACCTCCTCGAGCTTCGCGGTCAATTCCTGATCCGGGATGTAGATTGCATCCAGGTTCGGCTCGGCCTCTTTGGTGCCGACTGCCAAAATAAATGGCAGCATATGACCCTCGACCGCTTGATAAATGGCCCCCTGTATGTCGTAGCCCCATGCTCTGGCAAAGGGGACCATCCCCCACTCCTCATCGGACCACACATCCGCCGTATCCCGCATGATTTTCTGGTCTACAATCGCACCCTCGCAAAAGCCCATGGCTTCAGAGGTGAGCGGATACCGTTCAACGATCTCACGGCATGTGTCCGCGTCCAGCAGACTGTCGATTTTGATTTTATAGGGCACTCCGGCAATCTCTCCGGTCAAGACCACCTGTTTTTGGCCGGACATTAGCAGCATGTACAGGCCGTCCGCCTCAAGCCGTGAGATGATCTTCTCTGCATGAGCGTACTCAGCCTTCAGGGCGCCGTCCCGCTTAAACAGCTCCGGATTCTGCGCTTTGAAGGCCGCCAGCGTGCCCTCAAAATATGCGTCCACATAGGCCCCCACCAAGATGGCGGAGGTTTTGGGTGTGGCGTATCGGCCCTCCAGTTCGGCCAAGGCCGCCGCTTCACACCTCCTGAACGCTTTGAACTGGCTGGATCCCATGTAAGCCATCTGAATCTCGGGCATAAAGTAATTCTCATTCGTCACTGTCGGAAGATGCAATGTTCTCCTCCTTGTTCTGTTCCGCCTCCGCCGCTTTTCTCTTAACGGCGCAGTCTGCACAGAGCGGCTTTCCATATTTTTTTGTGGTGTACGCCGCCATCCATTCCGCGGTTTTCTCCATGGCGGGAGAGATGGTCCCTCCGCAGTCTGCGCACGGGGGTAAAGGCTCAGTCCTCTGCGTGCGTGGCTTGTAAGGCCGTACCCGAACGGCGCTCACCACCTCTCCAAACGCTTTGATCCCATGTTCAATGTAGAGCTGCACCTGCACGCCGGGCCAATCCTCAAAGTATCCGCTTCCGGCCACCTTCTCGATATTTTTGGAGCGGGCCACATTCAGGATCATCGGTTTGTTGCCCGGCTCCTTCCAATGGACAACCTGCTTCTTACTCTTGCCCTCCGCCGTGGTGACGGTCTCGTCGATCCTTACCCGTTCAATCGTAAGGACCTTCTCCTCACCCTCCTGGAAGTCTCCCTCTCCGATGAAGTTCGGGTCAGACACTTTCTTCTTCCAATGCGTTTTCATCCTGCCAACACCTCCTTAATCCATCCGGACAGCCTGTTTTCCGTCTCTTCGAGGTAGTGCCGGATGATATCCGGATCGGCAAAACACCAGTCAATAAAGTTATCCCTGTGGTCATCGATATAAGCTCGCTGGACTTCTGAATCGATCTCGAGCTTTATGCGGTATGGTACAGAGGCTGGCTGCCCCGTCCGCTCCATCGCGGTAATGTCCGGGTGCTGAATATCTCGGTCGTTCATTCTGCCACCTCCACCTCTACGTCATCCGCCGCTTGGAGGATGATCTGCGACGCCAGAAATCGCGCCGACAGTCCCGTCTCGATCTGTAGCATGCGAAGCCGCTTCTCTGCTTCCGGCGTCAATCTGACGTGCCCGCATAGCCGCTTGTCCGCCTTGTGTACCTTAATTTTTATCTTATTCACTTGACTTTCCTCCCTATAGCCCTTACAATAAGGGCGGATTCGTTATATTTTGCCGCCGTCAGAGCTTAGCCCCTCTGGCGGCGGCGCTTTACATTTACAGCGCGATGATGACGCTCCCGCCCTCCACTTCGGCAGAGAGCTTGTCTTCCAAATGTGCCTTGACAACCTCCCTGGCCTTCAATTTCCACATCCCGCCGTCTGCTTCAATGAAAGCGATTCCCCGCTCGCTGATGCGAATCAAGAAGATGCTCTCCGGCTGTTCTACCTCCTGGAATGTGCGGTAGGGTCGGAGCTTCACGAGGGGCCGGATCTGCTCGTTGGTCTGCAATGCCACACCCTTCTGCGTGGTGATAGTGGTCGCAATGCCGTTGTCGTTGAAAATTACCTTGGCGCCCAGAGAGATGTCGCTGACCAGCTTCATGGCATACAGGGTGTCCTGCGTCTCCTGAAAACGCGTACGGAGCGCGATTTGCGCCTCTTCAAAGCCCAGCGTGACCTTTTCGCTCCAGCCGGGGACATCGGTAGCCATGGCCTCATAGTAGACCTGTCGGAAATAGCGTGCTGCCACATCAGGCTGACCGAAGCAACGGACGGTCATATGGTCGGGCATGGTGATGTACAGCGGGGTATCCATATTGGAGGCCTCGGTCCTTACCAGCTTTACCATGGCGTCCAGGCTGTTCAGCGGGAGGGGGTCTGGGTGGAAGATGGTCGGAAGGATCTCTTTTGCCACACCATCGGCGGTGATCGCGAAGGTAGCACCCTCGACAACTCTAATCTGCGGCTGGGTGGTGTTCTGGATGTGTTCGATAAACTCTTTCAGCATGACGTATTCTCCTTATCCTGCGGTTTTGATGAGTTTGAGTAAGGGTGGGGCTTCCTGTTCTGATCCGTCAATGGCCGTCTGACCGGGGACCTGCGGGACCATCTCGACAATGGTCTCCTCATCGGCCACATAGAGCGAGGTGGTGACTGGGTTGGTGGCCGCTAGGACGGACTTGGCCACACAACTGACCGCGATGTTCTGCCGCGTGTCGTCCGGCTTCAGCTTCAGGGTGAGTGTGAGGGTGCGCTGGGCTGTGGCGGCTGTGTTTGGGTCTAAGATATTGTCCAGCAGGCGGGACATCTCATAGTCGGCCCTCTCCTGGATCGCGCCTCGTGCCATCTGCAAGATCGATTTTTGTGTGCACTCGTTCATTGGGTTCATTCCTCCTTTTTGACTTCTTCTATATTGGGTTATAATCTGTTCTTATAGCGTCGGCTCTTTTTATGCCGGCTCTTTCATTTTTGCGATCATCTCCCGCCAGTTTGGGGGCGGTTTGATGGTCTCCCAGCGGCACACCGTGGACTGGTCCACCCCAAGCAGCTCGGCAGCCTCCCTTTGCGTCAGCCCCAGAGCAATACGAGCGTCACGCAGCTCGCGCTTGCCCTCGGCGATATCCTCCTTGTGGGTCTCGCGGTACCGGCGCTGGGCCTCGGCGATCTCCTCCTTGTGGGTCTCGTAGTACCGGCGCTTGCCCTCGGCGATCTCCTCCTTGTGGGTCTCGCGGTACCGGCGCTGGGCCTCGGCGATCTCCTCCTTGTGGGCCTCGCGGTACCGGCGCTTGCCCTCGGCGATCTCCTCCTTGTGGGTCTCGTAGTACCGGCGCTGGGCCTCGGCGATCTCCTCCTTGTGGGCCTCGCGGTACCGGCGCTTGCCCTCGGCGCGCTCCTCCTTGTGGGCCTCGCGGTACCGGCGCTGGGCCTCGGCGATCTCCTCCTTGTGGGCCTCGCGGTACCGGCGCTTGCCCTCGGCGCGCTCCTCCTTGTGGGCCTCGCGGTACCGGCGCTGGGCCTCGGCGATCTCCTCCTTGTGGGCCTCGCGGTACCGGCGCTTGCCCTCGGCGATCTCCTCCTTGTGGGTCTCGTAGTACCGGCGCTTGACCTCAGCGATCTCCTCCTTGTGGGCCTCGCGGTACCGGCGCTGGGCCTCGGCGATCTCCTCCTTGTGGGTCTCGTAGTACCGGCGCTTGACCTCAGCGATCTCCTCCTTGTGGGTCTCGTAGTACCGGCGCTGGGACTCGGCGATCCGCTTTTGCTTTGAGTCCATGCGGCCCAGGATGACCTCCCGGTCAAAGAGCCGCCCAATCGCAAGGTCTGCATCAGTAACCCGGAAAGACGCCTCGATCTCTGCGTCGGCACGGGCCATTTCTGCCAGCTCTGCAGGGGTGAATCCCATTGACAAGTCATCTCCTTTCTGCGCGGCGCTTTTTATGCCTCGACAAACGCTCCATTTATCAGCATATAGTAGGTATCTGCCTTAATGATGTCCCCGTCTACAATCGCTGCTTTGATGTTGATAATAGGATACGTCTCTCCGTCCCAATTACCGCGCTCTACCACACAGATTGCACACCCAATCGCTCCCTTTGCCTTGCAGCCAAACCCTGCAGCAAGTGCGACTCCCGCTTTGCCCGTAGCAGACGCCGCGCCCTGGTAGCCCGTAGCAGACGCCGCGCCCTGGTTGCCCGTAGCAGACGCCGCGCCCTGGTTGCCCGTAGCAGACGCCGCGCCCTGGTAGCCCGTAGCAGACGCCGCGCCCTGGTAGCCCGTAGCAGACGCCGCGCCCTGGTTGCCCGTAGCGTGCCCACCGGGCTCTTCTTTGGCACGTGTCGTTGTATATTCAACGGCTGCTTCTACCAACCCTGCAAGGCCTATTTCGGCCACGATCTTAATCTTTGTCGATGCAACTTTTGTATCCTCACCGGATTTGCTGATTTTTCCGCTTTGCTCGACGACAGCATATCGGCTTTCTGCCGGAGCGTAATAATTGATGACGTCGAGCGGATATTCGCACGCGTGGAATCCTGTTTTGCATGCTACTGCTTCGTCCGTCTCATATTCTTTTCCAACTTCATATTGAAATCCTCTGCATTGCATGTTTGCGTCCATACCTTTGTAATTCATGCGCTTCATCCTTTCTCTTCGTTGAAATAACGAATATTTCGGGCCTCCTTATGAGGGTCATAAACGATTATTCTCCTGATCTCTCAAAATCCTCTGATGAATCCCCGTGATGTCCTCCAGAGTGTCCCATAGCGTAAAGTCGCCTGTTCTGTCGCCAGCTTCGATCTGCTGATAGTATCTCAGGCTAATTCCCAGCTTGTCCGCCATGGCCTGCTGGGTCAGCCCAACCGCTTTTCTTGCCTTCCGCAGGTTCTCTCTCACGCTGTAAGCGCCTCCTCCCATCTCTCAGCCGCCCCGATCACCTTCTCTGCATACTCCCGATCTCCGGTGTCGTGGCCTGCGTTGTACGCCGTCAGGGCCGCGCCTGTGTCTCCGTAGCGGTCCAACAAGCTCCCAAGGTACTCCGTGCCCGTCCGGATGTTTTCTCCCGCAGTGAGGCCGCTGGGAAAGTACTCCGGGTTAAGCTGCATGAGTCCATAGCAGCCCGCAGGGCTCACCGCGTCCACGTCAAACCCGCTCTCCACCTCGATCACGCCAAGCGCAAGCGGCACCTCTACGCCGCTCTCCTCGCAGGCATCCAGCAGGACTATGTACAGCTCGTCCGATAATGGAGTGGGATTGATAAACTCTGCCTCTAATAGCTCCCGTACCAACACAGGCCCGCCGGGGTGCTTGTCCAGCGTGTGGGCGATGGCCGGGCCCGCGTCCAGCGCGTGGACCCCGCAGCAGGCCGCTAGGTAGATGGCTGGGATCAGCGCCAGAAGAGCCAGATCGCGACGGGGGATCATACTTTGTAACCCCCAATTGCAAGCCAATCCTCTGGGCTCACCTTAATGGCATGGGATACTTTCCGGGCCATATCCAGTGTCATCACGCCGGGGTCCCGTTTATAGTTAATAATGGCGTTTCTGCTGATTCCGAGGGATTTACAGAGTACTTGGTCCTGGATACCCGTATCTACTCTATGCCGCCGGAGCGCCACAGCCAGGACCTCGTTACACTTTTTGGTCTGCTCTGCCTCCCGTCCCTCACTGGTGAGCGGCCTTATCTTCGGCATTGTGCTTCCTCCTTTCCGCTTGTCCCCCCTCCCGCCGCGTGGTATGATTTATGCGGTGGAAGGAGGTGGTTTTTGTGGATAAACCTATTTGCCCGCTGAGTTTAATCAACGGGAACCCCAAAATATGCAATGCAGGGTGCAAATTCTGCGCCGAGAATGGGGACTGCTACTTAGTTGCCCTTATTCGCAGAAAGGCCACGGAGCGCTGATCAGCCTTGTCATCGCGTCTGTCAGCGCACATAGCTCCTGCGCCGTTGTTACCTCTTGCGCGGAACGCTCGGAAAGTAGCTGCAACTGCCTTTCGAGCGTTTCTCTTACCTGGATGCTATCCATGCTTTCCCTCCTTTCTGGTTGTCCATTCCCCCGCCCTGTGGTAGAATGTGGGCAAAGGGGGGATTATGGTGAGGCATAGTATTTTGTGCGAGTATACAATAGGGACTTCCGCCTGGGATTCCCTTTCAAAAAATGATTACATTGCTATTGCTGAATGGATTGCGGCCAACTGTGAGCCGGTACTTAAAAAGTATGTTTCCTGTACCATTACTGTTGACTTCAATAACGGCGGAGAATCGGAATATAGCATTGAAGATTTTTCAAGGTATTTTTCCAGCAAAACACCTTATCGGCAAATTGGGATAGGATTATATTCGGGAGATTTGTGCCTCACTTGTACAATTTACTGCCGTGATACGAATCGACACATATATGCCGCAGGCTCTGGCCTTACATTGCCGGAACTAGAGGATTTGGCGGACAATCTAAAGCAATATGTTGAACAGCTTTACAAGAGACACGAATCGCAGGAAATCCCTGTAGCACCGGTTTCAGAAATTCAAAATTATGGCCAAGATGAACCAAACAAAGCCCATTCCACCGAAAGCCAAAGCGATACCGGCAAGAAGTTTTACAAGAACCCCGTCTTTTGGGCTGCAGCTATCGTTATTGTCACTGTGCTCCTTTGGGCTATTGACCGTTTTATCCTTGGAAAGTAGCACAGGAAGCGCCGCACAAAAAAGAGACGCAAGTGCGCATAAATAGGCCAGAACGAGCCCTGCCTCTATCCAAATGGCGTCCATTCTTCCCTCTCCTTTCTAACTGGCGTATTGGTCGCCGTCAGCGCCATCCCTACTCGTCTTGCCCACCATGGCTGCTACGCCTTCCGCATAGCCGAGCAGGTATTCCTTTTTCTCGTCCGGCAGAGCCTTTGTTGCCTCTGCCAGCGCTTTTGCAATCTTCTTCTCTTTTTCGGACACGGTTGTCACCTCCTTTTTCGCCGCTCTGATCTCGCTCTTCGCCTTCTTCGTCACGCTTCTTGCAAATCTGGATAAAATCATACAGAACTGGTCGACTTTCGTTTCTCTTCTCGGTTTGTAATCACGCCCACATCTCGTCCGTCAATGCTTACGCTATTGCAGAGTAAGCTGAGCCTCAAAACGCCCGCACAACGTGTGCTTTGCTTAAATGAAAACGACTGGCATTTGTCGTGCATTGGGACGCCGTCAACATAAATCTCTGCCGTTCCGCCGTGCGTAATGATTTTTACATCGCTCACGGTCCTCCCCCTCCTTTCTAACTCACCTGGTGGGCATCGGCGACTTGCCCCCGCCTTCACGCTGTGGTATGATTTAGGGGGAAGTGGGTGATGTCTTGAAGAAAATTAAAAGTAAAGTCAAAGGTTTCCTGTATAGAAATCGAAGGTATCAGGCCGTGAGGCGTGAGGGTCTAAATGTTCTCGTGGAGACCGAAAGCTCAAGATTCAGACGAGCCGAACGGCGGGAAAAAATCAACATGTTTCTCACCTTCGTATCTGCCGTCGCCGCTGTCGTCGCCGCGATATTTGCCACCCTCTCTTACATTAATGCGTAAGGGCACGCATTCTCCGCATACACAATGGAATGTACCCGTAGAATCACGTCCGCAATCTGGACTCGCTATGCGAAAGCACCATATGTATCGTTCTCTTTTCACGATTCCCCCTCCTTTCTTTTGTTGTCTATGCGATTATAATACACTCCATCGCGATAGATGTCAAGCATTATTTTATTGACAACGCGATTTTTTTATGGTAAAGTCTTAGCAGGAAGAAGGTGCAAATATGAATGAGCGTATAAAAGAACTGCGCAAGGCCCTCGGCCTCACGCAGCAGGACTTTGCGGATAGAATTGGTTCAGTCCAAAATACTATTACGGGGTATGAAACGGGACGCCGCGCCCCATCCAATCAAGTTGTTGCCCTCATCTGCCGCGAGTTCAACGTCAACGAGAACTGGCTCCGCACCGGAGAGGGGCAGATGTTCATACAGGTATCCAGAGACGAGGAAATTGCCGCGTTTATTGGCGATGTCTTGAGCGGAGAAACCGGAGACTTCCGCCGAAGGCTAATCTCCGTGTTGGCGCGCCTGGATACAGACCAGTGGGAACTGCTGGAACACATAGCCGAGGAACTGGCCCAAATAGAAAAAGAGGGGGCCGAGCAGTAACGCCCGGTCCCCTCCTGGTATTAGCCGATCAGCTTCTTGATAAATTGATATGCGATACGCAGTTTCCTATCGTCCAGTTTCCAGAGCAACGCTTGGATTTCGTCCATTATGCTTTCTCTGGTCATGGCTGATGTACTCCCTTCCACGGGAGCGCTTCCGTTGTTTTGAGCTCTACCTAATTTTACCACGCTACACTTATTTTTGTCACTGGCAATTCTTTCCTCCATCGCGTCCTCCGATCTCCCGCAACCCTTGTCAGTGACTTCATAATAGTACGTTTGTTCTATTCAGTCAACCCGGAAAAGTTGCCAAATTTCAACGTGCATTTTCTGTATTTTGACAAATTTCACACACTTGCGGGATAGTACGGATTATGGGACAGCACCACCGAAAGGAGCTAAAATATGCTGGAAGAAAAAGACCTACAGGCAATCGCGCAGCTCATGGACCAAAAACTGGCGCAGCAGAAGCGGGAGATCATGCAGGAGGTGGGCGTTCTGATCGAGAACGAGGTCACGCCCAGGTTCAACTTGCTGGCCGAGGGACAGGAGGATATCCTGCGTCGAATGCCCAACGAAGATGATATGGATATCATTGACGGTCGCCTGACCACCCTGGAGGCATCTGTAAAGAAGCTCAACCGCGAAGTGGCCCAGCTCAAAAAAGCACAATAAAAATGCCGCCCCCGGTGCTGGCACACCAGGAGCGGCGGGAAGGTGTAGACCACAGAGCAGCGGCTACCCTTCTATTTTATCAGATAGGAGGATTTTGTCAATGAAAACCAGATTGCCCACGCCGCAACGTCTTCCGTCCGGGCAGTACAGATGCCAAGTGATGGTGGCCGGGAAGCGGGTCAGCGTCGTTGACGCCGACCCGGATGTGTGCCAGGCAAAGGCGGTTGCCATGAGGGCGGGTCTAATCGAGCAATCAGAAACGCCGAAGGACCGTATCACACTGGACGCGGCAATCAGCAAATACATCGAAGATCGGCGTGCCGTTCTCTCCCCTGCTACCATCATGGGATATAGGGGGATACAAAAAAACCGTTTTAGGCCGCTGATGAAGACCCGTATACGGGATATTGACAAAGCTGCCCTGCAAAAGGCGATCAGCGACGACGCAAAAACATGCTCCGCCAAGACGTTGAAGAATGCTATAGGCTTGGTTGCAGCAGTCCTGTCGGATTACAAGGAGATTAATACAAGGGGGCTTAAATACCCTCAAAGGGTTAAAAAGGAGCACGCATATTTAGATGCTTCCCAAATCGTTGAGCTTATCACCGCCTGTCAAGGAAACATTGCCGAGCTTCCGATTCTATTGGCAGTGTGGTTGGGCCTCCGGCGATCAGAAATTATGGGGCTCCAATGGGAGTCCATCGATTTCGACGGGAAAAAAATAAAAATTGAACACGCTTTAGTGCCAAACGAGGACGGGGAATACGTGGAGAAGAGCGAACTCAAAAACGCTTCTTCTCGGCGTGTACTTTCCTGCCCCGAGTATATTCTGGCAAAGTTGGATTCATATCAACCGGATATTTCAAAGCGCAGCGGCAGGGTTTTTAAGATGGACCCCAGCGTGATCTACAATAACCTCAAAAAAATTTCTGAGCGCTCTGGTATCCCGTTTGTGGGAGTGCACGGATTGCGCCACACAAATGCCTCTGTCATGCTCTCCCTCGGCATCGTCGATAAAATCGCCATGAAGCGCGGAGGATGGGCTACGGACAATACCATGAAATCAGTATACCAGCACGTCTTTTCGTCCGATAGGGACACTGCTGATGATATGATAAACGCCTATTTTGAGTCCATCGTGGACGACGCAAATAAAAAATTTGCACACGAAATTACACATGCAAATATCTAAATCCTTTTATATCAATGGGTATAGGCGTTTTTCATATGGGTTCGATTCCCTTCACCTGCTCCACGTCGGAGCAAAGTCCGCTTTGCTCCGACGTTTTTTGTCTATGGCAAAAACGTCATCCGCCCGCTCCCTTGCTCCTCCGTTTCAAACCGAACCCGCTGTTGCTGGGCTTCGGTTTGGGGCCGCCGCTTCGCGGCGGTTTTACCTTTTTACGCGGAAATATCGCTTTTAACCGTCCCCTCCATTTTGCGATCTTGAAATATTATATCCGGCAGATATCAAAGTCAATCACCCTTCGCGATTAGAACTGGACTGTAAGCCTATACACACTTTTTCGGTGTGCATAGGCTTATTTTTTGTTCCGATACCCGGAAAGCAGGATAAGAAAGGAATTATAGATCAGCGGCAGCAACTTTTTTACGTCGGTCCTGTCTTTTGTAAGCACCAATATTGACGATATTTCGTGCTAATGATACTTTATGCGCAGTCGCAAAATTCCAAGCGGATTTTGCCGTTGCATTCCTTGTATTTACTGCAATGCTCGCTCTGTGGTGCTATCTTGGATTTGCGCTGGCAAATTACCCGTGTGTTAAGGAAAAAATTGCACGTTATCAGCACATCCTTGTTCCATTCCTTCTGATGGCTCTGGGGGGCTGGTATTCTCGCAAAAAATCATATATAGTACATCAGGAAGAGGCCGCCAGAAATTTTCTGGACGCCTGCGCTTCCCTGTTTTAAAAAATAGGCCGTGAATACCCCGCGGCCAGCAAATTTTTTCTTGACAGGCGGCAGGATCAGTTGTATGATGATTGCAAATTTAATAAGCTAAACCGATGATGTGAAGATAACGTCTGTTGTGCCCTTACAGAGAGTCCGGGCGGCTGAGAGCCGGATAGAACGCAGGCAGGCAAATGGATCACGGAGGGCGCGAGGAACAGCCGAAGGGCTCAGTATTTCGCGATGTGTGGGCATACATCAGTTGCCGGGGATATGTTGGTATCCCGCAAAGCGCACGGCGTACAGCCGTGAATCAAGGTGGCACCGCGAGTGTGATAACGCTCGTCCTTGACAGTTTTATGTCAGGGACGGGCGTTTTGTTTTTCAACCGTCCCGATGAAGGAGGTCAGGCATAATGTATTACCCAACCTTGGAGGAAGCCAGACAGATTGCCGGGACGGGGGATTTTCGAAGCATTCCCATTACCCGGGAAATTCTCTCCGACTTTACCACCCCTATTCAGGCCATGCGGATCCTGCGTACCGAGAGCAGCCACTGCTTTTTGCTGGAATCCGCGGCGGACAGCGCGCAGTGGGGCCGATATACCTTTCTGGGCTTTGACCCCACGCTGGAGGTCACCTGTGCCGACGGAATTCTTCGGCTGAAGCGGAGGACACAAACTGCAGAGGCCCCCGCTTCACACCCGGGCGGCACGCTGCGCAGGCTTTTGGCGGAACATAAAAGTCCCAGACTCCCGGGGCTGCCCCCGTTCACCGGCGGACTGGTGGGGTATTTCTCCTATGATTACATCAAATACGCCGAGCCCTCCCTGCATTTGAACGCCGAGGATCAAGAGGGCTTTCACGACATGGATCTGATGCTCTTTGAAAAAATCATCGCCTTCGATAACTTCCGGCAAAAGCTGGTGCTGATCGTCAATGCGGATGTCGGAGACCTGGATCACTCCTACCCCGCCGCCTGTGCGGAACTGGACCGCATCGACGCCCTGCTTCACAGCGGCAATCTCCTCCCCAGCCGCCCCGCCCATCTGACCACCCCTTTGCGTCCCCTATTCGACCAGGCATCCTACTGCGCAATGGTGGAACGGGTCAAACAGTACATCCGTGAGGGAGATATCTTCCAGGTCGTGCTCTCCAACCGCCTAGAGGCCGGTTTTGAAGGGTCCCTTCTGGATACCTACCGTATCCTACGCACGGAAAATCCCTCTCCCTACATGTTTTACTTTACAAGCGATGACATCGAGCTGGCCGGTGCCTCTCCAGAAACCCTGGTAAAGCTGGAGAACGGCATCCTCCATACCTTTCCGCTGGCCGGCACCCGCCCCCGGGGCAGGACTGCCGAAGAGGACCTTGCTCTGGAGACGGAGCTGCTTGCCGATGAGAAGGAGCTGGCGGAGCACAACATGCTGGTGGATCTGGGCAGAAACGACATTGGCAGGATTAGCCGATTCGGCACCGTGGAAGTGGAGCGATACCTGTCTGTCGAGCGTTTTTCTCATGTGATGCACATCGGCTCCACCGTTCGGGGGGTGCTTCGCGAGGATAGAGACGCGGTGGACGCAGTGGACGCCATTCTGCCCGCCGGGACGCTCTCCGGCGCGCCCAAGCTGCGGGCCTGTGAGATCATCAATGAGCTGGAGAACAACAAGCGGGGCGTCTATGGAGGCGCCATCGGCTATCTTGACTTCACCGGCAATATGGATACCTGTATCGCCATCCGCCTGGCCTTCCAAAAAAACGGGAAAGTGTTTATCCGGTCCGGTGCGGGTATTGTGGCAGATTCCGTTCCGGAGAAGGAGTACTTGGAATGTATCAATAAAGCCAAGGCTGTGGTAAAGGCGCTGGAGCTGGCGCAGAAGGAGGCCGACCTATGATTTTGCTGGTCGATAACTATGACAGCTTTTCCTACAATCTCTATCAGCTCGTCGGCAGCCTCAACCCCGACATTTGGGTGGTGCGCAACGATGAGTTGAGTGTGGAAGAGATCCGCCGCTTGTCCCCCAGCCATTTGATCCTCTCCCCCGGCCCCGGTCGGCCGGCGGAGGCCGGCGTCTGCGAGGCGGCTGTGCGGGAGTTGGCGGGCAGCATCCCCCTTCTCGGCGTCTGTCTGGGGCATCAGGCCATCTGTGAGGCTTTCGGCGGTGCAGTGTCCTACGCCGGGCATCTCATGCATGGAAAGCAGTCCCAGTTGACCCTGTCCACGGACTGTCCTCTTTTCCGCGGTCTCCCCGCAGTCATTCCAGCAGCCCGATATCATTCTCTCTCCGCCGTGGAGGAGCGTCTGCCTGACTGTCTGCGTGTCACGGCCCGTTCGGAGGACCAGGAGATCATGGCGGTCCAGCACAGAGTTTATCCCATTTATGGCCTGCAATTTCACCCTGAATCGATCCTGACGCCCCAGGGCGCTGTCATTTTAAAAAATTTTTTGGAGGGATAGCACCATGATCAGAGAAGCCATTATACAGCTTGCCGCCAGGCAGGACCTTTCCTATGATACCGCCGCCGCCGTCATGGATGAGATCATGAGCGGCCAGGCCAGCCAGATCCAGATGGCCTCCTTTCTGACCGCTCTGGCCATCAAGGGAGAGACCATCGACGAGATCACTGCCTGTGCCGCCGGGATGCGGGCCCACTGTGTGCGTCTACTCCACGACGTGGACGCGCTCGAGATCGTGGGGACCGGAGGTGATGGGGCCAATTCGTTCAACATCTCTACCACCTCTGCTTTCGTTATCGCCGCCGGAGGCGTGCCGGTGGCCAAGCACGGAAATCGCGCCGCTTCTTCCAAATGCGGTGCCGCCGATGTGCTGGAGTCCCTTGGCGTTGACATCACACTGGCGCCGGAGCACAGCGCCCGGCTCCTGGCCGAACAGAACTTCTGTTTCCTGTTCGCACAGAACTACCATATCTCCATGAAGTATGTGGCCCCAGTACGCAAAGAGCTGGGCATCCGTACGGTATTCAATATTCTGGGCCCCCTGTCCAACCCGGCCGGCGCCAACCGGGAACTGATGGGCGTATATGACGAGGCCCTTGTGGAGCCACTGGCCCAGGTCATGAGTAAGCTCGGGGTTACCCGCGGTATGGTCGTGTACGGTCAGGATAAGCTGGACGAGATCTCCATGAGCGCGACCACCTCCGTGTGCGAGATCAAAGACGGTTGGTTCCAGTCCTATGAGCTGAGCCCCGAGCAGTTCGGCTATGCCCGGTGCGGAAAGGATGCGCTGACCGGCGGATCACCGGCAGAAAACGCTGCCATCACCCGCTCCATTTTGGATGGCACCGACCGTGGTGCCAAGCGCCAGGCTGTGTGCCTCAACGCAGGCGCTGCCCTGTACATTGGCGGCAAGGCGGACACCGTGACGGAGGGGGTAAAACTGGCGGAGACCCTCATCGACTCCGGCGCAGCCAAGTTGAAGCTGGAAGAGATCATCCGCCTGACCCGGGGGTGACAGGATGTCCGAGACGATTTTAGAGACCATTGCCGCCCATACCAGACGCCGGGTGGCGGCGGAGCAGGCGGAGCTGCCTCTTGCCGCGCTTGCACATATGTGTGAGTTGAGAGGCCCCGCCCAGGGACACAGATTTCTGGAGGCCCTGCGAAAGCCAGCTATGAGCTTTATCTGCGAGGTCAAAAAAGCCTCCCCCTCCAAGGGAGTCATTGACCCGGATTTTCCCTATCTGGAGATTGCCCGGGACTACGAAAAGGCCGGCGCCGACTGCATCTCCTGCCTGACAGAACCCAGATGGTTTCTGGGCTCGGATCAGATCTTCCAGGAGATCCGGTGTTCCGTCTCCCTTCCCATGCTCCGCAAGGACTTTACTATAGAGGAATATCAGCTCTATCAGGCCAAAGCGATAGGGGCGGACGGGGTGCTGCTGATCTGCGCGCTGCTGGATACCCGCACCATCGCCCGATACCTGGAGCGATGCGGAATGCTGGGGCTTACCGCTCTGGTGGAAGCCCACAACGCGGAGGAGGTTGGCTCCGCCGTTTCCGCCGGAGCCGAGATCATCGGCGTCAACAATCGCAATTTGAAGGACTTTACCGTGGACTTCGCCAATGCCGCCCGTCTGCGGGATCTGATCCCGGCGGAGGTCGTCTACGTAGCCGAAAGCGGCGTCACCAGCCCGGAGGACGTCGCCTCACTGCGGGCCATTGGCGCCGACGCAGTTCTGATTGGCGAGGCGCTGATGCGTTCTCCGGACAAAGAATCCATGCTTGCGGCCATGAAGGAGGCGGCGAAATGACAAAAATCAAAATCTGCGGCCTATACCGCCCCTGCGACATCCAATTCGTCAATGATGCGCGTCCGGACTGGTGCGGTTTTATCATCGGCTTTCCCAAAAGCCATCGAAATATGTCGCCCCATGAGGTCCGGTCCCTGCGGGCATGCCTCGCGCCGGGGATCATTCCGGTTGGAGTCTTCGTGGACCAGCCTGTGGAGCAGGTGTGCGCCCTATTGAACGACGGAACGATCTCCATTGCCCAGCTTCATGGGCACGAAGACGCCGCTTACATCGCCGCCCTGCGGGCCAGTTCTCCCGGCCACGCGGTCTGGAAAGCCTTCAAAATACGTTCCCTGGATGATTTGGACGCCGCCAATGCCTCTTCTGCGGATCTGGTGCTGTTGGACAACGGCTATGGCACCGGCAGGACCTTCGACTGGTCGCTGGCCGGCGGGGTAAATCGCCCCTTTCTGCTGGCGGGTGGCCTGGCACCGGACAATATCCCGGAGGCCGTCGCCGCCCTTCACCCTTACGGGGTGGATATCTCCAGCGGCGTGGAGATCGGTGGCCAGAAGGACCGGGGCAAGATACTGGCGGCGGTCAGCGCCGCAAGGAGGAACGAAACATGATGTCAAAAGGACGCTTCGGCATCCACGGCGGGCAGTATCTGCCCGAAACGCTGATGAATGCCGTCATTGAGCTGGAGGAGGCCTACCGTCGCTACAGGGAGGACCCGGACTTTAACCGGGACCTCTCCGAACTGTTCTGCGAATACGCCGGGCGGCCCTCCCGTCTGTACTTTGCCAAACGCATGACGGCGGACCTGGGGGGCGCCAAAATCTATCTCAAGCGCGAGGACCTGAACCACACCGGAGCCCACAAGATCAACAATGTGCTGGGACAGGCGCTTCTGGCCCAGAGAATGGGGAAGGCCCGGCTGATCGCCGAGACGGGCGCGGGGCAACACGGTGTGGCCACCGCCACCGCCGCCGCGCTTCTGGGGATGGAATGTGTGGTATTTATGGGTGAGGAGGACACAAAACGCCAGGCGCTCAATGTCTATAAGATGCGACTGTTGGGCGCAGAGGTGGTCCCTGTCTCCACCGGAACCGCCACCCTGAAGGATGCGGTCTCCGAGGCCATGCGGGAGTGGACCGGACGCATCAGCGATACCCACTACTGCCTGGGCTCCGTGATGGGGCCCCACCCCTTCCCCACCATAGTGCGTGATTTTCAGTCTGTCATCTCCAGGGAAATCAAGCAGCAGCTTCTGGAAAAGGAGGGGAAGCTCCCCGATGCCGTCATCGCCTGTGTGGGCGGAGGTTCCAACGCCATCGGGGCCTTCTACCACTTCATCGGCGACGCCTCGGTCCGGCTCATTGGCTGCGAGGCCGCCGGGCGGGGCGTGGATACGCCGGATACCGCCGCCACCATCGCCACGGGGCGGCTGGGCATCTTCCACGGTATGAAATCCTACTTCTGCCAGGATGCCTATGGACAGATCGCACCGGTCTACTCTATCTCCGCTGGCCTGGATTATCCCGGCGTCGGGCCGGAGCACGCCTGGCTCCACGACACCGGCCGTGCGGAATACGTGCCCATCACCGATAACGAGGCCGTGGATGCTTTTGAATACCTCTCACGCCTGGAGGGCATCATACCCGCCATTGAGTCCGCCCATGCGGTGGCCTATGCCAGGAAGCTGGCTCCTTCTATGGGCAGAGATCAAATCATCGTCATCAATATTTCCGGACGCGGAGACAAGGACTGCGCGTCCATCGCCCGGTACAGAGGGGAGGAGATTTCCGAATGAGCAAAATCAAGGCTGCCTTTGCAGACGGAAAGGCATTTATCCCCTTCCTCACCTGCGGCGACCCGGACCTAGAGACCACGGAAGCCCTGGTGCGCGTCATGGCAGAAGCGGGCGCCGACCTCATCGAACTCGGTATTCCCTTCTCCGACCCTACTGCAGAGGGGCCGGTCATCCAGCAGGCCAATATCCGGGCGCTCTCCGGCGGCGTTACAACCGACAAAATATTGGAAATGGCCCGGAAGCTGCGAAGCGAGATCTCCGTCCCGCTGGTCTTCATGACCTACGCCAACGTCGTCTTTTCCTACGGGACAGAACGGTTCCTCTCCGCGGCAGCCCAGGCAGGTATTGCCGGCCTGATCCTGCCGGATGTTCCCTTTGAAGAGAAGGATGAGTTTGGCCCTGCCTGCCGCAGGCACGGTCTGGAACTCATTTCCCTCATCGCCCCAACCTCGGAGGGACGTGTCGCCGAGATCGCCAAAGCGGCGGAGGGCTTCGTATACTGCGTGTCCTCCCTGGGTGTGACCGGGGTGCGCAGCCAGATCACCACGGATATCGGCGCCATGGTACGCCTGGTAAAAGCGTCCAACCCAGACATTCCATGCGCTGTGGGCTTTGGTATTTCCACTCCGGAGCAGGCACAAAAAATGGCCTTGCTCTCCGATGGAGCCATTGTCGGCAGCGCCATTGTCAAACTGGTGGCACAGTATGGCCGTGCGGCTGTCCCCTATATCCGGGAATATACTTCTGCAATGAAGGCCGCTGTCACATCGTCCCTCTGAGCGGGCGACAGTATTGGAGCCCGAATCGGTGAATTTGCAGGGTCCACCGTCTCCAACTCCGGATCCGCAGCTCCCCAACAGTATGTCCAGATTGATCGGAGGAATGGGCTATGAAAGATCCAGGCATTCCCCGAACGCCCGGCGGACTTGGCCGAGCGGCGTTCCCCATCAAGGCCAAGGGGGTAAGAATCAAGCACGGGCCCCGGATGAATTATCCGGGGCCCGTGCTCTGCGGTTATTTGGAGAGATAGACCGCCTTGATACCCTTATAGGTCATATAGCAGTCCAGCTTGGACACGGTCTCAAAGGGGGCGTGCATGGACAGCACCGGTACGCCGGCATCCAGGGTGTCAATGTCCCGATTGGCCATATAACAGGCCACCGTACCGCCGCCGCCGGCATCCACCTTGCCCAGCTCGGCCATCTGCCAGATCACACCGGCATCATCCATGATCCGCCGGACCATGGCCACCACTTCGGCGGAGGCGTCAGAAGAGCCGGATTTGCCCCTGGCCCCGGTATATTTGCAAAAACCGATGCCGTAATTGATCCGGGCGCTGTTGCGCTTCTCATAGACCTCCGGGAAGTTGGGGTCATAGGCTGCGGTCACGTCGGTAGAGAGGCAGAAGGACTTCTCATAACAGGCTTTCAGGGACACCTTTTGCGCGTCGCACAGGTCGGACATAAAGGTGTCAAAGGCCGCAGACTGCATCCCCGTGACGCCCTCTGATCCGATCTCTTCCTTGTCTGCCAGCATGCATACGGCGGTCCTGGCCGGCGTCTCCTCCAGATCCAGCAGCGCAGCCAGAGCGGCATAGGCGCACACCCGGTCATCATGGCCATAAGCGCCGATGAGAGAGCGGTCAAAGCCGATGTCCGAGGCGTGGAAGGCGGGCACGACGGACAGCTCGGCGGAAATGAAGTCCTCTTCCACAATGCCGTATTTCTGATTAAGGATGTCCATGATCGCCAACTTTACCCGCTGATCTCCCTCGTCATCCTGGAAGGGGCGGCTACCCACCAGAATGTTCAGATTCTCGCCGGGAATGGCCTCACCCAAGGGTTTCTTGCTCTGCTCCGCGCCCAGGTGGGGCAGCAGATCGTCAATGGTAAAGAGCGGGTCCCCGGCGGCGGAGCCGATGGCCACCTTAACGACGGAACCGTCTTTGAGGGCCACAACGCCGTGGAGCTCCAGAGGTATGGTGACCCACTGGTACTTGCGGATGCCTCCATAGTAATGCGTCTTGAGGAAGGCCAACTCCGCATCCTCATAGAGGGGGCTGGGCTTCAGGTCCAACCGGGGAGAGTCGATGTGGGCAGCGCCGATCTTGGCGCCCTGGTCCAGAGGCTGGCTGCCCACCACAGCCAGCATAACGGCCTTGCCCCGGTTGGAGCGGTAGACCTTGTCTCCAGGTCTGAGCTCCATGCCGCGGACCAGAGGCTTGAATCCCCGGGCCTCGGCCAGGGAAATGGCGGTATCCACCGCCTCCCGCTCCGTCATGCTGCTGTCCAGGAACTTCTTGTAGTCCTCTGAATAGGCCCTCATGGCGGACTCGTCGGCCGGGCTCAGGCAGTCATAGCCATTCTTCTGTTGATAGAGGAGCGCCTCACGGCGCTTCTCTCCCGTAGTCTTCTGCTTTTCTTCCATGGGATTCCCTCCTATTTTGCATTCAATAAACCGGCAAAAAGGGCGCGGGCACGTAGCCTGAAGGTCTCTGGCGTGTCGCCCTCGTCATTTTCCAGGATATAGTCGCAGTGAGAGCGAAAAAAATCCTCCCCCTTCTGCGCGCTTACCCGTTTGCGGGCATAGTCCTCCGGGATGCCCTCCCGGTCCATGATGCGCCGGACCCGCAGCTCCGCCGGTGCCAGCACCCCTACTACCGCGTCGCACCGCTGGCCCAAGCCGCTCTCAATGAGCGCGATGGCGTCAATGGCGGCGGCGGGCAGCCCGCTGGCCTCCGCCTCGCGGAGCTGGCGGTCGATCTCTGCGCCCACAAAGCGGTGGGTGATCGTGTTGAGATCCGCAAGCGCCTCCGGATCGTTGAAGACCAGATTTCCAAGCCTCTTACGGTCTATTGTGCCCCCTTCGCCGCAAATATGCTCGCCAAAGCGCGCGGTCAGCGCCTCCCGCAGGGAGATGCTGTTTGCCAGAAGCCCATGGTAGACCGCATCTGCATCCACAATATGGGCTCCCAAGTCGGTGAGCGCATACAGCGCGGTGGTCTTTCCCGCCCCCGTAGGGCCGGTGATGCCGATGGTTTTCACCGTCGCTCCTCCTTTGCTGCGGGATTCCCTTTTATCATAACACTACTGCATCGTCCGCGTCTACGGCGGATCCGGCAATTCTTTGTCTTTTGCACCCTCGCTATCTCCCCATTTCGTCCACATTGATAATATGGAACCCCGCCGCCTTACTCAGGCGGTTTGCCACCGCCAGGCCGATACCGGCATCATCAGGGCACTGGGCCCAAATGGCGCTCACGTCGGTATCATCGAAGGCGCGGAGGGCATCAAAAACATGGCGCGCTTGGGCCGCCTTGTCTCTGGCGGGCCCCAGCCGCTCCACCACATGGTCGGGATACTGCCCGGCAAACTCGTCGAAGCAGACCACACCGTCCCCCTCTTCCAGATGGGTCCGGATATAATCCGCCCCCCGCGCCGGATCTCCTCTGACCACGGTCACCGGGGCCTTGGGGGCGTAATGCCGATACTTCATACCCGGGGCCCGGGGGTGCTCTCCCTCCCCCATCAGGCGGCGTACCGCCTGGTCCACCGCTACTTCGCCCAAGGTCTCCCGGAGATCCTCCAATGTCACCCCGCCGGGGCGCAGAAGGCGCGGGGGCATCACAGTGAGATCGATAATGGTGGACTCCACCCCCACAGTGCAGGGGCCGCCGTCCACAATGCCGTCTATCTTCCCATCCATATCCTCCAGCATGTGCTGAGCGGTGGTAGGGCTGGGCCGCCCGGAGGTATTCCCGGACGGGGCCGCTACCGGCAGATCCGCCGCAGTGAGAATGGCTCTGCATACCGGATGGGCCGGACAGCGCATCCCCACCGTGTCCAAGCCCGCAGTCACCACATCGGGCACCATGTCTCCGCGCTCCAGAATCATAGTGAGCGGCCCGGGCCAGAAGCGGTCTGCGAGGGCATAGGCCGCATCCGGGATATTCCGGCAGTACCGCTCCAGCCACGCAGACGAAGGTATATGGAGAATGAGAGGGTTGTCCTGGGGCCGGCCCTTGGCCGCGAAAATATTCGCCACTGCCTCTGGGTCCAGTCCGTTGGCCCCCAGGCCATAGACGGTCTCCGTGGGGATACCCAGCAGACCGCCTCTCCGGATGATCTCCGCCGCCGGAACGACGTCATCCGGACCAAAACGTCTTGTGTTCAAATCGCTTCACCTGATTCCAGCGCCGGGAAGCGCTGCTTATTCGTAGATGCCCACCGGTACGCCCGCCAGTTCAATGGTGGTCTCCGGGGCAAATTTGGCTTTTTGCAGGTAGCCCTTAACGGTGAGGATGCCGTACTTGGGGTTGGCCTTTTCGTCCTCCAGTTCCAGCTCGATGTACCCCCCCGCCGGACTCTGGGCAGAGCCCGTGAGCCAGCCGTCCTCCTCCAGGAGGACAGCCAGATCGGATTTCACATCGTCCAGGCTCATCCCCTCCGGCAGGGTATTGAAATGGATGCACAATTCCACGGTGATTTCTCCTTTTTCGTTTGATGGCGCGGCGGCCTTTATTCCCCGCCCTCGCCCCGCTTCATCCGTTCCGCCTGGTCGGCGGTGACCAGCGCGTCGATGACCTCGTCCAGATCTCCGTTCATGATCGCGTCTATCTTGTACAGCGTGAGGCCGATGCGGTGATCGGTAACCCGTCCCTGGGGGAAATTGTAGGTGCGGATGCGCTCGTTGCGCATCCCTGTACCCACCTGGCTGCGGCGCTCCGCCGTAAGGGCCTCCTCCTGTTCCCGCACCTTCTCCTCGTAGAGCCGGGATCGAAGCAGCTGCATGGCTTTGTCCCTGTTTTGGAACTGGCTGCGCTCCTGCTGGCACTCCACCACCGTGCCGGTGGGTCTGTGGATGAGCCGCACGGCGGAGGAGGTCTTGTTCACATGCTGCCCCCCCGCGCCGGACGCCCGGAAGACCTGCATCTCAATATCGGCGGGGTTGAGGGCAAAGTCCACCTCGTCCACCTCGGGCAGCACCGCCACCGTGACGGTGGAGGTGTGGATGCGTCCGCCGGACTCGGTCTCCGGCACCCGCTGTACCCGGTGGACACCGCTCTCAAATTTCAGGCGGCTGTAAGCCCCTTCTCCGTCAATGGTAAAGCAGATCTCCTTGATCCCGCCCAGCTCGGTGTCACTGAGACTGGTGACCTCCACATTCCAGCGCCGAGCCTCGGCGTACATGGCATACATACGGTAGAGGGAATTTGCAAACAGCGCCGCCTCCTCGCCGCCCACGCCAGCCCGAATCTCTACGATGACGTTTTTCCCGTCGTTGGGATCCCTGGGCAGCAGCAGGACCCGGATCTCCTCCTCCAGACGGGCCACGTCAGCCTTGGCCTCGGTGTACTCCTCCTGGGCCAGCTCCTTCATATCCGGATCGGAGAGGAGGGCTTCCGCGTCGGCAAGGTCCCGCTTGCGCCTTTCATAGGCCCGGTAGGCCGTTACCACCGGCTCCAGCTCCCGCTGCTCCCGGTTGAGCTGTGCCACCCGTGCCGGGTCGGCGTAGGTCTCGGGCGCCGCCAGGCGGGCCTCCAGTTCGGCATATTGATTTTCCAACGCTCTGAGTTTCTCTTCCAGCATACGATATCCTCAAATCAATTTTAATTGCGGTCCAGGAGCCAGGATTTCACCAGTGCGGGAGCTTCCCTCAGATAGCTCTGTACCCGCGCGCCCATATGGCTTTCCGGCGCGGCCAGCGTAGAGAGGGTGTAGGTCCCCTCCCAGACCCGGGCCCACAGAATACGGACCCGGGCCAGATGGAACCCGTTTGTCACCACCAAGACCTGTCCCATCCGCTCTCCATAGCCCTTCTCCTTCAGGAGGGCAAAGGTATTATTGATGTTCTGCCAGGTGTTATGAGATGCCTCCTCCAGCAGGATACGGCTCTCCTCCACCCCGTGCTCCACCAGATAGTCCCGCATGGCGGCGGCCTCGGTGGTGGGCTCGTCGGGTCCCTGTCCGCCGGTCACGACTACGGGCAGTTCCGGGTACTCGTCCAGATATGCTAGTGCGGTATCCAGGCGGTCCCGGAGCAGAACAGAGGGGCCCCAGGACTGCACCTGACAGCCCAAAATGACCATCACGCGCGGCTCTCCCTTTATCTCCGTGCGCGCGCCGGCCAGAATCACTCCTTCCAGCACCCCGAAGACGGCCACACCGAGACACAACAGAATGGTCAGCGCCCGCCGCAGCGTCCGGCCCCTCCCGGCGGGGCAGCGTGCCGTCAGCGCGAAGAGGATCAGAAAGAGCCCGCTCAGGGCCGGGAAGGCGGCAAACTTCCGAATGCTAAAGGGGGCCGCCAGGAACGTCACGGCGGAGGCCGCCAGCACCAGGACGCCCGCCCAGAGCAGCATCTCCCCCCAGCGCCTGCCCTGATAGGGGCGGTACGGCTTTCCTCTCACTCCGCCTTTACCTCCTCCAGCTCAGCGCTCAGCCGTTCCCAAGTGGCGTAGAGATGGGCGATCTCCTCTTCCAGCGCTTCCCGCTGCTCGTAGAGCTCGGTAAGCTTCAGATAGTCACTGGCGGCATCCTCGATCTCCCTCGTAAGATCGTACATCCGCTCCTCCGCTCGGGCGACCTCCCGCTCGACGGCAGCCACCTCCTTTTCCAGCAGCTTTGTGCCGCCGGTGCGCCGGGGTCTTTCTTTTTTCGGCTCCGCCTCCTCCTTCTTGGGCGGAGAAACGGCCAGCTTTTTCTCCTTCCAGGCCCGGTACTCCTCAAAGGTCCCGTCAAAGTCGGTGATTCGCCCATCCTCCAGCATCCAGATCCGGGTTGCGAACTGACGGATAAAATACCGGTCGTGTGAGACAAAGAGCAGATTTCCCGTGTAATCCGCCACCGCTTCCTCGATCCATTCCCGGGAGGACAAATCCAAATGATTGGTGGGCTCGTCCAGGATGAGTAGGTTAATCTTGGCGTCCATCAGCATACACAGCCGAAGTCGGGACTGCTCCCCTCCGGAGAGCGTGGAGACGCTTTTGAACACATCCTCCCCCCGGAAATTGAAGGCCGCCAGCCGGTCCCGCGCTTCCTGGGTCGAGCAGTTCTGGTCGTAGAGCATGGTGTCCACCAGATTCCGCTCCGGGTGGGAGAAGTGAATGATCTGGGGCAGATAGCCGAGGCGCACAGTGGGCCCCAGGCGGATCTTGCCGCTGTCCGGCTCCTCTTCCCCCAAGATCAGTTTGATGAGGGTGGACTTACCCGTGCCGTTGTCCCCCAGCAGGGCAATGCGCTCGCCGCCTTCCACCTCCAGGTCTACGTGATCGAAAAGAGTGCGTGCTCCAAAGGACTTTTTCAGGTCCTTGATTACCATGACCTCGTCTCCGCGGAACTCCCGTTCGCCGAATCTGATCTCCAGTTTCCGGTCCTTTTTGGGCTTGCCCGTCTTGCGCAGGCGCTCAATGCGCTTTTCCATGGAAAAGGCCCGCTTGTGAAGCTTATCGTTGCCCATGAAAGCCCACAGGTGGAGCTTGTCCGCCGCGGCCTGGAGCTGCTCGATCTTGGCCTGCTCCTTTTCATACTGCTTCAGCTTTTCCTCGTAACGGCGCTCCTTTTCCTCTACGTAAAAGCTGTAATTTCCGGCATAAAACTCCGCCTTGCCGTTTTCCAGCTCAATGACCCGATTGACCACCTTGTCCAGGAAGTACCGGTCGTGAGAGATGGTGAGAACGGTGCCTTTGAACCGGGCCAGATACTCCTCCAGCCATTCCGTGGCCCGGAGATCCAGATGGTTGGTGGGCTCGTCCAACAGGAGCACGTCGGTGTCCTCCAGAATAAGACGGCCCAGGTTCACACGGGTCTTTTCCCCGCCGGAGAGGTCGGAAAACTGCCGCTCCCGCATTTCTCCCGGAATATCCAGGCCGTTGCAGACCTTATTGAGGGCGGTCTCGGTGTCGTACCCGCCGCCGGACTCGAAGGCGGCCGCAAGGGCGTCATACCGTTTGAGGAGCGCGGTCTCATCCTCCTCCTGCTCCATACGCCCTGCAAGGAAGGTCATCTCCCGCTCCAGCTCCTTCAGCCGGTCAAAGGCGGTGCGGAGCACCCGATCCACCGTATATCCCACAGGATATACCGGTATCTGGGAGATGAGGCCCACCCGCTTCCCGGAGGCCGTGGACACCTGCCCCTCGTCCGGCTCCAGTTCCCCGGTGAGGATACGGAACAGCGTGGTCTTGCCCGCTCCGTTTTTTCCCAGCAGGCCGACCCGCTCCCCGGTGTCCACCTGAAAGGTTAGTCCGTCCAGGATCCGGTTGCCCACCTCAAACTCTTTACTGACGTTTGACACGGATATGTCTATCATTCGTTTACTCCCGCTGCACAATGTGGTATGATATTACTGAATAAAAAAGAGGAGGCCATTGTAATGAATGCCATTCGCTGGCAGGGAGATTCCCTTGCACTGCTTGATCAGACCAAGCTTCCCGTGGAGGAGGTCTGGGAGGACTACACCGATTATCGGAAGGTGGCCGACGCCATCCGCCGTCTGGTGGTCCGCGGCGCCCCCGCCATCGGGATCGCGGCGGCCTATGCCGTTTGTCTGGCCGCCATGGAGCTCCAATGTCAGGATACCGCCCAGTTCCGCGCCGGCATGGCCCGCGCCGCCAAGGAGCTGGCTGCCAGCAGACCCACCGCCGTCAACCTCTTCTGGGCCCTGGACCGGATGACGCTGGCCCTGTCCGCCGGCGGCGGCGGGCCGGAGGCCATCCCTGCGCTGGTCCGGGAAGCGGAGGCCATCCACCGTGAGGATATCTCCATGAACCGAAAGATCGGCAAATATGGAGCGGAGCTGGTGCCGGAGGGAGCCCGCATTCTTACCCACTGCAACGCCGGGGCCATTGCCACGGGCGGCTTCGGTACCGCTTTGGGCGTGGTCCGGGCCGCCCACGCCGCCGGCGGGGTGGAGATGGTCTACTGTGATGAGACCCGTCCGCTCCTCCAAGGCGCTCGCCTCACCGCCTGGGAGCTGATGAGGGATGGAATCCCCGCCACACTGATCACAGACAGCATGGCGGCCTCGCTCATGGCCCAGGGCAAGATCGACATGGTCTTTCTGGGCTGCGACCGCATGGCGCGCAACGGCGACTTTGCCAACAAGATCGGCACCTACGGCGTGGCGGTCCTGGCCGCCTACCACGGCATCCCCTTCTATACCGTGCTCCCCTCCTCCACCATCGATATGTCCATTCCGGATGGGAAACATATCGTCATCGAGGAGCGGGACCCGGCGGAGGTCACCCACTTCGCCGGCGTCCAAACCGCGCCGGAGGGGATCCGTGTCTGTAACCCCGCCTTCGACGTGACGCCCCACAAACTGCTCACCGGCATCGTCACGGAAAAGGGCGTCATCCATCCACCCTTTGGCGAACGCCTTCTGGAGCTGTTCGGCTGACTTACGGCTCTTTCGTGATCCGCTTCAAATCATCCACCAGTTCCTCAAATGCCATGCCGCGGGAGGCCTTGACCAGAATGGTGGAGTTGGGCTTTACCAGCTCCGCCAGAATGGGCTTGGCCTCCTCTTTTGTCTCGCACCAGTAGACTTGGGGCACCATAGCGTCCTTGGCCGCGTCATAGATGTGCCTCGCCAGCTCCCCCACCGCCACCAGACAGTCGATCCCGGCCTTGCCCAAGTAGGCTCCCACGCCCGCGTGGAGGGTGGGTGCGAATGGGCCCAACTCGAACATATCGCCCAGAACGGCAATCTTATAGTCCCCACCGCTCTTGGATAGGACCTCCACCGCAGCCCGCATGGACTGTGGATTGGCATTATATGCGTCATTGAGGATAGTGATCTCGTCCCCGCGCTTGAGGATATTCATGCGCATTTTGGTGGGCGCGAACCGGAGAACTCCTCTGGCGATCTCCCCGCCCGTCATGCCGAAATGCTCCGCCACCGCTGCGGCAGTGAGCGTAGGATAGAGCATATGGTTCCCAAGGGCAGGGATCTCCACGTCAAACCCGCTTCTTGGCGTCCGCACATGACAGCGGACGCTTTTCTCTCCGTCGCTCTCCACCCCGGTGGCCCGGTAATCCAGACCTTCGGCCGTGCCCACGAGCACGCTCTGGAAGGGCAGCGAGGCCCGCAGAGGCTCCAGCAGCGGATCGTCTCCGTTGAGGATCACATAGCCCTTTTTCGGATCCATGTGCGAAAAGATCTCGCATTTTGCCTTCAAAATGTTCTCCCGGGAGCCCAGATTCTCAATGTGGGAATCCCCGATGTTGGTGATAACGGCCACGTCGGGCTCCACGATGCTGCTGAGATACTCGATCTCCCCGAAGTGATTCATGCCCATCTCGACCACGCAGATCTCGTGGTTGCTGTTGAGCCGCAGAAGGGTGAGGGGCAGCCCAACCTCATTATTGAAATTTCCCTCCGTCTTGAGGACCTTGAACCGCTCCCCCAATACCGCGGCCACCATATCCTTGGTCGTGGTCTTGCCCACGCTGCCCGTAACGGCCACAAAGGGGATGCGGAACTTCTGCTTGTAATGCCGGGCCAAATCCCGCAGCGCCTTTTGGGTACTGCCCACTTTGATATAGAACTTGCCGGGCAGATAGCTCTCCCGCTCCCGCTGGGTAAAGCAGCCCGCCGCCCCGCCCTCCAGGGCTTCGTTCAGGAAGGCGTGTCCGTCAAACCGCTCCCCCACCAGGGGAATGAACAACGCGCCCGGATCGGGATTACGGCTGTCGGTAAAGACGTGCTTCACTGTGAGGTCCAGGTCGCTGAACTCTCCCAGCAGCTTTCCGTCTACAGCTTCCAGTATCTCACGTATTGTCATGGGCTCCATAGCGTACTTCTCCTTCTTTCTGCTCTCAGGGTCACCGGCCCGCCCTTCTGGCCTCCAGGGAGGCCAGAAGGATGCGCTCGCACAGCGCGGCGTAGTCCACACCCACCGCCGCGGCCTCCTGGGGCAGCAGACTGGTGGGCGTCATTCCGGGCAGAGTGTTGATCTCCAGGAACCAGGGGGTCCCCTCCGCATCCAGAATAAAATCGGCTCTGGAGTAGACCGAGAGTCCAAGCGTACGGTAGACCTTCAGCGCCGCCGCGCGGAGCTTGGCCTCGGCTTCCGAAGAGATCTCCGCCGGGCAGACTTCCACGGCCGCGCCAGGCTGATACTTGTTCTCATAGTCATAAAAGCCGCTTTTGGGAATGATCTCAATGGAGGGCAGCGCCTCATCCTCCAGGATGCCCACCTGGATCTCCCGCCCCGCCACGTACTGCTCCAACACGCTACGTCCGCCAAACCGCAGGCCGTCCAGCAGCGCGGCCCGCAGCTCCTTTTTGTCATGGGCGATCGATACGCCGATGGAAGAGCCGCTGTCCACCGGCTTTACCACACAGGGTACAGGAGTCTGGCTGGTGAGCCGGTCCACGTCCCGTTCGGTATACCGCACCGCCTTCCACTTGGGGGTATCTACCCCCGCTCCGGCAATGAGCCGTTTGGTGAGGTCTTTGTCCATGGCGAGGGCACTGCCCAGATACCCCGCGCCGGTGTATGGGATGCCCATAAGATCAAAGGCGGCCTGGACCCGTCCATCCTCCCCGCACTGGCCATGGAGGGCCAAAAATACGATGTCGGCCATGGCGCACAACTCCAGGACCCCGGGTCCGAACTGACTTTTTCCCTTCCCTTTGCGGGAGGCCTTCACGGCCTCCAGGTCAGGGGCGGCCCGGTCCACGTGCTTCCCCGCATCGGGAAGAGGGGCGTCAAAGCGGTCCTCCAGGGTCTTCCCGTCATCCTCCAGGCCAAAATACATGTCTACCAGCGCCGCCTTGTGTCCCCTGCCCCGCAGCGCCTCCGCCACCATGACCCCCGAAGACAGGGATACATTTCTCTCCGGGCTCAGTCCGCCCGCCAAAACAACAATCTTCATCAAATTCCTCCCGAACCGGAACGCTCGATTTCATTTCAGGATATGCGGCACGTCACCCGAATCATACCGTTTGCCGCAAAAGGGATACCGTCTTCACGTAATTAATTATTTTACCACACAGAGGAAAAAACCACAAGTATCCCATTCCCTGCTGGCGCCTGTGTTTTCCGGCTCAATTTGTAAAAATATTTTGCTCCATATCCAGGTCTTTCCCTGCTGTAAAAAATTCTTGCTCTATTTTTGCCCCCTCTTCCCCGTCGAAGGAACGGTTTCCCCTGTTTTTTCAATATCTTTCACTTCTGTTCCAAAGCTGGCACAGCGTTTGCGGAGTAAGAGGGCAACTGCAAAAAAGAGGAACCGAACCACGCATGAACAGCTCTATCGAGAAATTGAGGGCATGCAGGACCGGCTGGCAGCCTGGCGCCGCATGCTGCACCAGATTCCAGAGGTGGGTATGGACCTGCCCAAATACCCTGGCCTATGTGAAAGACCGGCTGAACGAGATGGGCGTGGGCTACACCCAGGCGGGCCGCTGCGGCCTCTACGCCCTGCTGGGCCAGGGGGACGGCACCATCCTGCTCCGTGCCGCATGCGGAACTGCGGTATTTATATTTCAGTTCGTCGAATTGCCCATACAACATTGTGCCGCTCTTGCCATTCAGATATCCCATGAAACCCGACGCCGCTATCTTCGGTGGTATTTCCTCCAACATGTGGATATGGTCTGCACATACCTCTGCTTCCACTATCCCAACACCTTTCCATTCGCATAATTGCCTTAGTATTTTTCCTATTGCCTCTCGCTTTTTTGCTAAAATACTTTCCTGAGATACTTTGGTGCAAACACTATGACGCCATTTAGTCACATCTGAATGTCCTCCCTTTGCTATCTTTAGTTGCAGTTGGCTGACCGCTTCTTCCGTATAGTAAAGGGAGTTTCTTTCTCTTGCTTATCGCCGCAAGCTCTTTTGAATCACTGGCTTAGACCAGTGGTCTTCTAATATACAAAAAAGTTCCAGCCCTGGGAACTTCCCCGGGCCGGAACTCTTTTACTTTTCCAGATCGCTCCGGATCACCATATGGATGTGGTCTTCCCACACCCCGTTGATTTGCAGATATTTGAGGGCCAAGCCCTCTTCATAAAAGCCTGCCTTTCGGGCTACACCAAGAGAGGACAGATTTCGGGGCATGATATTGGCCTCTATCCGGTGCAAGTCCAGTTCCTCAAAAGCAATGCGCACAGTCTCCCGGACCGCCTCAGTCATATAGCCGCGCCTCAGGAACCGCTGGTCCAGCTTATAGCCCAGAAAACAGGATTGAAAGGCCCTGCGCACAATCTGTCCCAGCGAGGTGAGCCCGATGATCTCTTCCGGCGCCTCCCTGCGGGCAATATAAAACCGATAGCCCCGGTCAGAGAGCACGTCTCTCTGCTCCTCCAGCAGCAGGGGGCGCTGTCCGGCTTCACTGAAAAACGCATCCTCTCTCATAGGTTCAAACGGGGTAAGGAACGTCCGATTCCGGCGGTAATAATCCGCGACACGCCCCGCCAATTGAGGGGAGGTCATGGTCAGCAGGAGCCGTCCCGTATGATAGACCGGCCCGATCACTTATTTCGTGCCGAAGATACGGTCTCCGGCGTCGCCCAGCCCCGGAACGATATAGCCGTGGTCGTTGAGCTTCTCATCCAGGGCCGCGCAGTAGATGGCCACATCGGGATGGTCCTTGCGGACGCGCTCCACGCCCTCGGGAGCGGCGATGATGTTCATCAGCTTGATGTGCTTGACCTCATAGTTCTTGATAAACTGGATGGCTGCGGAGGCGGAACCGCCGGTGGCCAGCATGGGGTCGAGGACGATGACGTCCCGCTCGGCGATGTCGGAGGGCATCTTGCAGTAATACTCCACAGGCTCCAGTGTCTGAGGATCGCGATAGAGACCGATATGTCCCACCTTGGCGGAGGGGATCAGTGTGAGGATTCCATCCACCATGCCCAGGCCCGCCCGGAGGATGGGGACGATGGCCAGCTTTTTGCCCGCCAGGGTCTTGAAGGTGCCAGTGGCCACGGGAGTCTTGATCTCCACCTCCCGGGTGGGCAGGTCACGGGTGGCCTCGTAGCACATCAGGGTGGCGATTTCGGAGACGATCTCCCGGAACTCCTTGACACCGGTATTTTCATCCCGGAGTATGGCCAGCTTGTGCTGGATCAGCGGGTGGTCAAAAATGTGTACCATTTCATCCATGTTGTTCTTCCCCTTTACTATTTTCAACTTTGGCAAGCCGTTCACGCTCGGCTTGGGACAGACGATGGTAGACGGGCGCCAAGGCCGCCGCCGGGACCAGCGCCCCCTGCCGGGCCAGCTCCAGTGCCCCGCGCGCTACGCCCCATGCGCTCTGGAGGCGCAGGTGCGGCGGAGCAAGCACCACCGCGAGCCCTCGTTTCGTCAGTTCATTATAACACAGCTCGGCTCCGTCTCCAACCAGTATTTGCGGTTTTTTGCGGTTTTCCAGCTCCAGGGCCAATTCTTCTACAGGGATGGCCCGGTCCGGGCACAGCCGCTCCAGTATACCGCCGCGGGCCTGAAAGCGGGCATTGTAGACCTGATTCCTCCGGGCATCCATAACGGCGCAGAGATCCGCCTCCAGATGGGCCAGCGGCCACGCCATGGCTTCCAGCGTGGAGACGCCCGCGCAGGGCTTGTCCCCCGGCCAGGCCAGCCCCTTGGCCGCGGCCACGCCGATCCGAAGTCCTGTAAAGGACCCTGGCCCCGCCGCCACGGCCACGACCTCCATCTCCTCCAGCGTCAGCCCGCAGTTTTCCAGGAGATCCCGGCACATGGGCATCAGCGTTCGGCTGTGCGTGAGGCCGCTGTGCTGGAAGGATTGGGCCAAGAGCGTCTCGTCCTCACACACCGCCACTGAGGCCGCTGTAGCGGAGGACTCCAGAGCCAAAAACTTCATCTCTCTCCCCCCTCGGTCATCGTGATGAACCGCTGTCCGTCGTTGGCGCCCCGGCGGATATCTACCCGGACACAGTCCCCTTCCAGAGCCTCGGCCACATTTTCACTCCACTCCACGGCACACACGCCGCCCCGGCCCAGGTAGTCCTCCCATCCGATCTCGAAGAGCTCGTCGGCGGAGCCCAGGCGGTACATATCGAAGTGGAACAGAGGGAGCCGCCCTCCATCGTACTCATTGACGATGGTAAAGGTGGGGCTGGTCACCCGGTCCGCTATCCCGAGCCCCCGGGCCAAGCCCCGGACAAAAGCAGTCTTGCCGGCCCCCAGGTCCCCGGTAAAGGCCACCACTGTGCCCGCTTTCAGCCGCGCCCCCATGGACGCGCCCAGCGCCTCGGTCTCTTCGGGACTGTTGGTTGTGTACTCCATCGGCTCTCCCCCCACTATACGCACCACATAAGTCAAAATATTATAACACAGATTCCCTCGCCTGTAAAACCTGTTTACGAAAGCCGTCCGAAGTGGTAAAATATATGTTCCATCACTCCGCAAAGGAGGTGAGGCCCTTTGTGGCTCACCGATAGCGTCAAAGAATTTTTCCGCAAAGCGGACGTGCTTCTCCTTGTGCTCATTGTGGCGGCCTCGCTGTTCGGCGTGGTGCTCATCTACAGCGCCACCCGCTGGATGGGCGCCGCCGGCGCGCGGTTCGTCCCCATTCAGCTCGTCGCCATAGTCCTGGGTGTGGCGGTCTATTTCGTCATGTCCTTTGTGGACGTGGAGCTCTTTACCGAGCGAAGCTGGAAATGGATGCTTTTCTTCAATGTATGCATCATTCTCATGCTCCTCACCCCCTTCGGCGTGGGCAAAGAGCAGACCGGGAACAACAGCTGGCTGGCGTTTCCCTTCCTTCCCATGAATATCCAGCCGGCTGAGGTGGCCAAGATTTTCTTTGTCCTGCTGTTGGCCTTTCAATGCCGCAAGCTTCAGGACTGGGGCATCAGCCGTTTCACCTCGGTGGTGCAGCTGGCCGGGCACTCCCTCTTTATGGCGGCCCTCATCGCCGTGGTCTCCGGGGACTTCGGCATGGTCCTGGTCTATCTGGGCCTCTTCGTCATCATCGCCTGGACGGCCGGGGTCAAAAAGCGGTGGTTTCTCCTTGCCTTGGTGCTCGGAGTCGCTGCGGTCATCGTCGTCTGGCCCCATGTCCCCGGCTACATCCAGGGCCGCTTCACCGTAGTCATCGACCACATCACCGGCAACCCGGACACCTATGTGGAGCAGACCCAGGGCCGCGGCTGGCAGCAGACCCGCAGCATCCTGGCCATTGGCAGCGGCGGCCTTTTCGGTCAGGGCTATCTGCAGGGCACGCAAACCCAGAGCGCTTCGGAAGAGGCGCTCCCCGCCCGGCATACCGACGAGATCTTCGCCGTCTGCGGAGAGGAGTTCGGCATGGTGGGCTGCATCCTGGTCATCCTGCTCCTCACCGCCATCATCCTCCGCTGCGTGTGGGTGGCCCGCCGGGCCAACAGTCCCATGGCGGCCTATGTCGCCATGGGTTACGCCGCCATGCTCCTCCTTCAGACGGTCATTAACATCGGCATGTGCCTGTATGTCTTTCCCGTGGTGGGGCTCACCCTCCCCTTTTTCAGTTCCGGAGGCTCCTCCATCATCACTCTCTATGCCTGCATGGGCATCGTCTCCGGCATCAAGATGCGCTCTCTCCCCAGTTGGCTGCGGGACCGGAGCCAGCTATAGCCACGCGAACGATACGTTGAAAGGCGGTCCGGCATTTGAACCGCCCCCTGTCAAGTAGACAGATGAAAAAAGAAAAATTACGCCACGAGGGTCTGGTTCCTGTAAGCAAGGGGAGCCAGGCCCTTTAACTTAGCTTGAAGCCGCCTTGTATTGTAAAAGTCTATGTATTCGTCGATGGCTTTCTTCAATTCCTCGAAGGTATGAAATTGCCGGAGGTAGTACATTTCAGATTTGAGAATCCCCCAGAAGCCCTCCATAGGGCCGTTGTCGATGCAGCGGCCGGGCCGGGACATACTCTGCGTTGCATGGATACCGTCCAGCTTTGCTTTGAACTGCCGGTTGGTGTACTGATAGCCCCTGTCGCTGTGAAACAGAGGATGGGCGCCGGGGTTGGCTCTCACCGCTCTGTCAAAGGTGTCAAAAACAAGCTGATTGTTGTTGGATTGGCCCAGTGCATACGCAACGATGCTTTTGTCATGGAGATCAAGGATCGCACTCAGGTATGCTTTCTTCCCATTGATAAGTTTGAATTCTGTGACATCTGTCAGCCATTTCTCATTGGGACCATTTGCCGTAAATTCTCTGTTCAATACGTTTTCCGCGGTAACACGCGGTTCTAATATGACATAGTGCTTTTTCTTTCGGCGTATCACGGCCTGCATATGTACACTTTTCATCAGGCGGTAAATCCGCTTGTGGTTGTAGTTTCTTTTGAGCCGGCTGTTCACATTCAGCGTCATACGGCGATAACCGTAGATGCCTTTTACTTCGCTGTACAAACGGATGATTTCTTCCAGCAAGAGGGTATTTTCTTTTTCTGAGGCACTTTCTTCCCGGTGAAGCCATTTGTAGTAAGAACAGCGGGGAATCCCGGATAACGCGCATAACGATGCGATTTCATATCCTTTTTCCTGACGAAGCGTATGGATCGCCTCATAGACCTTCCTGCGGCGTGTGAGCCTGTTTACCGCCTCCCCTCCAGTTCGTTCAATTTTTTTAAGAAATCGTTCTCCATTTGAAGCCTTCTGTTTTCCGCTTCCAGCTGCCGCAGCTTTGCCGCGGCTTTTTCCTCCTCGCTGTAT
The DNA here is from genome assembly GCF_004154955.1 of Intestinimonas butyriciproducens. Classification (NCBI taxonomy): domain Bacteria; kingdom Bacillati; phylum Bacillota; class Clostridia; order Eubacteriales; genus Intestinimonas; species Intestinimonas butyriciproducens. Next base: position 1,482,286 of record NZ_CP011524.1, on the reverse strand, counting down.
TCGGAAGGAGGGCGGCGTCTCCCCCGGCGGTCAAGCAACCCAGCTTCTCCCTGCTCCTGATATTTTTTGACCCAGCTATAGATCTGCTGATAGGTGATCTTGTACTGTTCGCTGGTCCGCCGGTAGTCCAGTTGATGTTCTAAGCAGTATAGTACTGCCTGCAGCTTTTGCTCCTGCGATAATTTTTCTTTCTCGGCCATATCTGTTTCCTCCCGCGCTCTGCGTGTCTTGAACTCTCTATGGCCTTGATTATACAACGTAATCCATTGTTGTAAAACCGCATGGGAGGAAATCCCGTATTTGCGGCACATGGCATCCAGCGAGCCTCCTCCGCCCATGTAGTCTTCTACTGCCGCCAGCTTCAGTGAGGATGGATAACTTGTAACATGCTTTTTCGGATGCAGACCCGCAGGCCCCTCCGTCTGATATTTCCGCAGCCATGCCTGGAAAGTGCTCAATCGTATGCCTAACTCTTCCCGGATCTGTGTGGAACCCTTACGGATCGCTAGGTAGTCCTCCACAGCCTGAATCTTTACCTCCGGCGGTATTTTGCCTTTTAAACTCATGATAATTGCTCCCTCCGTTTCGACAGTTTAATTTTTTTGCTGTCTACTTCAGAGGGAGCATATCAATTTGCCGGACCGCCTTCTCTCATGCCCTGCTCTTTTCCGCGACCCGGCCGCCATAATCCCTGTCGGCGCGGTTCAGGTAATCCAGCACAGTTTCCCGCGTTTCCCGGGACACATCGCGCAGCTCCGAGGCGATATTTTCCTCCAGGTGCTCCTGCTCCTCCCGCGGGAGCGTGCGGTACCGCTCTCCCGCCTGCGTAAAATCATCCCGGCGGGAAATTCCGGCCCTGACCTGTGTCCCCGCCGTTTCCGCGCCCAGCCCGGAAGACACCTGCTGGTCCGGGGTCCAGCCTTCCTGGCGATTAACGGGTATCTTCCGAAAATCCGTCCCCAGACGGCGGCGTTGGGCATCCCAGTACACGACGGATCGCCCCTGCAGCAGTTTGTCGTCAGAAAACTCCGCACCGGGGAGCAGATTGGCCGGGGAAAAAGCCAGTTTTTCCACCTGCTCCCGGTAGTTCTCCGGATTCCGGTTCAAAATCAGCCTCCCCACCGGCTGGAGCGGATAGTCCTCTTCGCTCCACACCTTGGTGGCATCCAGCGGGTCATAGGGCAGACTTTCAGCGTCCGCGGGGTCCATAAGCTGGACCCGCAGCTCGTATTCCGGCCCTTCTCCCCGGGCAATGGCCTCGTACAGCCCCCGCCCCGCCACGTCCGGGTCCCCTGCCAGGGCGGCAGACTCCGCCGCCGTCAAAAACTCCGTCCCCGCCTGGGGGAGCCAGTGGTATTTGACGTATCTCCTCTTTCCCGCCGCATTTCGCCAGACGTAGGTGTTGACCCCGTAGGTCCGCAGATGGCACAGGCTTTTCACGGTCCCCGCGTCCGAGTAAAGCCATGTGACGAAGTGGAGCGCCTCCGGCGCATGGGCCACAAACGCCCAGAATCGCTCCGGGTCCCTGAGGTTGCTCCCCCGCGCGGGCCCCAGCGTCCGGATGAATTCCGGAAAGCGCATGGCGTCCCGCACGGAGAATACGGGGAGGTGATTGCAGAGGAGATCAAATACGCCGTTGCCGGTGTAAAATTTGGTGGAGAAGCCCCGTACGTTCCGAGATGCGTCAGGTGTGTCCCGGCTGCTAACGGCCAGGGAAAAGCGGGAGACCGTGGGCGTCTGCTCCCCCACCCGCTGCAGAAAGGGCAGCATGGTATATTCCCCCATGGCCCGCCCCGTCTCAAACTGGCCAAAAGCCCCCCATCCCTTTGCGTGGACCGCCCGTTCCAGGGGCTTTTCATGGATAAAGCCCGCCAGCGTCTCGTGCAGCGCTCCATCCAGCAGCACCACCGGCCCGCCCGCCCCCACTGTCTGGCTGTGGGCAGAGGGCTCCTCCTCCGGCATGGGAGGAGGAGCGCTGTCCGTCCGCTCCCACGCCGTCTCCCCCTGCTCTTCAGCGGGCGCCGCCTCAACCAGGGGTGCGGGTTCCGTCTCCCTCTGCCGTACCAGGGGGGCGGGAGGCTCCTGCGGCAGACGCTCCGGAATGGGGGGCTCAGGTGCCGTACTCCGGGTCACGGGAATATAGGGTTCTCTGCGCGGTGTGCTGCCAGGCAGGTAGGGTACCCCTTTCCGGGGGCGGTTATGTTCCAGTTGATACCATCCATTGGACATAGCAAGACCTCCATCCATGTTGCATCATCACCCAATCCTATGCGTCTCCACCCGAAAAAAGACGGCAAAGGCGCGCCGCCTGCCGTGGCGGCGCGCCTCTTTATCTAAAATAGACTCAACTGCACACCCTCCGCCCTGGGGCGCCGGGGCGCGGCCGTTTCCCGGCTCACATACCGGGCCGGGAGGTCGTCCAGGAAGGGGGAGGGCTCCGGGCCGGTGAGCAGAATCAGCTCCTCCCTGGCCCGGGTCATGCCTACGTAGAAGAGCCGGCGCTCCTCCGCCTTATCCGTGGGATGCCGCTCCGACTCCAGCGGAATGGTCCCCTTGTTCGCCCCGCAGAGAAACACCACCGGGAATTCAAGGCCCTTGGAGCCATGGAGCGTCATCAGCGTCACCGCCCCCGACGCATACCCCAGTCCGGCGCTGCGCAGCAGGTCCCGCTCCTGGCCCAACGTCAGATTTTGAAGCAGGTCAGCCATATCCCGATAGAAAACCGTCATATTCAACAGCCTGCGGATTGGTTCCGCCCCATCGCAGCCTGCGCCTTCCGCCCAGTGCTCCAGCAGTCTTCCGGGCTTTTCCCCCCGGAGGCCCGGCATCGCTTTCAGCGCCAGACGGCTCCAGCTCTCCACCCAGGGAGCTTGGGCGTATCTCTCTCCCAGCGTCCGGACGCGCTCCTCCACGGTCCCCTCCAGCATCGTCCACTGTGCGGGGACGGCCTCCGCCAAGTCCGCCGGGCAGTCCAGCCCCAGCGTCAGGGCGGAACGGAAGGACAGCGTGTCCTCCGGCTCCATCAGGTGGCGGAAAAAGCACAGCGCGCCCCGCACCCGTCCGTCGTTCAGGAAATCCTCCCGGCCCGCCACCACACAGGGGATACCGTCCCGACTCAGGCACTGCTCCAGCAGCTCCGCCTGCCGCCGGGTGCGGTAGAGCACGGCGATGTCCCCAAAGGCACGCACCGCCTCCCGGTCCGGCGCACCGCCCCTCTGGGCCGCCAGCATATCCACGCCCCCCACCATGCGCCCGATCTCCTTGGCCACAAAGATGGCTTCGGAGAGGGGACTCTCCACCGTGAGGACGCGGACAGGCGCGCCTGTGGGCCGGACGGCCTCCAGCACCCTGGGCGCACCGCCGTTTCGTCCGATGACCGTCAACGCACAGCCCACGATCTCCGGCGTAGAGCGGTAATTTTTGACCAGTCGAACGGCGGCCAGGTCTTTCAAATCCTCCTCCACCCGCTGGAAGCACCCCGGGTCGGAGCCACGAAAACCGTAAACAGACTGGTCCGGGTCCCCGATGACAAAAAGGCTCTTTCCCTTCCGTCCCCAAGCGCGGAGCAGCCGGCTCTGCACAGTGTTGCAGTCCTGGAACTCGTCTACCAGCAGGTGCGTGAAGCGCCGCTCCGCCGAGGCCCTGGGGCCGTCCTTCTCCCACAGCTCCAGCGTCTCCAAGAGCAGATCGTCAAAGTCCAGAAGTCTTAACTCCCGCAGATGAGCGCAATAGGCGTCGAATACCTCGTTCTCCAGCTCCGTGTCCAGGCCGTTTTTCCGCCGGGAGACCTCCTGGAGAAGCTTCCCCGGCTTGAGATCCACGCCCAGCGCACATCTCACATCCTCCGCCGCCTCCAGCGCCTCATAGCTTCCGATCAACCTGACGCCCTGGGGCCGTTTGGAGAGAAGGTCCAGACAAATGGCATGGAAGGTCCCGATGGTCATCCCATGGACCGCCCGCCTGCCTCCCAACCGCTCCTCCAGCCGTTCCCGGAGCTCCCCCGCGGCCTGATTGGTAAAGGTCACAGCGGTGATCTCGCCGGGCTTCACGCCCCGCTCCTCTATCAGATAGGCGATGCGGGCCACCAAGGTCTTGGTCTTGCCCGTACCCGGCCCCGCAACTACCTCCACCGCCCGTGCCTGGGCGGTCACGGCTTCCCTCTGTTCCGCGTTGAGGCCTTCGCCGGCGGGCGCTGCGTACACCGGCTCCGCCATCCGCTTGGCCGCTTTGGCCGCCCGGCCTCTGTGGGCCGCAGGCGCCTCCCCCAGGCCAAAAAGGCTCACCTGGCCGTTCAGCGCCTCCCGTTCCGCGGGCTCCAGCAGGCCGATCACGCCATAGGCTCCGTCATAGCCGGGCATCCGGCGTACCTCTCCCTTTCTCAACCGGCGGATCCCCTCTGCCACCAGGGGACCGGCCACCTCACCGATGTCCGCCTCCGGCACCTCCCGCAGGATGTGAAATTCCGGCCCCAGCTCCCGCAACATGCGCTCATACTTACGGTTCACCTTGCCGCCGGCGGCTGAGCCCCCTTCCGAGGCGGCAATGACCTCCGGCAGAGGCACCAGGCTCTCAAAACTCTTGGCATCCGGCTTCACATAGTCCTCCGCCCGGTCTGCCAGCTCTTCGACCCGATGTAGAACACCGATGGTCAGCTTTTTCCCGCATATCGGACAGCGTCCCCCGGCGGCCTCCGTCTCCTGGGGAGACAGGCACATCCGACAGCTCCGGTGCCCGTCCAGATGATATTTCCCCTCCTCCGGGAAGAACTCGATGGTGCCCGCCAGGCCCTCTCCCGTCTCCATCGCTTTTGCCAGTTCCGGATAGGAAGGCCGGATGTCCAGCAGGTTGGCCTCCCGCCCCAGCTTGGCCGGGGAGTGCGCATCTGAATTGGAGACCAGTTGATATTTGTCCAGGGCGGAGAGCCGCCAGTTCATGGGCGGGTCGGAGGAGAGCCCCGTCTCCAGGGCATGGATGCAGGGCGTCAAATCTTCGAAGCAGTCTTCTATGGCGTCAAATCCGGAGAAGGCTCCGAACAGGGAGAAATGGGGCGTCCAGATATGGGCCGGAATAAAGACGGCCTCTGGGCAGGACTCCAGCGTGATCTCCAGCAGGTCCCGGGTATCCAGGCCCAAAATGGGTCTCCCGTCGGAATGGATATTTCCGATAGCCTCCAGCTTCCGCGCCAAGACATCGGCCGCCTCCAGGGAGGGCAGCAGGATCAGGCTGTGGACCTTCCGCGTCCTGCCGTTTTTCTTATAGATGGTACTAATCTCCCCCGTGACCACAAAGCGCGGCCGGACCTCCGGGGCAGTGTCCTCCCGAAAACGGACGTCCTCCCGCAGCGTATAGAGCCCCTCCTCTGCCGGGACCAGCTTCTCCATGAGCTCGGCCCGCCAAGCCGGGTGGGTGAAATCCCCGGTCCCCACCAGAGAAATGCCCTTCCGTCTGGCCCAGAAATCCAGGTATTCCGGCACACAGTCCCGGCTGGTGGCTCTAGAGTATTTGGAGTGGATATGCAGATCGGCGATCAGCATGGCGACCATCCTCCCCATGGAAGTTTTTTCTCATCATACCCTTTTTTCGCCTTTCCTGCAAGGGCTGGACAGCGCGAGGTGGGTGTGGCATAATAAGGGGCAATACATCCGCTCGGAGCGGCGTGTCAAAAAATCTTTCCATCCAATGACACGCCCTCTCAGCAGAAGATCGTGAGGGATCGCGATGGATCGGATTCGTATGACAGGCCCTGAGAGCCCTTATTATAGGCAAGCCATGGAGCTGTACGCCGCCGGCTTTTCCCTCCATGAGCAGCGCAGGCCGGAGGAGCAGATTCAGGCCATGAGGGATCCCGCCTTCCACTGCGATGCGCTGGTGGAAAGTGGGACCTTCATCGGGCTTCTCTTCTATTGGGAGGCAGTGGGCGTCACCTATGTGGAACATTTTGCCGTGGTGGAGGCCCTGCGGAGCTCCGGTGCCGGCTCCCGTGCCTTGGCCGCGTTCTGTCCCGCCCACGCCCCCGTGGTATTGGAGATCGATCCGCCTGTGGACGCCGTCTCCACCCGTCGGAAAGGCTTTTATCAGCGGCTGGGCTTCGCCGAAAACTCCTACGCACACCGCCATCCGCCCTATCGTACGGGATTCGCGCCCCACCCGCTGGTCGTCATGTCCTGGCCCGAGGCCCTTTCGCCAGAGGCTTACAGCACCTTTTCCCGTATGCTCTCTCACCGCGTCATGCGGTATGCCCAGGTGGGAATCAGCCAGCTTGCAGCAACCTAACCCAGGGCCACATCCAGCACCATCATAACAAGGAAGCCCGCCATAACGCCCAGCGTGCCCACATTGGAGTGCTCGCCCAGATGGGCCTCCGGGATGAGCTCCTCCACCACCACATACATCATGGCGCCGGCGGCAAATGCCAGCAACCAAGGCATCACCGGCGAAATACCGCCCGCCACAAGAACGGCCAGGACGCCGAAAATCGGCTCGACCACGCCGGAGAGGCTCCCGCAGAGGAACGCCTTGAAGCGTCCCATCCCCTCCTGCCGCAGCGGCAGGGATATGGCGGCCCCCTCCGGGAAGTTCTGAATACCGATCCCGATGGCCAAAGCCATCGCCGCGGTATAGAGGGCCGCGTCGCCTCCGTGCTGGGCCGCCAGGGCGAAACTGAGTCCCACCGCCATGCCCTCCGGGATGTTGTGCAGGGTGACGGCAAAGACCAGAAGGGTGGTCCGCTTCAGATCCGTCCTGGCCCCCTCCGGGTCCTTGGCGCCGGGGTGCAGATGGGGCAGCAGCCCGTCCAGCAGCATGAGGAACGCCACGCCCAACAAAAAGCCGCCCGCCGCCGGGATCCACCCCGGCCAGCCCGCCGCTTCCGCCTCTTCTATAGCAGGGATGAGCAGGGACCAGACCGAGGCCGCCGTCATCACACCCGCCGCAAAGCCCAGGAAGATACGCTGCATCCCCGCTGTGGTCCCCTTCTTGAAGAATAAAACGACAGAAGCGCCCAAGGTGGTCATTAGAAAGGTGAATCCTGTGCCGCCCGCCGCCCAATAGACAGATTCCATTGTTCTGCCTCCTTTCTCCTCCCAGTATAACAGAATTGCCGGGAGTCGGAAAGCTCCGACTCCCGGCAATTCCATACCTGTCTGGGCTCTTTTCCATCATGCCCCGGACGCCTGCAGAATAATCGGTTCCCTGGCCTCCTTCTGAAGGGTCCTGCAACAGATGTGTTCGATGCTCTCCTCCGAGAGCGCGAACAGGCAGGACACCGCGTCCCGGCGGGCGATCTGATCGTCTACACCCAACTCCTGAAGGAAAAATGCCTCTAACAGCGCCGCTTTTGTATAGAGTCGGTTTGCCGTCCGAATCCCTTCCCCGGTGAGCTGGACCTGTCCATAGCGGCGCTTCCGGACAAAGCCGCCCTGAGACAGCACGCCCATCATATGGACCACGCTGGCCGGAGAGACCTCCATCATCCGCGCAATATCCACGGAGCGCACAGCGCTTCCACCGTCGCTCAACTCATAAACCGCAACCAGATAGCGCAGGGCCGCATTGGAAAATTCCATCTCAGGACCGTCCTTTCTCAGAATCCGGCGAACCCGCCGCCGAAGCTTCTGCACTGCTCCAGGCCGGCGTCGTCCGGGGTCTCATTGATGATCAGCCCCTCGTCGCCGTACAGCTTGGCGCCATCCTTCCCTGCGCGGTCCCACCAGTCCCGCATCCACTGCCCGTCGCCCCAGCCATAGGAGCCGAAGAGGGCCACCTTCTTCCCCGAGAGGCTTCCCTCGATACTCTCGAAGAAGGGCTCGAACTCGGACTCCTCCAGCACTTCGGCACCCATGGCCGGACATCCCAGGGCCAGCAGGTCGCAGTCCTGCACATCGCTCCCCGAGGCCTGAGAGACCTCCAGCACCTTCACCTCCGCGCCGGCGGCCTGAGCGCCCTCCGCGACGGCGCGGGCCATGGCCTCGGTGTTACCGGTCTGGGACCAGTAGATAACAGACATCTTGCTCATAACATTACCCTCCACAATATATTGTTCATCTTGGGAAACTCACATTTTTTCAGGCCGCCAGAAATACCTCGGACAGGGTCATGCCCCGGGCAACCCGCCTGCACAGAACCTCCCGGCATCGGTCATAGAGCCGGAAAAGCACCCGCGCCCGGTCCACATCGGAATAGACCTTCCAGTATCCGCACAGCTTGCAGTTTTGCCCCCGGTAGCGCTGGAAGCCCAGCACATCTTCCGGCGGATAACCCAGAAACAGCCCGATCTCGTGGGGAAATTCCTTCCCCATCCGCAGCCGTGTACTCAGCAGATCCAGCAGGCGTCCCACGTCCGCTCCCTCGGGATATCCATCCCTCCGCAGCAGCTCTGCCGCCAGCGGCTCCCTGAGCTGCCGTGCAAGCTGCTCCTCCCGATACACCAGGAGCAGCGCCCGTTTCCCGCACCCACACAGCAGCCGGAATGATACGCCCTTTCCCTGAAACAGCCTGTTGTACTTCGCCGCCGTCTCCCGCAGCTCCGGAAACTCTTCCATGGAAAGGGAGACGAGATTTGCCGCCTTCACTCCCGCCAGCGCGGGCCCGCAGTGATAGGCCAATACCTGGTCCAATTCTCTGTACATTCTGTTCCCTCATTTCTATTTCCACATAAGTTAGTTTCAGCTAACCGATGCAGAAATATAGAAGGGATTAAACCCCCCTTTGGTTAGCTTTTGCTAACTTACATATATGCTACCATGTCGCTGGGTCATTGTCAAGAGAATTTTTGCGCGGGAGGGCGCCTCCTCCTCACACTTTGCCCCGCAGTCCATTCCGGGCGCTATCTCTTCCTCAGCTTGCTGAGGGGGCTCCGCCGTCAGGCGCCGCCCCCTTTTCCCTCATTTTTTGCGATGTGTTCCTTCAGCCTCAGAAACGTCTCTTCGCTGATATCATGTTCGATCCGGCAGGCGTCCTCAGCCGCCACCTCCGGCGAGACACCCAGCTCGGAGAGCCACCGGGTGAGCAGCCTGTGGCGCTCATAAATCCGGGAGGCGATGGTCATGCCCGCCTCTGTCAGGGTCAGAAAGCCATCCTTGTCCATCTCCACATAGCCGTTTTCACGCAGCAGGCTCATCGCCCGGCTCACACTGGGTTTGGAATATCCCATATGATGCACCACATCGATGGAGCGCACCAAGCCTTTTTTCTCCTTCAAGATCAAGATAGACTCCAGATAGTCCTCGGCGGATTCCTGAACCTTCACGGACTTCCCTCCATTCCTTCCAAAAATATACGCCTGATGGGCGACTGCCTTTTTTGCTATTTTAGCACAAAAAACGGGGATACACAAGGGGCCCGTTTTTTGCCAAATGGGGATTGACAGAAATGGTTAGCCGTGGTAAACTACCAACGTAAGAGGGGTTAGAAAGAGCTAACCCCATATTATACGGGCACTGGTTAGCATCTTCTAACTTTCCTGCCCTGCTATTTTTTAAGAGAGGTGGTCGTTATCATGCCGTTGACTATGGCGCCTTCCGGGACTGTAACCACGGTAAAAAAAATCCACGGGAAGGACGAAACCCGCCGCTTCTTGGAAAGCCTGGGTTTTGTAGAGGGCGGAAAGGTCACCGTCGTGTCCGAAATGGGCGGGAACCTTATCGTCAACATCAAGGACGCCCGCATCGCCCTGAGCAAGAGCATGGCCGGTCGCATTATGGTCTGACCGGCCTGGAAAGGAGGAAGGAATCGATGAGCACACTGCGAAATGCAAAGATCGGACAAACCGTCACAGTCACCCGCCTGAACGGCGAGGGGGCTCTGCGCCGCCGCATCATGGATATGGGGATCACCAAAGGCACCCCCATTTACGTCCGTAAGGTCGCTCCCCTGGGGGATCCCGTGGAGGTCACGGTCCGCGGCTACGAGCTCTCCATCCGTAAGGGTGACGCCGAGAGCATCGAGGTCCAGTGATGGTTTCTTTGCAGTCAAGAGTTAGCCTAAAATAACCAGCCTTCAAAGACTGATTTTTGTCAGCGGGACCTCCATCCCGCAGAGGAGGAAATGAAAAAATGTCCATAACCATTGCCCTTGCGGGCAACCCGAACTGTGGCAAGACCACCATGTTCAACGCCCTCACCGGGTCCAATCAGTTTGTCGGAAACTGGCCCGGCGTCACAGTGGAAAAAAAGGAAGGCCGTTTGAAGGGACACAAGGATATCTCCATCATGGATCTTCCCGGTATCTACTCCCTGTCCCCCTACACCCTGGAAGAGGTCGTGGCCCGAAACTATCTGCTGCATGAAAGTCCCGATGTCATCCTGAACCTGGTGGACGCCTCCAACATCGAGCGGAACCTGTACCTCACCACACAGCTTCTGGAGCTGGGGCTTCCGGTCGTGATCGCCCTCAACATGATGGATGTGGTGAAGAAAAACGGCGACAAGATCGATACCGCCAAGCTCTCGGCCTCCTTGGGCTGCCCGGTGGTGGAGACCTCCGCCGTGAGGGGTGAAGGCTGTATCGCCGCGGCCGAAAAGGCTGCGGAGCTGGCTCGTTCCGGAAAGAACGCCGTTCCCCAGCATACCTTCTGCCAGAGCGTGGAGACCGCCCTCTCCACCATTGGGGATCTGGTAAAGGACGTGGTTCCTCAAGAGTCCGCCCGGTGGTTCGCCATCAAGCTCTTTGAACGGGACGAAAAGGTGATGGAGGGCTTTACCCTCTCCGCAGATGTAAAGGATCGTCTGGAATCCGCCATCCGCGTCTGTGAAGAGACAATGGACGACGACAGTGAAGGCATTATCACCGGTGAGCGCTATGAGTACATCTCTAAGTTGGTGGGCCACTGCGTCCGGAAGGGCAAGACAGGGCTTTCCACCTCGGATAAGATCGACCGCATCGTCACCAACCGCTGGCTGGCGCTTCCCATCTTTGCCGTGGTCATGACGCTGGTTTATTACATCTCTGTCTCCACCATCGGCGACATCGTCACCGGCTTTACCAACGACACCTTCTTCGGCGAGTGGATCTCCCCTGCCGTCGAAAATTTCCTGGTCGGCATCGGCTGCGCTGACTGGCTCACCGGCCTCATTGTAGAAGGCATCGTGGGCGGCGTGGGTGCTGTCATCGGCTTCGTGCCCCAGATGTTGGTTCTCTTCCTCATGCTGTGCATCCTGGAGGACTGCGGCTACATGGCCCGCGTTGCTTTCATCATGGACCGCATCTTCCGCCGTTTCGGCCTCTCCGGCAAGAGCTTCATCCCCATGCTCATCGGCTCCGGCTGCGGCGTCCCTGGCATTATGGCCTCCCGCACCATCGAGCAGGACCGCGACCGCAAGATGACCATTATGACCACCACCTTTATTCCCTGCGGCGCCAAGATGCCCATTGTGGCGCTGATCGCCGGCGCCTTCTTCGGCGGCGAGTGGTGGGTGGCCCCCTCCGCATACTTCATTGGCGTGGCCGCCATCGTGGTCTCCGGTATTCTGCTGAAAAAGACCAAGCGATTTGCCGGTGAGCCCGCCCCCTTCGTCATGGAGCTGCCCCCCTATCATGCCCCCAAAGCCGTCAATATCCTCCGCGGCACCTGGGAGAGGGGCTGGTCCTTCATCAAGCGCGCCGGCACCGTCATTGTCCTGGCCTCTATCTTTGTCTGGTTCACCTCCAGCTTCGGCTTTGTGGACGGCCATTTCACCATTCTTACAGAAGATGCTCTGGCCGCCATCAACCCCACACTTCTGGACGACACCACCGATTTTATGGATCTGTCCATCCTGGCCACCATTGGCTCCGCCATCGCCATTATCTTCCAGCCCCTGGGCTTCGGCAACTGGCAGGCCAGCGTGGCGACTTTCCTGGGCCTGGTGGCCAAGGAAGAGGTTGTTGGCTGCTTCGGTACACTGTTCGGCGTGGCCGGAGACGCGCTGGAGCTGGTGGATGCCGGTGAATTCGAGGCGCTTACCCCCATCGCAGCGGCTTTTGGCGGGTCTTCTCTGGCCGCTTACTCCTTCCTGGTCTTCAATCTGCTCTGCGCTCCCTGTTTCGCCGCCATCGGCGCCATCAAGCGGGAGATGAACAACGCCGGCTGGACGCTCTTCGCCATTGCCTATCAGTGCGTCTTTGCCTATGCCTGCTCCCTCATGGTCTTCCAGTTTGGCAGCCTCTTCCTTGGCGGAGGGTTCACCGTCGGTACCGTGGCCGCCATCATCGTTCTGGTCGCCATGCTCTATCTCCTGTTCCGCAAAGGATATCAGGGCGAGGGCTCCAAACTCCGTGCCGTGGACGCTGTCCACGCGTAAGAAAGGAAAGCACCCCATATGGCAACTTACATCGTCGGCGGCATTCTGCTGGTCGTGGTGGCGCTCATTGTCTACCATCAGTGGAAGAGCCGGAAAAAAGGCGGCTGCTCCGCCTGCGGCGGCGGCTGCGATCACTGCAGCGGCGGCTGTCACTGACCCTTTAACTGAAATTGCCCCTCCTTTGAAAGGAGGGGCAATTTTTCATGCTTGCCGGATGCTTTAAGTCTCCCGTTCCTCCCGCTCCACAGCGGACATGGCGTTTTCTGCGATCCGGTACAGCAGCGTCCGCGCCATTTCGGCCTCTTCCGGCGTCATGCCGCGGGTCAGGTACTCGTTCCACTGTTTTCTCGCCTCATTCACCGCCTTGGCGATGGGCTCCACCATATCGGTGGTATACAGCCGCCGCACTCGTTTGTCCCGTTCATCCGGTACACAGCGTACATATCCCTGTTCTTCCAGCTTCTGAACGGCCCGTGTGACTGTCCCTTTGTCGAACCGCCCCATCCGGGCCAGGTCGTACATACTGATCCCCTGGTTCTCATAGATTCTCAGGAGGAAGAACTGTTGTCCGCAGCCGATTTGATAGGGCGAGAGCACCCGGTCATAAAACCGGTTGCTCAGACGATAGGCGATGGAAATATTTCGCCCCAAATATGTGGACTCGCTCATGACCGTCCGCCTCCTTACGATCCGATGTTTTTTGTATTTTGGGGACCTAATTGAAAATTTCCGGCCCCTAGAATACCACAGTATGCTGGGATGGGTCAACCAAAATGTGGGGCTCTCCGACCATTCCCTACCCCGAATGCTCCGCGAAATAAATCAGATTGTGCTGGTAAGCGGGGTCCTCCGGCTTGTACTGTCCAGCCCGCAGGTTATACGCCTCGGCCAACTCCCGCCGGCCCAGACGGTCGTAGCAGACACACAGTTGAATACAGGGCAGATAGCCGTAGCAGTCCGGCTGGACGAAGGCCCCGCTCCTGTCTTCCCGTTCCCTGGTAAGGGCCAGCTCATACCAGAACGCCGCGCGGCGGTATTCTCCCCGGTCGAGGAAGTGTTTCCCCAGGTCACAGCAGGTCTCCGCCCGGGGATCATCGAAGCGGAAGCTCTCCAGCAGAGCCTGGAGCGCCTCATCCTGTTTTCCCATCTGATATGCGCAGTAGGCCAGGAACCGGCAGGCCTCGATCTCATTCTCTACCCAGCCTCCGCCCTCGTCCATGAAGGTGCGAAGCTCCCGTTCCGCCTCCTCATACCGGCCATGGTAGTAGAGCTCCCGGGCATAGTAAAACCGCTCTCTCGGCTCCGGATGGAGCCCTGCGGCCCGTCGCGCCTCAAAGATGCGCAGATTCCGGTCCGGGTCACCGGCGCCCTCCTTTTTGTGGGTCACCGCTACATCGGACCAGACCACCTGGCCAAAGGGCGGAATCACTTCATGGACCGCTCCCACCCACATGGGCCGTCCCGTATTTCGGATGATGCGCTCCCGATAATAGGAAAACGTAGGATTCCCGGCCCTGTCGAAAGCGGTGTGATACTTCATCATGACCACGTCCACAGAGGCCGGGAGAGAGCGCTTCAGGTCCAGAAACTTTTCCCGGTCCTGCATCAGCAGTACATCGTCGGCATCCAGCCACATGCAGTATTCCATACTCGCCTGGGCGAAAGCAAAGTTCCGCGCCGCCGCGAAGTCGTCTATCCAGGCAAACTCGCATACCCGGTCCGCATATCGCGCCGCGATCTCACGGGTGGCGTCGGTGCTCCCCGTATCCACCACCACAATCTCGTCTACCAGCCCCGCAGCGCTGTCTAGGCATCGCCCCAGTACCGCCTCTTCGTTTTTGACGATCATACACAGGCTGATCGTAGCCATCCGGCACTCCCCCTTTTCCGCCATCCTATGTGTGGGAGAGGTCGGATGTGAAAGGACCGCGCCCAGGCAGGGGCACGGTCCTTCTGTCTTTTACCGTTCCATACGGGAGAGGCCTATGACTTCATCCACCGGCAGAGAGAAGAGCACGCCGTGGCTCTCGGTGGCGATCCCCGCCTCGCGGTTCACTGCCTCCATAATGGGCTGGCGCAATTCTCTGGGGGCCAGGATCGCCACGATATCTTTTTCAGGCCGGACGCCGCTGCCGCCAGGCTTCTCACCTTCCGCCCCCAGTCTGCGGCCGTGGAGGATCGTGCCCCCCCTGGCCCCCGCGGACTTGGCGGCGGACATCACTGCGTCATCGCATCCGCTATTGACCACGACCACGATCAGGTCGTCTTTTTCCTTCTGCTGCATCGGTTCCTCCTTTTCCGCTCCGGTCCTCTGGACCTCTCGGTTCACAATTTGGGCAACCGCCCCACTCACCGCGGACAGGGGCATTGTAAAGAGTATCCCCTTGCCGGGCGTTGCCAGTTCCAGCTCCTTCCCCGCCGCCGCAAGCAGGGGCGGGACGGCATGCTCGGGCAGGAGGGTAAGGAGCACGTCCTTTTCCGTCTCCCCCAGACCCAGATAGTCCAATATATCCGAATTGGCGGTCCCCCTGCCCGGCGTGGCGTAATGCTGCCGGAGTCCTGCGCCCGCAAAGAGCTCCACCGCCCGTGCGCCCCGGCCCCGGTCCAGGATGGTGACCATCAGCTTGATTCTCGACTGTTCTTTCATCAGGCGTCCTCCAGGCGGACTGTCTCCTGGTCCGCGTCGTCATAGATGATGATCTCGTCCGCTTCCACCGCGGTCAAAAGGGCGCGCTCCGCCTCCAGGGCGGATTTCTTCTGGTAGACCAGACCCAGGACCTGGATGGCTACCAGAGGGGTCATGGCTACCATGGCCACGATGCCGAAAGCATCGGTCAGCACGTTGCCCCCCAGCGCCTCACAGGCGCCCATGGCGAAGGGCAGCAGAAAGGTCGCCGTCATGGGGCCGGAGGCCACGCCGCCGGAGTCGAAGGCAATGGCGGTAAAGACCTTGGGCACCTGAAAGGAGAGGCTCAAGGCCAGCATGTATCCGGGGACCAGGAACCAGAGGATGGATATCCCTGTCAGCACCCGCACCATGGCCAGGCCCAGCGCCGCCGCCATACCCACGGAGAGGGCCAGCCCCATGGACTTTTGAGACACGGCGCCGCCGGTGAGGTCCTCCACCTGCTGGTTCAGCACGTGGACGGCGGGCTCCGCCGCCACAATAAAGTAACCCACCACCATCCCGATGGGGATGAGGACCCAGTGATAGGGCAGCTTGGCGATCTGCGCGCCCAGGAAATGCCCCGCGGGCATGAAGCCCACGTTGACCCCCGTGAGGAAAAGCACCAATCCCACATATGTATAAAGCATCCCCACGATGATCTTGATGAGCTGCCGCTGGCGCAGATGGAGAGAAACGATCTGAAACACGGTGAAAAAGGCGACGATGGGCAGCAGCCCCAAGGCCACCTCCTTAATATAGGTAGGGAACCCAGATGCAAAATAGGCCCCCACATCGGCGGTGGTCTCCAGGTCCGGGATGGAAAAGGGTGTATAACTCAAGTCAGGGGCGTTGTAGCACAGTCCCAGGATCATAACAGCCAGAATGGGCCCGATGCTGCACAGCGCCACCACGCCGAAGCTGTCCGCCTCCGAATCCTTATGGCTGCGCAGGGCGGTCAGCCCGGCACCCATGGCCATAATAAAGGGCACGGTAATCGGCCCCGTGGTAACGCCGCCGGAATCAAAAGCCACGGCCAAAAATTCCTTGGGCACCAGAAAGGCCAGCAGAAAAACCAGAGCGTAAAAGCCAATTAGCAGCTTGTTGAGGGGCCACCCGAAGCGGGAACGCAGCAGCGCCACCGCCAGGAAAATGCCCACGCCCGCCGCCACGGTAAGGATGATCACCATGTCCGGCACAGCGGGAACCTGGTGGGCCAGCACTTGGAGGTCCGGCTCCGCAATGGTGACAAACACCCCGATGACAAAACACAACGGCACCATGGCCCACAATTTGCTCCCTCTGGCC
The DNA here is from genome assembly GCF_004154955.1 of Intestinimonas butyriciproducens. Classification (NCBI taxonomy): domain Bacteria; kingdom Bacillati; phylum Bacillota; class Clostridia; order Eubacteriales; genus Intestinimonas; species Intestinimonas butyriciproducens. The sequence continues at coordinate 1,466,035 of NZ_CP011524.1, read as the reverse complement.
ACCTGCTCACCGATCCCATCTCCAATGGGCATCATCGCCATGTCCACGCCCAGAGAAAAAAAACCTACTCCCACAATGAGGAGCAGGGCCCCGACCAGGAAAAGGATCAGAGAGGCCACAGGCATAGGCGCCATCGTAAAGCTGAGCAGCAGGACGATGGCTGTGATCGGTACGACCGAGGAGAGGGCTTCCATTACTTTTTCCTTCAGTTTCTTATTCATTGACGCCTCCTTCAAAAAGTATATTATTTTCCCGTTTTATTTTACCAGATTTTTGCTGAGCTGTAAATCTATTTTTCGCTAAGAATATGCTAAGAATGTGGAAAGCATGTGGAAGAAGCCAGCCTCTCCCACATGCTTTCCACATCTCTCTTCCCGTATTCACCTCAGCGGCTGGCCGCACGGTCCTCCTGGATCAACCGCTTCAGGGCCTCCACCCCCACCTCGATGGCAGCGGCGAGGTCATGGCTCTCCTTCTGGTCCAGCCCTGCCGCCTCCCGCTCCTGGTTCCAAATGACATGGAAGCAAGAGCCGCATCGGACCCCCAGAGCGCTGGCGCAGCAGAAGAGCGCGGCAGATTCCATTTCGGAGGCCAGGACCCCCAGACGTTTCCATGCCTCCCACTTGTTCTGGAGCTCATAGCTCACCGGCATCCGCCCCGGGTCATGCTGTCCGTAAAAAGAGTCCTTGCATTGGACGACACCTGCGTGCCACGGCTTTCCCAGCGCCTTTGCCGCAGCCACAAGCGCCTCCTGTACATGGTAATCCGACACCGCCGGAAATTCGATGGGAGCATATTCCCGGCTGGCCCCCTCATGGCGGACCGCTCCGGTGGCGATCACCACATCGTCGCTCTGGACCTGCAATGCGATACCGCCGCAGGTCCCCACCCGAATAAAGGTATCCGCCCCTATGGCGGCAAGCTCCTCCATGGCGATGACGGCGGAGGGCCCGCCGATCCCGGTGGAGCAGACCGAAACCTTTTCCCCAAGCAGCGTCCCTGTATAGGTGGTGTATTCCCGATTGGACTGCACCTTCACGGGATCGTCAAAGTAGGCGGCAATCTTCTCGCACCGGCCCGGATCGCCGGGGAGGATGCAGTACCGCCCTACATCGCCCTCTTTACATTTGATATGGAATTGCAATTCATGCTTCTGCATTGGCTCACCTCCAAAATAACCGATAGCCATTTTTATTATAGCGCCTCTTCAGGCTTTTTGCAAGGAATCCGGCATATCTTGGTTTGTAACCATTTGTTCTTGCAATTTGTATTGCCCTTGAGTAGAATAGCTACAGATCAGGCTCTGATTTGGAAAGGAGGCGGCCATGAAAAAAAATGCACCGCTCTGTGTCCTCTGCCTGCTGCTGGGCTGCCTCGCCGGTCTCGCGCTCAACTTCTCCCTCTGGGACGGTGGCGGACTGTTCTCCGCTTATATTCCCTCCGGGGCCGCTGTCCCCGGCGCGGAGGCCCCGTCCCCGGAGTCATCCACGGATACCTGTGACCCCACGGACAACACTCCCCTGCTGGAGGCCGGAGACGCCGTGCTGGAGGCCCTCAAAAGAGGGGATATCCAAGTCCTTGCCGCTCTCATCGACACAGAGCGCGGGGTGACCTTCACTCCCTACTCCACCGTGGACCCCCGCAGCGATCTCACCTTTTTGCCCGACCAGTTCACCGAGGCCGGCATCAACGGCACGCGCTATGTCTGGGGCGCCACTCAGGGAAAGGGGGACCCCATCGAGCTCACACTTCCCGAATATCTGAAACGCTATGTCTATAACGCGGAATATACCCGGGCTCCGGTCATCGGCGTGGATCATGTGTTCTCCTCCGGAAATTCTCTGGAGAATGTGGCCGAGGCCTATCCCGACGCCCGCTTCCTGGAGTATTATTTCCCCGGGGTGGATCCGTCCAACAACGGCTTTGACTGGTGTGCGCTCAAACTGGTCTTTCTCCCCAGAGACGAGGGGTATCGACTGGTCGGTATCATCCACAGCGAATGGACCATATAGAGATTTCAGGCATCATCCCCACGCCCCGGTGGAGCCGGTGATGTTATGCGCCCATGCCATCCAAAAGAAATCTCGGCAAATTTCAGTAGGCCCTTGTCGATGCTGCCTCCGGTAGACATCCAAAATTTCCGGCCCGCATCCTGCTCCCGGGAATCCAGGCGTTTTCGAGAGCGTAGAGGGGTGACGGGAGATACGGGACCGAGTGTGTTTGACAAAAAGGCGTGGCCCATTTTTGAGCACAAATATGCGGGGCATCCATAAGAGGATACTCAGATCCTCTATAAAGGACGCTCCGCGGTAAACGCAGCGAGACTGAATGTGGCGAACGTAGTCATTTCAAGGCTTCAGACAGGGTGTTGTTCAATGAGAGCAACACCCTGTTCTATTGCTTTTTAGGCTCATTCTGGTATATCAGAAGTGTGTCCTATTAAGCTTCACGAACAATACTATTATCAGTTGCAGAACGATAAATAGATTCTCCATACACCACAATACTTAATATCTCATTTGTTGTCGGAATCTGATTCCCAATAATTAGTTGAAAGGCTTTGAACTCCATCGTAACTTCTCCCACGCCATGCATTTCCATGGTATCTATTTTAGCAGTTCATCAAACGATGTATCCAATAATTCTTTAATTGCTTTTAATTGAGTAGCGTAAATGTGTTGGACTCCACGTTCAATCTTTACAAGGGTTTCTCGTGTCATTGTAATACCCCTGAGTTGGATTTTTCGAACGAGTTCCGTTTGTCCCATTCCCTTAGATATTCTTATTTCCCTAATATTTTTCCCAATACAGATTTGATCCTGCTTTATCTTTGTATCCATCATACGTTCTCCAATCGTTGGACCAATTTCGGTCCATTTTTTACTTTATTTTACGATTGAAGTGTGATACAATGGGACCAGTATCGGTCCATACGTGAATTCGGATGCACAATATGTAATGGAGGCATAGGTAATGAAACAAAGCGGAATAGCTAGAAAATTGGATAAGCTTGGGCGAATTGTTGTACCTATTGAAGCTCGTAGAGTATTAGGGTGGGAAGATACTACACCTATTGAAATTAGTCTCTTTGGACATTACATTCTTTTGCATAAGTATGAAGATAGTAGTGCTGCATCCATTGAATTAAAACAAGGTGGACCTATATTAAGCGAATTATACGAAGCACTAAACAACCTTTCAGACAAAGACGCACTGATGGTATTAGAACTTTTGAGGCGATTCACGACGCCAAAAAACAATAATTAAAATAAGCGAAGTCCAAACTGGACCAAGTTGCAATGATACATCTCAAATTGAGACATATTTCGCCAACGTGTCCCAACTTAGGACGCAATTCGATGGTCAAAGATTACAACGGGGGAGCCTGCCGGATGGCAGGCTCCCCCGTTACCCGCCGCCACAAGGACGGCGCAAGCTGTTGTTTGAGGTAAATGGCGTGGGACGCTGTATTTTGCGTCCCGCCCAAGTCAGACAGCAAAACGCGGTCGGAAATCTGTTTGCCGTCCCTCTGCGGACCTCAGGAAGGTTACCGGTGCGCTCTAAAACCATTCAGCAACAGATTTGCAGTAGCATGATTTTCAGCAAGATTTTAAAAGCCAAGATAAAATAAAAAGTGCTGAGAAATTTGAAAAACTCCAAATTTCTCAGCACTTTTTGGTCCGAGTATCACTAAATAACCTGGAAAAATACATTAAAACAGTGCTTTGCCAGCAGCAAGAGGTTTTTATCCAGAAAAAGAAAGTCGAAAAGCTGCCGCTTATAAAAACTTGCGGATGTCTACAGCAAGCTGCTCTTCCAAATTGATGAGCCGTTTCGCAATATCCTTTGAAACTTCATCTGCTGCCTCATATTGGTTCAGATACTTGTTCAGCGATTTGACACCCATATTACAGCCGTCCGTCATCAGGTCTGCAATAGTCTGATCGGAGTTATCCATGCCCATTTTCATGTTGGTTTTAATCCAAGACATCCCCTTGGCAATGGGGGTTGGCTCTTTTCCATCATCATGGTATTTTTCCAGTAGGGTCTGAATCTCATTCTTTAGCTGTTCATGTTTCTTTTTGCACTCCGTCAGATATTGATTAAGCGCTCTACTGTGCACTTGATCAAGAACATCGTCAATGGACGCGACCCCCATTTTAACGCCTGCGTCACATTCTCGAAGCAGTTTTATCGTGTCCTGTTCAATCATAGAAATTCGCCCCCTTTAATAAGGTAAAGTTAGTCTGCACAGTTTTGCATTTCTTATTCTCTGACCCAACACCCAAGCTAGAACCATATTGACACCCATTTCTTGGTTAGACACCACACAGAGCATTGGACGTACAAAAAGTAAACCCCTTAGGGACGGTGTAGCAGGTAGCACGATAGAATTGAGATAGAGTTCTGGCCCGGGTCCTACTCCCGGAGATACAAGCCTTTTTCGAGAGCGAGGAGGGACAGCGGGAGTTTGCCGAGCGGAAAGCACGGCGGGACGCTGACGAGGCCAAACAAGAATAATGTGAAGGCGGGGACATCTTAAATGATGTTCCCGCCTTTGTTTGCAAGTGCGCATTATACCCAAGAAGGCGTAGTAGATCAACCTGACAACCTGAATTGTCACTTGAAATAATCATTGCAGGCGTCTCGCAAGGCAAAGCAAAACGCTCTCAGTTCGGTTTGGTCTATGCTGTTCTCAAATTCAAGTGTATGTTCATTGCCAGCTCTGTTCCCGCCATGTAAAAGGCCTTTGACGGAAATATGACCTTTTCCATCGCCTATAAATTGCAGATACATATGCAAACCATATGGTTCTTCAATCCTCGCCTCGCCGGACAGCGTATCATATACCTGGCACAATTTTTCAGAAAATACAGCTAGTTCCCTTATATCTATATCCATTGATGTGCTTGCACAAAATCCGTCACTATAGACGTTCACACCCATTATTGTATTAGTTGGATATGTTATATCCTCAATATAAAAATCCGGTGACAATTTGAGTTCAAGGTTTTCTGTAAGCAATTCAAATTCCATTTTTAGCACCTTACAAACCGAATTTTAACTAGTACGCATTTTTCTGTCTAAGCGTACCACGCTCTGCTTGTCAAGTAAATTATATCATTATTCCAGAAAGCAGGTAAGGGCAGGAACTCACGTTCCCGCCCTTGCTTGCTAAAGCACATTTTCAATAGAAATGATAAATCCGAACACATTACCCACCTGGATAATGTAGTTCGGATTATCATTGTTTGTCGTGTGTCGACAGAAAAGATGCCCTTTGCACATCATTTGTTGTATCGCTCTGAAATTTTCTTTCTCATATCTGGAGTCATAACTTTTTTGTACTGCTGTGCCATTTCGCAAAACTGGATTTTTAGTTCTTCGGTTACTTCCTTTTTCTTGCATCGTGTCTTAAACAAAGTGGGTTTTCCACCCAGAAAAATATACCGCCGCTTATCTGGAATATAATCTGTTACAAACACCAACCCAGCGTAGTACACAATCACCGAGAAAGAATGACTTTTTGCCAAGAACACAGAGTATCCAAAAATGCATCCTTTGGCAAGTTCATTTACCTCCGATTGCTTAATCAGTCGATTGAGTTTGTATACTCTGGTTTTAAATTGTTTTGGAATTTTGGAGTTTGCGCCATCTTTGAACGCAAGTAAGCATTTCCCCAATTCATCGCAATACTCTTCAAAAATATGTCTGGAGAAGTGTTCACAATGTGACTTCATGCGATACAAATCATCCCAAAGTACTCGCCATGCAACAGATAAAAAGTAATAGTTCACCCATGTTGAATGGAGGTTCTTCAGCTTTTCAGATTCTAAATACGGATCAAGGAAAAGCGTCGCAAACTTTGATTCAAACGCACTAAAGCGTTCTTCACAGTCGTGACATAACATTGGCCTTTTTTCACCATCTTGCATGGCTTTTGAAAAGTTATCTAAACTACGAAATCTTGATTTTGGATGAGACCTAATTCTCTTATAAATCAGTTTCGGAAAAATATGGCTCTGCATCAATGGCACATTTTTCTTACACAAAGCACAAGGCAATAACATCACCATCCCTAATTGCCATTCTCCGTGTGTTTAGCCGGAAATCATTTGTGTTGTAGGACCAACCAACATTATTAAAATTATACACCGCCTTTTAATTCCTGTCCACTACTGCACGCAATGAAATAAGGAATAGGGGCGTACTGAGCGATATGTCAGTACGCCTCTATTCCTTATTTTAGCCGCAGCATTTGCTCATACAGCACAACGAATCGTCTCTCCACCACCATGTTCTCATGGTAATGCCCGAAGAACCAGTACTGGAATCTGCAGCGTTCCTGAATCTCATCGAAGAAGTCTGTCAGCGCATCTCGCTGGTAGAATCCTCTACTGAAGGTGTCCTGGACACTGCTGGGGCAGCAATGGGTAATGATGTAATCTACATCCCACCTTGCCTGATTCAGAGTTTTCCTTGCAGTTTCGTATTCATCCACGCTGGGCAGTTCCTCTTTCCACCACGACCTGTGGTTGACGCGGAACAGCGCGCCTGCGGCGTTGAGCTGCCGCAGCTTTCGCTCATAGTCCGGATTATCCGGTTCCAGAATGCCGTCCCGGATATCGTGGCTGCTGGCGCCGCCCATGGTAAAGATGCGCTTTCCGCAGATCTCATAGAGCTGCCCCCGCATCAGATGCAGGACACCGGGACGGATCGTCTGCACCTGTCCGCCGTGCCATTCGCACGTCGGGTAGTTCCGCAGGAAGTCATAGTTTTCGTGATTACCGTCCACAAACAGGGTGGTAAAGGGCCTGTCCGCCAGCCAGTCCAGCCATTGTTGTTCAGTGTCGCTGCCATCCCAGATACCGCCAAAGTCCCCGCAGATGATTACATAATCCTCTTTGGTCAAGCGTTCCTGTTCCCGGAAGACCTCCGGGCGGAGGCGGCTGAAGTCGCCGTGCGTATCGCCTGTGAGAAAAATTGCCATTAGTTTCATCCCCATTTCTTTTTATAATTCCTGTTCCAGCACTTCGTCTGAGTCTCTGAAGTGGATGCGGATGGTTTCCGCGTCCTCCACCGTGATCTTTTGGATGACCTGCCGGACGAGCTCATTGTCAAATTCTGTATAGCCTGCGGCGCATTCCATGATGCTGTCCCACATCTGCCGGCGTCTGGTAGCCTGTTCCTCCAGATCGACTTCTGCCTGCTGCGCGTCCGCGATCTGTGCCTTGAGGGATTCCTTCTCATCCGTCAGCGCTTTCATTCTGGCATTCAGCTCGGTATCGGCCATGTTGACGAGCAGCCGATCCAGCACATCGCTTTGCTCCCGGCTCACCTCATCCATGCGCTTCTTCAGCTGCAGCAGCTGCGCGCCAGCCTGAGATAACGCCTGTTTTGCTTCCTCCGCCATGGCCAGCACATCGGGGCAGACCTCCTGCCGGATGGCGGCGTACTCGTTCATGGCCGCGAGGATGGCGCTGTGCAGCCTGCCTTCATCCAGTGTCGGGGAGTGCTGGCAGTATTTTGTACCGAACTCCAGCCGGGAGACACAGCGCCACACGATGCGCTTTTTCCCATTTCTGGCCCATGTGACCCGCTTGTAGGGGGAGCCGCACTCGCCGCACACCAGCAGTTCTGTCAGCGCGTATTTGCCGGAGTATTTCCCAAGTTCCGTTTTTCCGCTCTTTTGCAGCACCTTCCGTTTGCTGGACCGGCGTGTCATCTCCTGCTGCACCTGATTGAACAAGTCCTTTGAGACAATAGCCGGGTGGCTGTTCTCCACATAGTACATCGTGCGTTCACCGCGGTTCTTTTTGACCTTTTTGGTGATGCAGTCCGTCACATAGGTTTTCTGCAGCAGGGCGTCTCCAATGTACTTTTCATTGGTCAGGATATTGTGGATCATGGAGGGAGACCAACGCTCTACACCCTGTGCGGTGGGAACGCCGTCCTCGTCCAGCTCCCGCTTGATCTGGCCCAGGGTGCAGCCGTCCAGATACCTGTGGTAAATGCGGCGGATGATCTCCGCTTCCTCCGGTACGATCTCCGGCTGTCCGTCCGCCCCCTTCCGGTATCCCAGCATCTTTTTGTACTGGAAGGTGACCTTTCCCGCCTCCGCGCTCTTCTGCTTTCCCCATGCGACATTCTTGCTGAGAGACTCGGATTCCGCCTGGGCGAAGCCGCTGAACAGGGTGATGAGAAATTCGCTGGATTCCGTGAGGGTGTTGATGTTTTCCTTCTCGAAGTACACCCCAATGCCGTTTGCTTTCAGGAGCCGTACCGTATCCAGGCAATCCACCGTGTTTCTGGCAAAGCGGGAGAGGGACTTGGTGATGATGAGGTCGATGTGTCCCCGCTTGCAGGCAGTGATCATCTTGTTGAACTGCGTTCGTTTTTTCAGGCTGGTGCCTGAGATACCCTCATCGGCATAGATCCCTGCCATCTCCCAATCCGGGCTGTCCTGGATCTTCTGGGTGTAGTAGGTCTTTTGCGCCTCATAGCTGTTGAGCTGCTCTTCACTGTCCGTCGAGACGCGGCAGTAGGCTGCTACGCGCATTTTTCCGTCATGGTCTCTGTGCAGTTCTTCCGGTTTTCTGGTTGCGGGGATCACCCGAACCCGCCGCTCTAAGGTAGCTGCTGTCGCTTCCATGGATCATTCGTCCTTTCCTGTCGCTTTTTTATCCGTAAATATAAGAGTTACTTCGGCATCCTGTGAGATGATGATATGGGAGACTGTCCTGCGGAAGCGTTTCCAATTCGTCTCCGTCAGCCGCTCCGACCCCTCAGATTCGGCAGACGGCTCTGGACAGCAGGCATACCGCGCTGCCGCACCCTGCAGGATCAGCGCCATCACCGTTTCCGGCGAGGCCGGCTGCTCCAGCCCCCGGTTGATGGCATTGTCCAGCCGCATGACCTCCGCAGAGGGCGTGTAGGCGGTGCAGCTGGGCGGTTCATGGTCCCGGAACTGACGGACGATCCAGTTTACCGTCGCATCCATGTCCATGACCGCGGTATTCCCGCAGCCTTCGCATCTCAGATACAGCTTGCCGCTGTCCTGCCAGCCGCCGCCCAGCCGGGTCATCTTCCCGCCGCAGGTGCAGCGGAAGTATGGAGTCAACCGCGCAATGGCAGGCTTCTCTCCGTGGGACTGCTTCCTGGCATTCTTTTCCGCCGTCTTTTCCTGCGCCGCTTGGAAAATATCCGCTTCCACCAGTATGGGGTATCCCTCCTTACCGGTGTAACGGGGATTTTCCAAAAGGCGCTTTACCTTATGCTTGTTCCAGAGCGGCACTTCCCGGCAATACGGAATACTCTGCCGGTTCAAGGCGTCCGAGATGGCCTGATAGGAAGCCCCGGCGTTGTAGAGCGTAAAGACCATACTGACGGTCCGCTGCTCCTCCGGCACGATCTCTAACGCGCCGTTTTGGATCTGATACCCGTATAACACCTTGCGGTTGATCATCTTGCCGCCACCTCCCATTGTTCTGTCAGTTCCAAGCCTCCGTAAAGCCGGAAGCGGATACGGTTTTGAGACTCTGCAATGATCTTCTCCACCAGATGTTCGAACAGCTCTTCATCGAAGCCGTCCAGCCGTTCCGGTCCGTTGAGAAACGTCTGCTCCACCTTGCGGAGCGCATCCATCGTTTCGTCTATCGCTTCGTTCTCTGTCAGCCTGCGCCGTTCTCCGCGAAGCTGCGCCAGTCTGGCGCTGATGGCATTCATGCGGGCGGCGCAGATATCCGCGTCCAGCAAGCCATTGGCCCGCAGAGTGCTGATCTTATGGCTTTCTTCTGTTGCTTCCGCGATGGCCCGGTTGATGGTCAGCAACTGCGGATGATTCTGCCGCAGGATCGTGTCCAGCGTGTTCAGCTGCCGGAGGGCCGGGGCCAGAATGATGTCCGCGTTGCTTTTGAGCCTGTGGTACATCCGCAGGAAGGCGGCATGGATCTCCGCTTCCGGGATGCGTCCTACAGGGCAGTCCGCGGCGTGGCGGTCGTGGGTTCGGCAGACCCATGTCACATATCCGCTCTGGCTGCTTCGGCGCTGAAACACCGTCCCGCAGTTCCCGCAAACGATTTTTAAGGCAAGAGGGCTTTTTTCTCTGCGCTTTTTCTCTTTCTGCGCTTTCTTTTGCAGCAGTGCCTGCACCCGCTCAAAGGTGTCCCGGTCGATGATAGCTGGATGGGAGTTCTCCGTGTAGTATTGCAGGCGTTCCCCGTGATTTCGTTTCTGCACGAAGGGAAAGCCGCAGCTGTAGGATTTCTGGCTCAGAGCGTCTCCAATGTACTTTTCATTGGTCAGCAGGTATCGAACCCCCGTTTCTCTCCAGCATTCCGCGCCGGACTGGGAGGGGATGCCTTTCGCCGTCAGCTGCTCCGCGATCCATCCGGAGCTGCGCCCCTTGAGGTATGCGTCGAAGATCCAGCGCACCGTGGCGGCTTCCTCTGGGACGATCTCAAGATCTTTCTTATTTACGATTCGGTATCCGTAAGGGGCGGTGCAGGTGATAAATTCCCCACGCTCCATCCGCCGCTGATAGCTCATCTTCTGATTGGCGGAGATGGAGATGGATTCTTGCTGGGCAAGAGAACCGGAAACGCTCACCATCAGTTCGGTGGTGAGCGTTTTCGTGTCGATATTTTCTTTTTCAAACCGGACGCTGACGCCCATGGCGGATAACTCCCGCAGGGCGGACAGGCAGTCTCTGGTATTCCGGGCGAAGCGGGATACGGACTTCACCAGAATGCGGTCGATCTTGCCCTTCCGGCAGTCCCGCATCATACGGTTGAAGTCATCCCGCTGATCCATCCGGGTGCCGGTCAGCCCTTCGTCGGCATACACATCCACCAGCTCCCAGCCGTCATGCTGGGCGATCTCTTCCGTATAACTGCGGATCTGGGCGGCGTAGGAATGCAGCTGATCCTTGGAGTCCGAACTGACCCGGCAGTAGGCTGCCACCCGCAGATGTTCCGCTTCCCGCGTCTGCGGCGCGATGATTTTTACCTGTGCCATGTTTTTCACTTCCTTGTATCTTTTTTGTCAACACACAAGCTACCACACGATCCGCAGAATATCCAGCACTATTCCCAAACAGTCTGCGGGGTGTATTTTTCTCCGGCCAGCCTTTTGGCATAGACCAGCTCTTCCGCGCTCAGCAGGCCGATTTCCGCCAGATGCTCCAGCATCCTGACTGCCAGCCGATACTGCAATTCTTTCTTTGCGTCGATCATCTTTCTACCTCAAAATAGCTCTCCGGCTTTTTCTCCCGCAGAAACCTTGTCACTTCCCGCAGGCTGCCAGTCCTCCGCATTTCCGGCAATGCCTCACTCACAGCCTGGGCGTATCTGCGGCCACGGCAGGCCCGTTCATCCAGAATGGCGATGACGCAGGTATCGCTCTCCGTGCGGATGGCCCGGCCAAAGCCCTGGCGCAGCTTGATCTGCATCTCCGGTACAGCTACCTCACGGATGAATGCGTGAAGGGAAGAATACTTCTCCAATTCCCGTTCCTTTCGTGCGTCTGGGTAGGCGAAAGGCAGGCGTGGGATGATCAGCAGAGATACACAGTCGCCGGGGAAATCAAAGCCCTCCCATGCCGCGCCGGTGGCCAGCAGCACCGCTCCCGGCGTGTGCCGGAACTGTTCAATGATGTGGGGCGCGTTGCGGCCCAGCGTCAGGAATGGGAATGGGAGAGATTCCTCCCGCAGCCGCTCCTTCACAGCCGACATGGCTGCGTAGGAGGTAAAGAGCACCAGTGCGTGACCGGAAGCTGCTTTGATGAGTCCGACGAGCTCGGCAGTCAGCTCATTAAAGTACACATCCGTATCCTCCGCTCTCTGGCGGGGCGGGATTTGCGGAAGGTAGAGCAGGCAGTTGTTCCGGTAGTCAAAGGGGGATGGAGAAACGGATTCCATAACACGGTGCCCCTTCTCCAATCCTGCCTGCGTTTTGAAACGGCGGAAATCGCTGCCCACCGCCATGGTGCCGGAGGTCAGAACAAACGCCTGATCCGGCTGCCACAGGATCTTTTTTATTCGCTGCGTGATATCGCCGGCTGCGGCGCACAGCATGGCGCCGCCTGTGCTGACATCTTCGGCAGTGTAAAAAATCATATCTGTCTGGGAACTGGTGAACAGCTTGACCGCGTCCAGCACCGTATTCAGCTGGCGGCTTCCCAGCGGGGAGAGCAGGCTGCCGATCTGCCGCTGGATGATGGGCAGTGTGCAGGATGGCGCGGTCAGCAATCGCAAACAGGCTTCCACCGGCTCCGCTTCCTCTCTGGGCTGTGCCAGCTTGCGCAGCAAAGGACCTGTGCTGTCCTCCAGCATTTCTGCCGCCAGTAAGTACCGTTCCTCTTTTAGCTGAAGGATAAGGTTTCGTATCTCTTCGGCCGCCAACGTCACACCCAGCATCTGCTGTGCGGTTTCCGGGAGCTTATGGGCTTCATCCACGATGATGATGCTGTGCTCCGGGAAGATGGGGCGTTTTCCCTCGCTGCGGTGGATGGCGTCTGCCACCAGCAAATTATGATTGCAGATTTGAAACAAAAATTGATCTTTGTCGCAAGTCTTGAGGAACCGCTGATATCGGCAGTCCCTCTGCTTGCAGTCGCAGACCTGCGGTACGCAGACACGCTCCCGGTCATAGCCGCTGAGATGAGAAACTCTGTCCATGTCCAGCGTTTCCCTAAGAGTCCGGAGCGCCGTCAGCGCTTCCGGATTTTTCTTTGCAGGATATACCTGACGCAGCCGCCTGTCCAGCCGCTCGTCGCAGACATAATGGCTTTTGCCTTTGCGGATGACCGCTTTCAGTGGCTTGGTAAGAATCCCGTCCGCCATTAGGACGCAGGACAGCAGCGGCAGATACTCCGTCAGCACCGCGTTTTGCAGCGCGATACTGGAAGTGGAAATGATGATGGGGCGGGCGATCTGCCCTGTCGGGAAAGCAGACGCTGCCGTGGCAGCCGCCAGATAAGCGTAGGTCTTGCCGATGCCCGTCCCGGCATCGCACAAGGCGATCCTCCCGTCCTGCATGGCTTCCAGCATCCGGTGACTCAATTGGATCTGCTCCGGACGCTGCGCCATACCGTGGGCGGGAAGAAGGTCCTGAAAAATATGGTCGATCAGTTTATGGGCTTTCAGCCTGTTATCGTTGGTATTCATCCGATAATTACCTCTTTTCCTGTCATGCTTTGTTTTCGTTTCCACCGTATTTGCAGCGCGCCCCGGTGGGAAAAGGGAACAATACGGACAAGGTCCGGCAAGACCTTCACGGGCGTATTTCCGGGATCTCTACTGCTTTCAATCCCGGAGCAGCCCAGCCTCTTCATGCTGGCCAGTGCATTGTGTCTCATTATCTGCCCGGACAGCGTCTCTGCGGGCGGCGCTGCCAACGCCGCCCCTGCGCAGGTAAAATCGCTCGCCGCGGGAAGCTGCAAGGCTTCCCACGGGTCGTGGCGCACACTGCGCGGATCGCTCTTCTGTCCGGGTGGTTATCCGTATTGCTGGTATGCAATTTTCAAGGAACAGCGAGGGGCGATTCGGAGCCCCTCACTGTCCTCCCGAAAATTGCGTTCGGTGAATACCCTTATTTCGAGGAATTTTCAAAAAACTTTTTGAGATCCCGCAGGATACGGTCTCTCCGCTTGATGACCGCCCGCTGGCTGACGCCCATTCTTTGGGCGTATTCCCGTGTAGACGCGCCGTCGAAGAACAGGGCGTTGATGAGTTCCCGGTCGGTATCCTTTAGTGACAGCAGCGCCAGCAAAAGGATCTGCTTCTGCTCTGCCAGATTCCGAAGTTCCTCACGCTCCAGTGCCTCCGTTTCAGCACTGGGGGCCGTTTCCGCTCCGACATAGTCCGGAAGCAGGTCGTCCTCCTCCATCTGCTCCAGAGAGAGCAGCTTGCCGGAGGACTGTTCCTCCGTGATGTAGCGCTCACGGCGGTCTGCCTGGGAGTAGGCCAGATACACATCCTCCGGCACCTCTACGTCCATACCGTCTACAGTGATGATATTGGCGATGACTTCGCCACCTTCGTTTAGAACGCGCCGATAGTTGCGTTCTTCCTGCCATTTTTTCATGATTCATGACTCCAATCTCAGATTTTTTTGAAATGTCTGAGATTGGGTCACGGATATTTAGCGATATAGGGCTGCCAGCGTCTGCGCATTGTGTGCCTTTCCGCTTTTCAGCCAAAGAAAGGCGCAAAAAAAGAGCCTTACGCATAGCTGAAAAGCTACTTGTAAGGCTCCTAACTCAATGTTCCCATATTCGATGATGGGTGGCTGGTGCGCTTGACGAAGTCATATCAATTGGATTTTTAATTTATGCCTGAACATATCCCATAAAGTGGATGGGCGTGTGGATCAGGGGGTGAGCATCCGGTGTCAGCACCGTGATGCCGATCTGTTCGCCGCACTTGGGGCATTTGGCGATCAGGTCAGGGTGTTCCGCTCTGTGCAGAGCAAACAGCCTGTACTGAGACTGCTCCGCACCACTGGGGATATCCGCGATACGGCCCTTGCCGCACAGCGGACAGCGCAGGGAATTGGTTTTTGACATAGCGCCTCTCTTTCTCTGTTCTCTTTTTTGAGAACAGCACATGAAAATTTTTTACAGCAGGTTATGGTTCTCCAACCGAATGCGCATGGCCTGCTTGGATACCTGAAAGATACCTGCCATATCCGTCACCAGCTGTTGATTCGTCCGTCCGGAGCGCAGCTGATAGAAACAGCGCTTGACCTGCGGCAGCGGCAACAGAAGGATAGAGCCCAGCAGGTTCGCCTGCACTTCCAATGTGTTGTCGCTCTCATCGCCGGAACGGAGCGCCGCGTTTTCGCCGGTCCCGCTGAACTGTTTCTTATGGAGCAGCCAGTGCCCCAGCTCATGGGCGCAGGTAAAGCGCAGCCGCCCGGTAGATGCTTCCTCTTCGCAGAGAGAGCAGTCGATGAGGATGGTGCCGCCCTTGACGGGAAGAAGATCATAGCGGTGGTTTTCCCAGTCATAGATCGCTGTGAGACCGTCGTCAAAGATGGTTTCGCCCAAAACCCGCCCATTATTCCGCAGATATTGATACTCCAGCACCAGCCCCTGTGCCTCGATGATGTCCTCAATGGGAATGGCTGCGGGGGAACCGTAATAAAGTCTGGGGTCATAGGCGATGATCACATCGCGGGCGATCCGCTCCAGCGCCTGTTCGCGGTAATATGCTTTTTTCATGCGTCTATTTCACCGCCCTCTTTGGATTTCTTTGCGCGCTGGGTGATCCGGTCGATAAATTCCTGCCACTCCTGGTCTGTGGCATCTGCCTCCTTCGCCGTGCGGAGAGCGGCCCGGACGATCTCCCGATCCATGATGTAGTCCGGCAGGTCTGCGGATACCCGGTTATTCTGGGACTTGGCGGCAAGATCCAGCATCTGCTCGGTTTCCACCTTACTCAGATGCAGTTCCTGCTCCAACCGTTCCAAATATGCGCGCGTCGGCGCCGGTCTGCGGTCGTTCTCAATGTTGCTCAGATAGACTGGCGATAAGTCCAGCTTTGCCGCCAGTGTGCGCAGAGACAATCCGATAGATTGCCGTTTCTCCCGAACGAAGCTGCCGAATGTCTGTTCCAAGTAACTCACCTCCTATCCGTGTTCTCTTCTCTGGAAACACTGTAGCCTCAGTATAGCAAACATTCGTTCGATTGGCAAGATGCGAAAAAGATGGTGTTCCCCGCAGGGAACACCATCCAGAAATTATTTCAGCCACGCTGCCATATCCCGCATTTCCTCCAACACTGCTGCTGGGCTGACGATGCGAATCTTACCGCTAAAGGTAAAGACCCAACTGAAGAACGGAGGGCTTGGCGCGACCTCGACTGTGGCGCGGAAATGCTGTTCATCTACAGTTTCCGTCCACACATTTTCACCGAAGCGGTCGATCACGCTGCGCATGACCTCATTATCGCACAGCAGCTCTACGGTACAGAGGTTGTCCGGGTACATCCCAAACACCTTGCGGACATACTCCGCCGGATCAAAATCCAGTGTCTGGACTGCCGTATGTTCCAGTGGTTCGACTGCCGTCATTCGATCTACCCGAAATTGTGCAATCTTTCCGTGCTTTTCCGACCAACCTACGGCATAATAGCAATCTCGGCTCCAAATAAGGGCATACGGGCTGAACTGATAGCGGTAGCCGTTATGCTTGAGTATCTTTTCTTTCTGCGGGGTGTATTCGTAATACTGAAAGGTGATCTGCCGTTTTTCCTGAATGGCGTTATGGATCTCATCCACGCTGTAATAGATGCACTCATTCTCCGGTTTGGCGGTGCCGTCCATATAAATATGCCGATCCAACTGGCGGGCATGAGATTCACTGGTGAGCTTACCCAACTTTTCAATAAGCCGCTCGCTCTTTTTAGCCGTAATAAAGCGGGAGGATTCTACCGCGTCCACCAGCAGCTTCAGCTCCGGCAGTTCAAACATCCTCTCCCCCACGAAATATCGATTCTGGGTGCTTTTGACGCATACGATGTCCATACCGCTGCTTTGCAAGACTTCAATAGCGGAATATACGCTCTTGCGCCCCGCCTGAATGCCATGCTCCTGCCAGAAGGCAAGAATATCCGCCACAGAGGCCGGATGCTGGTCATCCGTATGCTCATACAGATACCGCTGTAATAGCAGCAGACCATATTGGGATTCATTTTTCACATAGCAGTACTCCATTCAAATGGGAAAAGGCGCGGCGGCATTGCCGCCGCGCCGTTCAGTACTTTGCTTGGATATTTGCGTTTGTACCTTACTTCATCGCGCGATAGAGGAACGTCACGATCTGGGCTCTCGTGCAGGTGTCGCCGGAGCCGAACAGGCCGTTGCCGATACCGCCGGTAACGCCGTTCTTCTCTGCCCAGGCGACCGCCGCCGCGTAGTAAGCGTCAGCTGCCACATCGGTGAAGGCAGAATTGCCGCTGACAGCAGGGCTGCCGTTGGCACGCCACAGGAAGGTGACGATCTGAGCGCGGGTGCAGGAAGCGTTGGGGCTGAAAGCGGTGTCGCTTGTGCCCTTGGTAATGCCCTGCTCCATAGCCCACAGCACTGCGTCATAGTAGTAGCTGCCGGATGGAACGTCAGTAAAGGGCATGACCTTGGTCTTGGGGGCGGGGGAACCGGCAGCGCGCCACAGGAAGGTGACCGCCTGCGCTCTCGTGCAGTTGCCGCTCGGGTCGAAGGTCACAGCGCTGGTGCCGCTGGTAATGCCCTTCTCAACCGCCCAGACAACAGCGTCCTCGTAGTAGGAGCCAGAGGGAACATCGATGAACGGGTTCTTGCCGGTGGGGGCAGAAGCCTTGAACGTGGCCGCCACGGTGACCTTGCTGGCGGGCATGGTGAAGGTGAACTTGCCGTTCTTCTCGGTCAGTTTGAGATCCTTGTTGTTGCCGTCCAGAACGGTGAGGGTATCGAGCACATAGCCCTTGTCGGGAGTGACCGTCAGGGTGACAGCAGTGCCCTTAGAGGCAGTCTTGTGGCTCGCGGTCACGTCGCCGTTCTTGCTGTCGAGCACCTTGACGGTGTAGGTGGTGCTGCCGGAGGAGGAACCGCCGGAAGAACTGCTGTTTTTCTCAAAGATGGCCTTGACGGTCACATCGCTGGCAGGCATGGTGAACTTGTTGTTGGTGATGCTTACACTGCCGCTGACCACCTGCCACTCCTTGAAGTGGTAGCCGCTGTCGGCCGCGGCACTCAGGGCAATCTCGGCGCCTGCCTCAGCACTTGCGGGCGTTGCGCTGGCGCTGCCGTGGCCATCGTTCTGGACGGTGACATTATAGGTGACGGGCGTATCCGCCTTTTCAACTGTTATGGTGCAGTTTGCGGTGTATCGGCCGTCCGCTGCAGCAACGGTGACGGTCGCAGTACCCTCGCCGACAGCCATCACAACGCCACTATTGACCGTCACGACAGAGGCATTGGAGGTCGTCCAGGTAACAGACTGGTTAGTCGCATTTTCCGGCTGAACTGCAGCCGTCAGAGTTGCAGTGCCGCCGACCTTCATGTTCAGCGTGGTCGGGGTCAGTGTAACACCGGTAACATCGACCGGGACCGCGTTCACAGTCACGACGCAGCTTGCAGTCTTATTGCCGTCAACCGTAGTAACAGTGATCGTAGCGGTGCCAGCGCCGACACCCGTCACAACGCCGTTGTTGACCGTCGCAACATTGGCATTCGAGGTCGTCCAGGTAACATTTTTGTTGTCCGCATTGGCGGGGGCTACAGTCGCAGTCAGGGTCTCAGTTCCGCCGACCAGCATGGTGGTTTCAGACTTGTTCAGCGTAACGCCGGTGACGTGGACAGGCGGGGTGTTGATGGTGAGCGTAGCAGATGCGGTCTTGCTTGCCCAAGATATGTCATTGTTATAATCATACGTAGTCAGACTCAGATTCTTTACGCCAATTGCATACTCGCCGGCAGTCGCATCATCCGGAACATGAACAACAATTTTGGAAAAGACAGTTGTTACGGCATTATCGACTGAGGGAACGTACCAGCTTACAATGCCTGTGTTAAGGTTGACGAACCCGGTGTAAGAAATAGCGGGCGTGCCGGATTCAATCGAAACCAGCGTAAATCCATCCGGAAGGTCGACAGTGTAGGAAACACTGCTAAGGCCAAATTCCTTGGACATCTCCAGTGTCAGCGTAACATCCTGTCCAGCTCCAGCCTCAATGCTTGTTTTATCCAGCTCTGCCAGAACCGTTGGCGCATCTTCCGCAAACGCGGTAACACACAACGACAGGCACAAGACAACAGCCAGAATCAATGCCAGAATTTTTTTCATTTTACCTATCCTCCTCGTTTAAGCATCCCAACTTAACTGTTCGCCTCTGAGATATTGACGGTTCATAAGCGCCAAATCAGCTGCATTCACTACGCCATCGCCGTTCACATCGCAGATCATCGTATCAAATTTGCCAATTTGCTTCCCCTGGAGAATTGCACGATTAATCAGCGCAAGATCAGCAGCATTCGTCTCCCCATCTCCATTTGCATCACCCTTGGTTGCAACAACAACCTTTGCAGCCTTGGGAAGCCCCGAGACATCAAAGATATACGTATTGTCCGAATTTCTAGTGCCGATCAGTCGGGTCAGCGTACCGTCAGCAGCCTGAATCATCACAACGCAGGGCTGATCGCACGTTACGGTCAGCGATTTATTTTCTGAATCGTAGATCGTCGATGCAGCCGCAACGCCGATCGTCTTGTTGTCGATCACAATGCTCTCCGTTTCACCGCCGCCAGTTGTCGAACCGCCTGTCGTGGAGCCACCGGTCGTGGAACCGCCCGTTGTAGAGCCTCCTGTCGTGGAGCCACCGGTCGTGGAGCCACCCGTTGTAGAGCCGCCCGTCGTGGAGCCGCCAGTTGTCGAACCGCCCGTCGTGGAGCCGCCCGTCGTGGAGCCACCGGTCGTGGAACCGCCCGTTGTAGAGCCTCCTGTCGTGGAGCCACCGGTCGTGGAGCCACCCGTTGTAGAGCCGCCCGTCGTGGAGCCGCCAGTTGTCGAACCGCCCGTCGTGGAGCCGCCCGTCGTGGAGCCGCCAGTTGTCGAACCGCCCGTCGTGGAGCCGCCCGTTGTCGAACCGCCTGTCGTGGAGCCACCGGTCGTGGAACCGCCCGTTGTAGAGCCGCCTGTCGTGGAGCCACCGGTCGTGGAGCCGCCCGTCGTGGAGCCGCCCGTCGTGGAGCCGCCCGTTGTCGAACCGCCTGTCGTGGAGCCACCGGTCGTGGAGCCGCCCGTCGTGGAGTCACCCGTCGTGGAGTCACCGGTTGTACCACCGGGTACGACAGTAGACAAAATACTCTCATTGTTCGCATTTTTAAAGGTCGTCGTTTCAATCTTTACTTGTGTGCCGTCCGAGCAGTCTGCCTTCACCTTGAATTTCAAAGTGAATAGTGTTCCGTCTCCCGTGCATTCATTCTGAACGTTAGCAATAAAATTCACCTTGCCTGTGGCCGTATTACCAATAAGAGTTCCTCCGAAACTTCCATTTTCAATACCTTGTAGTTCCAGTCTCTCCTCATCATACTGGATGGTAAAGTCAAACGCCGCAAAGCCAGGATTGTTCGCTACGGAAACATTCAGTGTAACTTCATCGCCTACCTTGACTGTTTGCTTTACCGTTTCAACAGCTATGATAGCTGCACTGCCGTTGTCTGCATCAATTGCCGCAGCAGTGGTGATACTCATTGTGAACATCACTGCCAAGGAAAGAAATAGAGACAGCAAGCGTTTTCTGCTTTTCATTCTTTTTTCGTTCCTTTCGTTATAAAAATGTGTTGTATCACAGGATACATGAGTTGAATGTGCCCTCCTGCCAGAGAATATGCTTTTCCGAATTCTCTGGCAGGAGAATAATTAATCAGTTCTCATAGCCAGCCAGACGCCTCTGGAGTACCCAGGCATCAAAAATGTCAACATCACCGTCGCCGTTTACATCGCCATTGGCAGGAATAAAGCCTTCGACCTCATATCCGGCAAGATAGCGACTCAATGCGTAGACATCGAAAATATCAACATCGCCATCGCCGTTCACATCGCCTGTCGCAAAGTCAGGTGCTGCAAAGGTCTCATCCAGCTTTGCGATGCGCTGTGCGAGCCAGCTCTGCATATCGGCAAGAACCGAAGTATAGGTGGTGTTCTGCCAAATGTGTTCGGCATTGCTCGGATCTCCCACTCGGATATACGGCCAGAGGACGAAGTTCATTTCCGCACTATCTGTCAGGTGGTCCGCATAACCATAGATCGTACCGTTCTTCGCGATCAGAGCATTGGCTTGCGGAGCAAATGTCTCGTTATAGCACTTGATGACGGCATCCCGGAAATCGGGGATCTGAATCAACGCTTTCGCCAGATAGTGATAGTCGGTCGTTTCCGGCGTGATCTGCTTGGTCCAGCCGGTGCCGAGCGTCATATCCTGATCCCAAATAGGACCGGCATACATGATATTATCCGCATCCTTGTAGAAGTAGAGCGAGGACACAAAGCCGTCCGGATTGAGTGCCAGCTCCTGCAGCAGGAAGATCTTCACGAGCGAATCGCGGTCAACATAGTCGTAATAGTGCTTACCTTCGGCGTTGATGCCGGTGTAATTGCCGGTTTCGTCCGTGGCATAAACCGCATTCTCAAACGCCTGATAGTATTCACTGATATACTTCATGGCTTCGTCGCTGCACCATTTGGGGCTCTTGACATTGATGCCCTTGCCCTGAAGGGTCACAAAGCCGTTGATCTCATCCGGCGCGTTGTGGTTCAGCTCCAGCAAATAGCCGCCCGTGATGTCGGCCGGGTCAGTAAGGCCGGTCGTATAGGTATAGCTCCCTCCATAGGCATTGGTGCCGGTCGCGGGGGTCATGTTCGTCCCGTATCCTGGATTCTTTTCCTTGTACGCCGCTTCCAGATCGGTGATATCGATGCCGGTATCCTTGACCGCATTCTTTTCGCTCAGCAGATACACGCCGCGATACTCACCATCGTAGTACAGGTTCACCCAATCGCAGCTCGCTGTATAGGGCATTCCCAAAGCAGCCGCCATGTCCTTGAACAGCTTGTCGTGCATCAGCGTAGCGTCAAAGTAGCTTGCCAGCAGCACCCAGGTCTTTACGCTCTCGTCGTTTTGCAGCAGATCGGAGACCGTTTCCAGCTTCATCTGATACGACTTCTTTTCTGCGTACGTGAAGGTGGAATTGCCGCGCGCCTTTAGCTCGGTGATGTTCGTCGCGGCGATCTCGCCGCCGTTTGCGTCGATCATCTTGAGCGCGGCTGTCGTGGTGTTCCGCTTGCTGCTGTCTACATAGCTGCGTCCCTGCGCGCTCGTATCCGTGCTTGTCAGATAGAGGGTCGGAAGTTCGGATGCCTGCATGATGCGGACGGTGAACGCCGTGCCGTTTCCGACCTTCGCAGTGATGGTCCGATAGCCGTTCGTCTCGGAAGCCAGCGCCGAAACATCCAATGAATCTGTGCTGGAAACGTTCTGGCTGCCCAGATCGCCCATCACCACCAGATCACCGGTCTCAGCCGAGCGCGTGAACACGGCGTTCAGGCTCGCAAGGTTTGCCGAAGCGGGCAGGAAGAGGTAGTTCGTGCCGTCCATTGCCACCGCGGGGATCTGGACGCTGTCGACCGTTGCCGTCATCGCCTTGACGTCTGCCGAGATGGGAGAGGTCCGTGCGCAGAGGATATTGGACCATTTTGCGCTGCTGTAGACCTTATTGTTTTCCGCCGGAACTTTGGTGCGGCCAGCCGCTACAAAGTAATACTCCGTGTCCTCTTTTAGACCTGTAACCGTAATGGTAGTTTCGGCAGTGGTTCCCATGTAAGTCCGGCGTTCGTTATCCTTGTCGCACTGGTAAACTTCATAATACTCCGCACCAAGTGCGGCGTTCCATGTAAGGGTCAGAGAGTCTTCCGTTGCAGACTCAAGCGCCAGCTTCGTCACATTGTTGGGCACAATGTAATAGGTCAGCGTTTTATCGCCGTAGTAATTTCCTCGGCCTGTACATTTGATCTCGGCCTTGCCGACATTCTTGCTGTCCGGCCATTCCACATACAGATCGGGGATCTGTCCGTTGATGAGGTTGGCGTCATTGTTCTGCGTCAGCACATAGTCACCGCGTTTGGCAAAGCTGCCGGGACGAACACCGGTGCCGGTGTAATAATAGTTGGGGGCCGGTTCGATATCGCGAGGATTTTCAGGGCTTCCGAATTTGAAGACGACATCTTCGCTGTTGATATCGATGCCGTGGAACTGGCAGACCGTGCAGACATGGTTCTCATCCCACTTGTGATCGACGGGGCGCTGAAAATCAGATCGATCCGTTGTCTTGCATTGCGGACAGGTATAGGTAATATAGCCGCCGGTCACGCAGGTGCGGCTGTCGCTCTGCGTGGTAAGGTAGGCATAGCCGTCCGCGCAAGAGTGGTATCTGTTCTCGCCCAGAGAAGAGAACTCGTTCTTCTTGACACTTCCGTTTGCGAGGATGACCTGTTTGCTGTCTGTGGTGGAGAGCAGACCATTGAAAGCATAGCCGTCTTCAGGTTTCAGTGCCGTGCCGCAGACTGCGCAGGAAATCGTTCCAGCGGTCATATCGTACTTGCTGGTTCCACTCACCGTGTGCTTGCCCAACTCGCAGTCGGTGCGCGTTTTGGTGTAGGAATCCAGCTCAGTGCCATCGTACTTGATAGCCTTGACCGTGAAGGACGCTTCCGTTGCCTGCACTGTGAGATACATGCCGTCGTATTCGGTATGAGGCTTGGCGCACGCATAGTACTCCCGATTTTCAAACTTGTTGCTCTTGCCGCTCAAATCGCCGCAGACAAAGTACACAACGCCGTTCCGGCTGTTTTCCACCTGCTTCACGCCACCGAGCATGGGATAGGTGCGGGCGTAGGCATGGTCATCACCGCCGAAGACGAAGCTGAAGCCTGCCTTCTCAATGCTGGCAAGGATTTCCGGTGTTGCGGAAACGGACTCGGTGCCATAGATGGGTTCGTGCGACACGAGTACCTTCCAGACGCAGTCGGTGGTCAGGTTCTCGGCAATGTCCGTCAACGTCTCAGAGAGCTTCGTGCCATGGTTCACGACGACTACGCAGACCTTGCCGTATTCCATTTTGTACCAGCTGTTCTGCGCGCTCTCAGGCAGATCATAGATCGCCTTGCTGATCTTGCCATCCGCATCGCCGTAATACTCATGGTTGCCAAGCACATGGATCAGATCCACGCCGCCCAGCGTACCGCTGTTGAGCGTGTTCAGGAACGGACGGCAATGTGTTTCATACATTGTCACATTGTCGATGGCATCGCCGGTCTGAACACCGAAGTCATAGCTTCCTGCTCTCAGCTTTTCCAGCGCTGCGGCCAGATTTGCTGTGTTGCCTGTTTGAATGTCGCCCAGGATGAAGAAGTTGGTCGTATCCGCGTTCGCAACAGATGTTTTGAAGCTCTGCGTATCAGACCATGTTCTCCCATCGCCCACCTGATAGTAGTAGGTAGTGCCGGGTGTCAGACCGGTAAGCGTTACCTTGTTGCACCGCAGTGCATCGCCGTGGCTGCTCTGCACAAAGGTCTGAAGTGAGGAGGTCCCCTCCACCGGCGTAACGCCGCTGAGGTCTTCCGAATTAGAATACTTCACCTGTGCCTTTGCATCAGAACCATCGATCTGGGTGAGCCAGGTAATGCTCTTGGTGCCGGGCACTGTCACGCCGTTGGTGAGGATACCGAAGGGCTTGCCGCCGTTCTCAGTCGTTCTTTCGCAGACGATCACGCGCTGGTTCCAGGAGCGGCCGCTGCCGTTCTTTTCGGCATAGAAGGTATATTCACCCGCCACGTCAAAGGTTTTGGTAAATGTGCCCTTCATGTTGGTGCTGCCAAGCTTCGTGCTTGTGCCGTCGCTGTTCACCTGATAGATATTGGCGAGCGAAACGTTTGCGCCATTGACATCCGTTACGGTCAGCTCGGTCGGCATTCCGGCAATCGCCTGCTTGCAGTTGAGCTGATAGTCCGCTTTTAAGGGGATGGCCTTCTCCTCACCGGAGAATGTATAAACAGTTTCGTTTCCGTTGCTGTCCGTAACAGTGTAGCTGCCCTGCGTCACTGTGCATTTCAGTTTGCTGTCCGATGCGGCATTTGCAGGAATCTTGATGATGAGATAACCCAGCTCGGAGACATAGTCATAATCTGCTTCCTGCACTCCGGTCAGCATTGTCCGCCGCGCCTGCGCGGCCTGCTTCGTGACCGTGATCTTCGCAAGTCCCTTTTTCAAAGCGTCTTGATCCAGTGTCAGTGTATAGTTGCCGCTGAGCGATTTGACCTCAGCGCCCTCAAGATACTTTGCAGCGTTGCCCATGGCGCTGAAATCCACCGTCAGCTCTGCCTTTTTGACAGTCTCGCCAGTGTTATTTACGATAGCAAAGACGTATTCCTTGCCGATTTCCGGCGCCTCGGGCTGCGGCACGATATCGACGGCGGAGCGCACGCCCTCGGTGTTCTCCACGCGGAAGGTGCGGGTCTCGGTCGTCACGTTGCCGTAGAAGTCTTTAAGCCGGATGGTAAGGGTATGCGTGCCGTTACGGAGCGCCACGCCCGTGAGGTAGAGGGAACCGTCATTGATCTCCAGCTTGCCGGTATAGTCCGTACCGTCCAGCAGCACGCGGATACCGCTGGTATCGATGCCAGTGGCGTATTTATCGGTGAGCTCGCTGTCAGAATAGATGGCGTTAAAAGTGAGATTGCCGCTGTTCAGCACAGTGGAGCCGTCTCCTGCCAACGCCGTACCGGAGGAAGTCTCCGTGACCGATTCCAGCACCGGGTTGGTGATATCGTTGGTATTCGTGCCGTAGATGAACTGGACATTATCCACCAGAATATGTCCCTTGAAGCGTTCATTCATCAACTGCGTCTTGACAACGCGGAAGGTATAGGCGCGGTAGACATCAATGGGCATCTGCATGGCGGAGATATCCGCCTCCACCCAAAGCCAGCCCTTACCGGCCATTTCGCCCAAAGTATTCAGGATAATCTCGTTCCCTTCGGCATCCTTGCTCTTACCGTAGTACTGGGTGTACATGGTCGTACCCTTGGGAACCTTGCCCTTTGCGCCGGCATCACCGAAGTTGCCATATGTAAAGGTTCCGTCCGGCTGCAGTGTGTTGTACCCGCCATCGGTGTGTGCCTCCGCCGTGTCTCTTGCTCCGCCGGCTAAAATAGCCTTCAGATTATAGGGGCAACCCTTCAAATCCGCCGGCACATTTACCCACATGCCGATCTTGGTGGGCTGCACAGTATTGACATACAGGTCGCAGGAGAAGCCACCATCCGCTGCCGCAACTGATGTTTCACCACAGGGTGAAAAGTCGAAGCACAGCTTAAACGCCTGCTCGCCAAAGCGGACGCGTTCATCCACCGTTGCGCCTACCACACCAGAGCCATCAAATTTAACACCGGAGTTGGTAGCCGTTCGCATCCAAAGTCCGTACTCCCGGATATGGGCGTCTGTCAATTGGCCATATGTGAGGTTATCACCCTCTCCGCCGTTCTTTCCGCTTGTAATGTAGGTGTTCCAATTGACACCAGTCCGGGGCTCAAAGTCCATAAGCACCAGGGGCTCCAGACCCACCACCAGCTCCACCTGCCCGGTCAAGGCCGAGTTACCGGCAAGTGTCACCTTAGCCGTTGCTCGCAGGGAGTTGTTCGTGTCTGCGGTAAAGCGATTGCCCGTGAATTTACCAACTGCGAAATCATGGGTTAAATTCACTCGATCTGCATTTTGTTCCAGGGTGCACTCCGTCCACGTATTGTTGCGCATGTCCAGCATTTCAGCCTTATCATGTGTCAGAACCTCGTGGATCCCAATTGTTCCATCAGTGTAACTGATGGTGCGGCTTGCCTCGGTAAAATAAGTTAAATAGGTTCTTGTCTCTGTAGAACCCCACTCTATTTTCTGTTGCACACCGATGCTGCCGGTAAGCGACATATAGACATTGCCATTGGAGTCAGAGTATTTCCATGTTGGAAAACCCGCGCTGGGGACATCTCGTCCCTCCCAAGCCTTTTCCTCTACCTTGGTATTGTACTTATAGCTGATGGGTTTACTTTCATCCAGCGTCCAGACGAAGTCTCCATCCTTATAATGGACCTCTCTGCCCTGCCATGTAGGCTTGAAGGTCAAATCGCTTGTTTTGCCGAAATCAATGGAGACGCTGTTGTTGGTGAAGCCCAGCTTGTCCGGCCATTGCACCTGAATTTTGGTCTGTCCAATGATCTGGCCGCCGACCTTCAGACCGACTTTGACCTCGTCGCAGGTACCGGCAGCCGTGTAAAGACCATTCGCATCGATGCTGCCATTGCCGGAGAGAATCGCCCAGGAAGCACCTGTGGGAATTTCCGCCTTGCCGCCGGCGGCGTCAATGCCGGTCGCTTTAAACTGCACCGTGCTGCCGGGGGTATAGACCTCGTCATTGGGCGTCACCACCGCATGGTCGAACTGACCTGTGGGCTGCGCCGTGGAGAGCACCATGATGGTGTTGGACACCTTACGCTCGTAGCCGTCGGACGGACGGCAGCGCAGGGTCAGACCGGCGGTGCTGTTTTCCTGCTCGCCCTCGCGCTGGGTGGCAAAGGTCGAGGAGCCGCCGCCGTCCAGATTGATGGCATGCACGCAGCCCAGATCTTCCATGGCAGCGGCAACCTCCGCCATGGTCATGCCGACGGAATAGGGCGCCTGACGACCATCCACCATGAACATCACCACCGAGCCATCCGCCTTGATGCCGATGGCCGTGCGGGAGGCGCGGGTGACGTTGTCCAGACCGCTGCGGGCATGGCCATTCTCAAAGATATCGCCGAAGCTGGCGACCGCTTCCAGAACATTGCCTGCCGCATAGGCGGCGTTGCACTCCTGCGCGCTGGTGATGTGCGCATCGCCGCTCTTGTCGATCCAGAAGGTGGTGCCGGTCGGCGCGTTGATTTGCGTGCCGCTCATGATGAAAGCACCACTGGGTCGGCCGTTGCTCATGTCGTATCCGCCCGCATTGATCGCACCAACAACATTGATATTGCGGCGGGACTGCATGCTCTGCGCCTGTTTGGTCGTTTCTGTCATGGCCCAGTTTCTGCCGGTTTTGATGGTATCGATATCATCATCACTGTAACCGGCCGCAATGGAAGCTGTGGAGCCTTCGCCCACCTTGACCTCCATCACATGACCCATCATCTGCTGGGTCAGTGCGCCATTGTTCAATATCCATTCGTATTCCTTGACATCGGGTGTCATGGCATATTCCTTTTCGGATATCTGCCGGATACCCAGTCGGTCAAGTCCGCCGCTGCTTGCGTTCTCCGCTGCCTGAACCTGTGCCGGTAGCAGTGATGCCGTCAAACAGAATGTCAGCAGCAGCGAAAACAATCTTTTCATGTGATCTCCTCCTGCAGTATATGTTTTCTGCGGCTCCCCGCAGTTGGGCACCTATTACATTAGTGTGTCGGCTTCTCCGGCTGCCCGGCTAAGATCGCCGTACATTGGCTCAGCGGCCTGCCTGCGCAGACAGGGCAGCCGCAGCGCTGCTTTCCTGTACGGCTGCTGATGACCGACTTCCACGCATGGCCGTTTTCACACAGCCACCATGCCTTCCGGCTGCTGCCGGGCGTTACCTGCTGTGGCGTGAGACTGCCGTTAAGGGTCGGATGCCACTGCGATGCGATCACCGGCTCCTTGGCCTCCAGATCATTAAATCCCGGCAGGACCTTGCGGTTGGTGCAGTACGGGCAATCGCTCCCCTTATTCACACGGTGGGTGATGACCGCACAGAAGGAATGGCCCTTGTCACAGAGCCACCACACGCGGCGATTGGAATATGCGCTCACCGCCTCCGGCGTCAGCGCGCCGTTCTTTTTCCGGTCCCACTGGACCGCAAGCCGCGGATGCAGCGAAGCGAGATCATTAAATCCGGACAGGACCTTTTGTCCCGCGCAGAACGGACAGCCTGCATTTGATGTGACGCGGCTGGCAACGCTCGCCTGCCAGCTATGTCCTTTCGGGCACCTCCACCAGACCTTCCGGTGTGCTCCCGGCATGACCTGCGTCGGCAGCAACGGGGAATTCTTTTCTGTGTCCCAGTCCGAAAGCAGATCAGGAAATTTTGCCGCCAGGGAGTTTTCCTCCGGCAGAACGATGCGGCCAGCGCATATGGGACAGCCCGTCCCCTGTGTGCGGCTTTTAACTGCAGAGCGGTAAGAATGTCCTTTAGCGCATCGCCACCATACAAGCCTTCGGCTGCCAACCGTCAGCTCAGAGAATTGCAGCAGACCATTCTTCTCTGCATCCCATTCCGGCTCAAGCTCCGGATGGCACATTCGCAGAGCCTTCTTTGGCTCTGCCAGACGTCCTGAGCAGTATGGACATCCGCTGCCGGCGGAGCGAGAATAGATCTTCGCCTGCCAGTGATGCCCGCTGGCGCATCGCCACCATACCTTTTGGTGACTTCCGTAGGTCACATCCTTCGGCGTGAGCGGCGCATTCCGTTCACCATCCCATTGTGCCAGCAGGTAAGCTTGATCATGCTCGGCGCAGAAATCGTACAGAGACGGACGGATCGCCGCTCACCTCCCGCAGAATCGTTGTCCGCCTGTATTACAGGCGGATGGGTCTTTTATAGCTGATTGTGTATCCGGCACAGTGGCTAAAAAAGTACGCTTTTTTAGTCGGTTTTAGGCCCTTGCCTTATTGATATTTTGTTGGGGGTGTGCTATGGTAAATAAATAAGATTATTTGTATATCGCTGTGGTCGGCAACCTGTACTTTTTTATCCACGCATCTCAGTCCGCTCTTTCTTAACAGTTTCTTTACATCTGCCATCCTGCGCCCAGAGCAAAAAGCTCCGGTGGGTGACGCCCAGCAGTTTTCCTGCCGCACGTGCGGACAGCTCGCCGCGCTCCCAACGCGCTTTGACTTCGCCGAATCCTTCTGGCAACGCCTTGCGGGGCCTGCCAAATTTCACGCCGCGCGCCTTCGCTGCGGCGATCCCTTCCGCCTGCCGCTGGTGAATGAACTCGCGCTCTGTCTGTGCCACATAGGATAGCAGCTGCAGCACGATGTCCGCGATCAACGTTCCGGTGAGGTCGCGATTCCGCCGCGTGTCAAGCAGAGGCATATCCAGCACAACGATTGCCGCACCCTTTTCCTTTGTGATGATGCGCCATTGCTCCAAAATTTCCTCATAGTTTCTTCCGAGACGGTCGATGCTCTTGATCACAAGCGTATCGCCGTCTTTCAATTTGCGCAGCAGTCGCTGGTAGCTGCGACGGTCAAAGTCCTTGCCGGACTGCTTGTCCACAAAAATCGCCCGGTCCGTTAAACCGAATTCCCGCAGAGCGATGAGTTGACGCAGTTCATTCTGCTCCTTGGTCGAAACTCTTGCATAACCGTATTCCATATGCTGACCTCCCAATTTATCAGTAGATAAATTGTAAGCCAGGTGCCGGCCACATGGACAATATAGTGTTATATCACTATTATAGCATATATTTTTCCGTTAGTGAAGTATCACTAATAACCTTTTCTCAAATAATTTACCATAGTGATAAATCGTCATGGAGGTTTACACTATGGATACTCGGGAAACTGTTGCACTTCGCATCCGCCAACTTTGCGCAGAACGAAAAATTACGCCGAACGGATTAGCAAATCTGTCTGCCGTTCCTCAAGCAACCATCAAGAGTATCCTTAATGATGAAAGTAAAAATCCGGGCGTCGTGACGATTAAGAAGCTTTGTGATGGCCTTGACATCACCCTCGGCGAGTTCTTCTCCACGCCTGAATTCGATACGTTGGAGCAGGAGATCGAGTGAAGCATCTTTCTCAGCCTCTACCGCCAGCGCTCCTCCATTTTTCACGTAGAGTACACGCATAGTGCGTGAACTCTACGCTCTATACGGGGTATGCCTCGCTCCACGAGGCAGGAAACGCTTTCCTGCAGCGCTGAACCCTCCGGCACATCGGAAAATGTGGGCGACGCGGCAAGAACTGGGATCGTCAGTACTGCGGTCAGCATCAACGCTGTGCAGAACCGACGCAAAATGATCTGAATTCTGTTCACAGGATAACCTCCATAATATAGAGCCGACCGGGACACAGTTTTCTGCGTCCCGGTCGGTCCGTTTTTTTCTTCTATTCATAATAAAATATTGGCCTTGCAATGGATGTAAAGCCGCTCTTTCCCGTCACCACCACGTTGTTGTACCCGCTGGCGCAGTGGATGATGAGCACATTACCGTTGCCGTCAAATCCGCAGACAATACCGACATGACTGTCTCCCGGATAGAACACAAGGTCTCCCGGCCGGGCATCGCTCCAAGCGATGGCAGTGCAGTATTCGTGCTGCATGGTTGCTCCGCCGCCATGGCCGATGATATAGCTGCCGCCAGACTGGTTGTAGAATACCCAATCGACGAATCCCGAACAATCTAAGCCGAATGGACGCACGGTCCCGCTGCTGGAGCTGCCTGCCGCTGTCACCTCCATAGGCGTTCCCCAGCGAGAGTCCCATCCAAGCACAAGGCTCTTTCCGCCCCAGAAATAATTGACCTTTCCAAAGAGCTGATATGCGGTCAATACCACCTGCTTGCGTTCCTCGCTGAGATCGGCGGGGAGCTTTTTGATGATCTCTTGGATCTTCTCCGGAGACAGGTCGATATCCTGATAACTGCCGGTAAGCGCCATGAACAGTTCCTGATACTCCGGCTGCATCAGTTTTTCCAACAGCTTGTGCTGCTCGGCGTTGAACCGATACTCGTCCGCCATTTGCAGATGATCCTTGACTGTGACAGTGATGTGCAGGATAACGGTATCGCTTTCATCCTCGTCTCCCGAAATGGTTTCCACCCAATAAGAGATGGCGTTCATGTCCCAGAAGATCTGCCGCAGGATGTCCATTTTTTCTGCCGTCAGCGTGGCGACCTCATCCGGCGACGATGCATCCGTCGTTGTCCTCACAGCATAAACAGCCAGCACATCCCGCCAATTGGAGATCATGGCCGCACTGCCGGCGTTGTCCATATCCAATTCATCATGCGGATTCTCCGCCTTGATCTGCTCGATGCGGTCTGTAAACTCCGTGTTCAGCATCGTCACAGCCTCCGGCATCGTATATCCGGTGCCGCTGTCCTCACCGGAGAAGAAAATCCCAAACGGTGACGCGATCAGGAGCCCGATCAGGCAGATGACTAACACCATTGAGAGGACCGTGCTGCCGCCCGCCATCATCGCCGCCACAAGACTTCTGGCGGCGGACAGGATGGCCCGCAGCGCCCGTCCTGCCGCCTGGGATGCTTTCTGCGCGGTGGCCTGCGCCGCTTTCGCGGCTTGCTGATACCGCGCTGTCTGCACCGCTGCTTCCCGTGCGGTGCGGGCGCTGCTTTGCAGCATGACCGCCTGCTTCTGTGCGGACTCCAAAGTTTTCGCTGTATCAGCTATCTTCTTAGAACGCGGCGAAACAGAGACGATGTCACGCTCCATCGGCAAGTACTTTTTCCTCGCTGGTTTGGGCAAGCTGGTTTCAGCTCGTTCTTTGATGTGAGGTATCTGCTCCGAACGCATTCTGCCCGGCATGGCGCTGCCGCCCCTATCTGAATGTAAGGCTTGCGCCGTCTTGACCTGGTGGCGCGATACGGCTCGCTTTTGCTCTGCCTGCCATCGGGCAGCTTTGCGCCCGCGTTCCTCCATGAATACTCTCTGCCCCTGCCGCTGCGGTTCCGCTGCCACTGTGACCTGTGTCTCTGTCTGTGCGCCGATATAGGTATCTTTTGTCTTGTCCTTGGCGGCCTTTTGCGCGGCGTTCTGGCGCGCCTGCTGCCGTCCACGCTCCGCAGCGCTCTGCGACTGCGACCCGGCAGAAGTGGTATCTTTTCCCTTGATAGCAGAATACTTCTGCTCTGTGGCATCGGCAGCAGGAGCGCCGCCCTCCGGCGGCTGCTCCTGCGGTCTCTTCTTCCGCTGCCGGGTGAGTTCCTTTTCTGCCCGACGCAGGCCGCGGGCGGCGGTATCCTCAATGGTGTCGCCGCCGTACTCGTCTGCCTGCCCGTGCTGGGCCGTATCCCGCAGCTGCGTCCGCAGCCGCTCAGAGCCGTCGTCCAGACCGCTGTGCAGCAGTTCTCTGGGTGTCGATACCGCCTTTTCCTTGATGCGCTCAGAGAGCGTGGGTTTTTCTTTGATTTTTTTCATAGCACATCACGCAATAAGGTCGGAGGGGCGGGTCGTCATCATCTGATACAGCCTGGTGTGGCGGGGAAAGCTGTCCACGAAAGGCACGATGGCGCTGCCGCACTTGATGAGCCCACGCCCGGAGTCCACATTGGTGATGTAGGAGAGCTGATTATCCGAGATGTTCAGCAGGCGCGCCAGTTCCTCCCGGTCTGTAGCCGCCTGATTCAGCATGATGAGGAATTCACTGTTTGCCAGCATGGTGCGGGCCGTGTGGGACTGCAGCAGGTCTTCGATATTCTGACTGATCCCCGTTCCGCAAGCCTGGTATTTTCGCATTCGTTTCCACAGGGTGAACAGGAAATTGGCGCTGTACTCATGCTGAAACAGCAGGTATATCTCATCAATATAGATCCAGGTGTTGCGCTTCAGCCCACGGTTGCGGATGATGCGGTTGAAGATGCTGTCCAGCACCACCAGCATTCCTACCGGCAGAAGCTGCTTGCCAAGGTCTCGGATATCGTAGCAGAGGATACGGGCGTTGGTGTCCACATTGGTGGGCTTGGCAAAGGTGTTGAGACTGCCGTCTGTAAACAGCTCAATGGCCAGCGCCACATCCTGTGCTTCCTTTTCCGGCTGGCGGAGCAGCTCCGCGTGGAAGTCCTGCAAGGTGGGGACCGCGCCGTGATAGCCGCTGCGGATATAGTCCCGGTACACCTGCGCGGTACAGCGGTCGATGACGGATTTTTCCTTGGCAGACAGCTTGCCTGCCCCAATGAGCTGTTCACAGAGGGAAAGCAGGAACTCGGATTTCAGCACCACGGGGTTCTCTCCGTCCCCATAGCCCTGCTCCATATCCATGGCGTTGATATGGTTGGGTGAGGTGGCGGAGATGTTGATGACCTGGCCGCCCAGTCCTTCGATGAGGGGGCGGTACTCCGATTCCGGATCGATGACGATGATATCGTCCTGCGTGGACAGCGCCAGTGACACCATCTCCTTCTTGGCGCTGAAGGATTTACCGGAGCCGGAGACGCCCAGAATGAATGCGTTGCCGTTGAGAAGCTGCCTGCGGTCCGCCACGATGAGATTTTTGCTGATGGCGTTCTGCCCGTAGTACACACCGCCACGATCCCAAATCTCCTGGGCCTTAAAGGGCATGAGGACAGCCAGCGCTTCCGTGGTCAGTGTGCGCAGGGCATCGATGCGGCGCAGGCCCAGCGGCAGCGCCGTCACCAGCCCGTCCGCCTGCTGCCAGTTCAGCGTCGTGAGCTGACAGAGGTGCTTGCGGGCAATGGACTGGAGCGTTTCCGTATCACTGTCCAGTTCTTCCTTGCTGTCTGCCAGATGCACCAGCGTCACCACGGCAAACATCATCCGCTGGTCGCGGGTGGTGAGATCGTCCAGCATCTCACGGGTCTCCTTGCGCTGCTGCTCCAGATCGTAGGGGACAACGGCAGAAAAGTTATTGTTGGCGTTCTGCCGGCGCTGCCAGTTGGTCACATTGGTCTCCACACCCAGCAGGCGGTTCTGCATCTCTCGCACCGCCTCATCGGTAGGGACAGGGATGATGTCAATGGACAGCATGAGACTGCGGTTCAGGCTGGTAAGCTCATTGATCATGGAATCCTTGATGTAGCTGGCATACTCCTTCAAAAAAAGCACCCGGCCATATTTACCGCCCATGATAAAATGATCCTTTTTGAATTCCATGCTGTCCGGGCAGATGGCGTCCTTGAAGGAGCGCCCGTTCTTCATGTTCTCCCGGAGGTCAAAGCGGAACTCGCTTTCCTCACCCACACGGTAGAAATCATGCAGGATATGGAGGCGGTCTGCCGCATCCAGTTCCTCACAGCGAGAGTCCATGTGGTTCAGACGGGAAGAGGCGTCATGGACCGTGCGGTCAAAAAACGCGCGGGCTTCCTCCACATTTTTCTTATGGACGGACAGTGTGATGTAGCGCTCCTGCACCACACTGTTGGATGAGTCCGTCACCTTATCCAGCAGCATGGCGTTGTATTCCTTACGCCCGCCGTCCAGATCATCTCCCTTGGGCGGGA
This sequence comes from Intestinimonas butyriciproducens, assembly GCF_004154955.1. Classification (NCBI taxonomy): domain Bacteria; kingdom Bacillati; phylum Bacillota; class Clostridia; order Eubacteriales; genus Intestinimonas; species Intestinimonas butyriciproducens. The sequence goes on along the minus strand of NZ_CP011524.1, from coordinate 1,431,241 downwards.
TGAGGATCTCCTGCTCAAAATTGCGTCGGTCCAGGCGCTTATTGTTGATGGTGATCTTCGTGGTGGAGCCGGTGTCCAGTGCGTTCAGCAGCTCGGAATAGCTGAGAAACATGGCTGTCTTATCCTCTTTCGAGGCGATGGCATAGTTGATGTCGCTAAAACGCAGTGTTTTAGAATACTTGCTGCCAAATTGAAAGACCCCATCCGGCCAGATGCGGCGGATGGGGATGATGTCCTGTACAGATTTCGGAACCGTAAATCTTTCTTTGTCCTGCTTCAGCGTATTTTGCAGAGTTTTAATCAAGTTTGAGAGCCTCCTTTATCGTTGAATTTTCCAGAGCTTTGGCGTATATGTTGTCCGATTTGAACACGAGCCTGCGGGGAAACAGGAATTCCGAGCGGATATACGCGAGCAGAAAGCGTTCCAGCGTCATGCCGTTATACTGAAAAAAGCCGCCCAGGGCAAAGGGAAAGGCTGCAAGCACGCAGACCCAGCCGATCTCCCCATTCCCCAGCACAGGGCGCAGGCCGAAATATACGCCCACTGCCACGGCGACCGCCAGCAGCGCGAACAGCAGCTGCCGCAGGGACAGCCCGAAGAATAGACTCTCCTGGTAATTTCGTACTTCTTTGTTGATGCGGACCTCCAATGGATCACCTCCGAGTTTTTTCTGAGTTTTGCTGAACAGACTCTTGCTTTGTCTGTGCAGTCATGGTACTATGCCACAAACCCGATGAAGGAGGTCGTGACACATGATCGCTTTTCTGATGATCGCCGGGCTTGGCGTCCTGGCGCTTCTCTCCCGGTTCGCCGCGCTGACACGGATGACCATCCCGCTTTTGTACACCGTGTCCATGCTGACGGTGTTCCACGGCTGGTATCGCGCCCATACCGTGCTGGCAGACCGCATCCTGTTCGCCCTTGTAGGGCTGGTGGTGCTGTCCTGGCTGCTTTCGCTGATCCGCTTTGTCTGCGATCTTGTTATGCAGGCACGGGATGACGCTGCCGCTATGGAGTATTTCTCCTACCGTGTTCGCAAAGCACGGGAGAACGGCGAAGACACCGTCAGCACAGAGGGCCTGTGGCGCTGAATCAGCCAAGGCCCATCAGCTCCCGGATGATGCGGTCGCTCATCTTGATCGCGCCCACCAGCACCAGCATATTGAAGATCAGCTCGCCCACATAGTTCCATACGATGGTGGCTGCCGCCAGCGTATCGTCCGCGATGGCGGGCGGGGACGAGGCAAAGGCAGAGAAGATCACACAGGCCAATACGATGACACAGCCCTCCATGCAGATGGCGGCATAGCTTTTCAGAAAAGCAACGCCGATACTGCTGGAGGGCTGTCCCGCAAAGCTGGCCAGCGGGATGGGTGCGATGGCTGTGGCGATGTAGAGCTTAAAAAAACGGCTATATACCGTCAGTATCATGACAAGGGAGAGCACCCAGATAAAGAGCGAGCCCAGCAGCGTCACCGCCCAAAGGGGGATGGAGTCAATAAAGCCCACATCCTCGATGACACTCACCAGTTCGTCCGGCAATGTGGTGGCAGACATGGCTGTCAGTCCGGAGGAATCCATGATGGTCGTCACCATGCCCTGGGCAACGCGAAACGCGCCGGTCATCAGCTCCATGCCCCACGATACCGCCGCCTGCGCCAGCACAAAGCGGATGAAGCATTTGAAGGCCACTTCCGGCTTCTTCATCTCGGTAAAGCTGCCGCAGGTCTTGACCACGCCCATCACGAAAAACAGCACCAACAGCGCATACCCCACAGCTTTTAATCCATCGTTGATGTTCACGATGACATTCCAGACACCGCCGCCCTTGAAGGACTCCGGCGAGGTGCTGATGAGCTGCCAGATCTCTGCCAGCCTTCCGTTCCACATTTCCAGCGCAGAGTTCAAATTGTCTACGATCCAGTTTCCACTTCCCATTCAAAATCACCTCCTACGGGAAGAACAGGGTGAACGGTATCATGCCGTTCACCCTGCCGCGTTTTTTCAGCCGGTGATGAGGGAGAGGATCTCCTTAGTAAAGGTAATGACGATACCGCCTGCCACCGTCAGCATACCGTTGGCGCGCTGGGAGGGATCATGGCTCTTGAGAGACAGGCCCACCTGCAAAATACCGAAGCCCAGCAGGATGAGGCCAATGGCGCGGATCAGCGAGAAAATGAAATCAGACAGGTTGTTGACCACCGTCAGCGGGTCATCTGCCGCCAGCGCAGGCACTGCGGTGGCGCCCAGAAGCAGAGTAACGCAGGCAAACACGGAATAGACGCGCTTTGCCTTTCTCTCGAAATTTTTGTTGTTCAAATCATGTTTCATGCTGCAGCATTCTCCTTTTCATTGTCAAAATCAGTTTGGAACAGCGGCTTTCCCGGAATGGGAGGCTCCACCGTTCCGTGGTGGATGTAGGGCGGTCCGCCGCCATCCATCGTATAGCGGATGGCGGGATGCTCCATGAGCTCATACTTTTCGTCCATCACCGGCCGTGTGCCGCGGATGAACAGAATACAATACCGGTTATCCAGCATCCGCACCTCGTCCGGCGTCAGCAGTTCCCGCCCACTGATCTGGAAGTTGGTGGAGTAAGACCCGGACCGCCCTTTGGTCTGCCCGTGGGTCTTGGTATCGATGGTGGACTTGCCCAACGCCTCGGAAATGTACTTGTGGGTGCTTGCCTCGTTACCGCCCAGATAGAGCAGCGTGTCCGAGTTGCCGGGGATGGTTTCCCATGAGTCCTTATACAGCTCCTTGATCTGCGCCATGTTCTGGATGATGGTGCTGCAGGAGATGTTGCGGGAGCGCATGGTCGCAAGCTCCCGCGGCAGCCCCGGCAGATTGACCGATGGCGCTTCATCCAAGATGAAATGCACGTGGCAGGGCAAGGCTCCGTGATGGATCTGGTCTGCGCAGTAGTAAAGGGTCTGGAAGATCTGGGAGTACAGAAGACTCACTAAAAAAGTAAAGGTCGTATCATTATCCGGGATGACGGCGTACAGAGCGCACTTTCGCTCTCCCAGCGTGTAGAGATCCATGTCATCATGGTCGGTGACAGCTTTAATCTGCGGCAGATTGAAGGGCGCCAGCCGCACAGCGGCAGACACCAAAATGCTTTTCGCTGTTTTGCCCGCCGCCTGCTTGAAAACCTTATATTGCCGCAGGGCAACGCTTTCCGGGTTCTCATACTCCATTGCCCGGAACAGCAGATCCAGCGGGGAGACATACTCGTCATCGTCCTCCTTCACTTCGGCATATTCCAGCACACGCAGCACCATTGAAAAATTCTGCTCATATTCCGGCGCTTCCTGGAACAGCATGAGGATGATGGCCTGCAGCAGTGCTGTCTCGGACTTCGACCAGAACGGATCGGACTCGTGACTTCCCTTGGGCGTCGTTGCCTGGATCAGCGTGTTCACCAGCTTCAGCGCGTCCTTTTCATCCCGCAGATAGCGGAACGGGTTATAGCCGTCCGACTGCGACAGATCTACCAGATTCAGCACTCGGATGTCGTATCCCTGCCGTTTCAGATACCCTCCGGTGGCGGTCAGCACCTCCATCTTCGGGTCCGTGATCACATAGTTGCTGTTTGCTTCCAGAATGTTGGGCTTGACATAGCCGCGGGTTTTGGCCGCGCCGCTGCCGCCAATGACCAGCACATTCAGTGAGCGCCGGTGCTTGTGGGTATCCAGCCCCAGCCGCACATGGCGGGTGAGGATCTTGTTCTGCTTTTGACGGAACTGCGCGTTGAGCTGCCGGGGCGAGCCCCATGCGGCGGAGCCGTGTTCCTCTCCGTACCGTGTTCTGCCCTGTCCGGAAGCATAGAGACACAGCCCCATGAGATATGCGCCGGTGCAGACGAGAATGGAGAACAGGCTCTTGTCTGTCCATTGGATCTGGAAGGGCTGTTCCAGCGCGGCAGTTAAGTTTGATAGCAGCTCCGGCAGACCGCCGCCAAGGGACTGGGCGATCAGCAGCGCCGCCCATATCACAGGGATATAGAGGAACAGCGCAAGTACCAGATCCGTTGTTTGGGATGTCTTTTTCAGCCGCATCACCTCCTGCATAAAAAATACGAGGCCGGCAGAGCATTCCACTCTGCCGGCCTTGCTGACGAAACGGCTTTCTTACTTTGTTCTGTCCGGTCGTGCTTTTTGATGGATCTTTTCTCTGGCCGGGGCAGACTTCTTCCGGGTATCCAACTGCGCCTGATACCCTTTCAGCCGTTCCAGAACCGAAGGCCGCTCACTCGTCATCGTCCCGGCAGCCGTTTCCCTGCCGCTGGATGAGGTCGATCTGCCTTTGGTATCTGGCAAGTCTGTTCCCGACCGAGATTCTTTTTTTGGCGCCACCTCCTGCCGCTTGCCCACAGGCGGTGTCACAGGCGTTTCCCCCTGCCGGGGGCGTTGCTGCTCGCGCTGCGGCGCCTCTTGTCCCACACGGGCTTCCTGCTCCTTAGAGGGGGCATCCTGCCGCGCCTGCTCCGGCTGCCCGGTATATCGGATGCGCTCAAAGATCATATTGGCGCGGTCGATCTCCGTTACCGGCATGATCACATCCACGACTTTTCCCTTGTTATCCGAATCACGGATGGCAGAGAAAAGGATCTTCTGTTTTCCTGCCCGCTGCCTGAATTGCTGATACTGCTCCGGAGACATGGCGAACCGCCGCACATCGCGGGTCTCCTTCAGCATCTTTGCCAGATTGACTTTGCCGGAAATGGTCTTGTGTTTTTTCGCCAGCGCCATGGTGAGCGCCAGTACATTTTTAATGGCGGAGCCGCTCAGCCGGACAGCGACCTCGCTGCCGAAGAGCATCATGCGTACCAGCTGGTCCGCCGCTTCACCGCCTCCGATGTTCATGTTCCCGCACCTCCTTCTGGTGTTCTTCTGTTTTCTGGATGTCCTGTTCCATTACAGGCGTCTGCTGGCAGATCTCCCGGCAGAGCTTCAGCTTTTCCCGCTCTGCCCGGATCTTCCGATTCACCTCTGAGAGCTGTTCATACACTTCTGCCTTTTCTTTCTCCAGCACCTCCTGCGGAACGCCGCTGTCCTCCAGCAGCTTCACGGCTTTCATGTACTGCTCAAACTCCTGCTCCATGCCGGTGAGCCCTTCCTCGTATAACGCTCTGCTGGGTTCCAGCGCCTTCGCGTCTGCCAGCGCCGCGTAGAGCGGCTGGCGTTTCTTCTTCCGCACATTGAGGAGGGTCCGCTGCTTTGTCAATCTGCCCAGCGTTTCCTCTGTGCGATGTTCGAATGCCGCCATGTCAGCAGGCGCTGTGATGTTATTTTCCCGCAGGAACGCGAACTGTGCCTGATACCGTTCAAAGCGCATGACCGCCTGCCGCAGATGCGGCGTCATGCGGGGCGGATACTGTCGCTTTTCGATTTTGCCCAGCAGATAGAGATAATGGACATAGAGGGCGAGAAAACCGCTGTATCTGGGATGCTTCCAGTACGGCTGATACGCCGGCCGCGCAGGCAAGACAGGCCGCAGCCCCGCTTCGATCTGTTCCAGGTTGCCCTGGATGGCAGCACGGATTCCGTCCTCTGTGAACAGCGGATCTCGCCTGCCGGGGTACTGGTATCGATCCTGCCCCCGCAGGCGGAAGCCGAGCCTGCCGCCATGATGGATCTCATACCCCTTATGCTCCATGAGCAGGAAGAAGTGGCCGAGGTCGTTGGCGTCCCGGATGGCATCCCGCAGATCTGCCTCCAGCAGGGAGCGGAAGGTGGGCTGCCCCCTGGACTGCCGCAGCCACTCCACATAGCTGATGGCTTTGGCAGGCTCTCCCGCCATAATAACGGACAAGCCATGCTCCCGGCAGAGCCGGTCTGAGGTGCCGCGGATCTGCTGGTAGTAGCTTCGGGCGTTGCTGTGATATTTTTCTCCGGTGAGCTGGTTGATGGAATTGAATGCGATATGGGCGTGGATGTGTTCCCGGTCGGTATGGATGCCGATGACTGCCTGGTATCCGGGCAGATGCTCCCGCACGAATTCCTGCGCGATCTCCAGCGCCAATTCCGGCTCGATCTCGCCCGGACGGAAGGACTGGATGATATGATAGAGCTGCACTCCGTCTGTTTTGTTCCAGCGGATCTTGGCATCCTGCATCTCGGCGCAGGCACTTTTGATTGAGCACCCCTGCGTGGCAGTCAACACCTGTTCCTCCGTCTTGTCACCGTTGACCACATAGGCAATGGCCTGAGCCAAACCGCCTCTGCGGGCAAGGATTTTTGTGACTGCCATTACTGTTTCACCAATTCTGTCATTTTTGTCTCTATCGTCCGCATCAGAAACTTCAGTTCCCGGATATCCTCCTTCGTAGCAAAACCGGCGTTGGCTTTCCGGACGATCTGATTGATGTTCTTGCCGATGCGGTTGATCTCCACATACAGGTCGTGAAGCTCCTGCGGCGGCCGCTGGCGGATGGTAATACCACCGATCATCTCCCGGATCGCCGCGCTGACCGGCAGACCGGAAACGGCGCAGATCTGCGATAGCTTCCTGCGCTCCGCGTCGGTCAGCCGGACGGAGATCATGTGTGTTTTTTCGGGCATATCGCCCTCCTTTCCCGCGGCGCTGCCGCAAAATCTTCCGCCCGCAGGCGGCATTGGGGACTGGGGATGCCCCCAGCAAGCGCGTTTGTCATACAAACGCTATGCTTGCGCCAGCGCCGCCCACGGCGGCGTTGGCTGTTCCCCGCCGTCGGCGGGGCGTTTTTTGAGAGGTAGGTTGATTCCAATACAGGCGGACACGATCCGCACCTTTTCCAGAAAAAAGAAATGTCTGGCAGCAGCGCCAGACATCCGGTTTCGCAGGGTCCTTCCGCACAGGGTGTCAATGTAACACCCAAAATAGAAACGGCAGGGTGTCATCAAGACACCCTGCCCGTTCAAATATTGAATCAACGCTCGATCTCTTCCGTTTTCTGCCTGCTGTTTCGTGCAGTAGTTCGAGCTGCGTCGAAGGGAAGGACGAATCCTTCTACCTGTTGATAATAGCTCGTCTGTTCCTCTACAAAGAATGCCACAAGAGGCGCATAGCAAGTGCTGTTGCCACACAGCGCAGGCTCAGGCGGCGCACGCCAGTTCCTTCCGAATACGTTCCCGTGCCAGCTCCGCATAGGTGTCTGTGACTTCGATGCCGGTGGCGGTATAGCCCTCCTGCACAGCCGCCAGCACCGTGGTACCGCTGCCGGCAAAGGGGTCCAGAATATGCCCGCCCGGTTCCGTAATCTTCACAATGTCCCGCATCAGCTGCAGCGGCTTCTCCGTCAGATGGATGCGGCTCTGGGGATTGCCGTATTTGAACACCCCCGGCAGACACGGGACCGGACGGCTGATGGGCATATCGCCGTTGGAGCCCCAGACGATATACTCCGCCTGCTGACGGAAGCGCCCCTTCTGCGGGCGGCTGTTGCCCTTATCCCAGACAGCGGTGCCTCGCCAGATCCAACCGGCCCACTGGAGAGCGTCTGTCGCCGCGGGAAGCTGCCGCCAGTCGATAAACATACATACCGGCGCACCGCTCTTGCATACCTTTCGCGCTTCATACAACCACTCCGCCGCCCAGCGGGTCCAGGAGCGCTGGTCCTTGGCGTCCCCATCGAAAGGGGGCGGTGCGTTCTCGCCCATGCTGGAATACTTTCTGGCTGTGGATTTGTTTTTCTCCGTCTGGGTGCGCCCACCGGACGCATAGGGCGGATCGGTGATCACAGCGTCAAAGGTGTTGGGGGCAAAGGTCCCCAGCACCTTCAGGGCATCCCCCTGGAGGATGCTCCATTTCTGATTATCGCTCATGCTCATGCTTCTCCTTCTTTTTCGTTCGATTTTCGCGGGGCGGAGACAGCTCCGTCTCCACATATTCGCTGATGATTCCCAGTGCTTCCTCGTAGCTGTGGCACGCTCCGCCCATGATGCGGGTCTGCATTTCCTTTGCTTCTGCCGCCATGCCATTCTGCCGAAGAACTCTGGCGGCAATACCCATCAGATGGAAGATGTTGCCGTCCTGCCCCAGCAGAGGGCAGAGAGGGCGGGGGTTCTCCTGCCGGGCGGAGCGAAACCCGCCCAGCCTGTTGGGAACATAGTCGGACAGCCATGTGCCGCCGAATGCGCCGTGGGTCTGCAAACGCCACATCGCCAGCTTCCCCATATCCACCTGAATGTTCTCGAAGGGGAACAGCAGATTGTTGAGTCCATCGTGCTGAAAAACCTTGACCGTCTCAAAGCGGCTGCCATTCTGCAGGATGCCGTCCTGCGTCAGCAGGTCATTGATGCCATCCAGCCACTCCTGCGCCTCTCCGCCGCAGCCCTGCAGCACCAGTCCCTCCTGATGCTCCATATCCCGCAGATCGTCCGCAGTGATCCTCTCAATTGGCATTTATCTCTCCTTTCTTTTGGGATGCCGTGCAGGCGGCGTCCGGCCAATGGTTTTCTGATCCGTCAACACGGGGATGCCCAGCTCACCGGCTTTATAGATCTCCTGCCACATTCCATCTGTCCAGACCGGACCGTACACATTCATCTGCTGGCAGGATTCCAGCAGGCGCAGTCCCATCGCCCTGGCTTTTTCATCCTGGGCGGGATCGTCGGGATCTGCGACAGGCGGGAAGAGCAGATGCGGACAGATAGGGATATTTCCCTCCACAAACACCTCCTGCGCTTTCTGCCGCGCAAACTCCACGTTGTTTGTCACATCGCCCCGCAGCGGAGCACAGATATAAACCAGCTTGGGGCCGCTCCGTTCCAGCTCCGGCGTGCGCTCCCGGAATGCGGACAGATACTGACCGACGGCATCCCGCAGAGCGGCATAGTCCGCGGCAGTGGGATGATAGGCGTACCATTCCACTTTTCCGTAGTCATCCCACAGGTGGGGAATGACGCCGCTGCGGAAGTTGGGATTGTTCGGCACCTGCTTTTTACCCCAGACATCCTGAAAGCGCAGCAGCGTCCGGTCCACCACGCCCTCCGTGCGGTTGAGCACCGTGAGGCGGATGGCGTCATATTGGCTGGAGATATGGGTAGAGAGAAACTCCGCCCGTACACGCAGGTCCTTTCCGAGATCTCCCACGCACAAACGCCCGGAGAATTGAGGCTGATCCACGAGATTGCTGTGTTCAAACAGCTTTCGCAGCTCCTGCTCATATACGGTCATCGCTCCACACCTCGTTTCTTTGGCGTTTTTGTTTTCATGGGACTTACTTCTTTTTGCAGAGGTTTCAAGGTATCACGCCCGATGCCGCGGATCACGCTGCGGCTCTTGCCGCTCAGGACAAAGGCATCCCTTGTATCGTTGCGGACTTCCTCGCAGGGCAGGATCACGGCAGAACCGGTGATGCGGATATCCCCCTGCACCGTGCCATACACCTTGCAGTTGCCGGACAGAATGGGAGTCCCCATCGTATGGGGATCGTGAATGATCTGCGCGTTTCCGGAAGCCAGCGCTTTTCCTGTCATGGAGGCCCCGCGGAGATAGGCGTTGTCCTCGGCGCGGCTATGGCCGCCCATCACGCTGCCTTTGGAAACATAGGCGCTGCCACAGGCGATGGCGTCGCCACGCAGACAAGCATCCCGATCCACATAGGCATCACCCGCTGCAATGGCGTCATCGAAGATCCACGCGCAGTCTCCCGGCTCCGCGGACAGGTTGCTTTCGCTTTCCACGAAACCGCCTATGTCGCCTGCGCGGATCTCGCTGCAGATATCACGCAGCGCACGGATGCGGTGCAGGAACGGATATTCCTCATGGGCCATGTCTGTGATCTCATATTTCTGATTGCTGATGGTTCTCATCTCCTTTTCTTTTTTTATGCCGCTTTTTGGCACAGGGCATCTTCTTTTCGGAATGCCGCATCGATGTCGGAAAAGCGCTCCGTGCGGTTGAATTTCTCGGACACCTTTCCCGGCATTGCCTGCAGTTCCAGCATTTTCGCCCACAGCTCCGGATGGTTGTCATAAAGGTGCCGCAGTTCCTTCCGCTTGGCGTTCGGGCAGAACCAGCAGCCGCCACGGTCTGTGAACGCATAGACAGGTGAAAGCAGCCCTGCCGTTTGGCAGAGCTGCTTTGCATCCTCTTCGGTGTAGTGATATTTTTCCAACAGGGACACCTGATTTCCCTGCAAGCGGCGCAAGCGCACCGGCTCATCGCTGGCGATGCCCACATACTGCACAGTATCCGGCGTCAGAGTCCTGTTATACCGGCGGATGGGACGGAGCTTACAGTCCCGCTGAACATAGCAATGCCCGCACAGAGGGAATCCGCGCCGAAGTCCTTTTTTCGGACCGCGGGTAACTGTTCCGGCAAACAGGTCCAGATAGGTCTTATCCGAACGCAGCACACGGACAGGGACCCCCAACTGTTCCAGTCTGGGGATCGCGGTCTCATAGATGAATGCCCGATGCTCCGGCACCTCGCCGGAGGTTCTTTTATCGAACATCACCTCACAGTAGACCGCTTCATCCAGCGGTTCCCCGTGCTCCAGCGCCAACAGGATCGAGGCAAGGCTGTCTTTGCCGAAGGAGCAGGACGCGATATGCAGGGTTTTCTTCTTTTCTTTTGAAATCGTGATCACCCTTTCTGATTCTGTTTTTGCTGGCAGTATTGTCAGCAGGTGGGGAGTCTGCTATAATAGCGCATATCATTTCCAGTCATTTTAGATATGAAGGAGACGAAATACGATGAATAAAACAGAACTGATCACCGCCATGGCGGAAGCCAGCGGCCTGACCAAGAAGGACTGTGACACCGCTCTGAATGCGTTTGTCGACACGCTGCAGACTGCGTTGAAGTCCGGTGACAAGGTACAGCTGCTGGGCTTTGGCACCTTCGAGGTGAAGGAGCGCGCCGCCCGCACCGGCAAGAATCCGGCCACTGGAGCCACCATTGAAATCCCCGCTTCCAAAGCGCCGGCTTTCAAGCCCGGCAAGGCATTCAAGGATTCCGTACAGTGATAACACGCCCGCGAGAGACCATCTCTCGCGGGCCTTTTCTGTTATCGGTCCGATACGCCCATGTCCTTGGCACGACAGGCACATTCCAGAACCTCTGTCATATCCGTGCGCTCCCAGGGCGCGTCCGCATGGGTGAAGTGACCGTAATTGCAGAACTTTTGGAACATAGGCTGATCCAGTCCCAGCGTTCCGATCATGCCGTCCGGCGTCAGGTTGAATACCGTGCAGACAGCCTGTTCCAGCACATCATCGGAATAGATGCCGGTATGCTCCGTATCCACCGTCACCGCCACAGGCTGTGCCTTGCCGATGGCATAGGCAAGGCTGATGGTGCAGCGCTTGGCCAGTCCTGCCGCTACGATATTCTTGGCAATGTAACGGGCCATGTACGCGCCGCTGCGGTCCACCTTCGTTCCATCCTTGCCGGACAGCGCGCCGCCGCCATGAGGGACGAGGCCGCCGTAGGTGTCCACCATCAGCTTGCGTCCGGTGAGTCCGGTGTCCGCTTCAAAACCGCCCTGGACAAATCGACCGGAGGGATTGACCAGCACTTCGGTATGTTCGTCCAGCGGAAGTTCCTGCATGGCGGGGCGGATCACATGGCGCAGAATGTCCCGGCGCAGTTCCGGCAGGGGCAGCTCATCCTCATGCTGGCAGGATACCACCACTGCGGCAACGCGGTACGGGACTCCAGAGCGGTATTCCACAGACACCTGCGCCTTGCCGTCCGGACGCAGGCCGGGGATGATGCCCTGCCTGCGGGTATCGGTCAACAGGCGGGCCAGTCGATGGGCCAGCACCACAGGTAGGGGCAGCAGCTCCTTTGTTTCATCGCAGGCAAAGCCGTACAGGATTCCCTGATCTCCTGCGCCGGTTTCCGTGCCGCCGCACACAGCTTCCGCAATGTCGGGACTCTGCTCATGGGTGATGACCTCCACCTCATAGTCGCTGCCGCCGTATCCGGCTTCCCGCACCGTTCTGCAAATAATGGCAGGGATATCCGGAATCTTCGCTGCCGTGATCTCGCCTGCGGCGATGATCTTTCCGGCTGTGGCCATGACCTCACAGGCAACGCGGGCAGCGGCGTCCTGCGTAAGACAGGCATCCACCACCGCGTCCGCGATGGTGTCGCAGAGCTTGTCGGGATGTCCCTCGGTGACTGACTCAGCGGTCAGAATGCAGTTATCTTTCATGTTCATGTTTCTCCTTTTTCATCGGTTTCTTTTGTGCCTCCGGCTGTTTCGGAACAGAGAGGATCATTTCGTTGCTGTATTTGTCCTTGTACTTTTCGATCTGCTGCTCCGTCAGCGAGGCAAAATCATCCTCTTTAAGACCGGCAACAAAAAATGTGCCGCAGACAATGTCATACGGCACACCGTGATCATCGGTCAGGGTGCGGTTCCACGGCAGGCCCAGCAGCTTGCCCTCGTCATTGCAGACGAGCGCCACCGGGTCATCGAAGGGGTAAACTGCCTGAATGGTGCCGCCTACGAGTTCCTGCATGGCAGAAAGGGTGTGGTCGATCTCCTGCACTTCAGGCATTTCCATGGGGCGCACCACAAGGACTTTCATTTTTTCTGTGCTGATATGGGTTCCTCCTTCCCAAAAGAAAAGCGGCAGCGACAGATTCCTCTGCCGTTGCCGTAAATGGTGATTCTTATTCTCTTTTTGATGCCAATGTCCGGGTCTTCAGCAGGGCATTCTCCAACGTCCGATGATCTTCATGCTCCGGCCACCATTGGGGGCGCAGGAATCCCAGTGCCGCAGCCGCCCATTCATAATCGGCCCGTTCCAGTGCACCGCGCATCAGCCCTTGCCGAAATCTTCGATGCTGCTCCCGCACTGCCGGGTCCACGCTGTCCCGTTCCAGATACAGTTCCAGAAAGCCGCCGATGACAGCAGCTTCCTCCATCGTGTAAAACATATCCGCACCCCTCCCGCAAACAGGGGATATTGTAACACAGACCGTGGAAAATGAACACCTCTTTTTTCGCTCCGACTGTCTGTTGCGCGGATACCGCGCCTGTGATACACTGTGCATACGAACAAAAATATGAGGAGGCTGCTGTGATGATATGGTTTTGGGAGCTTTCATGGCTGTGGAAGATGCTTGGCGTCGCTTTACTGGTTTCCGCGGTATGCGTCGCCGCGGCCGCGCTGATCGGCAAGGCGGCAAAAATCCGCCCCGGCGGAAAGGTTTTCCTGCTCGTTGGGATCTTGGCCTTTGTGATCTCTATTCTGGTAATCTTCTTTCTTGCACAGACGCCGGCGCTGCTCTGAGTTACCGCTCCGGCCCTCTGTTTCGCTCAGGCGCTCGCTTTGGCTTGTCGATCCTGCCGCTCCATACCTCGTCAATGGTCCTGCTCCACGCAGCCTGTAATGACTCCACCGGCAGGCCGTTGGCTTCAAAGCCTCGCTGGATCACGCGGTAATAATACGGGGACGGCAGTGCAGGCTGGCGGCAATACGGCTCCGCCATGATATAGACCATGACTGGGAGCTCAGCGCCAGCCGCGTCTTTAACAGTCACGGTTTCTTTCGTGTAGTGGCGGGGATACCCCTCATACCGATCCAGAGACTGTTCACAGTTTGGCGTGATCTTCCACACCAGTCCGTGGACAGTACTGCCTTTTTTCGGTGCAACGGTAGCGAAGCCGCTGCCGCGGAACCGCAGTTCGTAGTTTTCCAGCCTGACCGGCCCCACGATCTCGGCGTCCGGACAGCGCTGCGCCATCTGCTCCAGATCAAGGTTGCTGCCGTAGGCAAAATACAGGTTTTCCTCCACGTCACACCTCCAGCATCGTCAGAGCGCCAAAGCGTTCCAGATGACGGAGCAGGGCTGCCGCCTGTGTCTCCGCATCGCCATCCGGCAGCGGACAGTCCATTCCCGTGGTGCGGATGACATTATTCTGTACAAACCAGATGTAGGTCTCCACATCCGGGAACTCTGTGGGATCAAAGCTGAGATCCCGAAGCTGTTCCATGATCCCGGCTGCGGTCCCTTCGTACACGGTATCTTCAATTTGAATCTTCAAAGGCTTCACCTCTCCATTTCTCTGGATTTTTTCTTCTTTTTGTTGACTGCATAGCTGTCCTTATCAAAACGCCACGCCCGATCACCGTCCAGATTTGCCAACAGGTGGTCACGGGTATGCTTGAATTCCTCGCCGTTGAGCCCCAGCCGCACCAACCAGACCCGGAAGGTGAACAGTTCATTGTCGCTGTGGGTCTTGCGCATGACCGTGCTGCGCTGGGCGATAGCCTGGGCGGAGATGGCAAGGCACAGATTCACATAGGCGGCAACTTTTCCCGCGTGGAGCGTGGAATTGAAGCAGCGCCATTCCACCGTCCCCCGGTAAAAGACCGAATGCAGATTCAGCGCGTAATAGCGGGTCCAGTTATAGTGGTCTGCGCTGCCGTTATCTCCCTCGTACCAGATATTCTCCAACTGCGTCAGATCCCTTGTCTCATCCGATGACAGCTTGCGCGCCTTTTGCAGCATGGGTTCCCGCACCTTCTGACACCAGCGGGACGCCCGGCTTTCATTGACCTGCAGCGCTTTGAACAGGATATCCTCCTTGGAGTACATGATGCCGATGAGGTTTTTCAGACTCTGCCGGTTATGATTGGCTGCGTCCACATGGACATGGATGCCGCAGGAGCTGTTGGCCCTGGCTCCTGCGTGGCGTACCTGCCGGACACACTCCTGCAGCTTGGGCAGTTCCGCATAGGTGAGCTTTGGCGTTACCATCTCCACGCGGTATCTGTAGTCACCCGTTGCACGATAGCCGCTGCCGATCTTCTGCTCCCCGTGGATGCTGGAGTCACTCATGACTGTCCACTCTTTGCCGTCCCGATCCGTCACACACCATTTATCGTAAGCGCCGCCCACATAGCGGGCATCCGTTGCAAAATACGCGGCCAGTGCTGTTGCCGCCTGCTCACGGGTGATGCCGGTCATTTCAACTTCCACGCCGAAGCACTGGTCCTTCAGCCCGATCATGCGGCAGCACCGGCTTTCAGTTCCACATCCACCTCCCGGATACGGCGCCCGATGGCTTCAATGACATTGGCGGTGACGCTGTTGCCTGCCTGCTTATACGCCTGCGCGTCAGACTGGATGGCGAGGATGCGGTCGATCTGCCACTCATCGAAGCCTTGCAGCCGCAGACACTCCTGCGGCATCAGACGCCGGATGCGTCCGCCACGTTCCACGATGCCCTGGATGCAGCTCGTCTCCAATGTATGGGCGATATCCTGTCCCACACGACCACGGCGGGTATTGCTCCCGGAAAAGCCGAGATCGACGCTGTCACCGGGATTCGCCTCTTTATAGCCTTTTTTCGTGGCTTCCTTGATGAGCAGAACGCCGGAACGTTCTGCTCTATGATTGGACAGCGTTGTCTGTCCATAACGCGCAGTGAGGCAGCGGGCAGCCTCCGTTTGTCTCGCCTCCCCGGCACATAGATCCACAAAGGGTCTGTCCTGCGGAATGATATACAATCCTGTTTTGCCGCCCACACCTCCAGCGCCGGCAGTCTGCGTGCAGGCTATTCCGTCTGCGTCGTAGACGCGGGAGCCTTGCGAGCCTCCGAGGACTTGTATAAGAGCTTTTCCACCTGTGCCGAAGACAGGAAATATTTTTCCGGCGCATCGGGGATCAAGATAGCAGATAAGGAACAGCCGCCTTCTGGATTGCGGGACTCCAAAATGTTTGCTGTTAAGCACCATCCATTCCACGCGGTACCCCAGGTCATTAAGCGTGGCGAGGATGACAGAAAACGTCCGGCCTTTGTCATGCGACAGCAGTCCCGGAACGTTTTCGAGCAGAAGATACGAAGGTCGTTTGGATTGAGCCAATCGGGCAATTTCAAAGAAGAGAGTGCCGCGGGTGTCGTCAAAGCCCTTTCTTCTGCCAGCGATTGAAAATGTCTGACAAGGGAATCCTCCGCACAGAAGGTCAAAGTCCGGCATATCTGCGGGGTCAATTTTTGTGGCATCGTGATAATATCGTTCCTCCTTTCCCGGCTCATAAATGGCCTCATAGCTGGCGTTGGCATATTTGTCGATCTCGCAGTGTCCTACGCACTGGAAACCGCCCGCGCGGGTCAATCCCGTGCGGAAGCCGCCGATGCCGGCAAACATATCAAAATATCGGATCAGGTCATCTCATCTCCTTCCTGCAGGGCAAGCAAAAAGCCGAGGACGCTTTCATCTACATCCCCGGCTCTGACGCTATCCTGCGCTTCTTCTTTGGTGAGCTGCACTCCCCGCAGTTCCTGCCGGATGGTCTGGCGAACGGCATCCAGCAATTCCTGCTGCCCTTTATACTCACAGACCATGCGGCAGACCGCGGCGGTACGCTGTCCTGCGGGGATCTCCGTCAGCTTCTTCCACGCCCTGCGCTGTATGGGCGAGGACATGGAAAAGGACAGATTGATCCGCTTTTTGTTACTGCTCATCGTTCTTTGTGAGCCGCTCTGCCAGCCGCTCATAGCCTTTGGCGTTGAGGGATACATCGTCAAGGATGACTGGACGGCAAAGGCCGTCCGCAGCGGATACATTCCGCTTCAGCAGCGCCGCACCACCGCCCAGAAAAACAGCAGGCATGGCACGGGTATCCAGTCCGCTCTCCGTAATGGCGGAGAGCAGGCGATGGACATAGGCGTCTGCCTGCCGGTCAATAATTTTTCTGGCATCCTCGTTGATATGGACAGCATCGCCGCGCAGCACGCTTTCCATCTGTGCCGCCGTCATAGACAGGCCCAGCGTGCGGCGGATCTGCTCACCGATCTCATCCAGACAGCGGATCATGCCAAGTTCCAGACTGCGGCAGGTCGATGCATTGGGAATACGGTTGTCCAGGCGCATCAGATCCACTGTCCATCCACCGATATCTGCCACGATCACAGAAGGCTCATCCAGCAGGATGCTCTGGGTCAAGACTGCGGCATAACCTTGCGGGAACAGGGACACCTTGCGGGTGGCGATGGAGTATTCCTGTCCCTCATAGCGGAAATTTACCGTTTTCCCATCCCGGAGCAGATACTCACGGAATGCATTTTTCTCCCGTCCAAAGCTGGTGAGGGGCAGTCCGGCCGCCAGATGGATCTCTGCTGCAGGCTCCGCATGACGGAAGGAGAGCTCCTTTGCGATAGCGGCCAGCGTGAGGAGGTAGTAGTCCTCTGTCTGCGTTTTGTTCTTCTGCAGCGCCTGACGCCCGCTGCCCACCACATAGAATTTTCCGCCGTATTCCAGCACGTCCTTCAGCGTATATGGCTCATGCTCATACGCCACCAGACCGGAGGGGAACGAGAAATGGGCCGTTTTCATAGCGGCATAGCCGTGGTCGACACCAACAATCATGGACTCGCTCATCTTGCTTCACCTCCACGGCTGCGTTTCTTCTTATTTGATGTCTGGCGCCGGTCATAGTCCTTTCCAGCACGGATAAGATCCCGAATCTCCTTCAGCTGCGGATTCCAGCGCGTTTGACCGTCCCACTCCGGATGCTTCGCACAGAGCCGGGGCAGATATTTCTTCAGATCCGCGCCCTCTCTGGGAAACTCGATGCCGCCCTTATAAACGATATCCTGTTCCAGCTTCATCAAAAGCGCTTCATATGCACTCCAATCTGTCTGATCATAGGCGCTTTTCCCGGTGAGCTGCTCATAGGCATACTCTCCGACATAGCTCAACTGCTCAAAGCAGCAATCTCCGTAGGGAACGACATCCGCAAGGCTGTCCGGGTCTGCCAGCGCAGCAAAATAGACCTCGCGCCCCTGTGCGATGAGCCAGGCACGGAAGTCGATAAAACCGTCATCGCTGCAGCCGTATTCTTTCATGATCCCTGCCGCGTCCCACAAGCCGAACTTGTCCGCGAGATCTTCATAGACGTGGATGATGTCGTGAAAATTCTGTGCCTGCGTGGGGCCCATAAAAACCAGCCGGTCTTTCAGATAGGCCAGCATGGCGTCCATATCCTGCCCGCAGGCGTTTTTTTCTTCATGGATCAGGTCCCAGAAGGATTCTTTGTTGATCTCTGAGATCGGTTCCTTCACATTCTGTCTCTCCTTCCCAATACGTTTTTTGATGCGTGCTGCCGCACCCGCGCAGATCTTTTGATAAAACGTGCGATACTCCGGTGTGGTTTTGCTCACTTCACCGAGAATAGCACGCTCATAGGGCGTGCCGGGGACGACCTCCCAGGTAACGCTCCCAAAGTATGCCGCTTCCAGATACCGCAGCAGCGTGTGTCCGTCTGCCATCTCAAACATTCCCCGGTTATCCTCATAGGGAAATTCTTCATAGACCTTGAGCCCGGTGACTTCTTCCGCGGCGGCATACAACGAGAAACCGTCTGTGTCCAGCGTCGGCGCAAGCTGCGCGTACTGTTCCTCCGGGGATAGCATTTTGTCATGCTGCTCCATCTGACCGCTCCTTTCTTACCCAGCCCGCAAAACGTTCCAAGAGATGGACCCGTCCGCGCACCTTTCCGGCAGACACATCCAGCCCATTCATCTGCGCCTGAATGCGGCGCTGGATGGCTTTCAGCTTCTGCGGGTCATTGCAGCAGTCTACGATGACATACTCGCCGCCGCTGGTGGAGAGGATTTCCCGCTTGCCGTTCTCGTCCCGGATGCCGGACAGGAGACGCTGTCCCAGCCGTTTCCGGTAGGTGTCCTGGAGCGCATCCATATCTCCGCAGACATCATGCTTTTTCAAGATCTCCGCGATCTCACAGGAAGTGATCTTCGTTTCGGCAGACAGCTTTTGCAAAATCTCTGCCTGCGCGTCAGGCGGGATTCCGGTCCGGCTGGGCGCCATTTTCTTCGTTTCCTGCATCGACACACCTCCAATCCGCGGGCAGGATCTTCTGCTCGATGATATCCGCAATCGTCCGGAACACCTCCGCCAGCTCGCGGGATTCCTTCACGGTATCCCGCATTTCCTCCGGGGTCATCCGCGTCCCGTCCGTCCAGCAGCGGATATTTTCTTCGGACGGCGTCAGCAGGACGGCTTTTTCATACGCTTTGCAGAAAAGCGCCGCGATTTTTCCTTTCCGGTCGATCTCGGCGTCCTGCTTTTTCAGTTCTTTTTTCGCTTTTTCGTATTCCAGCGCTTCGGCGGCCGCCTGCTCCCGCTGCTCTTCCGGAAGGTCCTGAAGCTGCCGTGTCAGGTCATAACCCTTGTTGATGGACAGTTCCTTCTTATCAAGAGCCTCCTTGATAACCTCCGGGGCGTTCTCATCGATCTGCATGACCTTGCCCATGGTGACCTCTCCGATACCAACAGCATCCGCCAATTCCTTACGAGTGCTAACAGAGGGGAGCGCTTCTGACAATGTTGTCAAAAGCGCTCCCTTATCAGACTTATCTCCACCCGCGGCAGACTGGTTTGCCCTGGCTTTCGCCTCGATCTCCGGCTTCAGCTTCAGCGCGATCTTGCCCAGCTCCCACTTTTCCAGATTGCGACGACCTTTCTGGGTATCCAGCGCCCACTGCTTGGCTTCCAGCAGATTCTCGAAGGAGAATACCGCCATCGTATAGGGCAGACCATGCTTTTCACACAGCGACTGTCGGTTATGCCCGTCCACGATCACCATGTCCTCATTGACGATGATGGGGGAGTAACAGCCGTTTCGCAGCAGATCCTCTTCCAGAGCGGCAGACTGCTCCGCGCTCAAAGGCGGGAGCAGTTCGGCCATCTCCGGCAGGATCACAGGACTGCGTTCAGCGCTGGTGTATGTGATCCCGGTGTTTTTCATCAGGCGGCGTCCTCACTGGCGGACATATCCTCCACCGCCTGTGCCGCGTCCTCCGCCTTGCGGGGAGACAGGAATTCCACATCGCTGGCTTTGATGAGGAAACCGGGCTGGCGCTGGGGATCGTCCGCGAAGGTGATGGTCTCGAAATCGCCGGAGGCCGCCAGCTTGCAGCCCTTCCAGGCAAACTCGGCGCAGCGCTCGGCCAGAGGGCCGCGCACCTTGATGGAGATAAAGTCGGTGAGCTTGTTGTCGTCCTTATCCTTGTAGCGGCGGTCCGAGGCGATTCGCAGGATGGCGTAGGGCTTGCCGGTGGTCTCATTCATTTTCAGTTCCACATCGTTGGTCAGGTTGCCAATGGCAGTGATTTTCAGCATATTCAGTGCTCCTTTTTTAATGGTTAGGTTTAGTTAAAAAGTGCGGGTGGTCTGCTCTCAGACCACCCGTAGGGGGATACAATTTACTTGCTCCAGCTTTCGCTGTCACCAAGAATGGCGGTATGGGCGTTGGCAGCCTCCATGACTGCGTAGTACGCCCAATGCTTGCGGCTGACATCCGGGAAGGTGTTCAGCTTGCGGAGATTGTCCGCAATGTAGTCCTCGTCCGCTTCGCGGCCCAGCAGGCGGTTGACGATGGTCACAACCTCCGCGCGGTTGATCTCATCGTCAGCGCGGAAGGAGCCGTCGCCATAGCCGTTGATCCAGCCATGCTTGGCGGCAGCCTTGATGTACGCGGCGGCCCAATAACCGTCGCTCACATCGTTGAAGTCCTTATACTGCTCCATGATCTCAGCGTCGCCATCGCCGTACACATCAAAGAAGCGGACGGCCAGCGTGGTGAACTCGGCGCGGGTAATGGCATCGTCGGGGGCAAAGATGGTCTTGCTCTTACCGTAGGTGACACCGTTGTTATTGAGGTATTTGGCATAACCGGAGTACCAGGCATGGGCGGGAATATCCGTAAATCTGGTGTTGGCCACGGTGGAAATGGTATCGCCGTTCTTCTCCGCCAGCAGGCGGGCGAAGATAGCGGCGGCCTCTGCGCGGGTCATGCTGCGGCCGGGGCCGAAGGTTCCGTCCGTGTAGCCGACGATGTAAACACCGTGGCACTCGGTCTGCTCCACTTCGGGGACGGTCAGTTCGCCGTTTTTGTCGGTCTTGCCTGCGGCAGACTGACCCAGATCACCCTTGACCGTAACATTTTTGCCCTGCTGGGGAGCCTTCTTGTGGTCGGTCACGATGACCGTCACCTGATGCTTGGCGTCCAGATCTGTGCCGTCCGGCAGCTTCACCGTGATATTGCCGGTCTTACCGATGGACACTGCACTGCCGGAGATGGGGCGCTTCGTGTCCGTGCGGATGACCTTGACGGTCAGCGTCCAGCGGTCGCCGTCCGCGTCCTCATAGCCAGCAGTGACCTTGCCGTCCTCGTTAGTCTTACCGCTGCCGGTGGGGACGGTGATCTGACCTGCTTTGTCGGTCTTGCCGGAGGCGTAGTTGTCATTCTTATCCGTGACAGCGATGCTCATGTCCGGCACAGCGGACTTGTCCTTGACAAGCTGCACGGTCACGGTGGTCTGGTCGGCGTAGTCCAGCAGGCGGCTGTTCGGCAGGCGGATGGAGATGCTGTTATTCTTGTGGAGCGCAACTGCGGCGTTTGCCACAGGATTTTTGGTGTCGGTATCGGTGACGGTCACAAGGTAGCCGCCCACAATGGCCTCACCCTTGCTGTCCGTGGTGGCGCTGTTGTAGATTTTCTCAATGGGCTGCGCCTCCAGCTTTTCACCGCACACGGTACACTCCTTGTGCTTGCTGCCCTCGGAATCGGTGGTAGGCTCCTTGTCGATGATCCAGTCGCCGGGTTTATGACCGGCAGGCTCGGTGTAATCGGTCTTGTTTGTATCGCCGCAACGGGTGCAGGTGTTGGTGGTGTAACCCATCTCCGTGCAGGTGGGGGCGGTCACTTTGGACTTGTAATCGTGTCCCAGCGCGTTTTTCAGCACTGCGCCGCACTTGGTACAGATCTGCGGCTGGGTGCAGGTGGCATCATTGCCAGGGACATGACCTGCCGCCTCGTTGCCCTCGATGCGGTGATAGCCGCAGCGGGTGCAGCGGTATTCCATGATGCCCTCGCCGGTGCAGGTGGCGTTGGTGACGAGGGTTCCCTCATCCCAGCTATGACCAAGCGCGTCGGTGTAGTCTGTGACGAAGCTGCTGCCGCAGCCGTCACAGCGGTGGATGGTCTTGCCTCCGTTTTCGCAGGTAGCGGCGATGACATGGGATTCGTAATTGTGAGGCAGCGCCGCCGTGATGTCCTCAATGTGACGATCCCCACAGACGGAGCACTCGCGGACGGTATAACCGGGGCTGGTACAGGTGGCAGCCACGGTGTAGACCTCATAGCTGTGTTCGCCCTTGGGCGTGGCGGTCTGCTTCATTTCGCCGCAGCGGGCGCACAGTTCCAGCAGCTTGCCATCCGTTTCGCAGGTGGCGTCGCGAATGACGATGCTCTGCCATGCGTGTCCGAGGGAGTCCACATAGTCGCGCTTTTCGATTTTGCCGCACTCCGTACAGAGGTAGCGGTCATAGCCAAGGGTGGTGCAGCCGGCTTTGGTGCTGTCCAGCAGAATATACTTGTGGTTTTCACCGCAGCCCTTGTCGGTGCAGCAATTTCCATTGCAATGCTTGTTCTGACAGCCGCAATTGGGGTTAGAACAGCCGCAGCCGCAGTTGCCGTTCTCGTCTGTGGTATCATCCCTCAGCCAGACATAGGCCACGCCGTTTTCCGTCATATCCACACCGTCGCAGGTGTAGGTGATCTCGTAATAGACAGTGTACTGACCTTCCTCCGTGTAGTTGGGCGCGGAGGTCATGGTACAGCTATCCGCACTGTTGCCGTAGCGGATAGAGGTGCGGACACCGGCTTCAGAGAGGTCGCTGACCGTGATGGTGTGGGGCTTGCCGTCCACCACGCCGTAATAATCTGCAATGACCGCCTTTGCCGCCGTGTAGTCATAGCGGGCGTAGTCGCACAGGCTGCATTTCTCTACCGTAGCGAAGCGTCCGTTTGCCGGCTGGGGCAGGACTTCCGTCACCATGCTGTGGCGCTCCAGCTTGCGGCTGACCGTATGATTGGTACCGTAGCAGAATGCGCAGTAGGTGCCGCCCTTGGTGGTGACAGTGTGATAGGTATCGTCCGTGTACTCGTAGGAAACGGTTTCGTCCAGTTCCTGCGTAAATGCGGCGGCACAGTCATACAGCCAGTAGACATTTTTCAGATAGCCGTACTCGCTTTTGCTCATATTTGTGTTGATGCCGCCGCAGGTTTCACAGACGGCTTTGGTGTAGTGATATCCGGTATAGGTGGCGTCCTTGCCGGGGATGCCGTCCATGGTATCACCCTTACCGACACCATCTACCATCGTGCCGTCCGAATATTTCACATTGCGGCTAAGTGCCGGCTGGCCATTGCGGGTATATTCGGGAACGCGGAACACCTCAAAAGATGTGGCTTTGCCACACTCACCGCACTTGAAGGTCTCGCGGGTCACAACACTGTTGGCGTCCAGCTCATTGGTTCGACCGGATGCCTGCATCCAGTGTTCTGCGGGGTCGTGGTAACTGTTCTGCTGGGCGGCAAAGGCGGTGGGGATCATGCCCACGCACATGACCAGCGTCAGAAGCAGCGCCAGCGCTCTGCGGGAATAATGGTTCTTTTTCAGATTCATAGGTCCTCCTTATATTTTTTGTTTTTTATCCGCGTTGAAAACGATGTCCTTTTGGCTATCGCCCCCTTTCCCGGCTGCAAATCTTTCTTTGCAGATACTCGTTCCAATCCTTGCCGCAGCGCGGTTTCTCCACGGTAACGGCATACCCCTGTAACTGATACTTTTCCTGTAATTGCTGGGCGGCTTTCTGCCCAGGCTCGTCCGCGTCCAGACACAGCGCAATACGGCGGATCTCCGGATGCGCCTGCAAATAGGTCTGCAGTGCGCCGTCATAGAGTCCGCACAGAGCAACGGCGTTGGTTGTGTCTCTGTGGAGTGTGAGGTAACTCATCAGGTCAATGGGCGCCTCAAAGACAAGCACCAGATCTGAGCGCGGATCGTGCGGGAGGGACAATCCTGTGTTTTTGTCGCTGCCGGGAGCGTCTCCCTTGAAGCCGGGACCGTCCAAATCATAGGTGCCGCGCAGTCCCGCGTACTTTGCCTGTCCGGATTCATTCCTGCCGACGAAGACGCAGTTATGATGTACCGCATCCTCATACAGCAGCCCAGCATTCAGAAACTGCCGGATCACCTGGGCTGCGATACCTCGCTTACGGAGATAGGCGAAGACCCTGCGGTCATCCGCGTTGCGGGGCGGCAGGGAAAACTCCTGTTTCTGGATGATCGGCTTTGGCTGCGGAATGGGCGCGTCTCTGGCTTTCCCATGGAAGGTCAGAAGGTACTCCACCGCTTCCGGAAAGGATTTTCCGCAAAACTGCTGGAGGAAGGTAATGGCATCCCCGCCGGTATTCTGGGAATACCGGAACCAGGTACGCCGGTCTTTAATCCGCAGGCTGTCCATTTCCGCGGTAGTATAGAAGCGTCCCACGCGCTTGACCTGATAGCCGAGGTGGGAGAGCAGCTCCGGCAGGTCCGTTTCTCTGGCGATCTGCATTTCTGTGTCTGTGAAGCGATTTCTGATCTCGCTTGCCATAATGTGTGCCTCCTTTCTGGCGAAACGCAAAAAGCCACCCAGGGCATCCGAGATATTCATCGGATGCCCTGGGTGGCTTTTCTCTAAATCGTGTTCTTTTGTTTTGGCTTTAATGCTGGCTTACACGGCGTTATCTTCGTCGGGGGTGTCCGTGTCCGCTGGAGCGGTCACGTCGGCCACACGGGGCGCGACAGGGGCCTCAGTGGGGGCGTTCTGCTCTGCGGCGTTCTCAGCGTCCGCTTCGTCCAGCGCCTGCGTGATCAGGTTCAGCACGAAGTCTCGCTGGGTGAGCTTTTTGCCGCTGCGGAGCGTCTCGCGCTCCAAGTGACGCTTGATGCGCTGGAAGAGTTCTTCGGGAATCTGGAATGCCATCGTTCTGCCTTTTTCAGTCATTTGAATGCCGCCTTTCTGATTTTCCATCATGTTGTAATAGTCTTGGATGAGGTTGACGATGTACTCGCTGGTGGTCAGGCCCAGCCGTTCTCGTTCTTCACTGACCCGCTCATGTAGGTCGATGGGAATCTGAGCACACAAGTTTTTAGTGGTTGCCATTCTCGGATACCTCCTTCGTTTTTTGTAACGCAAGCATACCCGAAAGGTTACGAGAAAGCTATTACCAACACCACCAAGGAATGGTAGACACACGAAGCGAAAGCAACATAAGCACCAATGAAACGAAAAAGGCCGCCGTCCGCTCCCATAGGGAGCCGAACGGCGGCCTGCCTTCTTATTCTTTTTTAAGCCTCGGTGTTCGAACCACACCAGACCACAAATCTGGCAGGGCGCATCTTCAAAATGTCGCCTCTCGCGGGGCAAAACTGAAATTTTGAAAAATCGAGTTTTTGCAACTTTTTCATTCCAAAAGTGGCGCATTATATGTGAAAACGCCGCACTTTCGTGCGGCATTTTCGGCGTTGCATCTTTCATCAACACATTTTGGTCCGAGTGACTGGATTCGAACCAGCGGCCTCTTGAACCCCATTCAAGCGCGATACCAAACTTCGCCACACCCGGATGTCGTCTTGCTTCAGGCGACTCATATATATTAGCATAGATGGCACGCCAAAGCAAGTATTTTCTTCATATTTTTTGCAAAATTTTTTCTCATTCACTGTTTATGAATCTCTCGCTTTCATCAAGAAGTGGGAGGGCAATACTTGCCCTCCCACTTCTCAGTACTCGTTCCCTTATGCCTTTCCGTCGCAGCCCAACACATCCACGATTTTGTGGGCCACCAGCTTCTTGATGTTTTCACGGGCGGGCTTCAGATACTGGCGGGGGTCAAAGTCCGCAGGATGGTCATTGAAATACTTCCGAATGGTTCCGGTCATCGCCAGACGCAGGTCGGAGTCAATGTTGATCTTACAGACCGCCATAGATGCGGCCTTGCGGAGCTGGTCCTCCGGTACGCCAATGGCGCCGGGCATATTCCCGCCATTTTCATTGACCATCTTTACATACTCCTGGGGCACGGAAGAAGAGCCATGGAGCACAATGGGGAATCCGGGCAAGCGCTTGGAGACCTCTTCCAGAATATCAAAGCGGAGCTGAGGCTTCGTACCGGGCTTGAACTTATAGGCGCCGTGACTGGTGCCGATGGCGATCGCCAGAGAGTCGCATCCGGTCTTGGTCACAAACTCCTCGACCTCCTCAGGTCTGGTATAGGAGGAATCCTCGGCATTGACCTTTACCTCGTCTTCAACGCCGGCCAGAGTGCCCAGCTCGGCCTCCACTACCACGCCGTGGTCATGCGCATAGGCCACGACCTGCTTGGTGATCTCAATATTCTCGGCAAAAGGCTTGGAACTGGCATCGATCATCACGGAAGTAAAGCCGCCGTCAATACAGCTCTTGCAGAGCTCATAGGAGTCGCCATGGTCCAGATGCAGAACAATGGGAAGTCCGGTCTCCTCCACCGCAGCCTGAACCAGATGGATCAGGTAGGTATGGTTTGCATAGGCACGGGCGCCCTTGGAAACCTGGAGGATTAGGGGGGCATTGAGGTCCTTGGCGGCCTCGGTAATACCCTGGACGATCTCCATATTGTTGACATTGAATGCGCCAATGGCGTATCCGCCCTGATAGGCCTTTTCAAACATTTCCTTCGATGTGACCAGAGGCATACGTCTCACTCCTTATTAAATATTGAACAAGGAAAGCGGAAAGAAGTCCCCTTCTCTTTTCACTCTTGATTTTAACAGCAATAGTTGATAAATGCAAGAGGCTATGATATTATATTTGGGCAATAATCGCTTTCACACGAAAGTCAAAAAATTGTGAATGGAGGACCAATCATGAGCGAACTTCGAGGAGCATGTATCATCGGTCAGTCCGGCGGCCCCACTTCCGTCATCAATGCCAGCGCCCAAGGCGCCATCCAGGCGGCGCTGAAAGCTGATTGTATCACCCGCGTACTGGGTGCCGCCCACGGGATCAAGGGCGTGCTGGAGGACAAGCTGTATGATATGGGCCAGGAATCCCCCGAGGAGTTGGAGCTTCTCCAGAACACCCCCTCCTCTGCACTGGGCTCCTGCCGGTATAAGCTTGCCGACCCTGACCAAGACGATACGGACTATCAGCGCATTTTGGAGATCTTCCAAAAATATGATGTGCGTTATTTCTTCTATAACGGCGGCAACGACTCCATGGATACCTGCAACAAGATCTCCAAGTATATGCAGAAGGTGGGCTACGAGTGCCGCATCATGGGCATCCCCAAGACCATCGACAACGACCTCAACGGCACAGACCACTGCCCCGGCTTTGCCAGCGCCGCCAAGTATATCGCCACCTCCTGTATGGAGGTCTGGCATGACGCCCACGTCTATGACACTGGCATGGTGACCGTCATCGAGATCATGGGCCGGCATGCCGGCTGGCTGGCCGGTTCCGCCGCTCTGGCCACCTGGGCCGGATTCGGCCCCGATCTGGTCTACCTGCCCGAGGTGGATTTCGACATGGAGAAGTTCATCGCCGATGTGCAGGCAATCTATGACAAGACCGGCAAGTGCATGGTCGCGGTGTCGGAGGGCATCCACTACGCCGACGGCTCCTTTGTCTCCGAGGCCAAGACCTCCGCCACCGATGGCTTCGGCCATGCCCAACTGGGCGGACTTGCCACCATGCTTGCCGAGGTCATCAAGCAGAAGACCGGCGCCAAGGTCCGCGGTATCGAGCTCTCCCTCCTCCAGCGCTGCGGTGCGCACCTTGCCTCTCACACTGATATTGAAGAGGCAAAGATGGCCGGGCGTGTGGCGGTGGAGGCCGCCGTGGCGGGAAACACCGACAAGATGGTGGCCTTCCAGTGCACCAGGGACGGCGGAAAGTACGAGTGCAAAACCGTGCTGGAGCCCCTGGATATCGTGGCGAACTTTGAAAAGAAGGTTCCCCGGGAGTGGATCAACGCGGAAGGGAACGGCGTCGAACAGGCCTTTATCGACTATGTGCTGCCCCTGATCCAGGGAGAGCCCGAGCGCCCCAAGGAGCATGCCCTTCCCCGCTTTGCAAAACTGAACAAGGTGCTTACCACCGATCTGTAATCAATCGCCAAAAAGCCGCCGGATAAGAATGTATCCGGCGGCTTTTCTTCTATCTCTGCTCCACTCCGGTCAGTGCCCGCATGACCGTATAGGTCTGTTCATCCAGCCCCTTCTTCATCTTCAGGGCCTCGGTGATATCGTAGTCCACATAGGTGTCCCCCTGCACGCAGACCACGCGGTTGCTCTTGCCTTCGGCCAGCAGGCGCACCGCCTCATACCCCATGTAAGTGGCCGCTACCCGGTCCCGGGCCGTAGGTGCGCCGCCCCGCTGGACATGGCCCAGCACAGTGACGCGGGTATCCAGCGATGTAGCCTCCGTGATCTTTTTGGCCACATCATAGGCGCTGCCCACGCCCTCGGCCACAATGACCATAAAGTGGGTGCGGCCACCCAGCCGGGCCCGGCGGATCGGCTCCACCACATCCGCTTCAAAGTCCACGGGGCGCTCCGGAACCAAGACGCAGGTGGCCCCGCAGGCCACGCCCACATAGAGGGCCAGATGCCCCGCGTGCCGCCCCATGACCTCTACCACGGAGCACCGTTCATGGGACTGCATGGTGTCCCTCAGCTTGTCGATGGAATCCAGCGCCGTATTGCAGGCGGTGTCGAACCCGATTGTATACGTGGAACAGGCGATGTCATTGTCAATGGTCCCCGGGAGCCCGACCACCGCCACTCCACGGCGGGAAAGCTCCAGCAGGCCGCGGAACGTGCCGTCGCCGCCGATCCCCACTACGCCTTCCAGCCCCAGCAGTTTGCAGGTCGCCACGGCCTTCTCCTGCCCTGCCTCGCCGCGGAAATCCTCGCTTCGGGCAGAATAGAGCATCGTGCCGCCCCGGCGGCTCAGGCCGCTCACGCTTTCAAAATCCAGTGGAATGAAATCGCCGTTTACGAGCCCGTTATAGCCTCTCCGGATCCCGATGCACTCGATCCCCATATGAAGCGACGTCCGCACAACAGAGCGGATCGCGGCGTTCATCCCCGGCGCATCTCCTCCGCTGGTAAAGACCCCGATGCGGCGCACTGCGTTCGCCATAGAACCTAATCCCCTTTCGATCAGACTTTGAGTTCCACATCTTTTCCCCTCAGCGCCTGAGGGTATTTTTCAAACACGGGCCGGACCGCCCCCTCCAAGAATTCCTCCACCTGCTCCGGGCACCGCCCAATATAGCGGGATGCCTCCAAGTGAGCGGTCAGTTCTTCTCTGGTCATCCCAAACATGGGATCTGCGGCCATAAGATCGATGAGATTATTGGTGAGGCCCAAATCCTTTACATTTTTTCCCGCCTCCTGGGAGAGCACGCGGATACGCTCATGGAGCTGCTGGCGGTCTCCCCCCCGTTTCACCGCATCCATCATGATATTCTCCGAGGCCATAAAGGGGAGCTCTTCTTGGATGTGGCGGTCGATGACCTTCTCATGGACCACCAGTCCGGCACACACATTCTCATAAATATTGAGGATGGCATTGACCGAGAGGAATGCCTCGGGCACAGAGATACGCTTGTTAGCGGAATCATCCAGCGTCCGCTCAAACCACTGCGTAGCGGCTGTGATCGCTGGATTCTGCGCGTCGGCGATCACATAGCGCGCCAGAGAGCAAATGCGCTCACAGCGCATGGGATTGCGCTTATAAGGCATGGCGGAAGAACCGATCTGATTCTTCTCAAAGGGCTCCTCCACCTCCTTCAGATGACACAGCAGCCGCAGATCCGTCGCAAATTTGCTGGCGGACTGCGCAATGCCGGAGAGGGTCGCTAGCACATTGGCGTCCACTTTACGCGAATAGGTCTGCCCCGACACGGGCACCACCTCTGTAAAGCCCATCTCCTTGGCGATCTTCTCCTCCAGCAGTTTGACCTTTTCATGGTCACCTTCAAAGAGCTCCAGGAAGCTGGCCTGGGTACCGGTCGTTCCCTTGGACCCCAGCAGCTTTAAAGTGGAGATCCGGTGCTCCACCTCCTCCAGATCCATCAGCAGCTCATTCATCCATAGCGTGGCTCTCTTCCCCACCGTCACCAGCTGCGCTGGTTGAAAATGGGTAAAGCCCAGGGTCGGGAGCGCCCGATAGGTTTCGGCAAAGCGGGCAAGGGTGTGGAGGACGCGGACCAGTTGATCCCGAATCAGGATCAAGCCCTCCCGCATCAGTATAATGTCTGTGTTGTCCCCCACATAGCAGCTTGTGGCGCCCAGATGGATGATGGGCATCGCCTTGGGGCACTGTGCGCCGTAGGCGTGAACATGAGCCATGACGTCGTGGCGCAGCTTCTTCTCTTCTTTCGCCGCCACCTCGTAGTTGATGTCGTCTATATGGGCCTCCAGCTCCTCCACCTGCTCCTTCGTAACAGGCAGACCAAGCTCCATCTCCGCCCGCGCAAGAGCCACCCACAGCCTGCGCCAAGTCGCAAACTTTTTGTCGGGTGAAAATAGATAGAGCATCTCGTCGCTGGCGTATCGAGAGGACAGCGGACTCTCATAGATATTTGTATTACTCATGTTCGACCTCCCACACAATCTTTCGATTGAAAGCATCATACCACAAAAAGGGAGCGGACACAAGGTCCGCTCCGCAAGTGTTGCTCACTCTGCCAGGAATTTTTCCAGCCGGTCCAGCCCCGCATCGATGTTCTCCATAGAGGTGGCATAGGACCAGCGCACAAATTCCGGCGCGCCGAACCCATTCCCGGGCACGACGGCTACCAGCCCCTGTTTGAGGAACACGTCGGCAAAATCGTCGGCATCGTGGATCGGAGTTCCGTGTAGCGTTTTGCCGAGCAGCTCTCTGAGATTCATCATCACGTAAAAAGCCCCCTCCGGCTTGAGGCAGCTTACGCCTGGAATACGGTTCATCCGTTCCACAAGGTGATTCCGTCGCGTCTCAAATGCCTTCCGCATGGCCTCCACAGTATCCTGGGGACCATTCAGCGCCTCCACGGCGGCCTTCTGCGCGATCGAGCAGGGCGCCGCGGTGGAGTGACTCAGATAATTGGCCATGACCCTCGCGATCTGCTCCGGCGCCGCAGCATATCCGATCCTCCAGCCGGTCATAGCATAGGATTTGGACACACCGTTAATTACGATGGTCCGTTCCTTTACATCCTTCCCCAAGCTGGCGATGCTGGTAAAGCTCCGGCCGTCGTAAACCAGGCGATAATAAATCTCATCCGCAATAATATAGATATCCTTTTCAACGCACACAGCCGCCAACGCTTGGAGTTCCTCCCTGCTGTACACCATGCCTGTAGGGTTGGAGGGATTGTTTAAAAGGATGGCTTTGGTCTTGGGCGTCACGGATGCGGCAAGCCGTTCCGGTGTGATCTTAAAGTGTTCGGACTCATCGGCGGAGACAATGACAGGAATCCCCCCTATCATACGGACCATTTCAAAATAAGTGACCCAGAAAGGGGCAGGAACAATGATTTCATCTCCCGGATTCACCAACGCATGGAGAGCGGCATAGAGAGCATGCTTGGCACCGCTGGCCACAACGATCTGGGCCGGCACATAATCGAGACCGCAGTCTGCCTTCAGTCTGGCGCAGACCGCCTGACGCAGTTCCGGAATACCGGGCGTCGGCGTATAACGGGTAAAATTCTCCCGGATCGCGGTGATTCCCGCCTCTTTGATGTTATCCGGGGTAGGAAAGTCCGGCTCTCCGGCGCCAAATCCGATTACATCCACGCCGTCCGCCTTCATCTGCTTGAACATAGCATCAATTGCCAGGGTGGTCGAGGCACGGACCGCCGAGGCAATTGGGGATAGCTCCTTCATTGCGACTCCTCCAAACGCAGTTTTCCTCACAACTTGCTTCATTATATGATTTCACCTGTCAAAATGCAAGTGCCCGCCGGTACAAATTCGCGGTTTTTGAGAGAAATCAGGCGCTTGGGCTGGGAGGCGTCGAAAAGCGATTCTTGAGGCTTCCCCGCAGGGTCTTTCCATGGAATCAGACCTCTTGTTTAGAGAGCATCCTTTTCCAAACGACAAAATACATGGTGGCATAGCAGGCCGCTCCGCTGATAAAATTGGAGATTGGCTCCGCCAGAAACACACCGTTCGCGTCCAGGTTTCCGACCATTGGTAAAATCAGCGTCAGAGGAACAACGATCAGGAGCTTTCGGAGGGTAGAGAAGAAAATTGCCTCTTTTGATCTTCCGAGCGCTACAAATGTAAATTGGCCTGAAAATTGAAACGCCGCCATAAAAAGCCCGAAAAAGTAGATATGCATGGCGGGGACCCCGGCCTCCAACATTAGGTCCTCGCTGTTGAAGAGCCGGATGAATCGATGCGGAAACAGCAGGACGGCCGCCCAGGCGGCCAAAGTAAAGGCCAGACAAGCCACCGTCATCATGCGTATGCTCTGCTTCACCCTTGCATATTCCTTTGCGCCGTAATTGTATCCGATCACGGGCTGTGCGCCGTTTGTGAGGCCCGTCAATGGAGTATATACGATCTCTCTGATCGAGGTCAAGACCGTCATGACTCCGATATACAGATCGCCTCCATAACGCGCCAAGGAGACGTTGCAGACAATCTGTACTATGCTCGTTGAGATATACATGACAAAGCCGGACATCCCCAGGGCGAGGATTTCTTTCAAATGTTCCAGCGCCGGTCTCATCGCCGCAAGGCGCAATCGCAGCAGTGCCTTTTTCCCCGTCAGGAACCGAAGCACCCAAAGTGCGGAAATGCCCTGTGAGATCACAGTCGCAAGCGCAGCCCCTTTCACCCCCATGTCGAGTGCGAAGATAAAGATGGGGTCCAAGAGAATGTTCAGAATTGCCCCGATCAAAACAGTGAGCATCCCTGTTTTGCCAAATCCTTGAGCATTGATGAAGCTGTTCATCCCCAGGCTTATCATCACAAAGACGGTGCCGAGCAGATAAAGCGCAATATATGTATTCGCATAGGGCATCGTCTGGGCGCTTGCGCCAAACATCTGAAGAACCGGTGTACGGAACGTCTCAAAAGCGAGCGTCAAAAGAATGCCTGTACCTAAGAGCATGAAGAAGGACGTCCCCATGATCGATTCCGCTCTTTTGTATGCATGGGCGCCTCTTGCAATCGAGCAGAGCGGGGCGCCGCCCATCCCGAAAAGATTGGCGAACGCACTGATCATTGTGATAATGGGGAGCGCCAGACCCACGCCCGTCAAGGCATCCGTAGCCGCCCCAGGGATATGTCCAATATAAATCCGGTCCACAATATTATATAGAACATTTATTATCTGTGCCACCGTCATGGGCACCGCCAGGTTCACAATGTGCTTCCAAACACTTCCCCGGCTAAAATCATTTTGCTCTCCCATCTCATTCTCGCTCCCAGCGAAAGTCGGCCCTCCCGGAACCGGCCTCATTTTTATACTATTTTTACACTTAACGTCAATATTGTCAAGTCACTTTATATCTTGTTTCCTACCTGACCTCACAAAATCGCGGTCAAGAGATGGACAGACACCCTTGACGAGACGTGTCAAATAGATTAAGCTTTCCATATGAAAAAAGAAAACTTGGAAAAACAAGAATATGTGCTGCAAATCGCTTTGCGGACCTTTCTGCGCTATGGTTTTAAAAAAACCTCTATGGAGGATATCGCCAAAGCCGCAGGACTCACTCGTCAAGGCCTGTATTTCCATTTCCAGAACAAGGATGAACTTCTGAAATGTTCTGTTGAAAAGGCTCTTGACGACAGTATGCAGGCGGTGACTCTCGCACTGGACACGAAAGTCCTCTCTCTGGAGGAACGGATTTTTCATGCTCTTGATGCGTGGTTCGGGTGTTATGTCGGCCTCTTTACTCCCGAATCGATTCCTGATTGGGAGTTTCACTGCAATCGTGTAATGGGAGAGGAAGTGGAGCAAAGCAACGCCCAATTCCGCCGGAAACTGACAGCGGTGATTCTCTCCTCCCCCGAAACTGCGCACCTGGCGCCGCTTGCCGAGACAGCGGTCGAAATGCTTTGGATCTGTGGTCAGAAATGGAAACGGACCTTGGATTCTCATGATGCGTTCGCAGGCAAGATGCGGGAGGCTATCCATCTTTGTTGTCAAATTTGACGGCTCCCACCCCTTTCCGCCTTTTTCTCTCCGACTGTCATACGTAAAATCAAACGAGGCGGCTTGATCTTAAAGATCAGGCCGCCTCGTTTGGCTTGATTGGACGTCTTGGCAAATCGTGGTTTTCACCGTGTCAAGAACTCTATTCCCACTCAATGGTCCCCGTGGGCTTCGGCGTCAGGTCGAAAAGGACGCGGTTGACGCCCTTCACCTCGTCGGTGATTCGCTGGGTGATATGCCGAAGCAGGTCAAATGGCACGTTCTCCACAGTGGCGGTCATGGCATCCACCGTGTTGACGGCGCGGATGATGACGCACCACTCGTCGGCGCGCTTGTTGTCCCGCACGCCCACGGACTTGATGTCGGGGATGGCGGTGAAGTATTGCCACACCTTGCCCTCCAGGCCGTTCTTGGCGAACTCCTCCCGGAGGATGGCGTCAGACTCCCGGACGGCCTCCAGCCGGTCCCGGGTGATGGCGCCCAGGCAGCGCACACCCAAGCCGGGTCCGGGGAACGGCTGCCGGTACACCATACTGTCCGGCAGGCCCAACGCCTTGCCGCATGCGCGCACTTCGTCCTTAAAGAGCATTTTCAGTGGCTCCACCAGCTGGAATCCCAGGTCCTCAGGAAGACCGCCCACGTTATGATGGGATTTGACCGCCTTCACCGTCTTGGTCCCGGATTCAATGATGTCAGGATAAATCGTCCCCTGCGCGAGGAAGTCGATCCCCTCCAGCTTTCGGGCCTCCTCCTCAAAGACACGGATGAATTCCGCCCCGATGATCTTCCGCTTCTGCTCCGGATCATCTACTCCGGCCAGCTTGTCCAGGAAGCGGTCCACGGCATCAACATAGACCAGATTGGCATCCATCTGGTGCCGGAATACTTCCACCACCTGCTCCGGCTCACCTTTCCGTAGCAGTCCGTGGTTCACGTGGACACAGGTGAGCTGTTTCCCGATCGCCTTGATCAGGAGGGCCGCCACCACGGAGGAGTCCACCCCGCCGGAAAGCGCCAGCAGGACCCGCCTATCCCCTACCTGCTGCCGAATCAGCTCTATCTGGTCAGCAATGAAATTGTCCATGTTCCAGTTGGGCTGGGCACCGCAGATGCCAAAAACAAAGTTGGAAAGCGCTTCTTTCCTCTCCTGCGCATCCTCCGGCCAGGGCTTGTCCCCCTTGTGATCGGCCAGGAGGACGGGCACCTCATAGTTATAGATATCCTTGCTGACGTCGATCTCTACCCCGTCCACCACACGGTTTGCCCCGCCGTTGAGGATGATTCCCCTCACATTTGGGAGGGCTTTGAGCTCCTCCAGTGTGATGTCATGGGGGTGGATCTCGCTATAAACGCCCAGAGCGCGAATCTCCCGGGCCAAACGGGGGTTCTCCTCGCTGCCCAAATCCAACACCAGGATCATATCCTGCCTCATTGCAGTTCCTCCTCATCTTTGAAATATACGTCCAAACGACGCGCCCCCTCCCTGTATCGGACACACTGCGGCACGTCATCTTTTCTCCTATGGTAACATATGTGCCGCACTTTCCGCAACACTCAAAGCGTGACCGGGGCCCACGCTGCATTTCTCAGCGGACTGCGGCGGGCGGCATAACCGCTCCAGATTGTGAGTGAGTCCCAAATGCGGGCCCGGTCTGCCGTTCCCGCGCCCCTGTCTACCGGATCCAGGTTACCGAATTTCCTTTCCTTCTCAGCGGTGTGCGCGGCGGAAGGCCGTCCTCTGTATCTGCATATCCGATCGCCACAGAGCCGCAGACAGTCTCCGCCTCCCCAATCTGGAAGTTCTTCAAAAATGTCCGGAGCGCAGCGTTTTCATCCAACCACCGGAGCTGATTGATCCAGCAGCTTCCCAGGTCCAGGCCGTTTGCCATCAGCATCATATTCTCTATCGCACAGGCGCTGTCCGCCACCGCGTTTCCATAGCCCTTTTGATTGGTGACGATGATCAGCAGCGGCGCATGGTAATGAAAAGTATAGTTTCCCTGTTTCGATCTCTGGATAGAAGTCACCAGGGACGCATAGGTGTGTGCATCGTATTCCATGCCGCTGAATTCCCTCTGGACCAGTTCAGCAAGTTCGTTGAGCTTCTCCCCGTCCTCTACCACAACAAAGTGACAGCTCTGGTTGTTTCCCCCGCTGGGCGCATATCGGCCCGCTTCGATAATGGCGTCTATTTTTTCCTCTTCCACCGGTCTGCTCAGGAATTTTCTTGTTGACCGGCGGGATTTTATCAGTTCCAACATATCCATATCACATCTCTCCCTTCTCTTGCCCTGCTCACTTTCATCAGGCCCGTTTGATCAGGCTCAGCAGGGTCGCGCACAGCGCGCGCATGTCGGTCGGCTTGGCGGCGTGCGCATTCATTCCGGCCTCCAGCGCGGCTTGAACGTCTTCCGCAAAGGCGTTGGCCGTCATAGCGACAATGGGGATGGTCCTCCGGTTGAATACGCACCTTCTCCAGGATCTCCGCAAAATTCGCCGCATCGATCACGGCGGACATCCGGTTGCCCATGGCTGTGAATTATCCTCCGCTAAAAATGCAATCACTTCATCCAGGTCCAGCTTTTCGAACCAAGCCCTGCAAAACTCCCGCGCAGTTTCCACCGCGCTCATACTCACGTTCACTTCTCTCACTCTTTCCATAGCTGACAAGTGCCCTTGGCGCTGTTCTTCGCACGATAGAGCGCCTGGTCTGCTCGTCCAATCATCTCATATACGGATTTTGATGCCTCGCACAACACGACTCCCGCCGTACACGTTACAGTGGTATGCTCTGCAAACACAGCCTCCCGGAATGCGCGACAGATCTTCTCCCCTTTTTCCAGGGCGCTCTCCTCTCCGCGCATCTGACGCATGACGACCACAAATTCATCTCCGCCGAACCGCGCCACGATATCGCTGGCCCGTGTGTGGGCGCGAAGCAGCGCCCCAAATTGCCGGATCATCCTGTCTCCCTCCATGTGACCCAGCATATCGTTGATCCGTTTCAGGTCATCCAGATCAAAGAGGTAGAGCGCTGCCGGCATGTCTCCCTCGCACAGCCCCTGCACAGCGTCGAGCAACCCGCGGCGGTTAAGCAGCCCGGTCAGATAATCCTGATGGGCCTCCTGCCGCAAAAGATGCTCCCGCGCTTGTGAGGAGGCGCTTTTTACAGCCCGAATGGTCCGCAGCAGGAGCTTCTTCTGGGAGTGGGGTTTCCCGATGAATTCGTCCGCGCCCATTTCCAGCGCCGTCTCCTCCATCGGGTCGTCTGTGGGGGCGGTGGCAATAATGGGCACATCCCAAAACTTCTTTTCTCTTTGGAGGGCTTTCAGCACGGGAAAGTCCCCAGGCCCCGGAATCGTCAGGCTTAAAATGACGGCGGCCAACCTTCCCTCATACCGCTCGATATCCTCCAAGGCCGCATCGCTGTCGGCCGCCTCTGCGATCCGATATCGCCCATCAAATGTCCTTCGGACCTGCGTTCTGTACGCCGGGTCCTCATCCGCCACCAGATGGATGCGCTCAGCACGAGTTCTCCGGTACCTCCCAACCATTTGCTCATGACCTCGTTCAGGCACCTCAGGTCCAGCGGCTTTGCGACGTGTTGTCCATACCGGAGTTCCTGGCAGCCTGTATATCCTCTGCCGTGCCGCCAACACCGTCTTCACCCTGAAACCGGAGAATACTGTCCACGATTCGGCGGTAATCCGCTGTTACCGATTGCAGCAGGCGGTCCGCCTCCGCCCGCGCTCCGTTCCGCAGCGCCTCGGTCAGCGCCGAAGCGGATGTACACAGCCCGCCGAATCCCAGGCTCTGCGTGATCCCCTTGAGCGTATGCGCCGCAAGGAATGCCTCCTCCACTCTGCCTCCGGACATCGCCCGGCAAAGTGCGTCATAACTGGGGTCATCCGGGAACCGCAGGACATATCTCCGGATGAGTCGTTCATCCCTCAAGCGCTCCAGCACCTCCGCATAATCGGCTCCCATCTCCGCGTAGCATATCCCACTCCTTTCTGCGCGCTCACCTGCCACCCGCCGGCGCGCCGCGCCTCTTTGTCTTTGCCGCATACATTCGTTGATCCGCCCTTTTCACTGCCTCCACCATGAGACGGACGGAATGAACGCCCCCAATGCTGATGGAAAGTCCAAGTCCCAGATATTCCTTTACTACTGTCCGCTCCACAGCCTTCCGGACCTCCTCCGCCTTGGAGGCGAAAAACTGTATCTTTTCCCATTCCTGTTCGGCCAGACGCAAAGCGCGCCCGGAAATCCCCAGATCTTTTTGTTTCAGCAGTTCCTCCACTACGTTATACATCTGCATCTCACTCTGCCTGCGCGCTTTTCTCGGCCTGAGCTCCGCCGGAATCCGCTCCGCGATTTCTGTCAGGCACTCTATCAGGAGCGGGTGAAACGCGCCGCACGCCCCATCCAGAATCATCCGTACCGCCTTTTCATGCGGAAGCGCCGCCTTATAGCGCCGCTCGCTGGTCAGCGCGTCATAGATGTCCGCCAGGGACACGATCTGGGCGGAAATCGGAATGTCTTCGCCCCGCAGGCCATCGGGATAGCCCCGCCCGTCATACCTCTCATGGTGCCAGCGACAGGTTTCATAGGCCACCTTGACCAGCGCCTCGTCCTGATAGGCCGGGAGCGCCTTCAGCATGGCGGCTCCTACCGTGGCATGGTTCTTCATCACCTCAAACTCTTCCGGCATCAGCTTCTGTTTGGCATAGAGCATAAGGGTGTTGACCACCCGCCGGCGTACGATCAGCGCGTCAAAGGGACGGCTGATGTAATCGCTCACGCCAAGCTCATAGGCGCGTTCCACAAAGGAGGTGACGCTCTCCGCCGATATCATGATGACCGGAATACTTACGATCCAGCGCCACTGGTTCATGACTTCCAGGACTTTAAATCCGTCCAGCTCCGGCATTATGATGTCCAACAGCATCAGGTCAATCTCCATGTTCCGCTCCCGGATGGTTTCCAAAGCCCGCATACCGTTCGCGGCCTCGATGATCTCACATTCCTTTCCCAAGCATGTCCGCCGGAATGGCGCGTTTTATCTCAGAGTCATCGGCGATCAGGATGGTCTGTCTGTCCGGCGGCCGCCTTTCTGTCATCTTCTTCAATCCTTATTCTGTATCTACTTTTAAATCCCCGATGCGCAAGGAGGGTGACGGTTTGGCGGCTCGACGGCTGCGCCGCCGTTTTTTATGGTATTTATAATTATAAAAGATCGGCCCTCAGGATACAACCCATTTCTCTTTCCCTCCAAACTGTCTCCCATATACCGCGGGCATACAGACCGATCCCCGCCGCCAACTCTTTTGAAAATGAGGACGCACGACGTTTCCCAGCCCCATGCATCGCCTAATGTGTCTCATGGAGCCAGACCCCTTCTGCCCGACTACCGCTCACAGACGCCAAACGCAGCCGCCGCCGCAATGAAACTTTTGTGCACATCAGCGTGTGGAATCCGCGCTTTACTTCATTTTAGCACACTGATAGAATCATTTTACAGACCATACAGGACCTGTTCAAAAGCGGGGTGAACGTCGCTTCTTCCCCCTCAAGGAAAGGATGTTTTTCAATGGAACTGCTGACTTATCAATACAAATTCTTTGGTCCTCGGGCCGGTATGAAGCTGGACGACGAGGTGCTTGATCTGACGGTTCTGCTGAACTGCCGCTCCAGTCCGATCTCAGACATCGGCGCGCTGCTCCGCCGTTTTGACGCCCCCGTTGCCGCCATCCAGGCAGCTCTGGACAGCGGAGCAAAGCAGGAAACCCTGCCGCTGTGTGAGGTCTCTCTCTGCCCGCCCATTCTGCATCCGGCATCCCTCCGGGACTCCAGCCTGTTTGAGGCCCATTCCAACGGCACCAGCAAAAGCAACGGCCACACCACTCCTCCCATCTGGTATGAGCGGCCCATTTACTTCTATGAAAATCCCAATGGCCTCACCGGGCCTGAGGCTGTCATCTCTCGTAAAGCCGGTTCCGTCACCCTGGACTACGAAGCTGAGCTGGCTCTGGTGGTAGGAAAGTCCGGCCGCAACGTCACCGCAGAGCACACGTTGGAGCATCTGTTCGGCGTCACCGTGTACAACGACTGGACGGATCGGGCAGCGGGCGGCCAGGAAGTGGGTTTCCTGGGGATGCATAAGAGCAAAGACTTTGCCGCAGGGCTCGGTCCATGGATCGTCACCATGGACGAAGTCATGGACCGGTGGAACGACGGCCGGCTGGACCTGAAGGTGGATGTCTTTGTCAATGGAAAGCAGACCACGGATTCTTCCACAGGAACGATGTACTGGACCATCCCTCAGCTGTTTGAAGTGATAACCCAGGACTGCACGGCAGTCCCAGGCGATGTGATCGGCCTGGGCACCGTGGGCGGCGGCTGCCTGGCTGAGCGCGGGGGCACGCTGCCCTATCTCGCCGACGGGGACACGGTGGAGATCCGAATTGAGCGTATCGGGACCCTGCGCCAGTATGTCAAGAGATAACGAAAAAGCCCACCGGCACGGAAGCTGACGTCCGTGCCGGTGGACTTTCTATTATTGTAAATATCAGTAATATTAGTTTTGCGGCACGGGACGATATTTGAAATTGGATACCGCCAACAGCACAAAACTGAACGCTGAAATGATCCCCCAAAACAGATAGACCCTGGCGTAGGTCCCGGACAGGGATGCAATGGCACCGATCAGCAGATAGCATAGGTTCCGGATCAGGCTGGCGCCAGTAAACAGGACGGACCACACGCTGGCATAGTTGGCCCGCCCATACTGGCTGACCAGAGTGGAAGCCATCAGGTTGGCGTTGGCCCCACCACTGGCCATAGCCAGCCAGAGGGGCAACAGGAACAGTTTGTCGATGCCCGTCAGGGCAAAGGCCCCTGAATAGCCTATCACATAGAGCGCGGCAAAAATCAGACTGGCCTTCTTGGTTCCAAGCCTGGTGTCCAGCACCCCCATGATAAAGCTGCCGGCCAATGAAAACAGACTGGTCAGAGACATCAGCCCCACGGCGTCCACCTGAGAATACCCCCGCTCCAACATATAGGGGACAAAGGCGGTAATGCCGCCGGTGGTGGCGATAAACAGCAGACCAAAACCCACGATATAGCACAGTCCGTCTTTGCAACATATCAGGTTCCGTGCCGTCCAGTCCTGGCGGGCCGTCCCGCCGCCGAACTCCTGTTGTTCCCGCTCCGTCAGAGGCATATTGTCCGGCAGGAGGCCGCACTGTTCAGGGGTATCGACGATCCATTTCAGGGATACGACGCCCAGCATGGCAATTACGGCCGCCAGGAAATAGCAGACATTGGTAAATCCGATCTTGGGGCTGTACACCGTGATGAACAGAACAGAGGTAAAGGAGGCCGCCATCATACCGGCGATGGTGATCCCCATGACCCAGCCCTTTTTTCGGGGGAACCAGTTGGCAATCCGTGCGTTGGTAGCGGTAAAGCTGTAACCGTTATACAGGCCCTGACTGACCACGGACCAGAGGATATAGATTCCCAGGCTCGTCCCATTCCCTAGAATACACAGTCCAACCGCCGCGCCGATGCAGCTAAAGGCGGTAATCCCCCGCACTCCCCTGGCGATGACCCAGCGTCCGATCAGAAAAGTCATTGCCACGGAGAGGAATCCGCCCACGGTGTTGACGGAAGTGACAAG
Source organism: Intestinimonas butyriciproducens (assembly GCF_004154955.1). Classification (NCBI taxonomy): domain Bacteria; kingdom Bacillati; phylum Bacillota; class Clostridia; order Eubacteriales; genus Intestinimonas; species Intestinimonas butyriciproducens. Next base: position 1,389,537 of record NZ_CP011524.1, on the reverse strand, counting down.
ATTGGAGTTCAGTCCGGTCATACCGCAGTACTGCGCAGCAAGAACGCTTAGTCCCCCGCCGATCAGGGTGCCATAGATCCAATACATCAAAAAAGAATGGAGCACCATGGAGTAACCGCGGAGAAACGATTTTTCCCCAGCTATAAACAGCATCCTTCCCATATCAAATCTGCGGCGGGGCGCAAGCCCCTGCCGCAGATTTTGATTTTTAGTCTGCGATCTTCTCGGTCCCTTTCAGCTTCTGGGTGGCAATCGCAAAGATGGACAGGGCCGTGCAGATCACCGCGCTCAAGACATAGCGGGTATAGATGGTACCGCCCATCCGCGCCACCGTGGAGGTGATCAGGTAAGGGGTGAGGAAGTTGCCCAGCACATTGGCTGCGTTGAAATAGGAGAAGCCTCTGGACGTGGCTCCCTTTTCCAGGGTGATGGGCAGGAATACAAAGCTGGCCGATTTAAAGATGCCGAAGCCAAAGCCGATTACTGCAGTGGCCACAAAAATCAGCCACAACAGCGAAACGCTCTTGCAGACGGCAAGCATGAACAGGCCGATGGCCATCAGAACAATACCGCCAGTCATGCAGGGCTTGCCGAACTTGCGGCAGAACACTTTCAGCGTAGTCGCCGCGATCACATTTAGTCCGGCAAAGACAAAGGAGCCATAACTGGCCACCTGTGCGTAGTTTTCAAAGCCAAGGCTCTGGAACAGGGACGAGGCGCTGCTCTGGTACACCATCCAGCACAATCCAGCAAAGAAGGACTCGATCACCCAGCAGATGAGCGCAGGGGACCATACCTTGACCTTTACGGGCTCACTTCCATTCTTCCTGGGGAGGCACTGGATTTCCTCCCGGGGCTGCACGATCACGGTGATGAGCATAACCGGAATAGTCAGGAAAAAGATCCAATAGACGCAGGGCCAGTCGATGGCCGCCAGCAGGCCGCCGATCAGCGGAAACACTACGCTACCGACCGTCGCCACCACAGAGTTCTGGGCGTTCATTCTTACCAGCTCAGCGCCCTCAAAGTGATTGGCAATATTGATGCCGTTTAGCGGGGTGATGAGTCCCATACCGATGCCAATGAGAACACTGGACAAGAACAGCAAAGGAACACTGGTCTTCGCACAGAAAAAGCCGATGACGCCGCCTGACAGAACACTTATCAGGGTGAGCATGGACATGCTCTTCAGCGTCATCCTCTTTTCCAGCCAGATACACAGCAGGGAGCCCACCACCGCCATGCCAGTGGTCGTGGAAAAAATCAGTTGTATGGTGGAAACCGGGTACTCCGGATAGGTCTTGATCAGGTCGGCAATAATCAGCGATATTACATTTTCTTACAAAGCAAGCGCGTTCAGAGAGAGGATCGCGATGGCAATCCTGGCTTGAAGCGCAGTCCGTTTTGCTGCAGCGTGCATGTTCAGAATTCCTCCTCGTACCTTATACCTTTTCTCTTTTCCGGCTACGGATTACAGCACGGCGATAGAACGCACCCAGCCCGCACTTCCTCCCTTGATCTTAATCGGGAAACAAATCACCTGGAATCCGGTGACGGGCAGCAGATCCAGATTTGTCATCTTCTCCATCTGGTAATACTCCATCTCCACGCCCGCCAAGTGGCCCTCCCAGATAACGGACGGGTCCTTCGTCTTGGCAAATTCCTTTGCCACCAGAGGCAAAGGAACGTCCCAGCTCCAGGCATCGGTTCCCACCACCTTGACGCCCTGCCGCAGCAGCCACAGGGTAGCCTCACGGCCCACACCGCAGCCAGTGATCCTGTATTCCGTCCGGCCATAATTTTTCTGTGCGCCGGTGTGCAGAAGCACGATATCCAGCGGCTTGAGCTGATAATCGATTCTTCTGAAATACTGCTCCAGATCCGCCGCAGTCACCTTATAGCCATCCGGTTTGTCCTGGAAGTGGATACACACACCATTACCCATACACCACTCCATCGGCATTTCATCGATGGTCCGCGCCCGCTCACCGCCGTTCATAGTGGGCGCATAGTGCCAAGGCGCGTCCATATGCGTCCCGCTGTGATCCGCGCAGGATATCCGCGTATCCGCACAACAGCCTCCGGCCGGTAGGTCCTCCCGACTACAGCCGTAAGTCTTCATCATTTCACCGGCGCCCGTCTCATGGTCGGAATATTGAAAATGCGGGCGCATGATGGGAATATCAGAGAGCGTGTCGGGCTCAAAGAGGACAGATAAGTCAATGAAACTCATGCTATATTGTGTACTCCTCTCATTTGCTGTGATTTGCCGCGAATCGTCCGTGCACACGAAAGCAATTTGTTGGCTTCACGTACATCATACCGGCACTCTGCTGCAAAATAAAGGAGCAATTCCGCACGCCTCTGTGCATTCAGTGCACAGAGCGTCTAAAATTGACATAACTCTTCTTTTGTCTTATTGTCAAAAAAATAACCGGACATAGCGTAAGGGGTGTGATGGTGCTATGACGCTGGAGCAGCTGGCGTTTATTTCAGAGGTGGAAGCCGCCGGTACGATCGTTGCCGCGGCAAGGAACCTCTACGTCTCCCACACCACGGTCAGCCGCGCCATTTCCAGTCTGGAGGACGAACTGGGCTTTGCCATTTTTGACCGCTCCAGGCGTGGTTCTACTCTGACCGACAAAGGCGCAGAGGCTATCCGTCTGGCCAGGATCATTTTGGAGAATGCCGAGAGTCTCAAGCAGTTGGGTGAGAGCAGGGAAACCGGCGCTCTGCATATCGGAGCTTACCCCATCGGTCCTACTACCTTTTTGCGGGATGTGGTATCCAGATTCAATCATGTCTATCCCGAGTATACGATTTTTCTCAATCACGCGGGTGTAAACGATATTATCGCCGGTGTGCGGGACCTTACCCTGGACTTCGGCCTCATCTGCTGTCTGCCAGAGCTTTGGAGCTCCGGCCGCGCTTCCGTCCAAGTCACAGAGTTGTTTGAATCCAATCTAGTCATCATCTGCAGCCCGGATTCTCCATTGTCCAAGAAACCCTTTGTCACTCCGAATGATCTGAAACATGAGATCTTTATCCTCCAGAGTGAGGAGCAAGTCCTATACATGATGCAGCATGTCTTTTTCCCCGGAGATATGCCGCCAATCTCTATGTTCTCCAACAACAATGAGTTGATCAAAACCACGGTCATGTCCAATCATATGATCGCCACTTATGTTGAGATGGTCATTGCGGACGATCCCCTTGTGAAATCCGGTCGACTGGCCTGTGTCCCCATCAAACTGGGGGCCGAATTATACAAGCTGAAATATCTCTATGTCCGTCCACTAAAAAAGCGGATCAGCGCCGCGGAACGCACTTTTATCCGGCTGATGCCCTTTTAACCCGGAAACTTCCGTTCCAACGCAGAAGTTCGAAACAGCTCTCCGAAAGAAATTGCCCCAATCGCCTTATGTGCGATTGGGGTAACTTCTTTGTTCCGGTCTGAAACCGATATTTTGCTGAATTATATGTTGATGGGTGTTTCCTTTTCCGCCGCATTTACAAACATGGTCGGCAAAGAGCGGCTGGAGGAAATAACAGACTATTTTCATCCAATCCTGGCTGTCAGTCTGCTGGCTGCTTATTGTGGATCTTGGCGCCCCGCTAAATTACCATCTGATTCCGGGCGCGGGATTCTACACCTTTTTATATATTGGGGCAAGGTTCGGCGCCAAAGCGATGAAGATGCCAGGTACCGTACAGAAGTATCTAGGCCTTACACTGCTGCCCCATTCGGGCGTTTCTCTTGTCTTCACTGGGATTGCCTGCGTTACTTTGGCCTCACGGCCGGAACTTGTAGGCATCCTGCAGGGAACGATTGCCGCCTCGGCTGTGATCAATGAGATCATTGCTGTGGTTGCCGCAAAAAATGGCTTTGAATTGGCGGGTGAAATTGAAAAGAGATAAGCATAAGTACAAATGAATAGTCAAGGCGGTTGATATCGCCTTTCGCTATTTCGATTTTTCTTTAACTGCCGATCCGTTTCTGGTCGTACTTCCATTTTAAAAAGAGCTAACTGACCCAAACAAAATCAGTTAGCTCTTTTATATAGGGATTTTGCGGAAATTATAAAGGATGTTACCAAATCGTTGCCACAGAGAGACCTAAAACTTGAAAAATCCAGTCATCTCAAGGCTTCCCAGCCCCATAATGTCGCAGGGCAAAGAAATTTAACCTAAACGAGGCAATTCTATTTATCCTGTTGGATCGCCGCTCTCGGGTTGCCTTCACTCCATGGTGGTATTACGCAGAATGTTCCAAAAGGTGTGTGTTCATGCGGGTTTAGGATAGTTTGTAGAACAAAAAATGGCCCTGCATCATATTTCTATGTCGGGGGCACTAATCTTTTTTGCCCTTTGTCCCTTGGTTTTAGGCTAAATTTCTTTGCCCTGCGACAACTCAATTTACTCCCATTCGATTGTGGCGGGCGGTTTGGACGTGATGTCGTAAACAATGCGGTTGATGTGCGGCACCTCGTTGACGATGCGGACGCTGACTCGGTCCAGCACCTCGTATGGGATGCGGGTCCAATCCGCCGTCATAAAATCACTGGTGGTGACGCTGCGCAGCGCCAAGGTGTAATCATATGTCCGGCCATCGCCCTGGACGCCCACCGAACGCATGTTGGTCAGCACCGCAAAGTACTGGTTCATGCTGCCCTCCAGCCCGGCTTTGTCGATCTCGTCCCGGAAAATGAAGTCCGCCAGACGCAGCGTGTCCAGCTTCTCCTTCGTGATCTCGCCAATGATGCGGATCGCCAGGCCCGGACCCGGGAAAGGCTGGCGCATCACCAGGTACTCCGGCAGCTCCAGTTCCCGGCCCAGCTGGCGGACCTCATCCTTAAAGAGCATCCGCAGCGGCTCCAGCACACCCTTGAACCGGGCCACCACCTCGGGGGGCAGCAGGCGGTTGTGGTGGCTCTTGATGACGGCTGAAAAATCCTGTCACACATCCCTAAAAGCGTTGCAGAAAAAGAAAGTATTGGCTTCCTTCTTCACTTTTCCCACTCATTATAGCATGACCATTTTTGTGATTCAAGTTTCCCACTCAAGGTTTGCAAACTTTTAAAAAGAAAGAGGCAGAAAGTGAAAACATTATGGTTGCTTTCTTTAAGTTCCAGCATCTTCTTCAATATTTTGTGTATATTCCAAAGTTGCCATAAGAAGTTTTTTGATAGATGATGGAGTAGTAAAGCTGGTAAACATTCTTGAGAAGACTCCTTGTCCTATGTCTACTGACATTCCGTTTTTTTCAACAACAATGCCCCGCCCATCAATGTCGAATATTTTGTTAGAACCTTTCATCTTAGAGTTCAATCTGGCTGTTTCTTTTTTACTTAACCATCTTACATTACAGCCATCTTCTTTGAAAGTTTCCAACCATTTTTCGATATCAAGGGTCATTTTGATAACCTTTTTCCCCAAGATCAAATCTATTATGAACGTATCTGAAAATGAATGTAAAAATATTGGGTAAGACAGTGGATCGTAAAAGGACACTCTCATGTCATAAATTGGCATTTTTATCTTTAGGCTTTTAGACCACATATCAAATACTTGACTTGGGAACTTTCCTATATCATATACACCGATTAGTAGACACTGCTCAATAACTGAGATAGAATAACCTTTTTTGTGGCAGTTTTTTGATAAATCGCTTACTATGTCTGAATAGGTATCGAGTTCTATTTCGTCTTGGATAATTCGCACCTTTTGCCCAGTCAGCAAATCCGTTCCGTAGCCAGTCGTAATTGTTTCGTGTGTTTGACTCGACTTGTGGATTTGTTTAATGGCTCTTTTGAACTGCTTTACAAATTTTTCGTCTTTATTTTCCAATGCATATTGGAGATGTCTGGGACATTGAGTTTTTGACACTTCTTCTATTAGCTCAAAAACTTCATCGTTTACGGCTCCTTCTTTTAATTCAGAAATGCAAATTCCACTATCTTTACCAATCGTAACTACATCGCCTATTTGAATAAAGGATGTCAAATCACTAATTAGAGCAAATCCACTTGGCTCCTTGTTCTGAAAATGTTTAATAAATAATAGCTCTGAATCTAAATTGGAATCTGTAATATCAATAAGTGCTTCTCCGCAATACAACCTTCGCATGGTAGATAAATCATAATGAAAGAGTTGCCATGCAATAGAATCCATTACTTTTCTTAAAACATGCTCCTGATATTCTGCTTTTTTTAGGGATTGCTTAACAGTCTCTTCCTCTTCTTTTTTCCTCTGACGCCTTACCTCCGCCAAAGTAGCTTTCAGTCTCTTCTGTTCCAATAAAACTTTTTTCAAAAGATAACATACTCTTTCTTGAGCTGCAAAAAAGCCTTTATGAACCTGAGTAAAAAACTCATCCATTTTGTCCGCATCTTTGGCGACTTTATTCTGGTTGTCAACCTTAAAGCCTATATGCTGAATTCCATATTCGCGCACATAATAAATCAAAGTTTTCAGTTCTCGTGAGAATTTGGCATCATTCATTTTGCTTTCCTTCCAATTCAATTGGCGTGCATTACAAATATAATTCTGTAATCTGGCCCAAAAAAGTTTTCATCTCATCAACTACTTCAGGGGGATTGATGATCTTGGCCCGTTTCCTAAAACCGCATACCCATGCAAAAAACTGATTGCTGATTTCCACGTCGGCGGTCACAACAAAATGCTTTTCGTCGTCGGGCCGATAGAATACATCCTTCCCAGTTCCAAACCGCTCGACAGCCGTATCAAGCAATGGATTGATAAATCGAATACTGACACGCTTCTGCTCTCCGCCAAACATGGAGAACACGCGGCGGGTATAGGTTTCCATGTCTATCTTTGAAAACGCCTCCGCGCCTTCCCGTGGCTCCGAAAGTACCTTTACTTCCTTCATGCGGTCAATTCGATATGTCCGCATATCCTGGGCCTTATCGTCAAAGGCCAGCAGATAATAGTTGCCTTCATTGATCAGCAGTTTGTAGGGGCTGACTTTGTAGGCTGCCCCTTTGCGGCGCTCTACTTGTGTTATCCCATCTTGAAGTGTATATTTCAAATATTTGAAGCTGATTCTCTGCGGGGTGTGGGGCTTGCCGTCTTGCCTGGTCGCCATGGCCTGATTGATCTTCGTAATGATTGCCATGGTTCCCTTTTGCGTTGTTTTCACCCGGTCACACAGGAATACTTCCCGTTGAAGCTGCTCCGCCTGATAGGTGCTGCAAAACTCGCCCAGTGTGTCCACCAAATCTTTCGCTTGCCGGGCGGATATGAACTTTGCCGCATGGACACACTCAGCCAGCAACCGCAGATCGTCAAACTCAAATTGACGGGACAGCAGCCGGTATTTTCCGCCCTGTCCGCCTTCTATATCCATCCCAAACACATCCCGCAGGGCGGCAATATCCCGGTAGATGGCGCGGCGCTCTGCCTCAATCCCGCACTCGTCTTTCAGATAGTCCACCACATCCCCGGAGGTAACGGGGTGGTTCTCGTCGGAGTTCTCCAAAAAGTATTTGGCAACATAGAGCGTTTTCACTTTTTGGTTTTCTGACTTTGCCATGTGTGCCGCCTCGCTTTCCAGGTCTTATGTCCAGTGTATCACAAAATCAGGAAAAAGACAGCAGCAAACAGCATTGAGGCCGCTCGACACGAGCGGCCCCAATGCTGTCAAATGAGCTGTGCGTGATTCTGTATTGCTGTTTCAATCCGTTGTGGCTCAATGCCGATATACCGCTGTGTGACGGCGGCGGAGCTGTGCTGTAATAGCCGCTGCACCAGGGCTATGTCGTAGCCGTTTGCCTTGTATATCTCCGTGGCGTACCATTTGCGGAAGCTGTGGGTGCTGATACCCTCATAGCCCAGATAGTCGCACACGATATGGAGCTGCTTTTGAATGGCCCGTTCTGTGATGGAAAAAATCAGATCATCGCGGCGGATATTGTGTCGCAAGCAATAATTCTCTATGTATTGCTGAATGACCAGCGGGACGGTGAACGCACGGCGCTTGCCGGTTTTCTGCTCGGTGATCTCCAGGCGGTATCTGTCCCCATCCCGGACAATATCGCAGGGCCGCAGATTCAATATATCGCTGACGCGCAAGCCTAAATTCCCTTCCAGCACCAGGGCGGTGGCTATCCGCTCATTAGGACGGCAGCCGCTGAATCCCTCCTTCATAGTCTGTATGATCTCCTTGTATTGCTCGGTGGTGAGCGCCTTGGTTTTCTTGTTCATGGTGGCCTCCATCGTCAAAAGTTCGTTTTTTGAGGCGGGAAAGTTCGTGTATTTCGGACGGCGGCGGGAAAGTCCCGTGATTGCTGGTTTTTGGTGTTCGTATTTCTTCACTTATACGAACTTCGGGAAATGGGCGGGGATTTCTCCCCGCCCTTCCCTGTCAACCGGCCAGCACCATCCGTTCGTTACAGTCCAGGCAAGCGATATTCACCGCTTTGGTGGCCCGAACGGAATTCCCGCAGCAGGGGCAGATATACTTTCTCGTGCTGGACGGGCGCGGCGGTGGGGTGATTCCTGTGCCGCTGTGCGTCCCAGTGCCGGTGACCTGGAAGCCGATAAACTCGTTGCGGTTTATGAGAATGTCGGTCAAGCCGTTCTCCAATATGAAGTCAAGCAGCGCCTCGCCGGGGGCCGTGTGTGACCATCCATATTTGTCGCTGTGGGTGACGATCAAGCCGTGGGCCTCCGCCGCCGCTTTGAATTTCTTATTGTGGTAGGTATTGCACCGGCTGCAATCCTGCACGCCGTTCTCGAAGTTGTAGTAGTGAACCATTTCATGAAGCAGGGTCGCCGCCACTTCCTCAATGGGGCGGGCCAGCGTTCCGGCCCCGATATTGATTTCATGGGTTCCGCCCAGCTTGGATACCCAGGTATCTTCCCGCAGGGAGAAGTGGCCGTAGGCGCGGGGCGTGGACTGAATGGTGATAGTGGGCCTTGAAAGTGTACCTTCAAAGAATTCGGCGTTCAGCAGATCGAACACTTTGTTGAGATAACCGGCCACGCGGTTATAGCTTGTCAGTTCCTTCATGTCGTTTCTCTCCTGTTCTTGATTTTGTGGAGAGGGCAAGCTATAATGTTCTTGCCCTCTCCGTTCTGGTTTGGGTGGGAGTCCTTTGCGTGTCTACTTTGGTCGGTGGTTCACGCAAGGGGCTTTTCTTTATGCGCTGATGGTGAAGCGGCGGCTCTGGCTCTGCTTGGTGAAGGCTTTGTAGAGGTCGCCGTACACCTTTTTGAAGGAAGTGGTATCGAAGCGGTTGGAGAGAACGGAAGTCCAGCGGACGATGTACTTTCCAGCGGCCAGCTCTTCGGTTTCGCGCTCCAGCATTTCGGCCTTGATGCTGTCCCGAATGGCTTCGGCCTCCGCCTTGGCCTCTTCCATAATGGCCTCCCACTCGTTCAGGGCCTCAATCTTGGCTACCAATTCATTCTTGCTCATGTTCAGATCTCCTTTTCTTTTATTGGGGTGTTCCCCTTGACTGATTATATATTACACCTTTTTTAAGTGTAATTCAATCCGCATAGTACACAAATATTACACTCAAATTATGTGTAATATTGACACTTGAAAAAGGTGTAATTCTGTGCTAAAATGAGGACAATGGAAAAGGAGTGCATTTTTTCATGCGCCCCGGAAGGAGGCAAGACATGCCCATTAAATACAAGGTTGATGTGATCGCAGCACTGAAAGAAGAGGGATACAATACCACCAGAATTCGGAAAGATAAGATCATGGGAGAAGCCATGCTGCAAAAAATTCGCAGCGGGCAGATGGTTTCTTGGGCTACACTCGAAACCATTTGCGAACTGCTGAACTGTCAGCCGGGGGATTTGCTGGAATACATCAAGGAATAGGAGGCGCTGCCATGTTTGGAGATACAGACCTGCCCCTTGCCCTTATCATGGAAGAGATTTTAGGCTGGGAGAAGAAGCCTGGTCAAAAGGATGAAGAAGAGGAGCAAAACCAACAAAAAGACACAACTCACAAAAAGTTCTAATACAAAAAAGAGAAGTCGGAGAGAAGTTTCAACAACTTCCTCCGACTTTTTGCGTTTATTTGAAATAATACTTGACCGTCTTATCCAGCTTTTCACGGAACACCTGAGTAAGCTCCTGCTCGGCCTTGGCTGTGATCTCCTTGGTGCTGCTGTCAATCACGCTTTTTGCCACAGCGTCCACCAGATCGCGCCGCTGCATGAGAAAGTCACAAAAGCGCTGGCGGCGGCTCTGTTCGTCCTGCCAATCCGCCTTTGCTCGCTTGTAATTCTCAAGGGCGCTTGGAGCGGAACTGCTTTGTGCAGCAAGCGCGACCTCTATCCAGGTAATACGGTTCGCGCTGTCCTGACGCTCAAAGTCCTGCAAAATCTAAAGTAATTCTTGAAACATGGCTGTTTCCTCCTTTTGATAATTTTTGAATATACACTTTCAAGTGTGGGAAGCGGTAGATGTACCATACCCCGTGGGGAATATACTTTTCTTTTATCCCCCTCGGGGTGTGGTACATCGGCGGCAGCTTCACTTGAAATTCTTTCGGTAAATGAATTTGCGTTCCGGCGTCCGGCGCTTGGTGTCAATCATCAGCCCGTCCCGAAGCAGATTGGAAATGGCCTTCGGGCCATAGCCCAGGGCCTTCAAATCATCCCTGGTAAAGTCGCCGTCCGGCAAGGTCTTACTGGCGCGAGCGGCTACCCTGTTTTTGCCCTTCTCCTTGTTTCTGACAGCGTTGGTTTCGTGGTTGTATTTTGCCATCTCGTCAGGGTCTTTCAAATCCCGGTTGTCCACCAATTCAACATCCGTGTTGTAGTCAATCACAAATTTATAATTAGCGGCGGGAATTTCCCCGGACAGCGGAAATGGAGCGGAACCGCTCACAAGGTATTCTCCCATCCACTCGGTTATTGCTTCCCTGTCTGCTGCTGCAAGGGTAAGACGCTTTCCGTCCTGATAGTACAATGCGGGGAAAATCTGTTTTTTCACCTTGGCGTAGGGAAGGCGGCCATTTCGGCAGCGGTCAAGAATTTCGATCAACTATTTTTGCCAGCACTCCCAGGTCATTGCCTTTCCCGTGAAAACCGCTCTGTTCTCCTGGTAGTCAACGGAATAGCACCATGTATGCTGTGCGGCACCGTCCAGCTTCATCCCCACGCCAAAGGTCACCAGTTTGGCTAATCCATTGGGCCAATACAAGCGGGCCAGCAAATCATCGGCGGTTTTGTTGTCCTCTTCGCGCTGGCAGAGATGGATTAAGTCAAAGCTGTCCTGTTCGCTCACTTCTTCCAGCTCATATTTCCACGCCAAAATTTCATACATCAGTTTGGTGCGCTGTCCGCCTGTCAGCCGCAGCACATCATCCGCAGCTTGCTCCAGGAATTTCACGCGCTTTTTGACTTTGTTGTATTGGTCGGGGAAGGCCAGCTTGAAGAACGCTTCCCGCTTGGAGCGGTTGCCATTCCAGACAATCCAATGCCCGGTTCTCTGCGTACCATCCTCTTCTGTTGTCACATTCTCCCAGGCAATCGGAAGGTCACGGAAGGTCGGTTCAGCGGTGGTGGTTTCTTCCAGCGCGGCGGAAGTATCATCTTCGAGCGGCAGCGAAACTTGTGCCTCTGGTTCTGGCGCTTGTACTGCTGATTTTATCTCTGCTTCATCAATGTCAAGGGCGTTTCTGGTATTCCGTATAATATCGACCCAATGATTATCATAAAGTTCTTTATCTGGCCCAATTTCACAAATATAGTCCCAGGTATTAGCGCAGCTTTGAGGCTGAAATGTTTTACCTGGTTTACTCCAAAACAGAAACACCTTCCCACCCAAATCAGCACCAAACACATGAAAAATATCAATACCAACAGAAATCCACGCTTTCTGCTTCCAATGCGGCGATTTTGTCCTTTCCAGATCAGCAAAGACTTCTCGCTGCTCTACGCTCATTTGCTGTAACAGTTCTCCTTCGGAAAGCTCTTCCAGCATGGCATAACTCTTGCCACCTTTACCGCTTGCGCGTTTACCCTTGCCGCCGCTCATGGGACGCGGCAAGTCAAAGTTTTCATTGATAAGCTGGTAAAGCTCTTGCGTCTTATCGGTCAGGCCAATGGTATTGTCCCACGGCTCCCATTCATAGATAAAATGGCCTACATCACAAAACATGTCCACTTTGTTTGCCTTGTCCAGCGAAGGAGCCGCATATTTACACACAAAACCCGCAGCGTTCTCACTTGTCAATAAATTGATACTGTCAAAAAGCGGTTCCGCCTTTTTCCTATCTACCCCATAGAACATGTGATAGCCGCCACTCTTTGACCGAGTTACTTTATCCGCTAAACGGTGAGCTTCCTTGAAAAAATGGCTCTCTTCGTCAAAATCATCAAAGTCAATGACAAAGATGTGAAGGTTGCCAAACATGGCATTGTCCAGCCAAAGGCCGATACGCAAATCTTTACTGCTTTTCTCCCAGTTCTCACTACTCCAAAACCGATAATATTCTGTTCTGGCTTCTTCATAAGAAAGTTCATAATATTTACGTTTATCGCCACTTTTGCTGCCATATAAATCCTGGATTGTATCATCATAATGGTCGATATAAACAGGGATTTTCTTTGAACCCAAAGTAAAACAGTTATTGTATGTCGGCTTATCCCCCGTTGGCGACAGGTTCTATTTTTCCATCTTGTGCGCTTCCTTTCTTTGTAGATTTAAGCAAACAGTAGGAAGCGTGTTGCCAGCACTTGGCGTTGCTGCCCGGAAGCATAGAACGGAAGCGCTCTACAAGATGGAAGGCCGCAGCGCCTTCATCCTACTGCTTGTTTAAGCCTACAAAGGGAACGATGAATTACAAATCCTATTTTCCTTTTTCTGTAAATATTATAACATAAAAATTTTTTTAATGCAAACAAGCGGTTTTGTCCTTATATTTGCCTCATTCTACAACAAAGTTGTTGCCTTCACTCTAAAAGTTTTTACTTAATGATTTGAAGTTATCGCTACTTCTCAAAAGTTGTTTCGGAGTTGTCGGTTCTTCTCACAAGTTGAATTCTTGCGTGTAGAAGATCTGTTTTTGAAAGTGCAGTTTCAATTTGGAGCGGAACCCAGATCGCGAGCGGGTGAAGGAATTTCCCTCACAAGAAGGTCAAAGGGTAGGCCGGGAGTACCCCCAGGTGGAGCGGAACAGAGGAAACACCGCGCGGCGGCGGGGGACGGTTCCGGGAAAATACAGTTGTAATTTCTGGCGGCGGCTTTTCTTGGCAGTTTTCCCGACCGCTGAAAAATCACGGGAAACACGGACGAAAACGGCAAAGAATACATGAAAAATACTCACCCTTAATTCAAAGAATTGAGGGCGAGTATCACTTAATAATTAGTGCTGCTCGGCTTTGTGAATAGCAAGAGTTTTTCCTGCCTTACTCTTGGCTTTGCAAGTAGACGATTTGGCTGCAAGTGTTTTAGCGGCTTTGCCTACTTTGCCACCATGATGGATTGCCATGAATAATCTCCTTTCAATGGTGAGGGAGGACGAAACCGCCAACATCCTCCCTGAAGGTTAGTTACTGTTTGTCAGCCTGAACGGCGATACGGAACGCATTAAGGCCATACGCCTTGGCATAAATCCGTCTACCATTACGAGTAGTGATATACGCCGTGTAAACATAAGTAACCGAAGAATTGTCCCGTTCAGTTTGGGATAACTTCACGTCGTTATTCAAACGCTCGCCCTCCTTTCCAAAAGATTTTCCGTGACTTGATAAAAACGAGTTGTAAGCAAATCACTGAAACCTCTTGAAAAAAGCAGAGACGACCATATACTTATAATTTGTCAGGAGTAAAGTATATGGGCGGTTTAGCCGTCTGAACTTTTCTCAACAGGGCCTTGACTGAGCTGCAACTCAGCCAAGGCCTTTTTATATGTCATCCGGCGTTGCCGGTAGACACCGATCAAGTGAGCACAATTGCTTTGGAAAGGTCAAATACAATGGCTCGTTCCTCTCGAAGCAAGACTCCATCAGCCCGGTAGCCATTTTCTTTGAGGTTCCATCCCATCACGCGCTCCAGCGTGTTCAACAAATCACGTGCGTTCCATCGGACAGACAGTACACCAGACGCCTTGGGCCGATAAAATACAGTTGCATTTTTGTCATCCGCACTACATGCTTGAACTGCGACTTGCTTCGTCTCTGGATTGATAAGAAATCTTGCGTACTCTGGTTCGCCCAATTTGAGCGTCACCGACTTGTTGAAGGTGATGCCGTTCTGCGTAAATGACGCATACGGAACTCCCTCCGAAAAGTCAAAAGCTCTGAATCCATCTAATGCAGACATATCAAACACCTCCTTTGCGCAGTCCCATTATACTATATATCAAGGAATAATGCAACTATTGCGTCGGATATTTTGCAAACTTCTCGTTGTGTTCACGTCCTTGTATTGTTGTTTCTTCTATACATCTTCTTTATTCCTGTGTGAAAATTAGCCTCTGATACATTTGCATTGGTTTCGCTACACAAGATGTTTCTGGTGTGGCCTTGTGATAAATTACGGGGAGCACGACCGGGAACGGCAAACAGTTAAATAACATGAAGGGCAAGAGTTTCGGTCTGTAAATTACTCTTGCCCTTCTATCGTTTCTTCAATTTTTGCCACCAATTCACTTGGTCGCATTTCTAATGCACTTGCAATTTTCCAAATTGTTTCAAAATTTGCTTGTTTTGTGCCGTTTTCAATCATTGATAAATGTGTGCGCGCAATCCCGGCAAAGCCGCTTAACACATCTTGGGAAATCCCTTTTGCTTTCCGTAGGTTTCGGATTGTTTGTCCAACCGCATGATTATCAAACTGCACGACAACACCTCTTTTCTCACTATATTTTATGAGAAAATCTTTGCTGCGTTGTCTATGATAGTAGACATTCCTCCAAAACCATGCTATACTTCACTTGGTAAACCCCTGTCTTATATTTTAATCGATTAGGAGGAATCAGCACAAATGAAAAAGATAGTGTCTCTTTTACTGGCAGGAACATTAGTGTTGTCGTTAGCTGCTTGCGGCGGGAATGAAACCAGTGACACCGGCGTATCAGACAGCGGTGAAACCAATCTCCCGAGCAGTAGCGAAACACCCAGCGACGATGCCAATAGCAGTCAAGAAGTAACTGTTCCCAACAATGGGGAGTGGGACGAAATCCTCTGTTCCGGGGACGGGTATCACCTGGTAAAAAAAGAAGTTGACGCCTACGATGGGTATAAATTTATGCTTGGTGTTGTGAACGATGATGGCGAGTGGGTACAGGAATTGACCGACACGGGAACTTTCGTAGATGAAGTGCGCTTCCGCGCCGAGGGCAGCAGCGAAACTTTGCGGGATAGTTCTTGTTACATGTACTTGGGAGAAGGCGTGTTCCTTGCTTCTCCGGGCGTGTCCGTATACACGAAGGACGAAGAGTACCGGGTCGGCCCCTGGGAGAACAGCGTATCGTATAGCCCCACCGGACGAGGCGAAGTCGCTATCTGGGAATGCCTTCTTTGGAACGTGACAGATAATTCCCAGACAAAGATTAACGCTTCAAAAATGTCCGTATTCCAGGACGGATACTTGCTTTTCTGTGAAGAGGACGAGATGGGTAAGGGGACGCTCAATGCGATGAATCCAAAGGGTGAAATTACTGAACTCTCATGCCAATACTTGCCCAATAAACCGATGCACAATTTCCCTGTGTATTCCGAAGGGCTGTTCTACGCTTGTTCGGAAAATTCTAATCCCGGTTTTTTTGACATTGAGGGAAATATGGTCATTGACTTGTCAGCGTATGACGTAGGTAGAATACCCTATTCCATTGAAATGGGAGTAAATGCTCCGTACTTTGAAAATGGACAAGCTACTATTCTATTCGCCAATAATGCCGGTAGTGTGTTTGAGGCAGTTATTGATAAAACAGGAGCATTTGTAGGTAAAGCCGAAAAAGTAGATGTTACTGTTTATTGATTACAACATAGCCAAAGAGGACGGTACACCAGCAGTACCGTCCTCTCTCATTTTGTATTCCATGTTTTCTTTCCTTATTTGTCCCCGAAGTCCACCGTTTTTCCCTGGCTATTTACCCTTCTATTCAGATAAACTCGCTCATACTCTTTGAGATAATCTTCATCCGTCCACTTGGCAAGTTCTTCGTGGGTAAGCCAATGACCGTCGGCACTGCGCCACCCATAATCGTCAATAGCGAATTCGATTTCAGCGTCCATCATGTTAATAATATCTTCTCTTGTCATAGTATTCATGTCCATATCGTCATTCTCCTTTTCAGATCTGAAAAATACACTTCAAGTTAGGCGTCCTTCTTTTCCAGTTGCTCGCCCTGCTCCTTCTTCTCTTCCTGCTTCTTCTGGGAGGTCGGAAAGTCAATCACCTTGAGGGCGTTGTTGCCGAAGTCGGGCAGCTCTTTGTACTTGGGGAACTGGGCCTCGAACCATTCCCGCACGAACTTGTAGGGGCTGTTCTGGCCCAGGGAACACCTCTTAACCGTATCGAACTGGGCCAGCAGCTCGCCGGCGTTCTTAAACACGCTCATGTACTGCTCCATGTGCTTGTAGGTCAGGTTCTTGGTGGGCCGGGCCTTCTTGGGAGCGCGGCGGGTCTTGCGGGTAATCGTCAGGCCGGGGAAGTCGGCGCGGAGCTGCTTCAACAGCTTGTATTCCTCGGAAGCAGGATTGTTGGTGGCTTCCTCGAAAGCCTTGCTCATGGCGAGGGTGTTGTTCACAAAATCAATCTTGTAAGTGTTCTTCATGGTAATCTTCTCCTTTTCGATATTTCAATATTTATTTAGTGTGCAAACTCTAACAGGTCGTTCCTATCCACATCGGACATTACCTTTTCCCGAACAGCTTCATACTCTTCCTTTAACTGGGTATCTGTCAGGGCTTCCAATCGCACTTCCTGTTCCCGGTATTCCGGTTCGCCTTCATACGCAGCAAGCAGGAAGTCAATCATTGAATTTCTATCTTTTTCCATAGTAGCAAACTCCTTTTTTAATTTTTGAAAAATGCACTTCAAGCGGTCTGTCCCAGCTCCACCACCTCGTTCTGATTGGAGGCGGCTTCGCTGGCGGGAGCGGCTTCCTCGGCGGCGGTGGCAGCGAAGAACTGTTTGTATTCGTCATACTTGGGGAACTTGGCGAGGAACCAGGCCAGCACCGCGCGATAGGGGTTCTGCTGGATGGCGGCTATTGCCTTCTGGTCGTTGAACTCCTTGATAAGCTCCTTGCTGGTGGGCTGCATGGTCAAGAAGCGCTCAATGTTGGCATAGGTCAGATTCTTGTAGGTACGCTTGCTGGTGTTCTTCTTGATGGTCTTGGTCACCATCTGAGCGCTGGGGAAGTCCTGGCGGTAAGCTCTCCACTCTCTGTATTCGGGAGTGCCGAAGATACGGGCCTGCTTCTCGAAAGCCTTGGTAACCTGGGCGTGGGTGTCGTCGATGTAGATAATAGCGTTCTTTTTCATGGTGATAATCTCCTTTATCATATATTTTTGTTTTGAGAGATTTTGTTTTTCTCTTGTTCTCTGTCCCTCTTTGTGCTTTAAGTATAGCATGGGCAAAGAGAAAACCTGTACTTTAATAATGACATGTGATATAATCAAACTATGAAAAAGTGTCCCCAAAGTATCTGCAAGATCACAGAGAAAACAGCAATCGAGCGGTAGTTATTGCGATTTTGAAGCGTAGATTTCAAAAAGTTGCGGCTATGTATGGGAATCTTCTCGTTTTTCTCTTAAAAGATCTAAAAACTTCTTAAAACTTGTCCCTTTTTATTCAAATATCGTTGAAAAATCATCATTTCAAGTAAGAAAAAAGAGGTTTGCAGCCCGCAAACCTCTTTTTCTTACTTTTTCTTCTTTTTCATATCAAAACCTATGCGTTTCTTTTGGGAAAACCGCTCCACGGGCGATGTTTGATTGACGGCGGTGATTAGGTCGGCAATATTGTGGTTGTAATAGCCGTCAAGGGCTTTTAGGCTCTTGTGACCTGTGATCCTACGCAGCACCAGCGGAGCAATCCCTTCCCGCACTTCCAGGGTAATGAAGGTATGGCGGAACAAGTGGATTGATGTCTTTTCCACGCCTCGGCTCTTGTTATACCGGGCCACGCTGGACTGTAAAGTCACGCGGCCCATCATATCGCCGTAAATGCTGCAAAAGAGGTAATCTTCCCCCGCGCCATTGCGAACCATCATGTACTCCTGGAGAATAATAATCAGACTTTCACTCAGAGGAACAACACGCGGCTCCTTATTCTTGGTATGAATCAGAGTAATATACCCCTCGTTCAGATTCACGTCCTTGCAGCGGATAGACCGCAGTTCAAGGGAGCGGATGCCCGTACCCAAAAACACGCTGACAATGACCCAGGTACGGTATTCGTTGAACTTGTTCGTCTTGGGGCGGGCCAGCAGCTTCCTGATCTCGTCCTCGGTATAAACGTCCTTGAAATGCTCCTGATAGGCCATGTGCGACAACTGAATATCGGCGGTGATGTAGCCGCGTTCCTTGCCGAACTTCAAGACGGGCGAAATCTTGAAAAGATAGCTGTTGACCGTTTCGGCCTTTACTCTGGTTGCAAGCTCCATCTGATAATCGTCGAACAGTTCTTGGCGCAAATCGGAGCATCGAATGTCCTCCTGCAAGTATTCAAGGAACTTTTTACAGGCGTATTCATACCCGGCAATCGTGACTTCTTCAATGCCCCTTGTGCGGCAATCTCTGGAATAGAGCTGTACCAATTCACGAAAGTAAATGTCGGGCAGATTCTTGGCGTTTCCCTTCAAACTGATTGTAGCTTTCCCACTCGGTCTGGGCATAACAAAACCTCCTCATTTTTCTGAAAATACGGTGGCTACCTTGGCTTGAAAAATGAGGAGGTTTGTCAATTTTTCACTTTTTCGTTCTGCAACTTTTTCAATGGAAAAGTGTAGGTTTTCTCTGATTTTATCGAAAAATCAGAACAATTTTACTCCCATTCTATTGTGGCGGGCGGCTTGGAGGTGATGTCGTAGACGATGCGGTTGATTCCTTTGACCTCGTTGACAAGGCGGACAGAGATCTTGTCCAGCACCTCGTAGGGGATCCGTGCCCAATCGGCGGTCATAAAATCGCTGGTGGTGACTGCCCGGAGGGCCAGGGTATAGTCATAAGTGCGTCCGTCTCCCATAACGCCTACGGAACGACTGTTGGTGAGGACCGCGAAGTACTGGCTCAGATTTTTGTCCTCACCGGTCTTGGCGATCTCCTCCCGGTAAATGGCGTCGGCCTCCCGCAGGGTATCGGCCTTCTCCTTAGTGACGGCGCCGATGATGCGGATGGCCAGACCAGGGCCGGGGAAGGGCTGGCGCATCACCAGATATTCCGGCAGGCCCAACTCGCGGCCCAAGGCCCGCACCTCATCCTTAAACAGCAGGTCCAGCGGCTCCAGTATACCCTTGAACCGGGCCACCACCTCGGGCGGCAGCAGGCGGTTATGATGACTCTTGATCACATCGGCGTCTCCCTTGCCGGACTCGATCACGTCGGGATAGATCGTACCCTGCGCCAGGAAATCCTGATCCGTGATCCCAAACTGTTCGGCCTCATCCCGGAACACATAGCCGAACTCCGCGCCGATGATATGCCGCTTTTCCTGCGGGTCCTCCACTCCAGCCAGTTTGGACAGGAACCGCTCCTCCGCGTTTACGCGGACGAACCGGACCTTCCATTTGCTAAAGGCGCTCTCCACTTCGTCTCCCTCATGCTTCCGCATCAGGCCGTGGTCCACAAACACGCAGGTCAAGCGGTCCCCAATAGCCTCGGCCAACAGCGCGGCCAGGACCGAGGAATCCACGCCGCCGGATAAGGCCAGCAGGACACGCCCCCGGGGCCCGATCTCCTCCCGCAGCCGTGCAACCGTGGATTTGCAGTAATTCCCCATGGTCCAGTCCCCGGTGGCTCCGCAGACCTCGAAGAGGAAATTGCGGATCATCCTGGTGCCGTTCTGTGTATGGTTGACCTCCGGGTGAAACTGAACGCCGTAAAAGCTCTTGGATGCGTCGGCGATGGCCACATTGGGGCAGTTGTCGCTGTGAGCGGTGAGGGCAAAGCCCGCGGGCACCATGGCCATGTAGTCCCCATGGCTCATCCAGGATGTTCCCTCTGCGGGCAGGCCCTGAAAAATCTTACAGCCGGTGTCGTAGTAGGTACGGGTCTTGCCGTACTCCCGGGCGGTATCCTCCTGGGCCGCGGTAACCTGTCCGCCCAGGGTATGCGCCATGAGCTGGCATCCATAGCAGATCCCCAGGACGGGGATCCCAAGTTCAAAGATCGCGGGGTCCACATGGGGCGCGGCGTCCTCATAGACGCTGTTGGGGCCACCGGTAAAAATGAAACCGATGGGGTCCATGGCCTTCAGCTCAGCAATCGGCGTGGTATAGGGCTTGACCTCGCAGTAAACACCGCATTCGCGGACACGTCGGGCAATGAGCTGGTTATACTGACCGCCAAAATCCAGTACGATGACAAGTTGATGATTCATATTGTTTCCCTCCTTGAGAGGATCAGAATACAGTCGAAAACATGTCTGCGGCGGGACAGAGCGCTATCGCCTCCGCCCCGCCCACAGACAGCGGCTCTGCCGGCTGCCGGATCGGAGAGAGCCCCAAAGAAGGGCTCTCAGATTTTCGTGATGTCGATGGGCCGCAGGTCGGCGCTTCTCCCCTGCTCCCGGACCGTCAGAATGGCGTGCGCCGTATCGATGGCGGTGACACAGGCCACCGAATGCTCCACCGCAGCGCGGCGGATCTTGAATCCGTCGGTGTCGTGCTTGCGGCCCCTGGTGGGAGTATTGATCACCAGGTCCACAGATCCGGAGGCGATCATATCCAGAATATTGGGGTGGGCCTGGGAGACGCGGGCCACCTTCCTGGACGGGACCCCGGCGGCGTTGAGGGCATCGCAGGTCCCAGAGGTGGCCAGTATCTCGATCCCCATCTCCTCCAGGCCGCGGGCGATGCCGACCATCTCCCCCTTATCCTCGTCCTTCACGGTGACAATGACACGGCCGCCCTTTTTAGGCACCTTCATGTTGGCACCCTTAAATGCCTTCAGCAGCGCCTGTGGGAAGGATTCCGCGATCCCCAGCACCTCGCCGGTGGACTTCATCTCCGGTCCCAGACCGGTATCCACATCGGTGAGCTTCTCAAAGGAAAACACAGGCATCTTGACCGCAAAATATGGAGCCTCCGGGTAGATGCCGGTGCCAAAGCCCAGATCCTTCAACTTCTCTCCCAGCATGACCTTAGTGGCCAAGTCGATGATGGGCACCCCGGTAACCTTGGAGATATAAGGTATGGTCCGGCTGGAGCGGGGATTCACTTCGATCACATAGACCTGGTCGTTATAGAGGATGAATTGGATGTTGATGAGGCCGATGACCCCCAGTGCCTTGGCCAGTTCATAGGTGTATCTGAGGATGGTCTCTTTGTGCTGATCCTCAATGTGAAGGGGCGGGTAAACGGAAATGGAGTCGCCGGAATGGACCCCGGCCCGCTCCACATGCTCCATGATGCCGGGAATCAGGATATCCTCGCCGTCAAAGACGCCGTCCACTTCCACCTCGCGGCCCATGAGGTATTTGTCTACCAGGATGGGGTGCTCCTGTACCGTCTGGTTAATGATGCGCATAAACTCGGTAATGTTCCGGTCGTGATAGGCGATCTCCATCCCCTGCCCGCCCAGCACATAAGAGGGCCGGACCAGCACGGGATACCCCACTTCATTGGCGGCGGCCAGCGCCTCTTCGGTGGTAAAGACCGTTTTGCCGGCCGCACGGGGAATACCGCACTGCTGGAGGATCTCATCGAAACGCTCCCGGTCCTCCGCCGCGTCCACGCCGTCGGAGGAGGTGCCCAGAATGGGCACTCCCATATCTGTGAGGGCCTTGGCCAGCTTGATGGCGGTCTGCCCGCCGAACTGGACCACCGCGCCCCAGGGCTTTTCCAGCTCCACCACGTTCTCCACATCCTCGGGAGTCAGCGGCTCAAAATAGAGCTTGTCCGCCACATCGAAGTCAGTGGAGACGGTTTCCGGGTTATTATTAATGATGATGGTCTCATAACCCATGCGGCGGAAGGCCCATACAGAGTGAACGGAGCAGTAGTCGAACTCAATGCCCTGTCCGATACGGATGGGGCCGGAGCCCAGCACCAGCACTTTTTTCTTTTCCGGGTCCGGCGCATAGCCATGGGCTTCAGCGGCTCGAAGCGTCTCGCAGACCGGTGCGTCCCCCCACTCATGGGGCTGCACCGCCTCGTTCTCCGCGTCATAGGTGGAATAGTAGTAGGGGGTCTGCGCCTCAAACTCGGCGGCGCAGGTATCCACCATCTTGAAGGATGGGACAATGCCCAGCTCCCCCCGCAGGGCTTTGATCGCAGCGGCGGTCTTTCCCGAGAGGGCCGCGATCCAGGCGTCGGAGAAGCCCATCTCCTTGGCCAGATACAGAGTGTCCCGGTCCAGATGGCCCCGCTCCAGCCGGTCCTCCATGTCCACGATGTTCTGGAAGCGGTCCAGGAACCAGATGTCCATCTGGGTGATCTTGTTGATCTTCTCTGGCGAAAACCCTCGGCGGAGCGCTTCGGCCACGACAAAAAGCCGTTGGTCGTCCACATTGGCGAGACGCTCCTCGATCTCCTCGGTGTAGAGCTCGTCCAGGCCGTCCAACCGCAGGGATTTGACGGGCAGTTCCAGAGAGCGGATGGCCTTCATAAGGGCCCCCTCAAAGGAATTTCCGATGGCCATGACCTCACCTGTGGCCTTCATCTGCGTCCCCAGGGTCCGGCTGGCGGTGGTGAACTTGTCAAAGGGCAGGCGCGGGATCTTCAGCACACAGTAGTCCAGCGTGGGCTCGAAGCAGGCGGTGGTTTTCCCCGTCACCGCATTGGGGATTTCGTCCAGGGTATACCCAAGCGCGATCTTGGCCGCCACCTTGGCAATGGGATAGCCGGTGGCCTTGGATGCCAGCGCGGAGGAGCGGCTCACCCGGGGATTCACCTCGATGACCGCATATTCGTAGGAATCTGGGTTCAGCGCCAGTTGGACATTACAGCCCCCCTCGATCCTCAGGGCGGAGATGATGTCCAGAGAGGCGGTGCGGAGCATTTGATACTCCTTGTTGGCCAGTGTCTGGGTGGGCGCCACCACGATGGAGTCGCCGGTGTGTACGCCCACGGGGTCGATGTTCTCCATGGAGCAGATCTGGATCACATTGCCCGCGGAGTCCCGCATGACCTCGAATTCGATCTCCTTCCACCCGGCGATGGACCGTTCGATCAGGACCTGTCCCACCCGGGACATATGGATGCCCCGGTCCGCGATCTCCCGCAGAGAGGGCTCGTCGTATGCGATGCCGCCGCCGGTGCCGCCCAGCGTATAAGCCGGACGGACGATCACAGGATAACCGATGGAGTTTGCAAAACCCACGGCGTCCTCCACAGACTCCACCACATCGGAAGTCACGCAGGGCTGGCCCAACTCCTCCATGGCGTCCTTGAAGCCCTGACGGTCCTCCGCCTTGCGGATAGACTCCGGGGAAGTCCCCAGAAGCCGGACGTTGTACTCCTCTAAAATCCCCTGCTCATGGAGATTCATGGCAAGATTGAGGCCCGTCTGTCCGCCCAGTGTGGGCAGGATGGAGTCAGGCCGCTCTATCTGAATGACCTGGGTCACCGAAGCGATGTTCAGAGGTTCAATATAGACATGGTCCGCAATGTCCTTATCAGTCATGATGGTGGCCGGGTTTGAGTTGACCAGCACCACCTCCACGCCCTCCTCCTTGAGGGCCCTGCAGGCCTGAGTGCCCGCGTAGTCAAATTCGGCGGCCTGTCCGATCACGATGGGGCCCGAGCCCAGCACCAGTACCTTCTTGATATTTTGGTTCTTCGGCATTACCAGGCGCCTCCTTCCATCCGGCGGATAAATCGGTCAAAGAGGTATTCCGTATCTTTGGGGCCGGGCGAGGCCTCGGGGTGGAACTGGACGGTATAGACATTCCCGTTCTTGTACCGGAGTCCCTCCACACTGCCCTCGTTTACGTTGACGTGAGAGACTGCGGCCACCTCCGGGCTGACGCTCTCGGCGCAGACCACATAGCCGTGGTTCTGAGAGGTGATGAACACCCGGCCGGCGTCCAGGTCCTTCACCGGATGATTGGCGCCCCGGT
Organism: Intestinimonas butyriciproducens; assembly: GCF_004154955.1. NCBI lineage: Bacteria > Bacillati > Bacillota > Clostridia > Eubacteriales > Intestinimonas > Intestinimonas butyriciproducens. The sequence continues at coordinate 1,365,312 of NZ_CP011524.1, read as the reverse complement.
GGCCGAAGCGCATCTTCCTGGTGGAAGCGCCGGTGGCCAGCGCCATGAGCTGATGTCCCAGACATACGGCGAAAATGGGAATCCCGGCGTCATAGAGGTCCCGAATCTCCTGGATGATGGCCACGTTGTCCGAGGGGTCCCCCGGTCCGTTGGAGAGCATCACGCCGTCGTATCTTCCCGCCAGGATCTCCTGGGCGGTGGTGTGGGCCGGAAACACCGTCACCTCACAGCCACGGCTCTGGAGGCAGCGGATCATATTTTCCTTCACACCGAAATCCATCAGCGCCACCCGCAGTTTCTGGCGGATAAGCGGAGGATAGACCTGCACCGCTTTCCTGGTGACTCTCTCCACCGTACCCTTGACCCGATATGCCTCCACCGTTTTCAAAACATCCTGGATACAAAAATCCTCCGCACAGGTGATCATACCATTCATGGTACCCTGACTGCGGAGAATACGGGTAATAGCGCGCGTATCCACGCCTTGGATGCCCGTGATCCCATGTTCTTTTAAATAATCGTCCAAATCACCTTCGCAGCGGAAATTACTGCCCCGCCGGGAGAGGTGGCGAACGACAAATGCCTCTCCCCAGGGCCGGGAAGACTCGTTGTCCTCGCTGTTCACGCCATAGTTGCCAATGAGCGGATAGGACATCACGATGCCCTGTCCGGCGTAGGAAGGGTCCGTCAAAATTTCCTGGTAGCCCACCATGGAGGTATTGAACACCATCTCACAGACACAGTCCTCTGTAGAGCCGATGCTCTGTCCCTCAAAAATGCTGCCATTTGCCAGAATGAGGGTGGCCTTCATCTGCAGTATCCCGCCTTTCACCGCATTTTATCTGATAGATTCTATCTCAAATTTTCTTTCCTGACAACATTCTTTTTTTAAAATGGAGAAATACGTGGATTTGGACAAAGATATCCGGTTCATTCTGCCGGCGTCACGTCAATGATGACCAGTTCCGGCGGATTGAAAATGCGCGGGACCCGCGTGGACTCCCTGGCCAGCCCGCGGCTGACCACCAGGTCGGTGTTCTCGTCAAGCCGGTACAGCCCGCCTGCATACGCCGGAAAGAATCCCTGGTCCGGGGCCAGCAAGCCGTTGACCAGGCCCGGAAGGCGCCACTGTCCCCCGTGGGCATGGCCCGACAAAACCAGATCAAAGTCGTAGGCCAAGTAGTCCTCCACCCGCTCCGGACGGTGGGAGAGGAGCACGGCAAAGCAGTCCGGGCCCGCCGCCTTCGCCGCTGCGGACAACTGATCGCTCCACATAGACCCGCCGCACTTCGGATCGTCCACACCGCACAGCTCGACACGCTGCCCCTGTAAAAGTACCGAACGGCACTCCCCCGCCAGCACGATAACGCCGCTCTCCGCCATCTCCTTTCGGATCGTCTCCACCCTGCCGCTGCGGTATTCGTGGTTTCCTGTGACATAATAAGTCGGATACCGCGCGGCCAAGCGCCGTACTGTGAGCCATGCATTGTCCTCCGGGAGAACGTCGTCCACAATATCGCCGCCCAGCAACACCACATCCGGATGCTGTACCTCCACCATGTCCAGCAACTCCCGCTGTCCCTCTCCATAAAAGCAACTGTGCAGATCCGTCAGCAGGGCGATCCGCACCGTCTTCTTCACCTTTTCGCTGCCTACGGTATATCGCCGCAGGGTCAGCCGATTTTCCAGCCCTGCCGCCGCTATGGCCAGGAGCGCGCAAAAGGCGGCCAGAACCGCCCATCTGCGCTTTCGGTTTTTCGGTGGTCTCATTTTCTCAGCGCCCCTTTTCCCTTCCTGCGCAGTATAATCCCCGTATCCTCTGACCATACTGTTATGGCGTATCTGAGCCGTCGGGCCCCTGTTCCGGACGCCCCGCCGGTTCGTGCACGCCCCAGGACAGACCTATCTTTTGGGAGGAGCGCATTTTTTATGATCATCGCGTTTCTGCGTACCATTATATTATATCTGCTGATCATCGCGGGCATTCGTCTGATGGGAAAGCGGCAGGTGGGAGAGCTGGAGCCCTCCGAACTGGTGCTCGATCTCATCATCGCGGATCTGGCGGCCGTCCCCATGCAGGACTTCGGCATCCCCCTGCTCTCCGGCATCATTCCGATCCTGACGCTGCTCAGCGTCACCATGGTCCTCTCCGTGCTCACCATGAAGAGCGTCAAGTTCCGTGCCATCGTCTGCGGACGCCCCAGCATTATCGTGGAGAACGGGCGGCTGAATCAGCAGGAGATGAGGCGGAACCGCTTTACCGTGGACGAGCTAAATGAAGAGCTCAGAGTCCAGGGGATCACCGACCTGTCCACCGTCAAGTACGCGATTTTGGAGACCAACGGCCGGGTGTCCGTCATTCCTTACGCAAATCAGCGACCCGTCACTGCCGAGCAGATGAACCTCTTTCCGGACGACGTCGGCCTTCCCCTTGTCATCATCAATGACGGACGGCTGCTGGAGCACAATTTGAAGCTCCGCGGCTTCAACGAGGGCTGGCTCAATAAGCGCCTGGAGGAACACGGCGTCCGTGCTGTCCGGGATGTATTCCTCCTCTCCGTGGACGAGCAGAACCGGGTCTATTTTGTCCCCAAGGAGGTCGGTGTAAAATGAGAAGACTCTGGATCGCTGTCGCCTTCCTCGCCGCGGTCTTTGCCGCGACACTGGTCAACTCCCATTATCTGAAAACCTTCTCGACAGAGCTTACATCCCTGCTCACGCAGGCCGAATCCTTGGCCGAGCGCGGGGAGTGGTCGGAGGCCGAGTCGCTTACCCAACAGGCCCTTGCGTCCTGGGAGGAGCATGATCTTTATCTCTACACCATGCTGCGTCACTCGGACACCGACCAGGTTCATAGCGGATTCCAAGAAGTTCTTGAGTTTATCCGCTGTGAGGAAGGGGGCGAATACTCCGCCGCCAACGCCCGCCTTGTCTCCCAAATCGAGCTGCTCTATGAGATGGAAGAATTCAGTTTGAAAAACCTTCTCTGATCCTCCGTGCGGCATCAATGCCGTCCTGATAGATATTATACCCTCATATTTATTGTTTCTCAATATTAAATATCCTCAAAGCAATAAATCTATACAAAAACACTCCGGGCGGACCGACATCCGCCCGGAGCCTTACACGAGGTTCATTTTCCATCCAGAAGCTTATTGAGCTCATCCATAAAGGTACCGATATCTTTGAATTGGCGATAAACCGAAGCAAAACGGACGTAGGCCACCTCATCCACCTCCTTGAGCTTCTGCATCACCATCTCCCCGATCACGGCTGAGCTCACTTCACGCTCCATATCGTTTTGCAGGCTCTGCTCGATCTCCTGCGCAATCTCCTCCAGCTTGGACAGGGGGACGGAGCGTTTTTCACAGGCCTTGAGCATGCTTCCAAGCAGCTTATCCCTGTCAAACGTCTGACGGCTGCCATCCTTTTTGATCACCACAAGAGGCAGGCTTTCCATTGTCTCATAGGTGGTGAACCGCTTGTGGCACTCCAGGCACTCCCGGCGGCGGCGGATACTGGCCCCCTCGTCCGAGGGGCGGGAATCGACGACCTTACTTTCCAGGTTGCCGCAAAACGGACACTTCATCTTGGAATGACCTCCTCTGCAATGTGAAATTTTACCGTTATAAATACAGGCAGTTCTCCAGCGTCAAGCACCGCCGGAGCTCTTCCCGACCGGCAAGCGGCCAAATATTCATAGATAGCGTGGTCCTGTATCTGCTTTGCGGCTATTATATCACACAATCCAGTGTCCTGGTATTCTTTTTTCTATTTATATCCTTTTTTATCTCTGGGCTGTATAAACTCCGCTTCTCCATGGTAATACTAGGGGCGTAACAGGCGAAAAGAGGTGAGTTTTTATGAACGAGAACCAAAACAACAGCCGCAGCAACGCCAAGAACCGTAAGGATCAGGGCCAAGCCCAGAACAAGAAGAAGGATCAGGCCCAGAACAAGAAGAATGACCAGAACCAGTTCTAAGCAAACAAGAGCCGGAGCGCACTGCTCCGGCTCTTGTTGTATCCATGCCCGCCCTTCCGGCATAGGATAGCCCGGAGGTTATGAGTATGAATATGTTCCCTCGCAAATCAATCGATGCTTCCGACTTTGCCGCATCCCTTCGTGATGCCGAAGCTTGCGTTTCCAGCGACTGCGGCCACCATCCCGCAAGGTGCTGCGTCCCTAATCCCTGCTGTGGCTGTCCCCCCTTCCCCACCGGATGCTGTACTGGCCCGATCGGCCCCCAGGGGCCTCAGGGGATCCAGGGGCCGACCGGTCCCCAGGGCGCTCAGGGTCCCCAGGGTGCACAAGGTCCGGCCGGACGTGACGGCGCTACGGGCGCCACAGGCACGGCCGGCGTGACTGGGCCCACCGGTGCAACCGGCGCGGCTGGCGTGGCTGGACCTACCGGACCTACCGGCGCTACGGGTGCCACAGGCATGGCCGGACCTACCGGCGCTACGGGCGCCACAGGTGCGGCCGGCGTGACTGGGCCCACCGGTGCAACCGGCGCGGCTGGCGTGGCCGGACCTACCGGCGCTACGGGCGCCACAGGCACGGCCGGTGTGACTGGGCCCACCGGTGCAACCGGCGCGGCTGGCGTGGCCGGACCTACCGGCGCTACGGGTGCCACAGGTGCGGCCGGCGTGACTGGGCCCACCGGTGCAACCGGCGCGGCTGGCGTGGCCGGACCTACCGGCGCTACGGGCGCCACTGGTCCCACCGGACCGACGGGGCCAACGGGACCCACTGGTCCGACCGGCACTGCGGATACTATTGCCGTAGGCACCACTACAACCGGCGACCCGGGCACCGAGGCTGCCGTGGTAGACTTCACGGGGAGCCCCAACCATGTCTTTAACTTTTCTATTCCCAGAGGCGCGGATGGCGCGGCCGGTGCGACTGGCGCGACTGGTCCCACCGGGCCCACCGGGCCGACAGGCGCACAGGGTCTGGCGGGCGCAACCGGCGCGACTGGTCCCACCGGGCCGACAGGAAGCTGCACCTGTTCGTGCCGCTCCCGGGGCGAGTTGGTCGTAAACGGCGGCATGGAATCCTTTACAGGCACTGTCCCCACCAGTTGGACCGCAAACAATAAGAACCTGGTCTCCATCGTCGGCCAGCAAGGTCGGGTGCATTCCGGGAGTCTGGCCGCCAATCTGAACAACGGTGCCGTCCTCTATCAGGACATCGCTGTAAACGCCGGGTGCTATCACCGCTTTTCTTTCTTTGCAAGAGGAGAGGGCAGCCAGGTAGGCGTCACCGCCAAGGTGATTTATCTAAACGCACAGGACCAGCCGACCCAGGGCCTGCTCATCCAGGTAAGACAGCAGGATATGGTCGCCAGCAACCGGGTATTCGCCTACTATCAGGGAATCACCATCGCCGCGCCGGCCGGAACCGTGAAGGCAAGGATCGAGTTTGATGTCAGCGCGGACGGCGGTCAGAGCATGGATCTGGACGACGTATCGTTCTCCTTGGCCTGACAGTAGCCCGGAGAGGTCCCGCCTCTTTCCATCCTTTTCTCTGCCCGGCACTTTCCGGCAGTGAGCGGAGGCTCCCGCGCCGTTTGAGGCGCGGGAGCCCCTTTTTTATAGATGGACGCACGGCAGCGATGCACGGACCAGCAACCCGCCCTCAGGGCCGCTCTCCGCTCCTACCGTCCCTCCGTGCGCCTTCATGATGCTCTTGCAGATGGACAGGCCGAGACCGGACACTTTCCGCCCCGGGTCTGTGGTGTAGAGCGGCTCAAAAATCTGCTGGAGCAGCTCCGGGGGTACGCCTTTTCCGTTGTCCCAGAACAAAAAGACGACCTGCTCCCCCTCCCTGCAGCACCTCAGGCGCAGTTCCAGATGCCCCGCTCGGGCATGTTGGATGCTGTTTCCAATGAGGTTTCCAAAAAAGCGCCGCATATGCTCCCAGTTGCAGATGATCTGCTCTTGCGGACATCTGCACTCGATCCTGAACAGCACGTCGGCATCCATCAACTCCGACTCATATTCCATTCGGAGCTTTTCACAGAATGCCTCCACGGTCATCAGCCGCATGGGGGCCGTGTCCCGCAGCCCCACATCCAGATAATCGTCGAACTCGTCCACAATGGACTTGAGCCTCAGTGCTTTTTCATAGACGCTGTCCAGGTACTGCTGCCTCTTTTCGGGCGAAAGCTCTGCCGAGCGAAGGCGCTCGGAATAGCCGAGCACAGAGGTCAGGGGCGTCTTGATATCGTGGGAGATAGAGGCGATGAGCTGGTGCTCCGCTTTCTCCTTACATTCCAATACGCCCACCAGATCGGCAAAGGCATTCTGGAGTTTCCCGATCTCATCCTGGCGCTCGCTCCGCTCGGGGCGGTCCCCCTTCTCATAATAGCGGCGCATGGTTTTGCGGAGCCGCACAATTGGAGAGAGCATCAGCAGATACATCAAGACCGCCACTACCGTGAATACGCCGATATTCAGGCCGGACAGGCCCCTCAGGGCCTTTTTCTGCAGATCTGCGCTCAACTCATTGCGCTGGATGGCCCGGCTCCACACATACACATGGACGCGCCGCCCTTCCGACAGCGCGGCCTCCTGCTCCCCGGAGGCCAGCAGCCGTGTCCCCGCCTCACCGGCAGGCATCCGCTCATAGAGGAGCGTCCCGTCCGCATCGCGCACGATGCAGTAGAGCGCTCCGTCCTCCAAATAGTCCTCCAGTGCCGCAAAATCCCCGCCGCATCCTTCCAGGAAGGCCCCCACACGCTGCGCGGCTCCGTCCGCCGCTCTCATCACCCCGTCATAGGTGTTCCCTGCGTAGTCCCCCAGATAGGACAGGAACCATCCGCACATCAGCCCCCAGCTCAGCACCGCCGCAGCCACCAGGGCCAGCAGCAGCTTCCGCGACAGATGAGAACTCAACCAGCCCACCCCGGAAAACCTCCGCCCCTCAGCTCCGTCTGTCATCGCTCTCCTCCTCCACAAATCCGTTTTGGGTGACAAAACGGTATCCTGATCCCCACACGGTCTTGATATAGCGCCAGTCAGGGTCCAGTTTGGCCCTCAGGTTCTTGATGTTGATGGCTACCGTTCCCACGTCTCCATACTCCGTCCGCCACACATCGTGAAAGATGCGCTCCCGTGAGAGCGTCTGTCCCGCGTTTTGCATGAGGTAGGCCAAGAGCTCAAACTCCCGGGTGGACAGTGGGACCTCCACGCCGTTTCGGGTGACCCGCATCTCCTCCGGCTCCATACGGATCCCGCCGATCTGGATCGGTCCCGCCGATGCCCGCCGGGGGTCCGAGCGCATTTGCCGGCGCAGGTGCGCCTGTATTCTCGCCACCAGCTCCTCCAGTACAAACGGCTTGGTCAGATAGTCGTCCGCCCCCAAGTCCAGGCCCGCCACAATGTCCTTCACGCTGTCCTTTGCGCTGAGGAAGAGAATCGGGCAGCTCACCCGGCTGCGGATCTTCCTGCACACATCCAGCCCGCTGAGCCCCTTCATCATAATATCCAGAAGAATCAGATCGAAGCTCTGCCCTTCCATCAGGCGGACGGCCTCTTCTCCCGAACGGGCCGTCACCACATTCATCCCGTTTTCCTCCAGCACGTCGGAGACCAGCAGAAGAATGGACACATCGTCGTCCACCAAAAGTATATTTCCGTCCATTTCCACGCCCCCTTTTTTCTAATGATACCACAGTCGGATCGCGGCGGACCATAAAGAATCATTAAGATAAAACCGTTTATTAAGAATTATGAGAGTTGGCCCCATCCCGTTGACTCTCCGGCGGACGGAAACTAAGATAAAATAGCTTCCGGCGGGGCCCTGCCGCCGCCAAAATCTCTCCGGGAAGGTGACTGCTTTGCTTGAAAAAATCTCCCGCGCACTGACACGCAAACCAAAGCTGGTGGTATTGGTCGCGGTCCTGCTGCTGATCCCAAGCGTTTTGGGCGCCGCTATGACCCGCATCAACTATGATATCCTCTCCTACCTCCCTCAGGACCTGGACTCCGCCAAGGGAGAGGCGCTTCTGGAAGAGCCCTTCCACATGGCGGCCACCACTATGCTCATCGTGGAGGGAATGCCCCCTGCGTACACACACCAACTGCAAAAGGAGGTAGAACAGGTCCCGGGGGTGAGCAATGCCATCTGGCTGTCCAGTCTGGTCGGCATCCAGATCCCTGAGGAGATGCTTCCCGAGGATATCCGTGACATTTTCTTCTCGGGCGATGCCACAATGATGATCGTCCAATATGAACAGCCCGGCGCCTCGGAGGCCACGATGAAATCCATCGAGCAGGTCCGGTCCCTGTGCAATAAAAACTGCTTTCTGGCCGGCTTCTCCGTCTTTATCAAGGACACCAAGGACCTGATCTCCAAGGAAATGCCGCTGTATGTGGTGATGGCCGCCGTGCTCTCCATCATCGCCATGTGCGTCACGATGGAGTCCTGGCTGCTGCCCGTGGCCCTGATGCTCAGCATCGGCCTGGCCATTCTCTATAATTTCGGCAGCAACATCTTGTTGGGGGAGATCTCCTTCATTACCCAGGCCATTGCAGCCGTCTTGCAGCTGGGCGTCACCATGGACTACTCTATTTTCCTCTATCACCGGTATGTGGAGGAGGCGCCTCACTACGAGGACCGCCGGGACGCCATGGCCGTCTCCATTGTCGCTGCCTTCAAGTCCCTCTCCGGCAGCTCCCTGACCACCATCGCCGGCTTTCTGGCGCTTTGCTTCATGCGTTTGACGCTGGGGCGGGACCTGGGCCTCGTGATGGCCAAGGGCGTGGTTCTGGGCGTGGCCACCGTGGTACTGGTGCTCCCCGCTATTCTCCTTCTGATGGACGGCCCGATCCGCAGATACCGCCACCCCGCTTTGGCCCCAAACATGGGCCGTCTCAACGCATTTATCGTCCGGCACAGACACTTTTTCGTGGCGCTCTTTTTTCTTCTCTTTTTCCCAGCCGTCTACTCGAACAATCATACGCAGGTCTACTACAAGCTGGACCAATCCCTTCCCCAGGATATGCCCTCCATCGTTTCTACCGATAAGCTGAAGGATGAGTTCAACATGGCCTCCTCCCACTTTATCGTGATGCGCGACGATATCAGCCGCGCCAGGATGAAGGAGCTGGAGGAGGCCATCGATGAGATTCCCGGCATCACCAGTGTGGTGGCCTATGACAAGCTGATCAGCGGCACGATTCCCGATTTTTTTATTCCCGATGAGATCAAAGACCTGTGCAAACAGGACGGTTATCAAATGATGATGGTCAATTCGGAGTATGTCACCGCTTCCGACGCGGTATCCCAGCAGCTCTCCCAGCTCAGCGCTCTGGTCAAGTCCTACGACCCGGAGGCCTATATCACCGGCGAGGCCGCCATGACCGACGACCTCATCACCGTATCAGACTCCGACTTTAAGCTGACCAATTATTTGTCCATCATCGCCATTCTTATCCTCGTGGCCTTCACCTTCCGCTCCATCTCCATCCCCATCCTGCTGGTGTCCACCATCGAGCTGGCTATTTTCATCAACCAGGGCATTCCCTACTTCTCCGGCACGGTCATCGCCTTTGTGGCCCCCACCGTGATCGGCTGCGTGCAGTTGGGCGCCACGGTGGACTACGCCATCCTGATGACCACCCGCTTTCAGGAGGAACTGCAAAAGGGCAAGGACCGGAAGGAGGCCATCCAAATCGCGGCCACCTCTTCAGACATTTCCATCATCACCAGCGCTCTGGTCTTTTTCTGCTCCACCCTCGGGGTAGCGCTGATCTCCACAATGGACATCGTCAGCAGCATCTGCCTGATGCTCTCCCGCGGCGCCGTCATCTCCGCACTGGTCAGTATCTTCATCCTTCCCTCCGTGCTGGTCGTCTTTGAGCCCATCATCGCCAGGACCAGCCTCTGGTGGCGGACACCCAAGCCGCCCAAAGCCCCCCAAAACCCACAGCCCGGCAAGCAGGCCCTCTCCTCCGCCGGAAAGCATTGAAAGGAGCCCATTCCCATGAAAACCACTCATCAACGTATTGGGGCGCTGGTACTGGCCGCCGCAGTGAGCGCAGCGCTGCTCTGTCCCCCCGCTCTGGCCTCGGGAGCCCTCTCCCCCGTGTGTGACGAGTCCTATTATGCGACCCTCGATTATTACGGCGGCCTGATAAACAGCAGCGTGGTCAAGAGCTACCAGACCAACGGCAATACCGAACTCACCGACTATGGTACTTACGACGAGATCATCAACCTCACCGACGACCGGGCCCCCACCACCCAGGACGGCGCCGTCACCTTCGAGTTGGGCGAGGATGGGCCGGAGCATTTCTACTTCGAGGGGAAAACGGAGCAGCCTTTCCGGGATCTGCCCTGGACCCTCACGCTCTCCTATAAGCTCAACGGCGCTCCCGCTCTGGCTGAAGATCTGGCCGGCAAGACCGGCCTGGTGGAGATCGATCTGGACGTGCTGCCCAATCCCGCCGCCCCTGCATACAGCCGGAACAATCTGGTCCTGACTGCTGCGACCGCCTTCAATGCGGACGATATTCTCTCCCTGGAGGCGCCGGGCGCCGAGGTCCAACTCATCGGCAACCTGCGCACCGTACTCTTTATGGTCATGCCCGGAGAGGAGCAGCACTTCGCCATCCGGGTGGGCAGCAACGATTTCTCCTTTCCCGGCATGGTCCTCTTGGCCGTTCCCGCCACGCTCGGACAGTTGGATCAGATCGCCGACCTGCGCGAGGCCAAAGAGAAAGTCGAAGACTCCTACGACGCCATCAACGACAGTCTGGACGTCATTCTGGACACCCTGGACGGCATGAGCGGCAGCCTGAACACCACCGCCAACGGCCTGGACCGCCTGAATGACGCGCGGCGCACCATTTCCGGCGGAAAAGATCATGTCTATCAGAATGCCGACGCAGCCCTGGCCGATCTGGACACCCTTTCCGATGCATTGGAGCCAGCAGCGGGCCACCTGGCCTCCGCTTCCCAGGCGCTGACCGAGACGACGCAGACGCTGACCGACCTCACCGAGAACGCCGTGGCGCTGAAACCGGAGCTGGAATCCACACGGAAGATCATCCAGCAAATCCAGTTGGACACAAGCTCTCTGCGCGAGCTGATAGACAGCGTGGAGTCCTATAACAAGTCCGCCTCCGTGATCGCCTCCAACCTGGAAGACGACTTCTATTATATGAGCGATCAGATGGACGACCTGCAAAGCAGCCTGAGCGCCCTGGAGAACACACTGAGCCGGATCAGCGGCATGTCCACCGTCGACGAGATCACCATAGAGGGTATGTCCATCTACGAGCTCCGTGAGAGCGCCGCCGCCACCGCCAACGCCCACCAGCTCTATCTCCAGAATGTCCCGGAGGCGATGCGGGATCAGGTCACCTTTCAGGTTTTCCTGACCAGCCCGGCCGTTGGACTGGACGCGGCCACGGCCGCGCAGATGAACGTTCTCTGGAACCAGATGGAGAGCGATCCGGACTTCTGGGATAAGCTGGACCAGGCCGATACGGTCAACGAAGTCATTGACGGCGTCAATGGGAAGATCAGCGAGGTCAACCGCCTGCTCAAGGGGATCGCAAAGCCCACCTCTCAGGTCGTGGGCGACCTCCAAAATCTGTGCTATTGGCTGGGAGAAGACGGTCTCTCCGGCGATCTGGAGGAGCTCTCCAAGCTGGCCGCAAGCCTTTTGAAGGATGGAAAAGCTCACGAAGGGGCTGCCTCCTCTCTGCTCAACAGTCTGGATGAACTGGGGGACCTGGCGGGCCGGGTGACCAAAAACGCCGACACCGCGCTGGACCTCCTCCAATCCCTGGACGGGACCCTGAATACCTATGAGCCACAGGCACAACAGGCTCTTTCCGATGCGCAGGCGCTCACCGACGCCGCCACGTCCGGTCTGCGCAATTCCACGGCCTTTCTCCGCTCCGCCGAATCCCTCCTCAAGGACAGCGGCGGGGATCTGGACGAGGGCACCCGCCAGGCCCTGTCCGGACTGGCCGATGCGCTACGGCGCTCCACCACCGGCCTGTCACAGACGGACACCATCCGCGCGGCCAAAGCCACCATCACCAGTCTGATCGAGGACGAGTGGAACAGCCACACCGGCGGGGACAACAATCTGCTGCTGATGGACGCCGATGCCGCCCCTATCTCTCTTACCTCCAGCAAAAACGCCTCCCCCAACAGCATTCAGTTCATCATGCGCACCCAGGAGATCAAAGTGCCGGAGACGGCTTCCGAAGATGCCACATCGGTGGACACTGCCTCCCAGGGGACGGTTTGGAGCCGCATTGCAGCCATGTTCCGGGATTTCTGGCATATGCTCACCGGAGTATTTCGCCGGGGCTGACGGTTCCTCTTTTCTGTCCCAGCCTGCAGGAAGGGCGCTGCGTACCGTGTACGCAGCGCCCTTCCTTGTTTTCATTCTCAACCGGCTCCGGGACAGGAATCCCGCGGTGCCGGGCGTATGGCCCATATTCAAACGGGCTCCAGGTCCTTAACCATGACAAATTCAGCGATCCCGGGCTTTACCGCATCGCGGAGCACACCCAATCTCCAGTAGCCGCGCGCCTGATAGAATTGCTGGGCGCTCTCGTTGAAATCGCTGACCATCAAGGTCACCCGCCGGCTGCCGGCCTCCCGGGCCAGGCGCTCCAGATGCTCCATCAGGAACCCTCCCACACCGCGCCCGCGGAACCCATCCCTGACTCCGATCAGGCTCAGATAGGGATACAGGCCGCAAAAGCCTTTCATGACGATCCGCATGGCCCCGGCAAGCTCGCCGGATTCGCTTACCGCCAGATAGAGCTCCCCCTGCTCCGCCGCCCGGTGCAGGCTCGCCTCCAGGCGGCCCGGGTCCTGAAAATATCGCTCATAGATCAAGCTGTTCCGAAAAATCTCCTCGCAGCCCTCCGGGCACTCTGGTCCCGCCTGTTCCAGCTTTAGCTGCATGCCCCGTTCCCCCTCGCCGGCAGAGATATTTTCCCCATAATGGCCGCTTCCGACGCGCCTGTCACACTGGGGAGGGTATTCGTGCGCTCCCGGACGCAGCAGTCGGCCAGCAGGGCGAAGGCGACGGCTTCCTTTGCGTCGCTGCTCCAGCCCAGCTCCTCCTGGGTCCTCACCTTTACGCCGTGAGGCGCAAAGCGCCTGGTCAAGTCCCCGAGCAGGGTGCTGTTATAGCTTCCGCCCCCGCCCACGATGAGCTCTCCGGCGCGGTACCGCCCCAGCACGTACCGCTCGTAGGCGTCCACGATGGACCAGGCCGTGAGATCGGTGACCGTCGCCACCAGGTCCGCGTCGGAAATAGGGTGTGTCTTCCGCCAGTCCAGTATCTTCGCCGTATATTGTGTCCCAAATCGCTCCCGCCCCGTGGTCTTGGGCAGCGGCCGGGCATAATAGGGCTCCTGCTGGAGCCAGGCGAGCAGCCTCTGGTTCACGGTGCCGCTGCCGCCGAGGCGTCCGCCCTCGTCAAAGGTCTGTTTTCCACCGGTAACGGCCGCCGTCACGGCATCGATGATCATGTTTCCCGGACCGGTATCGAAGGCATAGACCTCCTCCGGCTTTGCCTTCGCTGGCATCACGGTCATATTCCCGATCCCCCCGATGTTCTGGAGCAGGATCGTCTCGTCCTCTCTCCGGTATAGGAGATATTCGGAAAAGGGTACCAGAGGAGCGCCCTGTCCTCCCATGGCCATGTCGGCCACCCTGAAGTCGGACACGGTGGGGATCCCGGTGCGCCCGGCGATGACCGCCCCCTCGCCGATCTGGACTGTGTAGCGGATCGGATACCCATCCTTTTCACAGATCTCCGGCTGGTGCCAGATGGTCTGCCCATGGGAGCCGATCAAGTCGATATCCTCCGGCCCCAGCCCCGCCTTTTCGATCACGCTCCGCGCAGCGGAGGCGTAGAGCTCTCCCAGCAGGAAATTCATATACCCCACTCGATCCACTGTGGCTGATTGGGGCTGGAAAAGGCGGAAGATCTGCTCCCGCACCGCCGGGGGATAGGGGCGGTTCTCAAAGGCCAGCAGCTTTACCTGCGGCGCGGCGGCGCTTCCCCCGATCTCCACCACAGCGGCGTCCACCCCGTCTACCGAAGTGCCCGACATCATGCCCACCACCCGGCGGACTGCTTTCTTCTGGAGCTCTCGCAGCATCAGTGCACGCCTCCTTGCTCCGCTTCCCGGATCGCCTGGGCCAGACGGCCCTCACAGCGCTCCAGCAGCGCCCCCGCCGACGGTGCGTCCAGGCCGCTTTTGATCATCAGGATTGCAAGCTTCACATGTCCGCCGGCTGCCTCCAGGGCCCGTCCTGCGCACGCCGGGTCCACGCCGGTGGCGTGGATGATGAGACGTTTGGCTCTGTCCTCCAGCTTCCGGTTGCTGGCCTTCAGATCGACCATCAGATTGCCGTATACCTTGCCCAGTTTGATCATGGAGCAGGTCGTCAGCATATTGAGGACCATCTTCTGGGCGGTGCCGGATTTCATTCTCGTGGACCCCGAGATGACCTCCGGCCCCACCAGGGGGGCTATGGTCACGTCGCAGAGCGCCTCCAGCCTGGAGTGGGCGTTCGTGCATACCCCGATGGTTACGCTCCCCCGCTCCTTTGCCCGCCGCAGCGCCGCCAGAACGTAAGGCGCGCTGCCGCTGGCGGTGATGCCTACCACCACGTCGGTCTCCCCCACCTCCAGACTGTCCGCCAGGTTCCTTCCGTCGGCCTCGCTGTCCTCACAGCCCTCTACCGGGCAACGCAGAGCGGTATCCCCGCCGGCGATATAGCCCTGCACCATTTCCGGAGAGACGCCGAAGGTGGGCTGACATTCCGAGGCGTCCAGCACGCCCAGCCGCCCAGAGGTCCCGGCCCCCAGATAGATGAGACGCCCCCCTTTTTTGAAGCATTGATAAATAAGGTCCACCGCCCGTGCGATGTGCTGCTGCTCGGCGGCCACCGCCCCGGCCACAAGGGCGTCCTGGCGGTTGATCATGGCCACCATTTCTTCGGTAGAGCAAAGGTCGATATTCCGGGTGTCCTCATTGATCCCCTCGGTGGACAGCCCCGCCAAATAATCGTCCATCTCACCACCTCCAATCTGTTCCTTTTCAGACTATCGCATCCATTCCCCGCTGTCAATAAGATTTCATGTTCTTTGTTGAATTTTTGAAATTTAGTTTTAAAACATATGGACTTATACTGTCGTTTTTGCTATACTGGATAAAAAACAATGGGGAGCTCCACTATGGGTTGTACACTTTTGATCAAAGAATGTCTGGACAGCCTGACAAGCACGGAACAGCGGCTGGCCGCATATCTGCTGGACCACACCTCTGAGGTCATCCATATGAACGCCAAGGAATACGCCGCAGCCTGCACCTCCTCCCCTGCGGCGGTGGTCCGTTTTTCCAAACGGCTGGGCTTTAAGGGTTTCACCGCGCTCAAATTGGACTTGGCCCGGGAGTCCGGACAGGGAGAGCTGGATGATTTCCAGGCCGCCATCCGTGACAATGACGATATGGAGACCATTGTCCGAAAAGCCGAGCGCATTCATCTCCAAAACACCTCTCTCACCTACCAAATGCTCAACGTCTCCATCCTGTCTCAGGCTGTGGAGGAGATCTGTGCCGGCAGGCGCATCCATCTCTTCGGTGTGGGTGCCTCCGGCCTGCTGGCCATGGATTTTCTCTATAAATCCTCCCGCATCGGCATTCCCGCCACCTACCACTCCGACGCCCATACCAATCTCGCTACCGCCTCACTGCTGGGGCCGGAGGACATCATCATCGCCATCAGCTACAGCGGCGAGACCCGCGAGACTGTGCTGGCCGCCAGAGCAGCCAAAGAACACGGCGCCAAGGTGATCGCCATCACCCAGGCCAACCGCAACACGCTCGCCCGTCTGGCCGACTATCCCCTTTTCGTCCCCGGTGAGGAGAAGGAACTGCGGGTGGGCGCCATGACCTCCCGCACCTCCGGGCTCTTCATCCTGGACCTGCTGTATCTCGGTATTGCAAAGCATGACCCGGAGCGGACCGAAGAGAGCCTGCGGCGGACCCATGATCTGATTCGCAGCTTTCAGGAGGAATAAAATTTCATTTTTTCTTAGTTAAGAATCCGCGGGTGAGCGCAGTGACCATCAAACTCACCAAGTTGCTCATTTTGGACCTGCTACATCCGAGTGCGCCCGTTGCACCCTTATCAAGGTTGAACCTGGGAGCGCCATAAACTTCTAAAATGAGTGTTACTAAACAAAGCACATAACGCCAGAAGATACATATCTTCTGGCGTTATGTGCTACTAAATTTGATTTATTTAATTTCGATAGTATACTCAATTGATAAAGTCGTAGATGCACTAGGATTGTGGAGATAATAATGTTGGATACCTGATGTAGTCGCAGTAACTGTGGACGACAAGATGCCATCTTTATTTGAAGTACTGGCAAAGGTACCATCTTCACCCACTGCGCTATGCTCTATAGTCGCACTGGCTGGCGTCCAAATTACAAGCCACACAACACTCGAACCCGCTGAAACAACTACAGGGGTACTAAGAGTTTTAGTTTCTCCTGGTTTAAGCGTCATTGAATAACGACGTGTGGGAGAGAGGGTTTGCTCTGAATATGCAGAAGTACTTAACATCGCGGATGGTAAAATGCAAGCGAGAATTAGTATTGTAGAGACTACCTTTTGACAGACACTTCTTTTCATTTCAATGCTCCTTCACTAAAGTTTCATCATCAACCTATTATGTAAATAATAACTCATACTCAATTGTAACAGTATTTGCTGAATAGTTTTCTAAACAGACCTGGTAATATGATGTGTGCACACATTGAAAGGAAACTATCCCAGTACCGGACACAATTTTACTGTCCTCAAACTCCCCAGTGTTCCACTCAAAAATTTTAACTAGGATATCAGCTTTAGGCTGTGTAGTAGATGTGATTCGTACTCCTAAAATGTTGCCTTTTTCTAGGTATGGGATAGCCACTCTTTGGCTACCACTGCCCGGAATTGTTACACTCATTGACCGAGGAGTGATCTCAATTGTTTGAGCTGAAGCGAAGGAAATATTACTTGATACAAGTAAAGCAACTACAAATAACAGTGCTAGGCTTTGTTTTAAAATTTTTCTCACAATTATATCCTCCTTACTAAAATCAAATTGATAAAATTGCAATAGCGCCTATCCTGCATTGGAATCACCTCATTTTATTATATATAGTGCCCAATTTTTTACACTTAAATTATATACATTTAATCCATTTTGTCAACAGATATGCAAGAAAAAGTCTAATTAGTTTCGAAAAGCGTTATACATAATAGTGTTTATTATTAATGGGCGACCTAGTATATACCTTTGACCGAATCCTGGGCAAAACTGAGGCCGGCGACATCGGCGCGCTGGGCAGCAAGGCCAGCTATTACGGCGGTGTCACCGCTGTGGAGGCCCTGGACACCTATACCGTCCAATTCACGCTGGCTGAGCCCAACGCCGCTTTCCTCAGCACCCTGACCAGCAACTACGGTGCTATCGTGGATAAGGACGTGATCGAGGAAAACGGCGATCTGATGCGCGCGGACGGCGGCACCGGCCCCTTTACCCTGGGGGAGTGGCTGCCCGACAACTACGTGACCATCACCAAGTTCTCCGACTACTGGGACGCCGACCGGGTCCAGCTTGACGGCATCACCTACTTCCTCATCGGCGATGAAGCCGCCCGGCTGGCCGCCCTCCGCACCGGGGAGATCGACTTTGCAAGCCTGTCCGCCACCAACATTGCCGCGGCGGAGAAAGAGGCGAATCTGAACGTCATCAGCTACCAGACCAACGACTACATCGCCTTGGGCTGCAACCTCTCCACCCCCGCCCTCCAGGATATCAACGTCCGCCAGGCCATGAGCTATGCCATGGACCGCGACGCCATCATCAACGTGGTCTTCGGCGGGCAGGCCGTCCCCTGTTCCATGGTGCCTCCCGGACTGGGACACTGGTCTCTGGACGTCTCCGACATGGAGCTCTACCAGACCAATGTGGAGAAAGCCAAGGAACTGATGGAGGCCGCCGGTTACAACGACGGCAACCGTCTGACCCTGAAAGTGGCGGCCGGCCTCATGGACTCCATCCGTCAGGCCGCTGTGGTTCTCCAGCAGCAGTTGGCCGAGATATACATCGACCTGGAGATCACCAATCTGGAGTCCGGCGAATACGTGGACATTTGGGGCAAAATGAGCACCCCTGAGGCCGGTTTTGACCTGATGATCGTCAACGACGGCGCGGGCACCGATCCCAACCGCTCCATCTCCTTCTTCTTCGGCACCGGTGCCAGCGCCAACGTGTTCGGTTTCTCCAACGAGCGGGTGGATGGGCTCTGCGCCCAGGGTATCGCCACCACCGACGAGTCCAAACGCGAGGAGATCTACAATGAGGCCCAGCTCATCTGCATCGAGGACTGCACCAAGATCTGCATCGCCAGCCCCATGAAGTATTTTGTGACCGCCTCCTACGTGGAAGGCTTCGCCCCCTCCTCCGCCGACGCCAGCAACTTCCGCGACACCTATCTGGCCCAGTAATCTCTGTATTGCGGGGATGAGGCAGCGGACAAAGTCCTCTGCCTCATCCCTCTCTATCTCCGTCTTTGAGGACTGACAATCCCCAATCGCCGGATATGCGGTTGGGCATTGTCAATTCTCAATGGCTTGCCGGGAGTGTGACACTATGAAAAACTATACGATCCGCCGCATCCTACAGCTCATCCCTGTTCTGTTTGGTATCAGCGTCCTCATCTTTGCCGTCATGAAAATGATTCCCGGCGATGTCATCTCGGGTATTCTGGGTGTGGAAGCCACACCGGAGCTCCGCGCCCAGTTGGCCGCCAAATATGGGCTGGACAGGCCCTATATCGTCCAATACCTGGACTGGATCGTCGGTGTCCTCCACGGAGACTTCGGCGAATCCATCCGCACCTCCGCCCCCATCCTCCCCGAGATCCTCAGCCGCTTCAAGGTCACCGCGGAGCTCACAATCATGGCGGCCGTGATCTCCTGGTGCATCGCTATCCCCTTGGGTGTCTTGGCCGCTGTGAAGCGCAACACCTTTGCCGACCGCTTCGTGCGGGTATTTGCCCTGCTGGGCGTCTCCGTCCCCGGATTCGCCCTCTCCATCCTGCTGATTCTGGTACTTTCCCTGGCCTTCAATTACTTCCCCCCGCTGGGCTACGTCGGTTTTTTCGAGGACCCGCTGCGCAATCTCCAGATCATGATTCTCCCCGCCGCCATCCTGGGGGTGAGCATCTCCGGATCGGTGATGCGCATGACCCGCTCCTCCGTCCTGGAAGTGCTGCGTCAGGACTTCATCAAGACAGTACGTGCCAAGGGCGCCAGTGAACGCGTGGCCATTTTCAAGCATGCCCTGCGCAACGCCCTGATCCCCATCATTACCCTTATCGGCATGCAGATCGGTTCCCTGCTGGGCGGCGCCGTCATTGTGGAGCAGATTTTTTCCCTGCCCGGCCTTGGTCAGATGACGCTGACCGGCATCAATCAGCGGGACTACCCCGTGGTGCAGGGCTGTGTCCTGTTCATCGCCTTTGTCTACGTGCTGGTGAATCTGGTGACCGACCTGCTCTACGCCTATATCGACCCGCGTATTTCTTACGACTGAGGTGATCCGCCATGAAACGATTTGGACAGATCCTACGGGAGCTTTGGCGCGACCCGATGGGGCGGATCGGTATGCTGGGCATTTTCCTTGTCATTCTGATGGCGGTTTTTGCCCCCCAGCTATCCCATTTCGGCCCGGAAAAAATGGTTGGCCTCCCCAAGGCGCCTCCCAGTTCCGAATTTTGGTTCGGGACGGATAATTATGGACGCGACATTTTCAGCCGCATCCTGTACGGCGCCCGCGTCTCTCTGCAGGTTGGCATCATCGCCGTGGGCATCGCCGCCACTGCAGGCTATGTCCTGGGGCTCATCGCCGGATATTTCGAGGGCTGGGTGGACCGCGTCATTATGTGTGTGATGGATATCTTTTTCGCCTTTCCCTCCATCCTGCTGGCCATCTTTATCTCCGCAGTGCTGGGCCGCGGGCTGGTGAACACCATGATTGCCATCGGCATCGTCAATATTCCCGTGTTCGCCCGGACGGTCCGCGCCTCGGTCATCTCCGCCAAGGGGCTGGAGTATGTCCAGAACGCCAAGTCCGTGGGCGTCAGGACCGGCGCGATCCTGATCCGCCACATCTCTCCCAACGTCGTGGCCCCCTTCACTGTTCAGGCTACCCTGGCCCTCTCCAGCGCCATTCTTACCGAGGCGTCCATGAGCTTCCTGGGCCTGGGCATCCAACCGCCGGACCCTTCCTGGGGCTCCATGCTGTCTGAAGCGCGGACCTTTATGGAACAGGCCCCCTGGATGGCCGTTTTTCCCGCTCTCTTTATCATCGTCACCATCCTTCTCTTCAATATCCTGGGCGACAGCCTCCGCGATGTGCTGGACCCCAAGTTGAAGCTTTAAAGGGGAGGTCAGGAATATGGATCATCTGTTGGAAATACGCAACCTCTCCATCGAGCTCCCCCAAGGCAGGCGGAAACCGCCGGTCAAGCTGGTGGAGGGTGTGGACCTCACGGTCCGCAAAAAGCAAAACTTCGGCGTCGTGGGAGAATCCGGCTGCGGCAAGAGCATCACTTGTTCCTCCATCATGGGCCTCCTCTCCTTTCCCCTTTCGCTGGGTCAGGGCAGTTCCATCCGTTTCCAGCAGGGGGACGGACGCGAGGTGGAAATCACCGGTCTCTCCAAGGCCGAGCTGCGCAAGCTGCGGGGCCGGGACATCTCCATGATTTTTCAGGAACCCATGACCGCGCTGGATCCCATGTACACCATCGAGGAACAAATTTGCGAATCTCTTCTCTTTCACGCCAGCCTGAGCAAGGCGGAAATGCATGACGCTGCGCTGGAAATGCTCAGGAAAGTTAAAATCCCCCGTCCGGAGCAGATTTTAAAGGATTATCCCCACCATCTCTCCGGCGGCATGCTGCAGCGTGTGATGATTGCCATTGCGCTCATCAACAATCCCCGCCTTCTCATCGCCGATGAGCCCACCACCGCGCTGGATGTGACCATACAGGCCCAAATCCTGGACCTGATGAACGAGCTGCGGGAGAGCTACGATACCTCTGTCATCATGATCACACACGATTTGGGGGTCATCGCAGAGACCTGTGAAGAGGTCGCGGTATTTTATGCCGGTCAGGTGGTGGAGCAGTCCGATGTGAACACGATTTTCCACGCGCCCGCACATCCCTATACCGCTGGCCTGCTGCGCTCTGTCCTCTCCCTGGGCGGCGCGCAGCAGGAGCTCTATACCATCCAGGGCACGGTGCCCACGGCGGGAAATTTCAGCGCCGGCTGCCGCTTTGCCGACCGCTGTGAGCACTGTATGGACATCTGCCGCAATCGGGCCCCCGTGCTGTCGGAGATCTCTCCCGGACATCTATGCCGCTGCTGGCTCCATGCGGACACGCCAAAGGAGGAGACAGCATGAGCGGACACAATGTCATCCTGGACGTGCAGAACCTCCAGACCTACTTCCCCATTCAAGGGGGAGTCGTCCGGAAAACCGTGGGCTACGTCCATGCCGTAGAAGACGTCTCCTTTCAGATCCGGGAGCAGGAGACATTCGGCCTGGTGGGCGAATCCGGCTGCGGCAAATCCACCACGGGCCGCACGATCCTGCGGCTGATCGAACCCACTTCCGGACATATCTATTTCGATGGTCAGGATCTGTGCGCCCTGGACAAAGAGTCCATGCGGCAGAAGCGCCGGGATATGCAGCTGGTCTTTCAGGACCCCTATGCCTCCCTGAATCCCCGTATGACGGTGCGGAAGCTGCTGGAGGAGCCCCTGAAGACCCATTTTTCTCTCTCTCAGGCCGGGATGGACGAGCAAGTCCTGTGGATCTCCCAGGCGGTCGGTCTGTCCCCCGAGCAGTTGGAGCGATACCCGCATCAGTTTTCCGGCGGGCAGCGGCAGCGCATCAGCATTGCCAGGGCCCTCATCACCAAGCCCCGCTTCGTCGTGGCCGACGAGCCCGTATCCGCCCTGGATGTCTCCATCCAGGCCCAGATTCTCAATCTGCTCATGGGACTTCAAAAAGACCTGAAGCTCTCTTACCTCTTTATCTCTCACGACCTCAATGTGGTCCGCCACATCAGCAATCGGGTCGGCGTCATGTATCTGGGCCGCATCATGGAGTTGGGGGATACCGAAGATGTCTACCACACCCCCATGCACCCCTATACCCAAGCCCTTCTCTCCGCGATCCCCAAGCGGGACCCATCGGAGGAAAAAGCGCGTATCCGCCTGGAGGGCGACGTCCCCAGTCCCGCCTCCCCTCCCCCCGGCTGCGCCTTTCACAACCGCTGTCCCCACTGTACGGCGGCCTGCAAGGAGCAGGTGCCGGAATCCAGAGAGCTCTCGCCTGGTCACTGGGTCGCCTGTCATCTCTATGATTGAGAATAAAAAAATCGGAGCCTTCCCTGAGGAAGGCTCCGATTTTTTATCCCGTTCCGCCGTTTTTTATTTTCCTACCGCACGATTGATCGCGGAGAGGATACCGCGCAGGGGGGCCAGATTGATATTGTGATCCACGCCGACGCCGAAATGGTCGGTCCCCTGTGCGTCCCGAAGCTGTATATACGCCACCGCCATCGAGTCAGAGCCGGCCTGGATCGCGTGCTCCTTATAATCCACAAAGGTGAACCGGTCCATCTTCTGCCCGTGGATGGCGTTGAAGAAGGCGTCGATCGGGCCATTTCCCTCCCCGGATACCTGGAAGACCGTGTCCTTGTGGGAGAGCGTCCCTTCAAAGGTGACATGGGAAACTCCCGTTCCATCCGTACTCTCACGGAAAGCGTGCTTGATCAGCCGATACGGCGCATCAATGTCGATATAGGCGTCCCGAAAAAGCTCATAGATACGCTCCGGCTTGAGCTCGGTACCCACGCGGTCCGTCTCCACCTGGACGATCTGTCCAAACTCCGGCTGCATGGCCTTGGGAATATCGTATCCGAAATTCGCCTGCATCACAAAGGCCGCGCCGCCCTTGCCGGACTGGCTGTTGATCCGGATGATCGGCTCATACTGGCGGCCCACGTCCGACGGATCGATGGGAAGGTAAGGCACTTCCCAGAGCGTGGAGTTGCTCTCCCGCATGTACTGCACGCCTTTGTTGATGGCATCCTGATGCGACCCGGAAAATGCAGTAAAGACCAGCTCTCCCACATAGGGCTGCCGCTCCCCTACCTTCATCTTGGTGACGCGCTCATATACGCTCCGGATCTGGTTGATATTGGAGAAGTCCAGGCCGGGGTTGACCCCTTGGGTGTACATGTTCATGGCCAGGGTGACCATATCCACGTTGCCGGTCCGCTCTCCGTTTCCAAACAGGGTCGCCTCCATACGCTCAGCCCCGGCCAGCAGGCCCATCTCCGCCGTGGCTACACCCTCCCCTCGATCATTGTGGGGGTGCAGGGAGATAATGGCACAGTCTCTGGAAGGCAAATGCTCGATGAAGTACTCGATCTCGTCGGCAAAATAGTTGGGCATGCAGTTCTCCACCGTAGAGGGCAGATTCAGGATCACTTTGTTCTCCGGCGTGGCCCCCAATTCCTCCAGTACCCGCTGGCAGATCAGCACGGCATTGTCCATCTCCGTCCCCATGAAGGATTCAGGAGAATACTGATACCGCAAATTGGTCCCCCCACGGATTACCGGCTCGGAGAGCTCGCGGATCAGTTTGGCCGCATCCACGGCGATCTGGATGATGCCGTCCATATCGCTGTGGAACACCACTTTTCTCTGCAGCGTAGAGGTGGAGTTATAAAAATGGAGGATCACATTCTTCGCTCCCTCCATGGCCTCAAAGGTCTTGCGGATCAGGTGCGGGCGGGCCTGGACCAGCATCTGGATGGTGACATCGTCCGGGATGTGGTGGCCGTCGATGAGCGCCCGGAGAAACTCATATTCCGTCTCGGAAGCGGAGGGGAAGCCCACTTCGATCTCCTTCACCCCGATATCCACCAGGGTGTGGAAGAGCTCCAGCTTTTCCTCCACATTCATCGGATCAACCAGGGCCTGGTTTCCATCCCGCAGGTCCACGGAGCACCAGACGGGAGGGTGGGTGATCTGACGGTCGGTCCATGCGCGATGCTCCATCTTGATGGGTACAAAGGGGATATACTTGTTTTTCGGATCTTTGACCATGATAAGGTGCCTCCTTTTTCAATTTGCTGCGCGGGGGTATAAAACTTCATGCGCCATTGGCGCGCCACGATAAACAGGCAAAAGCGGGTGCATGAAGTTTTGCGCATGTGGGCCGTCCCGGCCCACGCGCTTTGGTTCCAGGCCGTGCCGCCATAGGCGGCGCATGGCCCTTTTGCCTTGCTTTAGCATAGCAAAACGCCCCCGACCATTACGGTCAGGGGCGTATAGTACGCGGTACCACCCTGATTCAACCGCCGGTTACCCGGTCGGCCCTCGTCAGCCTCCAGCAAGGCCCTGGCCAGTAACGCGGCCGCACGTTCCATCCTACTCGCGGTTCAGACAGACGGCTCTGGGGCCAGTTTACACCTGCACTCGCCGCGCCGGTTCACACCAACCACCGGTTCTCTGAGCGGGATATACAGGTCTTCTTCCCTTCATCGCCTTTGATTGTGTTTATTCTAGAAGATTTAGGAACTCTTGTCAAGCAAAAAATAAAATCTGCTTTCCTTTTCGGGCAAGATAGTCTATAGTAATAGCTATCCCGATTTGAAAGAGATGTGATATTTGTATGGACCACAGCAATTTTTATGACTCTGAACGGTACCAGGAGCAGTACGGGCAGAGAGAGTCTCTGGGCGCCTATACGGCCAGGACCTTCCTCTGGATGTTCCTCGGTCTTCTCGTCACCTTCGGCGTCGCTTTAGGCGGCTACCTGACGGGGGTGATCGTCTACGTCTTTGCCATTCCCTATTTCCACATCGTCCTGCTGGTAGCGGAAGTGGCCGTCGTCTTCTTCCTCTCTGCCCGCATCCAGCATCTCTCCGTGCCCATGGCCCGCGTTCTCTTTTTTCTCTACGCCGGGATCAATGGAATCGTTTTTTCCGCCTACTTTATCATTTTTGATGTTTTGAGCCTCATTCTGGTTTTCGGTGCGACATCCCTTTATTTTGGCGTGCTGGCCCTCTACGGTCACTTTACGAAAACGGATCTCTCCCGCCTCCGCCCCATTCTCCTGGGCGGTCTCATTTTCCTGTTGATCTTCGGCATAGTCTCCCTGTTTCTCCCCTTCCTCGGCGCGCTGGACCGGGCCTACTGTCTGATCGGTATCGCAGTTTTTCTGGGCTTCACCGCTTATGACACACAAAAGATCCGTGCCTACTACGCTTTTTATAGCGGGGACGCTGCGATGCTGCGGAAGGCCTCCATCTTCTCCGCACTCCAACTCTATCTCGACTTTATCAACCTCTTCCTCTACCTTCTCCGTTTCCTGGGCCGCCGCAAGGATTGACCTATTTCCATCTTTTTTGTAAAAGGTATTGACATTCTTTGTGAACCTGCTATAATATCATTCGTGCCCGCGATAGTGGGTGCGAAATAGCGGGATTGTGTAAGGGTAGCACGACAGACTCTGACTCTGTTTGTGAGGGTTCGAATCCTTCTCCCGCTGCCATGAGGAAACCCTGGAACCACAACGGTTCCAGGGTTTTTGCTATGTTATAAAAGTGCTGAATACCCCTATCTTTACCCCTTACCGGTTTACAAGCTCTTTTATGTACTCCTCCATCCTGGCGGCGCTGTCCTCCTTCATGCGCTCCGAAACATGGCCGTAGACGTCCAGGGTAAAGGCCGCCGTAGCATGGCCCAGATTGCCCTGAACAGTCTTCACATCATCCCCGTTCTGTAGGGAGAGGACGGCGAAGGTATGCCGAAGATCATGGACCCGGCTGTCTGGTGCTCCGATCTGAACGGCCAGCTTCTTGTAATGGTTATAGACCGTTTGTGGGCTGAGATTCCCGCCGGTGGCCGTAGTGAATACTAATGCTGTTTTTCGCTCCTCTGCTGTGCTCCATCCCTGCCACAGTTGCCCAGCCTTGAGACGCTGGGCGCCCTGCTCCTTCTGCCTGCGTTTGAGAAGGTCCATGACGAAGGGAGCGGGCTTTAAAACACGGACTTTATCATTTTTTAACGGAGCAAAAGTGAAGCCACCATCCTTCAACGGTCGCTTTTGGAGTTGCTTGCACACCTTGACTGTCCCATCATTAAAGTCCACGCAATCCCATGTTAGTCCGGTGGCCTCAGCTTCCCGTAGGCCAGTAAAGAGAATCAGCTTTAAGATAATCTCATATTCGTCTCCTGCTGCCGTCTGGAGGAAGTTTTTCACCTGCTCATCCGTGAGCGGGTGAATTTCTTTTTTCTCTACGCGGGGCAAAGTAACGCGGTCAGCCGGGTTGTCCCGGAGGTAACCCGCACTGACAGCCACAGAGAGGGCTTTCGTGAGGATGCCGTGGACATTGCGGACAGATTTTGCAGACATAGGAGCGGATTCACAGACCGTCTTTCCATCTTTCTTCAAGACCTTCCCGTCCTTGTCCCTCTTCGGAATAGACCGCCCGGTTTTGAGCAGATCGTTGTAGAATTTCTGGATAGTATGGGGCGCAAGCTGGGACAGCTTCACCGCACCCAGAGCGGGCTTAATGTGGGCTTCCACCTGGGCTTTATAGTGCTTGACGGTCAGATACTTTTTATCACCCATATACTCCTTTGTCCAGATGTCAAGCCATTGTTCCATTGTCATTTTTGACGGTTCAAAATACGTCCCCGTATCAAGCGCTGCCACAGCCTGGGCCAGCTTTTGCCGTGCTTCTTTCTGTGTTTTCCCATAGACAGACTTTCTGATCTGTTTCCCGGTGCCAGGGTCCCGGCCTACGGTATATCGGGCCTCCCATGTTCCGTCCGCCCTCTGCCGGAGGCTTCCCGCTCCCTGAGCATTGCGGGTTGTCTTTCGTGCCATGTTCATTTCTCCTCCCAATTAAGCCCTTTAACAAATTCTTTCATAAATTCTTGACAAGCAAAAAGCGACACAAGCATTTTGTCGTATTCTTCGGAGGTAAGCGGACTTTTTCTAGAGAGCGTCACATATCTACCGGCGTTGTTTGAAATAGCCTCCCATAATCCTCCGGGGGCAGTGATTAGATCACTGATAAATGCAAGCATTTTCCAAGAGCCCGTATCGAAGTAATAATTTACAGAAATAAGGGCTTCGACTGCTGCTTCGGAAAGACCGGTTTCCTTATGTATGGCCTGGATAGTCTGGTTAGGGGTTTCTACATCTGTAAGCCCTAAAATATAGTCAGCAGAAACACCGAGGGCTTTTGAAAGGGCTATCAATCCTTCAGTTCTTATGTCACGCGTTGCATTTTCCCAATGCGTGATAGTGCGGGGAGACTCCCCTATTAGGGACGCAAGCGCAGACTGTGTGAGGCCACGTTTTTCTCTGACTCGACCAATTCGGCAACCAATATCACGCCGCACCTTTGATGCTTTTTTGTTCTCATGCTCCATGTAAATACCCCCAAAAGTCCACTTTTGTTCTCAAGTTACCATTTAGGTAACTTTGGTATTGCCAAACCAAATATTACTTGATAGCATCATATCAGAAACACATTATGTTCGCAATAGTAATTTTAGAGAACATTTCGTGTAATCGGATTATTTTAAGGGGGTAAGCAGTTTGGAAAAGCTGACCATTACAGTTGAAGAGATGGCGAACGTCGTTGGAGTAAGCAGGCCGAAAGCCTATGAGCTGATTCACAAGGAGGGATTCCCGGCCGTCCGCATCGGTCGTCGTGTTGTGATTCCGATTGATGGCTTGAAGCGCTGGCTGGAAGAACAGGCCGTGTCTGTTGGTTAATATGGCGTGGGTAAGCGTACATGATGGAGTGAACGGACCAAAATTGCGGAAGCTGGCAAAGGCGGCCGGAGTATCTAAAGCAGAGGCCCTGGGAGTCCTGGTAACTCTTTGGATCTGGGGCCTTCATAATGCAGATTGCACTGGAGAAATAAAATATGCAGATACCCGGACAATAGCCGCCGCTATCCCGTCCGATATGTTGAGCGCAGAAACAGATCATCGGCGGCTTGTAGAAGCTCTAATATCCACAGGGTGGATAGACAACATAGACGGCGTACTATATCTCCACGACTGGGATGAATGGCAGGAGCAATGGTATAAGTTCCTTGAAAAGAAGGCCTATGACGCTGAAAGAAAAAGGAAAAAGCGAAAAGAGGTGCGCAAACAGAGTCCGCAGGATTGTCCGCCGGACAGTCCGTAGGAAAATCCCTCGTAACCAGTACCATAACCATAACCAATACCATAACCATAACCAATACCAGAACCAGTATATAACCGTGGAGGATATACGGTATACGGGGGGTATGGGGGGAGAAAACGGACTGTCACCGTGACAGTCCACGGACACCTCAACATGAGAGTGGGAGGAATGAAATTTGACCACATTGGAAGAATTGGAAGCAGCCCGGGAGGCTGCCATAGAGCTCCAGAGGCGCATAGAGGCTTTACCCATTGGCGAACAGTTCCGGCCCAGGATAGACCGCATTATGAGCAGCATTGATGAAGCGTTTGATTTTCTCCAGGTTACCCCGGAATATCAGGTGTTTCGGGATCGCCTTCACGAGCTATCTTCTGTGCTTCAGGAAGCCTCTGAACTCCTGGGCACATAACGAGAGCGGGGGCCGCATAGCTCCCGCTCAACCTGTTCTGCGGACGCTGCCGGGGCACCCGTCCCCGCTGCCCATCGGCCCCCTCCGCTCTGGCCGCCGCCCGTCGGCCTGGCTCCGCTGTTCGCTGCGCCGCTGCCTACGCCCCCCTCCGCCTCGCTGCTGGCCGTGCTGCGGCCCGGCCCGGCTCGGTCCCCTGGCCCTCGCCTGGGCCGCTGCGGTCGCCCTTGCCTGCTGCGGGCTCCCTGCGTTCCTCGGGGCGGTGGGATCCCCGGCTCGGCCACTACTCGCCGCCTGTGGGCGCCCGTGGCTCCCGAACGGTGCCTCTGGCGTCATCACAGAGCTGGAGGCAGTTGGCCGCCAGGACTTCATCAATGGGAACGCTCAGTTCGTGTTTATCCCCTCGGAGGCCTAAAACCACCGAATTTTCCGTGCGTCCTACGGACAATCCCGTGAAAATCCGGTGAAAATCATGTGAAAATCCCTCGTAACCATAACCATAACCAGAACCATAACCAGAACCAATATATAACCGTATTCTCCTTACGGAGAATACAAAAAATCGCCGGCTTACGCCGACGCTTTACCACCTTGGGAGTTTTAATTTTGATGATGCCGAACGAGGAGAAGCGGTGCCGCCCCACTACAAGCACACCGTCTCTGAAGAAAACCGAATGGAGTTGCCGTCCAGTACCCTTTGACTATATCACAGAATAGAGGGTGCCGCAAGTGATAAGCAATGAAGAATTGGCGCTACGCATAAAAAACGGCGAGGCGGAGTACATACCGGAGCTGTGGGAGCAGGTGCGGCGATACGTTGAAATGAGGGCCAAACGGTACGCGCGGAACATGGAAAACCACTGCGCGGACGTTGACGATCTGATACAGGCCGGGTATTTTGCTATGCTGGCGGCGGTCCAGGACTATGAGCCGGAGCGGGGGGCGAAGTTCCTTACCTGCCTGATCTGGGCAATCCAAAAGGAATTTGCGGCGGTGGCCGGGGTGAGGAGTACCAGAAGAGATGCCACCGTTTACGCCGACAGTCTGGATGCTCCTTTGACAGATGACCCGGAGGTCGGGACACTGCATGATCTACTGGCTGATTCCAGGGCCCAGGAGCCATTCTTAGCTGTGGAGGAGGAAAGTTACATCCATGCAGCACATGACGCCTTAGAGGCGGCTTTAAATGGCTTGTGCGATGCGCGAAAGAAACGGCTCATATCTGAAATGTACTTTGAAGGCCGGTCGATGACAGAGGCGGCGGAGTTGGCTGGGTACACTAGCAAGCAGGGAGCTGAGCGAGACCATAAATGGGTATTGCGTCGGCTGCGCCATTGCTCACAAACTCGCGCACTCAGAGAGCTGCTACATGGCTATGACGATGTAGATATACCCTCTGAGGCCATTAAGGGCGTCAGTGTGCGGCGATGGAAGGAAACCGGGGAATCAGCCACGGAGCGGGTGGCCCTCAAACTGACGTAAGGAGGAGAACCATGAACCAGCGAAAGCGGGCTTTCTGCGAAGCCTATCTATTGAGCGGAAATGCGACGAAAGCGGCGGTGGAAGCCGGTTACAGCTCCAAAACTGCCCGGAGCACTGGACAAAGGCTGTTGACTTTTGCTGACGTGCAGGAATATCTTGAACAGCGAAATAAAGAAATCAGCGCGGCCAATACCGCCGACGTGGAGGAAATACGCCGGTTCTGGACGGCTACCATGAGGGACGGCGGGGCCAGGACCGGGGAGCGGCTGAAGGCGTCGGAGCTGCTGGCGAAATCCTACGGGGCCTTCCTGGATCGGGTTGGAATAGACGGGGATATATCAATCCAGGCGGCTATGAGAGATTTAACCACGGAAGAACTGCGGCAACTTGCACAGCTTGACGGGGACCCGTGGTAATAGACCGGAAAGCCGATAGAGACCGCAGAGAAACGCTTGACCATCTTGCGCCTGCGAAGTAAAATAACTGTGGTTACTTGCGGAGCCAGTCTTGAATCGTAAGTATCAGTTGCAGGATGAAAGACCCTGCTGCCGAGATAGCCGCTACTATCTCAAAAACTGATGCCTTACGCTTCGGGACTGGTCTCTGCATTTACGCATACGAAAAGCCGGGGAAGATGATCCCCGGCTTTCTGTGTTATTTATAAACGTCCCCACGGTTGCCAATCGTCAGCACCCGCACAATCAACAAAATTCCCTCAATGGTGTAGATCACCCGGTAGGAGCCAACACGGAGCCGAAACAGGTTGCTGTGACCACTCATGGGCTTAATATCTCCGTTGTCCGGCAAACCCTGAATGGCCCGTAAAAGGCGCTCACGCTGTGCCTGTGGCTGCTTTTGGAGGAATTTCACAGCAGGCTTTTCAAGCACTATTTTATAGCTCACAGGGACACCCCCAGCTCCTTTGCAACATCCTCCAGGCTGACCGCCTGGCCCCTGTCTGGGTCCATCTTGTATTCCTCATACAGAGCATTGCAAAAAGCATCATCTGCCGCTTCACTGATTGCGTCCCGTGCCGCCTGGAGCATGGCGGCTATATTGGCGAGCTGCCCCTCGCTAAAGCTGTTCAGAATATCAATGCACTTTTCCCGGTTGCTCATTGGCTGACGCCTCCTTTCTGATCCCGTATCATGGCCTCCTCAATAGCCCGGCCAATGAATCCGTTGACGCTCTCACCCTGGGCCGCCGCGTGGGCCTGTATGGTCTCCTTACGGCCCTTGGGGACGGTAAGGTTGATACGGTCATATGCCTTTGAAATCCATTTATTCTGAGCCCGTTGCTGCGCTTTTGACGCCGGCATATCTATCCCTCCCTGGGGCATTTTTATTTGTCAATACCCTTTCCATTGTAGGTATATTATACACCAAAAGTCCATATTGCGCAATGATTAAATCTCACAAATATAATTGCGCAATATTGTGTGTATTTCCAATTGATATTATTGCGCAATGATAGTATAATAAGACCATAGAAAAGGACCACACAACAGGATCAAGCCAAAGCGGTAGAACCAATAGGGAGCGCGAGGTAAGACCGGGACAGGATAGAAGTCACACAGAAAGGCAAGGAAGACTTAACAGCCCCCCGGCGCTTGATCCAATTGCAAGGACGGTACAAAAATGCTGGAGCAGAAGCGAATAGACAACCTATACCGCCTTCTTCACCGTGCGGAGCAGGAGAAGGACGTGGACGGGGCGGCTGCCCTGCGGTGGGCAATTTTCATCCTGGAGAACATGTGAGGAGGAGTTTCGATGAGTAGTCAAGAGATCGAGAGCAAGGTCAGGGAGCTGCGCGAGCTCCAAGCGCTGATCGAGGAGGCCCAAGCGGAGGCGGAAACCCTGAAGGACACCATCAAGGCCGCCATGGGAGACAAGGACAGCATCCAGGCCGGGGAGTACCACATCACCTGGAAGGCCGTTACCTCCTCCAGAATCGACACCGCCGCCCTGAAGAAGGCCCTTCCCGATGTGGCCCAGGCGTTCACCCGGGAGACCACCACCCGCCGCTTCTGTGTGGCATGAGATATATGCGGAGAAGGGGCCTGGAAGATTGGGCGCACCAGGCCCCACCCGCAAAATAAAATGAAGGAGAACAGACATGAACGACTTTGGACGTGCTTTCACTAATATGCTCTATGACCGCATGGAGGGCGGCGGATTCCTTCAGGAACTCCAGAGCTCCCCCGAATATATCAAGGCCCAGCAGGTTTATAATGATGCGTATGAGGCCCTTGCCGGGGAGAATGGTCTCGCCAGTGGGAGCCCGGAGCAAACATTGCTTGATGCGCTTAATCGCCTGCGTGATCTTGAGCTGCATTTCATTTACAGGGCTGGCATCCAGGACGGAATGAGCATGACCCGCCCCGGCTTTCTGGTGTCTGGCGTTGCATGATACTGATAGGGGGAGGGCCACGCCTTCCCCCTCGAGAGGGGAGGGGCCAAAGATGAAAACAGCCTTATTTAAGCCGGAAGAGCTGGAGGAACTGCGGCGGTATGACGCCATGGTGGACGCATCGCCCATGACACACGAAGATTGGAAAGCCCTCGAACTGGTGGAAGACCTTCTTTTCCCGGAGCGTGTTGCAGTTAGGAAGGCCAATCACGCCAGGTATCTGAGGCGAAAGGAGGAATTGGCGGCCCGTGGTAAGGCATACCGGGAGTCCAACAGGGAGCGGGAGGCCGCCCGGAAGCGGGCCTATTACCTGGCAAACCGGGAACAGGTGCTCGCCTCCCAAAGAGCGCGGAGAAAAACAGGATAGGAGGGAAGCTATGACAACGAAAGAGCGCGTGGAAGCCCTGTGGGAAATGCTACGTGAATACTTCGGCATTGAAACTATGGAACAGTTTCAGCGGGAATACAATAGGACGCCATGTATTGATATTTCCGCCTTTGTTGCGCCGGGAGAGCATCCCTTTTTCCCAAAGCCAAAGTGAGATACCCACCCCACAAAATACCCCTTAGACGATATAATTCACTTTATTTCCATGACACAACCTTGCACGAATACAAAACATTTCTTGCTTATTGTAACCAGAAATAATGTAATTTCACACCGTATTTACTCAATTTAATAATTCGAATCCTTCTCCCGCTGCCACAAAAAACCTTGGAACTGCAATGGTTCCAAGGTTTTTTTATGCCATTTTGTGGTTTGACCCTTATTCCTCAAAAATAAAGAAAATGAAAAGGAAGTGACTCCCCCAGAAAGGTAAGCCACTTTCTTTTATTTATCTTGGTTTACGCAGTTTTGACATGTGTATTTTCCATTGGGTAATGCTTTTAAGTTTTCTGTAGATTGGCAACAGTGACGTGCCCCCAATAGGTATACCAAGAAGATGTAGAGAATAGCCGTCGGTTTCAAGTAGTCATAACGGTGCCAAACTTGTGCGGAAACATAATGTGTTTTCCATAGTTTGGCGCCCTTTTTATCCTGCCCAGAGAACCGGCCAGGGATCGGAGACATTGCTTTTGGGCGGAATCACATAGCTGGCCCCGTGCGCTGAGATATCTTCCCGAATTGCCCGAGCACCATATGCCCGGTCTGCCAGTACGGCACTCCCTCTGATCCTGACTTTTTCCAGTAGTTCAACAGCGTGAACCGAATCGTGGTCATTTCCAGCGGAGAGAAGGAACTCCACCGGGTTTCCCAAACCGTCCACGACCGCGTGGAGTTTTGTGTTCCACCCACCTCTGGTACGGCCAACCGCCTTATCCGCTGTCTTTTCCCCGCCATTGGCGCTTTCTTGTACCTTTACGCAAGTGGAGTCTACGCTCAGATTCTTCATGTCCGCGTCCCCGGACAGCGCGTGAAATACCGCCTTCAGTGTGCCGTCATCCCGCCGCTTGGAGAATCGTGCGTACACAGACTGCCAGGGGCCATAGGCCGCCGGCAGCTCACGCCACTGAGCACCGCTCCGGACAATCCAGAGCATCCCGTTGAGCATGGTCCGGTTATCCTTCCGGGGAACGGCCCCGCTTCCACGTTTCTTCCGGTGGCAGCAGCGGCTTGATTCGTTCCCATTGTTCTTTTGTTAATTCATATCGTTTCATGCCCCTAGCTTCGCATAACTTGCTTTATTGTGCAACTCTTATTTTTCAAACAAGGCCTAATCCGGGGAGGTTCTGGAAATGCCAATATCAAACAACACAATCTTACTAATTTTATTTTCTATGGTAAAATAGAACCCTACACTATCACACCAGACTTTTTGGCTATGGTATATTGGAAGAGAATGGAGGTGGGAAATCGTGAACACATATAAAACTGCGGAGGTTGCCGCAATCATCGGAATACACCCAAACACAGTACGATTATATGAAAAACTGAAACTGATATCTAAGCCGGAACGTCTGTCAAATGGTTATCGTGTATTTACAGAATTTCATATAAAGCAATGTAAGCTGATACGTCTTGCATTTCAAGTAGAGGTTTTGCAGAACGGGTTAAGGAAGAAAATTGCACAAATGATTACGGTATCAGCGACAGGTGATTTTGACACAACCATTGCTCTTACAGAAAACTACTTGAAACAAATCGGATAGGAACGCCGAAACGCGGAAGAAGCCATTGAAATTGTGAAGCAGATTTTATCCGGCGGTATCGGGGGAAACGCTCAACATTTGAAGCGAAAAGATGTGTCAAAACTGCTTGATATTCCTATGGACACTCTCCGAAATTGGGAAATGAAATAACAACCAAAGCCGCCGTTTTTATGTGGCAGGACAGTTTTCATGGATACGGCGGTATTGTAAGGTATTGCTATGGATAGTTACTTTGAAAAACAGGACAAGCCGGCTGTATTTCTTGTGTTTGGAAAAGAAGTGATCGTTGACAATGAACGATTCGCAACGGTATTATCAAGATTGCCGAAACTAAGGCGGGAAGTCCTATTGATTTATTACTTCCTCGGTTATCGTGACGGAGCAATCGGCAGACTGTATGGGCGTTGCAGAAGTTTGATAAACCGCAGAAGAGATGTTGCACTGAAACAGTTACGAAAAGAATAGGAGAGATTGGAACACGAGGAGCAGGAAGCGGTAGACGCAGTATTGCGGCACTACACCCCACACATCAAATACCTGTCTATGTTATAAGGGGCATATCAATGACGATACACAGAACAAGCTAAAAGCAAAATTGACAGAAGCCATATTGAAATTCCGTTTTGACCGGTAACAGGTAGCAAAGGCAGGCAAGAGGGCGAACGCAGCAGACTGCTTTCGCCCTCAATTTTTTATTATAGAGGAGGAGGATATCTCCTGCGACAGGATCTTTGTCGAAAAGATGGTCGAACTTTTTAATTTCCGTGAGCTTCCACCTGAACGGCTTTACCGCATCATAGAGCACTTGCTCCCATAAAAAGAGCTGTCATCATCGGAGGGGTTAAATGCAACCTTGGCGCGGCCAGTGCCGCTTCTGACCTTTTCCCGCCGCCCTTGACGGGAGGGGCGGCTTTTTGTCTTTTCTCCTTCCCCCTGGTAGAAAAATTCATAATATCATGATATCGTTATGTCATATTGATCTACCAGGAGGATTTCCAATGGACCATTTAAGGGCATTCGTCGATAGATTATCCGGAAGATTTGATAATTCCGAACAACTTGCTGCGCTTCAGCGCCAGGGCATCGCTGACTTTCCCTACGCTGAGCATGTAAACACGGCATGTAACGACAAGATTCTTGGGCTCCCCGCGGATTTTTCCGGTCTCTTTCTGGTCGAGGAGAGCTACTATACCCTGGCAGGGAAGACCAATTCCTCTTCCCACCTCTTTTTGTTCACGGAAGAAGGGGATAAAATCAAGCTTACCTCTTACGAGATCCCTGAAGGCTACAATAAAGCGTCATTTTCGTATCAGGCGCTGCGGGCTGTGGCATATTCCAGTCTGAAGGAGTCAGAAAAATTTACGCCCGCTCTGTATACACAAAAGGACGGCGTATGGGAGGGCGGTAGTGTGAGCATGTTTTCCCCGGTCCTCAAATTCACATTATTTGAGCGTTTTTCCGACGAAATGCTGGAAGTATCCGAAACAATGGAGCTCAATGGAAAGCGCACCTTTGGATATGATATTCCGATCCTGTACAAGCGGAAACCCGGTGCTTGATATGCAAAAAAGCCTGTAGTTTTGATACTACAGGCTTTTTTCCTCTCCGACCGGTATATCCGCGCCCTTCAAGACAGCCATGAATATCTCCACCGCCGTCTCAATCTCATCGTCCGGAAAATCGAACTGTTCGGCGTGAATGGGGGGATATTCCTCCCCATTCACGAGGAGAAACAGCGCGCCGGATATCTGCTTCAGATAGTGCCCAAAGTCCTCCGACCCACGCATCGCCTCCGGCATATCACAGATAGGCACACCCAAGGCCCGGGTGTGCGGCGCGTACATTCTCCGCGCAGGCCGGATGATTGGGGAACACACCGCACTCGCCAAACCCGACCTACAGGCCCGCCCGCCCGGCCTCGGCCATTGCCAGCTCTTCTAGCTTCCGCTGGAGCTTATTTAGTCCACCTCATGCTCCGCCCGGATCGTCAGGCACAGCGCTCCCTGATGGGCCGCTGCGACGAATGCCCTTTCCTATGATCGTCCATCATTGTACCATAAATTGAAAAAAGAAATACGGGTCCGCTTCCCAACGGACCCGTATTTCTTTTTTAAGAGAGAGGAGGAGGGAGTTCTTTGTGATTTCCTGATCACGTCTTCACTTTACCACATTTAGATTGGGGATACTTGGACAGATTTTGAATGTCTTATGAACAATTTGTAAATCCACTGCTATGGGAGCCATCCGTTGAACAGTGCCACCGTACCGGTCAGGTTGAGTCCCACTCCCCAAAGGCACAGCGGTACCGCCAAGGGTTGGAGGTCGCTCTCATCCCTCTTTTGGAGAAGCGTCAGCGCCGTATACAGAGCCGGAAGTGCGTCTATGGTGTAGCGGTTTCCGAACTGCCATCCTCCCATGGTGGCGTGGCAGCACAGCGCTGCAAACTGGAGCAAAATCAGTCCCACCGTCAGGGGCACTGCGGGCTCTCGTCTCAGTCCGCGTAAGTTTCGCAGCAGATACACGGCGAAGACAAGAAATATGGGGCTGAAGAGCCAGAAAGCGCAGCCATCAAAGGTCGGAAACCGGAGTCTTCCGTTTTCCATTCCGGGAAGCCGCCACAAGCGCGCCCAGTTGCCGGCCAGATAGGCCAGGCTGAACTGGCCGTCTGCTTTCTCCACTGCAAATTCCGGCAGATAATCGTGCCCGAATTGAAAGGGATCGTCGAAACGAGCGGCGTTCAGCGCCATCAGCCCGCTGCCCACCGCCAATGGCGGCAGGAGCCACCACCAATACTGCTTCAGGGCCTGTACCAGAGCCACGCCCTGCCCACGGAGCTTTTGCAGGAGGAGCAGCGCCACCAGAGGCAGATAGACGATCTGAAGGGGGCGGCAGCCAAATGCCAGTGCCAAGAACAGGAGAGGCGCCCAGCCATGCTTTACTTCCTCGTCCATGGCATAACAAAGGGATATCATGGTAAACGCAAAGGATGCCGTCTGCGCAAAATACCAGACGTCGGCAGAAAAACCCACATGGAGAAAGTTGCTCCCGGCCGTCACAAAAAATGCCCAGAAAACCGCGGCCGCTCCACGCCGTCCCGCCATATGCGCCATTTTGAGGGCGTAGACAGCGCCCAACAGCCCCAGCGCTACGGCGACCAGCGTATCCGGCGGACTCTCTCCGAAAAGCACGCAAAAGGGCAGCAGCAAAACGGAGGGAATAGGCGGGAAGCTGATGAAGTATCGGCCGTTGTACTCCGCGATTTCCAGATAGGAATACGTCCTGCCCAGTTCCAGATGGCCCTCCAGCCAGCGGCCGGCCTGGAGGGCATAGGAGTCGTAGATAGAGCCCTGAAAAGGGCTTCTGCCGATCATGATCCAAATCAGCGTGTAGACCGTCAGGAGCATAAGAAGCAGTACAAACGCCTCCCGGCGTTCTCCCTCCCTCTCCACAGCGCGCATCTGTTTCAGCACAGCCTCCCCCTCTCCCCCATGAAAAGGCCGCCCGGCACAGCAAGCACCGGGCGGTCCAGGTCACACCAGCAATTCAAAGATATCCTCTTCCTCCGAGTGGAAGTTGCCCTCGCCCAACCACGCTCGGACCTGTTCCATCAGCTTGGGCTGGATATGCGGATAGGTTATCGCCTCCGGGAATTCGTCAAATAGGCCGTTTTCCTCAATCTCCGAGTCCCCGGGGCGCGCTCCCACTTCCCGGATCTCCGCGAAAAAGAGGGCCCCATAGGACGGGTCCTTCCCGGGTTCAAACAGGCCGTAAGCGGCCACCGGCTCCAGTTGGAAATCCGTCGCCCCCGTCTCCTCCCAGAGCTCCCGCCGGGCGGTCTCATGGATGTCCTCCCCCGTCTCACGGTGCCCCCCGGGAAACTCCCAGGTGGCCCGCTCCCTATGGCGGCAAAGGAGCCACTTGCCGTCCGCTCTGGCGGCGACCACCGCAACCTTCAGGTCGCTGTCCAGCGCCTGGTCGTAAAAGCGTATCTCCATGTCAGTTCAAAAAGTCCTTCAGCTTCTTGGAGCGGGAAGGATGGCGCAGCTTCCGAAGGGCCTTCGCCTCAATCTGGCGGATACGCTCACGGGTCACATTGAACTCCTTGCCCACCTCTTCCAGCGTGCGGGTGCGTCCATCCTCCAGACCAAAGCGGAGCTTGAGCACCTTTTCCTCCCGGGGCGTCAGCGTATCCAGCACGTCGATGAGCTGCTCCTTCAGAAGGGTGTAGCTGGCCGCCTCGGAGGGTTCAGAAGCGTCCTCATCCGGGATAAAGTCGCCCAGGTGGGAGTCCTCCTCCTCACCGATGGGGGTCTCCAGAGAGACCGGCTCCTGGGCGATTTTCAGGATCTCCCGTACCTTGTCCACCGGCATGTTCATCTCCTCGGAGATTTCCTCCGGGGTAGGGTCGTGGCCCAGCTCCTGGAGGAGCTGACGGGAGACCCGGATGACCTTGTTGATGGTCTCCACCATATGGACCGGGATACGGATGGTCCTGGCCTGGTCCGCGATGGCGCGGGTAATGGCCTGGCGGATCCACCAGGTGGCATATGTGGAGAACTTGTAGCCCTTGGTGTAGTCAAACTTCTCTACCGCTTTGATGAGGCCCAGGTTGCCCTCCTGAATGAGGTCCAGGAAAAGCATTCCCCTGCCCACGTACCGTTTGGCAATAGACACCACCAGCCGGAGATTGGCCTCCGCCAGGCGCTGTTTGGCGGCCTCGCCCTTACGGATGGCGCGCTTGAGCTCCTTCTCCTCCTCCTGCGCGAGGGAGACCTCTTCTCCATTCTTCCGCGCCTTTTCGATTTCGGCCAGCTGTTCCCTGGCTGCGTCCCCCGCGCCCATGTCCTGAGCCAACTGGATCTCCTCGTCGGGGGTGAGCAGATTTACCTTGCCGATCTCCTTGAGGTACATCCGTACAGGGTCGTCGATGCCGAAGGAGTCCACCAGGGTGTTGGGGTCCACGATCTCCTCCTCGGGGATCTCCTCGATCTCCTCGATAGGGGGGACCTCATCCACCAATTCGGGAAGATAGTCCTCTCCCGCGGTGTCGATGCCCATATTTTCCATGGTGTCGTAAATCTTATCGAGCTGCTCGCTCTCCAGATCCATTTCCTCCAGGACGTCCATGAGCTCGCCGGAGGAGAGTTTGCCCTTCTTTTTGCCCTTGTCCAGCAGTTCCGCCAGCTTTTCCGCGCCCTGAACCCCCTCGACGACCTTCATCAGCTCGATCTTGCCGGCTTCGATCTTTTCCTCACTGGTCATCTTCGGCTTCTTATCGGTCTCAGCCGGCATATCCAGCACTCTTTTCTCACTCATGGATTCATCCTCCATACCCTTTTTTCTCTAGCAGCTTTTTCTGCACGGCCAAAAGCGCGTCTTTGTCGCCTTCCAGCCTGCGTTTTCCCGCTTCATTTTCTATGATCTCTATGTAATC
The DNA here is from genome assembly GCF_004154955.1 of Intestinimonas butyriciproducens. NCBI lineage: Bacteria > Bacillati > Bacillota > Clostridia > Eubacteriales > Intestinimonas > Intestinimonas butyriciproducens. The sequence continues at coordinate 1,325,068 of NZ_CP011524.1, read as the reverse complement.
CCTCATGGCCTGCCGGCCATTTTGAAGAGATTCCGGCTGATCGAGCACTCCGGCCAGGTGGCTCATCTCCCCGCTTTCCAGTTCGGCGGTCAGGGCCGGCAGACTCACCGCCAGGCCGCCGCGCCAGCGGTCCCGCAGCAGCCGGAAGGCCTTTCCCAGCAGCGGCGCGGAGAACGCCTCCTCTGTCAGCACTTCGGCGTCCCTGAGGAGCTCCGGATCCAGAAGCGCCAGCCGCAGCACCCCCTCCTCGGCCCGGGCCGAGCGGATGTTCTGATAGCGGAGGGACCGCTCCCTGGGCTGGAGCTGCGCCGCAGGCGTCAGATCCCTGCGCTCCTGCTGTTTTTGCTCCTTACGGATGCGGCGGGAGAGCTCCCGCTTGACCTCCTGCCCCATGGCCTCGGAGGAGATCCCCGCCAGCTCTGCACAGCGCGCGCCGTAGACCTCCCGCTCCACAGGACTGTGAAGCCCCGCTATGACCCCCACAACCTCCTTCAAAAACTCTACCTTTTGGGCGTCATCCGTAAGATCGTAGCGGCCAAGCACCTGTTCAATGCGGTACTCAATGTGATTTTCACTCTGATCCAGCAGCTTTGCAAATGCCTCCGGCCCGTAGGTCTTGAGGAACTCGTCCGGATCCTTTGCCCCCTTGACCCGCAGGACCCGCACCTTCATTCCCGTCTTTTCCAAAATGGGGATGGCCCGCTGAGCCGCGGAGACGCCGGCCCCATCTCCGTCGTAGGCGATGATCGCCTCTTTCGTATAGCGGGAGAGCAACTGCGCGTGTTCCGGTGTGAGGGCGGTGCCCAGAGATGCCACCGCACAGTCAAATCCCGCCTGATGGAGGGAAATGGTATCCATGTACCCCTCCGTGAGGATGATACGCCCCAGCCTGGACTTCTTGGCGATATTCAGAGCGAACAGGTTGCGTCCCTTATTGAAGACCGGGGTGTCCGGCGAGTTGAGATATTTGGGCGTAGAATCATCCAGCACCCGGCCGCCAAAGCCGATCACATCCCCCCTCAGATCGATGATGGGAAACATCACCCGGTTGCGGAAACGATCGTACACCCGTCCATTCTGCCCCTTTACCACCAGGCCGCACTCCAGAAGCTCTGCCTTTTCATAGCCCTTTTGGGCCATGGCGGTGATCAGGTGATCCCATCCCTCCGGGGCCATACCCAGTCCGAACCGCGTCACCGTCCCCCGTGAGAGCTTCCGCTTGCCGAACAGATACTCCGCCCCCGCCCGGCCTTCCGGCGCCTGGAGCTTTGCGTGGAAAAACCGGGCGGCTTCTTTATTCAGTGCCAGGAGGCGCTCCCTTTTCTTCCGGAAATCCGCGTTCCCGCGCTCCTCGGGCACCTCAAGCCCCACCCGCTTGGCCAGCAGACGCACAGCATCCGGGAAAGGGAGATTCTCGATCTCCATCACGAAGTTGATGACTCCTCCGCCCTTCCCGCAACCAAAGCAGTGGTAGATCTGCTTATCCGGCGAGACCGAAAAGGAGGGCGTCTTTTCACCGTGAAAGGGACACAGGCCCCACAAATTATTGCCCTTCCGGGTGAGAGGCACATAGTCCGCCACCACATCGGCAATGTCGCATCGAGCCGTAAGTTCATCCAGAAATTGTTCCGGAATGGCCATGGGCGCCCTCCTTTCCGGCTTTTCGAGTATCTTTTCCAGTAAATAACAACTCTATACAGAATCGCACCTTCCGAAAGGCAATTTTACTTCACACCCCATGACATAGGGATAAATGCTTCGGAAAATTTCTCTACCGCATATTTATCGGTCATACCCGCAATGTAATCGCACACGGCCCGTTCCACGCCCTCCCGCTCCCGGATGTCCTGAAATTCGGGGGGCAGCCGGTCCGGGTCGGACACATAGCACTCGAAGAGACGGCGGAGCATATCCTGTGCCTTGGACTCCTCCCCCTTGGCCACCGGGTTGCGGTAGACATTTTCAAACATGAATTCGCGCAGGCGGCTCATCGCCTCCCGGCAGGGCCCCGACTGGCGGACGACCCCCGCCCCGGCGCTCTCCCGAATGATGTCCACCGTCAGCGTGTCGATACGCTCGGAGTGGGTGAACCCCAGCACATTGGAGATCTCCAGGGGGATATCGATGGGGTAGATGATGCCGCCCCGCAGCGCGTCGTCGATGTCGGCGTTGATATACGCGATCTTGTCCGCCAAACGCAGGAGCTGCCCTTCCAGCGTCTCCGCCGTGTCCGGGCCGGTGTGGCACAGGATGCCCCTGCGCACCTCATAGGTGAGATTGAGGCCATCCCCATCGTTTTCCAGCCGGTCCACCACCCGCAGAGACTGGACATTGTGCTCGAACCCTCCGGGCATGATCTCGTTCAGGACCCGCTCCCCCGCGTGGCCAAAGGGCGTATGGCCCAGATCATGTCCATAGGCAGCGGCTTCGGTCAGGTCCTCATTGAGCTCCAGCCCCCGGGCAATGGTCCGGGCGATCCGCACCACCTCGATGGTATGGGTCATGCGGGTGCGGTAGTGGTCTCCCTCCGGCTGGAGAAATACCTGCGTCTTGTGCATCAGGCGCCGGAACGCCTTGGAGTGGATGATGCGGTCGATATCCCGCTGAAAGCAGGTGCGCACCGGACAGGGCTCCACCGGCCTTTCCCGGCCTTTGGAGTCCGCCGCCAGACAGGCATAGGGGGACAAAAAGCGCCGTTCCTGTTCCTCGCGCCGTTCTCTCTCGGTCAACCTCCTCCGCCTCCCCTCGTTTTTTCTACCTGATGCTATATACCCTGCGGACACACAAAAATCCTGCAAAGAAAAGAATTATTCACAGTTTCTTCATATTATTCCCGCTCTCGGCACGTCCTTGAAGGACTCCCCTGTAACTGCCGGGACAACGCCGCCGGCGGTCAGTTCGGTGATCCGGTCCGTAAAGCCTGTTGCCTTTTCCTCCGGGAGCAGAACCCTCAGCGTCACATCCGCGCCATATTCCGCGCCGTCCACCAGTCCTCCTGCCGCCTCCGTCTCCTGTCTGGCCCGTTCAAAGAGGCTGTAGGGGACCCGGAGTTCCGCCTCCACCCAGCGGCGGACCACTGAGATGCCCGCCGCATCCAGGGCATCCTTGGCACTCTGAGTATAGGCCCGGACCAGGCCGCCGGCCCCCAGAAGGATACCGCCGAAATAGCGGGTCACCACACAGCAGACATTCTCCACCTGCTCCCGCTGGAACACGTTGAGCATGGGCTGGCCCGCCGTGCCCTGGGGCTCTCCGTCGTCGGAATACCGCTCCACACCGCCCTCCCGGAGCCGGTAGCACCAGCAGTTGTGCCGGGCGTCGTAGTATCGCTTCTTCATCTCTTCCACGTGGGCGCGTGCCTCTGCCTCGCTCTCCACCCGCCAGACATGCCCGATGAAGCGGGACCGCTTCTCGGTAAATTCCGTCTCCGACGGGGCGGTGGGGATATAATACTCCCTCATCATGCCTGCCACTCCTCCCGTATCAGGGTGCCGCGGAGTCCCATACGCTCCTTTTTCATCCGCTTCCCCGGACCTTTGGGCGAAAGCGGATGGAAAGGCGCGTAGTCGGCCGCGCCGTCTCTATCGTACTGCTCGGAACGTAGTCGGCACGTCCCATCGCCGTGGCTTTTGCCCGGCGCCGGGCAGATTGCCAGCGTGCAGGCAGGCCTTAGCCGTTCCATAAAAACTCGCTCACCTGGCCCAGGATCTTGGCGGTGCAGACGGCCGTGACCTCGATGGTCTCGCCGTACTCCACCCGCTCCACCTTTGCCTCCCGGTAGAGCATGTCCACCACTCCGCCCTGGTCGTAGGGCAGACGCAGGGTGACCCGGTGGGCGCCGCCGTCCAGCCGGTCCCCGATCATGGAGGTTAACCGGTCCAGCCCCTCCCCGGTCCGGGCGGAGATGGAGACGATATCCTCCCCGTGGGGCATGATATCCCCCCGGTAGAGATCGGACTTGTTGAACACCTCGATGCGGGGCGTCTGTTCGGCCCCAAGCTCCCGGATCAGGGCGTCCACCACCGCCGCCTGCTCCCGCCACTCGGGGTTGGAGGCGTCGATGACGTGGAGCAGGAGGTCGGCAAAGCTCAACTCCTCCAGCGTGGCCTTGAATGCCTCCACCAGGTGGTGGGGCAGCTTGGAGATAAACCCCACCGTGTCGGAGACCAGCACGGTGCAGGTGTCGGAGATCTCCAGGTTTCGGGTCGTGGTGTCCAGCGTGTCGAAGAGTCGGTTGTTGGCCGGAATGTCCGAGCCGGTGAGCGCGTTGAGAAGGGTGGACTTCCCCGCGTTGGTATAGCCCACGATGGCCACCACCGGCACCTCGTTCTTGATGCGCCGCTCCCGCTGGACCCCCCGGACCCGCCGCACCTGCTCCAGATCCTCCTCCAGCTTGGCGATCTTCTTCCTGATATGCCTCCGGTCGGTCTCCAGCTGAGTCTCGCCGGGCCCTCGGGTACCGATGGGGGACTTTCCGCCGGAAGCCGTCTGCCGGACCAGGTGCCCCCACATACCCGTGAGGCGGGGCAGGAGATACTTATACTGGGCCAGCTCCACCTGGAGCCGCCCCTCCTTTGTCCTGGCCCGCTGTGCGAAGATGTCGAGAATGAGTGCGGAGCGGTCCATCACCGCCACCCCCAGCTCCTCCGAGAGCACTCTCTGTTGGGAGGGGGAAAGGGCATTGTCAAAGATGACCATGTCCGCCCCCGCCGCCTCCGCCAGCGCCTTCACCTCCGCCGCCTTGCCCTCGCCGATAAAAGTTCTGGGATCCGGGGCGTCCTTATTCTGGAGCACCGTCCCCACACAAACTCCCCCAGCCGTCTCCAGCAGGGCGGAGAGCTCCTCCATAGAGGACTCCGTGGCGTTCTCCTCCCGGCTCAGGCAGGCGGCATTCAGTCCCACCAGCACCGCGCGGTTGATTTTCTCTTCTGTCGTATGGTCCGTCATAGTACCTCCGGGGCGACCGCCCCTTATTTTTTCTGATATGCCTCGACGATCTCGCCGATATACATCCGGTGGTAGTCCTTTTGGGGATACCATTTTCCGTCTATGCCTTGGTCCAGGAAATGGGTGGGATCGATGTCCTGGTAGTAGAGCTTGCGGCACACCAGCACCAGCTCTGCCTCCTGAAAATAGGGTGCGTTCCCCGCCCCTGCGCACACGGTGAAGCCGCACTCCTTCACCTTATCGACCTCTCTGCCGCTCTTGGCGCCGCACAGGGCAAGCTGTTTGCGGTACGCCTCCCCCAAAAATGAAAGCGTGAAATAGTCGCTTTTCTCTATAAATTCATAGGTGTACCGCTGGGGACGGATATAGCAGGTGGCCACATCGGCGCCCCACAGGACGCCCAGCCCGCCCCAACTGGCGGTCATGGTGTTGCAGTGCTCAGGCGTACCGGCCGTGATGAGCATCCACTGCTCCCCAATCAGGGTAAATACGTTCTGATCCAGGCTCTTGACCTCACATTTTTCCAGCATGGCCGTTTTCCTCCTCTATTATTATGTACTCATGTACTGAAAACAGTATATGCGAAAAGACCCGCGCCGAAACCGACGCGGGCCTTATTAAGTCCCAAACTTACTTCTGGTCCAAACCGAACTTCTTGTTGAAGCGGCTCACACGTCCGCCCGTATCCACCATCTTCTGCTTGCCGGTGAAAAAGGGGTGACATTTGGAGCAAACTTCCACGCGGATGTCCTTTTTGGTAGATCCGGTCTCGATCACATTGCCGCAGGCACATTTGATAGTGGTCTGCTGATAGTTGGGATGAATGCCTTCCTTCATTGCTGGGTTCACCTCTTTCTCCTTGGGGATATGCGCATAAACGCAACTAGTATAATAGCATGTTCTCCTTGGGAATGCAAGTCCTTTTTCAAGTTTTTTCTTGTTTTTTGGAGTTGCTGGCCTCCGGCACACTGGCGTCCGGAACCTCCTCCGCCCGGTCCAGGGCAAAAAACCACAGCACTCTGCGGCACACCTGTCTCCCGGTCACCTCTTCCAGTGCCCTGCTGTAGGCCGCAAGCTGCGGACGATATTCCTCCGCCCGGTCCCCCACGGTCCGCTCGTCCACCCGGTCTGTTTTGAAGTCCAAAACCGTGATCCCCTCCGGCGTCTCGAACCAGCAGTCCACCACACCCTGAAGGAGCACCTCCTCTCCCCGGCTCGCCCGGGCATAATAGCCGGCGGCTGGAACCAGGATGGAAAATTTGAACTCCCTGTGCAGCGTTTCAGACGCCCGCGCCTCTCTGCCGATGGCGGAGGAAAAAAACGCCGTGAGCTTTTCCGGGCGTACCGCCTCCCCCTGCTGGGGCGTGATCATCTGTCTTTCCACCAGCCGCCGAATCTCCCCGGCTACCTGTTCCACCGTCTCCGTCCTGGAAAAATCGATGAACTGCATCACCAGATGGAGGGCCGTTCCCCGCTGCGCCGGAGTGAGCCCCATCTCCTCGGACGCAAATCGCGGCCGCCCGAAGCGGACGGGGCGGAGCGGCTGCGGCGTCTCCTCCGCCGCCTCCCCGTCCAAGTCGCGGCCCTTGAGCTGGGTCGCCGTCAGTTTGGACGGGATCTCCACATCTCCGGCGAAGGGATACTGCCAGAGAAGCCGTTCTTCCAACCCTGGACCGGCGTCCTCGTCTGCCTCCTCTTCCGGCGGCGCTCCGCAGGGCGGGGGCTCCACCGCCAGCCCGCTCCCATTGATCCAGCGGATATCCCATTCCGGCCCGCAGTCCTCCGCAGTCACCGGAATCTCGACCCCGGCGGCCCGGCGCAGCGCGTCGGCGTCGGGCCGCGCCAGCACAGGCAGCAGCACCCACTGGCTCACCGCCTGCATACCCAGAAGGGCCTGGGGCTCCACCGGGCAGCCTGCGTCCCCCGCCATACGCTGAAGATCACGGGCTCCGCCGGTGAGGGAACAGACCAAGACCAGCTTTTCCCTCGCCCGGGTCATCGCCACATAAAGCAGCCGCAGCTCCTCCGCCATCATCTCCCGCTCCAGTTGGCTGGCCACAGCCTTCCGGGCCAGCGTTGGGAACGATACCATCCGTTCGGTGTCCAGACCTTTGGGACCCACGCCCAGCTTGGGGTGAAAAAGGATGGGGCGCTGCATGTCCTCCCGGTTGAGCCTTCTTGCCAGCCCACAGAGAAAGACCACTGGAAACTCCAGCCCCTTGGACTTGTGGATGCTGAGGACCCGCACGCCGTCTCCCCCTCCCGCCGGATTGGGAGAGGTGAGCCTGCCGCCGTTTTCGCGGACATGCGCCAGATAAGAGAGGAAGCCAAAAAGTCCCTTGTGTCCGGACGACTCAAACTGTCGTGCACATTCGCTGAGCGCCAGCAGATTTCCCCGCCGGGTCCCGCTGTCTCCCATGGCGCTGAAAATGCCCAGGAGATCGACCCGGTCATAGAGATCCCAGAGGAGCTGGTGACAGCTCATATCCACGGCCCGGTCCCGCAGCAGTTCCAGCTCCTCCAGAAAGGCGGCCGTGTCCCGGCCCTCATCCCGGCACAGCGCCTCGTAAAAGTCCGTGTCCCTGGCGTTGGCCCTGATCTCTGCGAGCCGGTCCGCCGAAAAGCCGTAGAGCGGGGAACGCAGCACCGAGATGAGGGGGACGTCCTGCCTGGGATTGTCAATGATCTGGAGGTAAGAAAGGGCCACAGACACCTCAGTGGAGTCCAGAAAATCCTCTCCCCCATCCGCCTCCCAGGGAATATCCCGTTCTCCCAGCGCCCTGGCATAGTGGTGAAGCACCGCCCCCGGCGAGCGCAGAAGAATGACGATATCCCCCGCAGACACCGGCCGCAGGCCGCCGTTCTGATCGACGACCTGGAATCCCTCCTCCAGGAGCGTCTGGATGCGGCCTGCGGCAAAGCGGGCCTCCAGCAGATCCCTGGGGGACTTCTCTCCCTCTTCCTCACCGGTCTGGGAGAGGTCCAGGGCATCCAGCTCCACACGGTAGTCCCCCCCGTCCTCTTCGAAGGATGCGCCGGGATAGAGGGCCTCGTCCCCGGTGTAGTCCATCTCGCCGAACTCCGTGGACATCACGTTTCGGAAGAGGAAATTGGCTCCCTCCAGCACTTGGGGCCGGGAGCGGAAATTCCGTGTCAGAAGGATGCGCCTGGGCTCGCCCTCCGCCGCCTCACCCGCCGGGCGGAACGAGCGGTACTTCTCCAGGAAGATGGTGGGGTCGGCCAGTCGGAAGCGATAGATGGACTGTTTCACGTCCCCCACCATAAATAGGCGTTTTCCCTGCCCGGAAACGGCGGAAAAGATAGCGTTCTGCACCTCATTGGTGTCCTGATACTCGTCCACCATGACCTCGGCGTACCGCGCGCCCCACTGGTCCGCCAGCTCCGTAGGCAGCCCGTCTTTTCCCACCAGAAGCCGGACCGCGCAGTGCTCCAGATCGGAAAAGTCCAACAGGCCGCGTTCCCTTTTCAGCGCCGTATAGGCATGTGAGAAGTCCTCCACCAACGCAAACAGTCCCCGCACCGCCGGATGTACCGCGCGCATATCTTCCAGCAGCCGTCCGCTGGGCTCGGAGAACAGCTCCGCCAGCTTTCCCATGCGCTTTTTACAGACCTCCCGTATGGTCTTGATCCGCTCCTGGGCCGCGGGATCGCCGCAGCCCCGCACCGCGCCCAGACGGGGGAAGGGGATCGCCACCCGTTCCGAGGCCCGGTCCCAGCCCTGGGCGGCGGCCTCCCGGAATGCGCGCAGGCCCTCCAGAGTGGCAGACAGGCTGGGGGCGTATCCTTTTGAAAGCTTTTCCTCCCCCCAGGCCAGCTCCAGGGCCCGCATCATCTGCCCCTGCCAGTATTCCGCCTGCCTTTCTGCCTGCTCCAGCAGCAACGCGCCCCAGGGCGTCTCCCCCGCATCGGCCACGCCCTCCAGAGCAAAGGCCCTCTGCTGCCCCGCCAGCCAGGCGCCGGGGGCCGGATGGCTCTGCACCTTTCCATAGATATCCAGGGCGATCCGGACCAGACGGCTGTCGTCCCGCCCGGCGGCCACCGTGTCCAGAAGCCGGGCGAAATCCCCCTCCGGCTCTACCGTCTCATACCGCTGTTCCAGCACATCGTCCATGGCCTGGAGCATCAGCACCCCCGCCTCGCTCTCGTCACAGAGCCGGAAATCGGGGTCCAGATCCAGCAGGTGCCCGCACTCCCGGAGGAGTTGGGCGCAGAACGCATGGACGGTAGATATCTGCGTCTGATAGACCAGCATGGCCTGCCGCCGCAGATGGCGGTCCCCAGGGCGCTCTGCAAGGCGGGCCGCCAGTTCCTCCACGATCCGTCCCCGGAGCTCGGCGGCGGCGGCTTTGGTATAGGTAATGACCAGGAAACGGTGGATGTCCAGCCCCTCCTCCTCCACCCGGGAGAGCAGGCGCTCCACCAGCACCCTGGTCTTACCGGAGCCGGCAGCAGCAGAGACCAGCAGTCCTCCGCCGCGGTCCTCCACCGCCGCACGCTGTTCCTCCGTCAGCGGGAACCCCATCTTCTCACCTCCTACTTCTCCATCTCTTCCGCCGCCACCGCCTGCCAGAATGCCTCCCCGTCCAGCGCGGGCAGGTACCTCACCCTGTCGCCGCCGCGCCCCTCCTCAAAGTGGCAGGCAGCGGCATAGTCGCAATAAAGGCAGGCGTTCTTCTCCGGTCCCCGCCAAAAGGGGGCGGCCGCGATGTTCCCCGCGGACAGTTCCCGGGCAATTTCCCGCAGGATACGCTGCGTATGGACTTTCAGCCTTCCCAGCCGTTCCGCCGACACCAGCGCGTCGCCGGTAATGGCTCCCGTGCGGCCGGACACGCGCAGGGGAAGGAAGCGCAGCCCCTCCTCTCCGGGGCTCTCCATGGCTTCCACCACCTCCGGATCGTCTAGGATCAACCCCCTCCGCCGCAGCTCGGCGTCCGCCCTTTTCCGCCGCTCCGCCTCATCCATATCACGTCTCCCCTGGACCGTCGCCTCCCGCGCGGGCAGATAGAGCACACCGGCGGGCGTCACCTCACGGTGATAGAGCGCGCTCCCCTGATCCTCCAGTGTAAACAGATAGAGCAGCATTTGAAGGCCCAGCCCATTCCAGACCTCCGTCAGATCAAAGGACTTCCGCCCCGTCTTATAGTCCACCACCCGGAGGTAGAGCCGCCCGTTATGGACCCAGCCGTCCAGCCGGTCCACAAAGCCGGATATGCTCACGGTGATGCCGTCCACCGTGAGCTCCACCGGCGGCAGCTCCCCCTTGGCGCCGAAGCCCAGCTCAAAAGCGATGGGCCGGAACTGGGAAGCGCCCAGCTCGTCCAGCACGTTCTCCACCACCTGGGTCACAGGCCGGACTAGGCGCTGGAACAGGTAGAGAAAGCGTGGCGTCTTGTTCTCCAGTCCGCCCAGCTCCTCCGCAATATATCGCTCCATGATCTCCCGGATCAGCCTGCGGGCCCGCTCCCGGTCATAGGACCAGCCGCCGGAGCCGTCCCCGACCCGGCAGGCAGGGTCCTGAAGCACATGCTCCAGAACATAATGGACGAAGGTGCCGTATTCCGGGGCCTGGAACCCGGCGGTCCGTCTGGCCTTTGCGTTCAGTCCGTACTGCATGAAATAGGAGAAGTGACAGGATTGGTACTTGTCCATCCGGGAGGCCGACATAGGCACATGCCGGCCGTAGAGCCGCTGTACCGCCTCAGGCGACAGGCTTCCCCGCTCCGCATGGAGGGCATCCTCCATCCGCCGTACCCGGGGCGCATATTCCGCCCTTCCGCTCAAAATGCGCCGCACCTGGGGATAGCGGCCCGCCAGCTCCACTGCCGGGCCGGGGGCGGACAGCCGGAATGTGCCGGACATGTCCTGCTCCCGCAGCAGCGGGTTCTGTGGGAAGAGCAGGCGCAGTCGACTCACCAGAAAGGAGGGGCGTTTTTCCTCCCCTTGGGGGTCCATGGCCGCCCAGCTTACGGTCAGCCAATGGGAGGGACGTGCACATGCCTCGTATACAATGGTCATCTCACGGTCCAGCTTGTCCGCAAGCTGCGGGGAGAGCTCCAGCCCGAAGGAGGAGAGCAGGCTCCGGTCGTCATCGGTGAAGAGCCCCGGCGCTGGCGCCACCTGGGGCACAGCCCCATCGTCCGCCCCCAGGAAGAACAGTGCTTTCACCTCCCGGTTCCCCAGTCGGGCCGCCTCACCGGCGTTTACCCGGTCCAGGGACACCGGGATGGTACCCACGTCATACTGGGACAGGACCAGCTTGAAGAGTTGGGCAAATTCCTGCAGCTCCATGGGCTCTTCCCCCAGCAGCCCGGCGCACTGCTCCAGCCCGCCGCAGAGGATCTCCCAAAGCTGTCCGTATTCCTCCGCCCGCTTGAGCTCTCCCCGCGCGCGCAGCCGTTCTGACCGCTCCGCGAGCTGCTCCGGCAGGCGGATGGATTCCAGGAAGCGATAGAGCGCCATCGCCTGTCCTCTCCCCGTGCGGTCCCTGTTTTTCCGGAGCCCCTCCAGCGGGCCGACAACCTTTCTGCGCACTTCGTTGACCCGGGCGATCCATTCCCTGTCCGGCCCAGTCATGGGGAAGCCATATCCCCTGGGGTGCATGTCCCAGTCGGCTTTTGCCGTCCAGCGATTCCCTTTTATCCCCCACTTCAGCACATAGTTCTCCAGCTCGTCACACTCGCCTCTGGACACCCCCGCAAGGCCTGTTTTCAGATAGCGAAACACGTCGTCATAGCTGTAGCCCCGCGCCACCACGTCCAGCGCTCCCGTCACCACGGCAAAGACCGGCTTTTGCAAAATATCAGTCATTGCATCCAGGAAAACGGGGATGCCATACCGGGGAAAGATCTCCTCCACCAGGGGCGCGTAGCGCTCAAATCCCCGCGCCACCAGGGCGATGTCCCGAAAACGGCAGCCCTCCTCCCGCACCAGCCGCAGGACCTCCGAGGCCGCATACTCCACTTCCGAGCGGGGCCGCAGGGCGGAAAACAGCCCGATCTCCGGCGCGAGGGACGCTGCCGCCGCCGGCACATCGGCAAACAGGTTGGCCTCCAGCCGGGCAAGCGCCGCCGACCGGCCTTCCCCGCGCTGGGGCAGATATTCCGCCTCGGCGGGGACATGTTCCTCTCCCGCCATTCGCCTCAGATAGGCCGCCGTCCGCCGCGCAGGAGCGAAGATGTTGGATGCTCCGGTATCCCGGTCCAGCCGGTCAGAGGTGAGGGCGACCGTCACGGACTCCGCCTGCCGCAGGAGGGCCCGCAGCACCAACCCCTGCTGGGGCGTGAAGTCCGTGAAGCCGTCGATATAGATATCCATGCCACGGGCATAGCCGCATTCCTTCAGACCCTGGGCCAGCCGTGTGATGCGGTCCCGCGGGTCGGCCGCCGTCCGCGCGGAAAGCGCCTCATAGGCGCCAAAAATCAGCCCCAGATCCCGGAGCTTTTCCCCCTCCCGACCCTCCACCGCCTCGCCCGCCCTGGCCAGGTCGTCCGGAAAGACCTGATACTGCTTGCATTCGTCCAGCGTGGCCAGCAGTCCTGTGAGGAAAGCAGGTTTCCGGGAGGGACGGGCATAGACGGTCAGGCTGCCGGAAACTGATTTCAATGCCGCGCACATGAGGAGCAACCGGCCGCCCGGGTCCAGCGCCGGGGCGGCCAGCCCCCCCGTCTGAGAAAAGACCCGGCTTCCCAACCTCGTAAAAGAGAGGACCTCGGCGTAGAGGGACACCTGGTTCCCGGCCACGGCGCACAGACGGCGCTCCGTCTCATGGGACGCCTGTTCAGGTACGATCAAAAGCTGTCTCCGCGCTCCCCCGGAGGCGGCGATCCGGCGCAGGATGGCGGTGGATTTACCCGCGCCCGCCCGGCCCAGCAGCAGCCGCAGCATCCTTCTCCCCCCTTTCTTTTTCTCTTCTGACTCTGACCATTATAATGCGTGTGGGGCAAAGCCGCAAGTCTCACAGCATCCGCTCCCGGCCCATAAAAAGGACTCCGGCAGCCTGGGGGCCGCCGGAGTCCTGGAATCCTTTTTGTCCAGCCCTTACTGGGGATTGAGCGTGTAGTTGGGCGCTTCCTTCGTGATATAGATGTCGTGGGGATGGCTCTCCTTCAAGCCCGCACTGGTGATCTGGATAAACTGGGCCTTCTCATGGAGCGCGATGATATCCCTGCATCCGGTGTAGCCCATACCGGCCCGGAGGCCGCCCATCATCTGGTAGATGGTCTCCCCGGCGGCGCCCTTGTAGGGCACCCGGCCTTCCACGCCCTCGGGGACCAGCTTTTTGTTGTCCTCCTGGAAATAACGGTCTTTCGAGCCCTTGGCCATGGCGCCAAGGGACCCCATACCGCGGTAGACCTTGAACTGACGGCCCTGATACACCTCGGTATCGCCAGGGCTCTCCTCGCAGCCCGCCAGCAGGGAGCCCAGCATGACCACATTGGCGCCCGCCGCCAACGCTTTGGCAATATCTCCGGAATACTTGATCCCGCCATCCGCAATGATGGGAACGCCGTACTCGGCAGCCACACAGGCCGCGTCATAGACCGCTGTAATCTGGGGCACGCCGATGCCCGCAACCACACGGGTGGTACAGATGGAGCCGGGCCCGATGCCGATCTTCACGCAGTCCGCGCCCGCCTCGATCAGCGCGCGTGTGCCCGCTGCGGTGGCCACGTTGCCGGCAATGAGCTGTACATCCGGATAGAGTGCCTTGATGCGCTTTACACATTCGATGATATTGTGGGAGTGGCCGTGGGCCGAATCCAGCGCCAGCACGTCCGCACCGGCGTCCACCAGGGCGGCCACCCGGTCCAGGACATCCGAAGTGACGCCGATGGCGGCCCCCACCAGCAGCCGTCCCTTTTCATCGCGGGCGGAGTTGGGATACACCGTGGCCTTTTCGATGTCCTTGATGGTGATGAGCCCCTTAAGGTGGAATTCATCGTCCACAATGGGGAGCTTTTCAATCTTATGCCGCCGCAGGATCTCCTTGGCCTCCTCCAGCGTGGTGCCCTCCTTGGCGGTGACCAGGTTCTCCTTGGTCATCACATTGTCGATGAGCTGGCCCATATCCACTTCAAACTTCATGTCGCGGTTGGTGATGATTCCGATGAGCTTCCCGTTGTCACAGATCGGCACGCCGGAAATCCGGTACTTGGCCATGAGCTCATCGGCTTCGGCCAGGGTGTGGCCGGGAGCCAGCCAGAAGGGATTGGTGATGACGCCGTTCTCAGAGCGCTTGACCATATCCACCTGCTCCGCCTGGGCGCCGATGGACATATTCTTATGGATGATGCCGATCCCGCCCTCACGGGCAATGGCAATGGCCATACGGTACTCCGTCACCGTATCCATGGCGGCGCTCATGACCGGGATGTTGAGCCGGATCTTCCTGGTGAGCTGGGTGTGCAGGTCGATGTCGGCGGGCAGGACGTCGCTCTCCGCGGGGACGAGCAGGACGTCGTCGAAGGTCAGGCCCTGCCGGGCGAATTTACCTGCGGCGTCAGTGTTAATCATGGACTCCACTCCTTCATTCATCATCAATATTCCTGGGCAGTCAACAATATTTGGCCTATTTTACGCCCCGTTTCAGGGCTTGTCAAGAGGGGACATGGTGAGCGCCGCGTCAAATCTCGGCTTTCCCTCTTCCCCGTCGCCCTGCACATACCATGTTCCGTTTTCGCAGCCCGTCGAGAGACGAATGGTCTCCCCCGCCCGGCACTCTTTCAGATATCCGATCTGGAGCGAAGAGACGAACCGCCCCTGGCCCAGGCGCTGCATCTCCAGCGCGTCACAGGTAAAATCGGCATATCGGACATTGTTCACATGGCCGTTGACATCGGTATCACTGTAATGCAATGCGCGCGCCTGCGCCGGGACCAGCGGTACCGGAACCTTCAGCCTGGGCAGCAGTTTCTCCTTGCAGAGCGCGCCGCCGGAGGTATCGTCAAACTCCCGCACATTCCCCAGCCGGAAGAGTTTATGGGTATCCAAATCCGCCAGGACCCACACGCTCACCGCCTCTCCAATGGGCTTACCGTCCATCAGAAGGTCGAAATCCCGATACATAGACGCCCCCCTGCTCCCCCGGTGCCAGGTTCTGATTGTGACCCTCTCATCCCAGCAGACCGGTCGGTCCAGGCGATACCAGATCCGCGCCAACATCCAGAACACATGATAGCGCGCCACCATTTCCTCCCGGGAGACATGGAGCTCCACCGCGGCCTCCGTGGCCGCCTCCTGAAGGAAGTCCATCATGGAGGAGGGGCGGCACTGGTTAAACGGGTCCACGTCCCGCGCGCCGACCCGATAGGTGTTCTCGTAGTACATCCTCACACCTCCTTGCCGTGGATGAGCAGCGAAGGTTTGCAGCAGATATCCTCCAGGTCGTCCGCCGTGGCGGCGGGAATCCGCAGCGCAGCGCCGCAGCGGGCACAGAACAGATCCACCGAACTGAAATTTACCTGGAGCTTCCACTCCTTAGAGCCACAGGCACAGGAGATCCCGCCCCGCTGCGCAATATCGCGGATCTCCGACAGGACTTCATGCATAATCACGTCGTCAATAAACGTCCCCTCTGCGCCGGCGGCGGCCTCCAGCTTATCCACGGCCTCCTCCAGCCGCTTCATCGCCGCAAAAACCGGCCCCTCTTCTCCCACGTAGCAGCAGTCCAGTCCCGAGGCTGCGCAGGAGAAAGCCAATGTTTTCTCATGGAGAAAAGCGTGCGTGGAACAGGAAACGGTGTGCTCCTTCTCACAGAACAGACAAGGGACCGTCAGCTTCACGCGGTCCCCTATGATCTCCGTTTTCAGCGCCGCCTTCCCACAGGGGCAAGGGATAGCGCTGGGCGCCGCAGCCAGAGAAAAAACCGTCTTTTCCACCACCACGCTCTGGCGGCAGGACGGACAGAGATAGGCGATCGTACGCTTGGGCTCTTCCACCATATTGTGCTTCCTCCCAACTGAGCCTTTTCTCCGGTAGCCCACCGGGGTACGACGCAATCCATTGCATTGCAGTCGGGCTCAGGACTTATTCAGTTCTTATTATAGCTCATTTTACCGTTTTTGACCAGCACATCCCCTGCCAAAATCCACTTTCATATTTTGCGGAAAACTGTTCAAACTATGGCCAGCTTGATACAGAAATGAGTGCTGAAGAACATGACGACAAAAAAGCTGGGAAAGCAGACGGTTGCCTTTGCCTCCCCACCCTCCATCGCCGGCCACGCCAACGTGGTGGGCAAAAAAGAGGGTGAGGGACCTCTGCGCGCCTCCTTTGATCTGATCAACCAGGACGATACCTTCGGCGAGTCCAGTTGGGAGAAGGCGGAGAGCGCCATGCAGAAGCTGGCGCTCCAGAACGCTTTGGATAAGGCCAAGCAGGCGGCCTCCACTCTGGACTTTATTTTTGCCGGGGACCTTCTCAATCAATGTATCGCCTCTTCCTTCGCCATTCGCGGACAAGGCGTGCCGTTTTTCGGTCTGTACGGGGCCTGTTCCACCATGGCGGAGAGCCTGACTCTGGCCTCGATGATGCTGGACGGCGGGTTCGGCGAGTGGGCCGCCGCCATGGCCTCGTCCCATTTCTGCTCCGCCGAACGGCAGTACCGGACCCCGCTGGAATATGGAGGACAGCGCACCCCCACCGCCCAATGGACGGTCACGGGTGCCGGCGCGGTCGTCCTGGCGCGCGAAGGCGATGGCCCTTATATTACCCATGCAACTGTGGGAAAAATCGTCGACAAGGGGATCAAGGACGCCAATAACATGGGGGCCGCCATGGCCCCGGCCGCCTATGACACGCTCTCCACCCACTTTTCCGACACGGGAAGAAAGCCCTCTTACTACGATCTGATCGTGACCGGCGACCTGGGCACGTTGGGCAAAGGGATCGTATTGGACTTTTTCCACAAAGATGGGGTGGACCTGCAAAACCTGGATGACTGTGGCGTGCTGATCTATGATGCACAGGGGCAGGACGTACACTGCGGCGGCTCCGGCTGCGGATGCTCAGCGGCCGTGCTCACTGGCTTTCTGCTCAACGGGATGCGGGAGGGGCGCTGGAAAAAGATTCTGTTTTGCGGAACGGGCGCGCTGCTCTCCCCCACCTCCACCATGCAGGGAGAAAGCATCCCCGGCATCTGCCACGCAGTTGCCATAAGCACACAGAAGGGAGGGTAACCCATGGACCTGTTTCTGGAATATCTCCGCGCCTTTCTCTGCGGTGGTCTTCTGTGCCTCATCGGGCAAATTCTGATTGACCGGACGACTCTGACCCCGGCAAAGATTTTGGTGATCTACGTGGTCTCCGGCGTTGTGCTCGGAGGTCTCGGCATCTATAAATATATCGTACAATGGGGCGGAGCAGGTGCCACCGTCCCTCTCACCGGCTTTGGCTATCTGCTGGCCAAGGGCGTGGCCCAGGCCGTGGAAGAGGGCGGCCTGCTGGGCGCCTTTACCGGAGGTGTAACCGCCGCCGCAGGCGGTATCTCCGCCGCGATTTTCTTCGGCTATCTGGTGGCGCTTATTTTCAAGCCCAGACCCAAAGGGTGATTGGGACCATCCCTCGCTTCACAAACCGCGCCGGGGCACGATCATGCCCCGGCGCAATACATAACAGTCCCGGTCCGCGCGCTACACCAGTACAAAAAGAGCGCCCTCCTCTGAGGGCGCTCTCCATATCGCTATTTATCTGCGAAAGCAATCGCTGCAATAGATGGGCCGGTCCCCGCGGGGCTCAAAGGGAACCTTGCAGGGTTTACCGCACTCGGAGCATACCGCGTCAAACATCTGCCGACCGCCGCCGGCACGGGGGCCTCCCTTGCGGGCGTCCCGGCAGGCCTTGCAGCGCTGAGGCTCGTTCGTAAAGCCCTTCTCCGCGTAGAACTCCTGCTCGCCAGCGGTGAAAGTGAACTCCTGCCCGCAATCCTTGCAGACGATAACTTTGTCCTGAAACATGAAATACCTCTTTAAAAACTTAGTCCACCACATAGGTGGCTGATTTACTATACGTCCAGAACGCCGGAATGTCAACAAAAACTTGAGGCGCCCGCCGCAATTTCTCTGTGACTTGTCCTGCCACTTTCACCAGAACTCCGTATCACAGCAGTAAAAAAAGTATAATATGTCTCATCTCCGTTAGGGGTTAGTCGGACATAATTGCCAAACTTAGTCCTCAGGATATAAAAATCGGAAAGCCTTAAATAGGACTTTCCGATTGGTCGGAGTGGCGGGATTCGAACCCGCGGCCTCTTGGTCCCGAACCAAGCGCGATACCAAGCTTCGCCACACCCCGAAAGAATGTTACCGGTATATTATAGTAACTTCTTCTCAAATTGTCAAGACTGTTTCCAATTTATGCTCTGCGCCATACCATGGCATACCATTTGTGACAAAAAGCTTTCTTCTTGACGATATATGCTGTTTAGGGGTATGATATTCTCAATTTATACTCTATATTTTGGGGGAATCATGCCTTGGAAAGTTTTTTCTACAGCGTAAATGCCACTGCGCCGGTTTTTTTGGTCATCCTTTTGGGGTATACCCTGCGCCGGATTGGCATTCTGGATGAGCACTTTGTTTCCGTCTGTAATCGCTTCAACTTCAAGATCACACTTCCAGTCATGCTCTTTGTACAGATGACTGATACCAGCCTGCGGGACAATTTCAGCGGTGGTTTTGTCCTGCTCTGTGCGGTCATCACTGTGCTCTCCGCAGTCGGCATTTGGATCGGCGCCCGTATCTTCCTAAAAGACCGCCACATGGTAGGCGCTTTTGTTCAGGCGGGATACCGCAGCAGCGTCGCCGTTCTCGGTATGGCCCTGGTCACAAATATTTACGGCTCCGGCGCCGTTGTTCCTATGATGATGGTGGGCAGCGTTCCCCTCTTTAATGTATTTGCCGTACTCATCCTCACCCTGGAGGGTCCCACCCATGAAGAGAGTTCTTTGAAAGAGAACCTTCTGAAGGCCGGAAAAGACATCGTCACAAACCCCATTCTCCTGGCCATCCTCCTAGGCATGGCCGCATCTTGGTTTGAAATCCGTTTTCCCCTCATGCTGGAGCGAGGAATGGGATATGTGGCCGATATGGCCATGCCCCAGGCGTTGGTCTGTATCGGAGCCAGTTTTCAAGGCACAGAGGCATTGAAAAAAATCAAACCGACACTGGCCGTCACTTTTATCAAATTGATGGTCCTGCCTGGCGTTTTCCTCCCAATCTGCGTTGCGCTGGGGCTGCGCGGAGAGTACTTGGCCGCCGTTTTGGTCATGCAGGGTTCCCCCACCACCAGCACGGGCTATGTTATGGCGGAAAATATGGGCGGAGACGGCGTGCTTGCTTCCAGCGCAGTGGTCTCCACCACGGTGCTCTCCGCTTTCTCTTTGACCTTTTGGGTTTTTCTCAGTCGATATTTTGGCCTGATATAGTTCTCTTTTGAACATGATACCATAACGGCCTCCGTGTGGGGAAATCATTCCCCCCATCCGGAGGCCGTTCCATGGATTATTTTTGTTTTATTACTGGTAGAGGGGATACTTTTCCGTAAGCGCGGCCACGGCTGCGCGGATCTCCTCTGCCTTGGCATCAAAATCAGTAGCGGTCTGCCACATCAGCTCACCAATGACCTTCATATCCTCCTCACGGAATCCTCGTGTGGTGACCGCCGGCGTACCCACACGGATCCCGCTGGTGACGAAGGGCTTCTCAGGATCGTTGGGGATCGCGTTTTTGTTGACGGTGATGTTCACCTCGTCCAGCCGTTTCTCCATCTCCTTGCCGGTCACCCTTGCCTTGCGGAGATCCACCAGCATCAAATGGTTGTCCGTTCCACCGGAGACCAGATCGAAGCCGGACTCCGTCAAGCTTGCTGCCAGTGCCTGGGCATTCTTAAGGATACGACTCTGATAATCCTTGAATTCGGGCTGAAGCGCTTCCCCCAAGGCCACCGCCTTGGCGGCGATGATATGCTCCAGAGGCCCGCCCTGAGAGCCGGGGAAAATGGCGGAATCAATCTTCTTGGCAAACTCCTCTTTGCACAGGATCATACCGCCCCGGGGGCCCCGAAGCGTCTTATGGGTCGTGGTGCTCACCACATCGGCATAGGGCACGGGAGAGGGGTGGAGGCCCGCGGCGACCAGCCCCGCAATATGGGCCATGTCCACAAAGAAGTAGGCCCCCACCTCATGGGCGATCTCTGCAAAAGTCTTAAAATCAATGACCCGTGGGTAGGCGGAAGCGCCGGCAATGATCATCTTGGGCTTGTGCTGCTTTGCCATATCGCGGACCTGGTCGTAATCGATGCATCCGTCAGCCCCCAGCCCGTAGGAGATCATGTGGTAGTTCTTGCCGGAAAAGTTGACGGGAGAGCCGTGGGTGAGATGGCCTCCATTGGAGAGATCCATGCCCAGCACCGTGTCCCCGTGCTCGCACAGCGCCGCATAGACGGCATAGTTGGCCTGAGCACCGCTGTGGGGCTGGACGTTGGCATGCTCTGCGCCGAAAAGCTTGCAGGCGCGCTCGCGGGCGATATTCTCCGTAACGTCCACCTCCTGGCAGCCGCCGTAATAGCGCTTGCCGGGGTATCCTTCGGCATATTTGTTGGTGAGCACCGTGCCCATGGCCACCAGAACCGCCTCGCTGACGATATTCTCCGACGCGATGAGCTCGATGTTTCTGCGCTGACGCGCCAATTCAGCCGCCACGGTGGCTGCCACCTCTGGGTCCTTGGTGGAAAGAAAGTCGATCATTTCCTGTACCATTGCCGTCGCACCTCTCCTCTAAGTAAGTAGTGTGTGAAAGAGCTATACTGGGTATTATATCGAATCTTTCCGAGAAATACAACTGACATACCATGAAAAACCCCGTCGCATTCCGTCTGCTTTTATGGTATTATGGTAGAGAATACTTCTCTTATGTGTTCTATATCTCTGATAGACGAGGTGAGTCGGAATGAAAACAAAAGCGGATGTTCTCTCCATCATAGCGGAGCTGAAAAAGCTCTACCCGGACGGGATCTGCTCCCTGGACTATCCCAAACCCTATGAACTGCTCTTTTCCGTCCGTCTGGCGGCCCAGTGCACCGACGAGCGTGTGAATATGGTGACGCCCGCTCTCTTTGCCCGTTTCCCCACCCTGGAGTCTCTGGCCGAAGCCGACATCGGTGAATTGGAGACCTACATCCATTCCACAGGCTTCTTCCGGGCCAAGGCCCGCGATATTGTGGGCGCCGCCCGGATGATGCTGGATGAATACGGCGGAAAGGTGCCGGACAACATGGATGATCTTTTGAAGCTCCCCGGCGTGGGGAGAAAGACCGCCAATCTGATCCTGGGCGACGTCTATCATCAGCCGGGCGTTGTGGTGGCGGATACCCACTGTATCCGCATTTCCGGCAAGCTGGGCCTGACGGACGGCACCAAAGACCCGGCCAAAGTGGAAACGCAGCTCCGCGAAGTGCTCCCTCCCGAAGAGTCCAATGATTTCTGTCACCGGCTGGTGCTCCATGGTCGCGCCGTATGCATGGCCAGAAGGCCTGACTGTCAGAACTGTACCCTGCGTCCCTGGTGCGACTTTTTCCAGAAAGGTGTGGGCTGAGCTGTGGATTACGTCGACTTGGAGCAGTGGCCCCGCAGAGCACAATTCAAATTTTTTTCCGGCCTCTCTTTCCCCTTTTACAATGTCACCACCTCTTTAGACGTTACGACACTGCATCGACACACAAAAGCCCACGGCCTCTCCTTTTACTATGCCCTGATCTACGCCACGCTGCATGTCATGAACGGACTGCCCGACTTTCTCTACAAGATTCGCGGGGAACAGATCATCCTGCACGACCACCTGGACCCCAGCTTTGTGGTTCCGAACGGGGACACCCATCTGTTGAAAATCGTCAATGTTCCCTATGGTGGAACATTGGAAGAATTTTGTTCCCGTTGCGCCCACCAGGTTGCAGTGCAGCATGCACCCTTTCCTGCCGGCACGGAGGAGGCACGGGACGACTTGGTCTATATCTCCTGCCTTCCCTGGCTATCTTTCACCAGCCTCAGCAATGAGATGGACTGCAACCCGGACGACTCTATTCCCAGAGTCACTTGGGGAAAATACGAAGCACGGGATGGAAGGCTGCTCCTCCCCTATTCTGTGCAGCTCAACCACCGGCTTCTGGACGGATGGCATCTGGGGGAGCTGGTCAACGGCGTGCAGGCCTTCCTCGACGCGTTTTAGCTTCCAGCGCTGTCCGCTCTGTATCATGGCTTGTTTCAAAATGATTTTTAGATCCTGAAATGGACTGGGGCCCGCCTCACGGCGGGCCCCAGTCCATTTCCCATTTTCCATTATTCCAATCCCAAAGGAATGATGGCACAGTAGTCCTCAATAGTCCCATTTTCCCGGAAACACTTGAGGATTTCTTTCCCAACTGGGTGCAGCTCCTCCACATCATAGACTTCCAGCTCTTTGGCAAAGAAATGGTAGAGAATCTCCGCGCCCTTGTCATACCCTTCCACACCCAGGGTATCCTGGCGTTCGGGGCGGAGGTAGCGGGAGCTGATCTGCTGTCCGTCCACCTTCATCTCCTTGAGCGCGTACCCCAACAACGGACAGCGGGCGGGCACCAGGCGGTCCATCTTCATATTGACGCCGCCCCGGCGCGCCAGATACTCGCGTGAGATCCACTCGGCGGAGAAGCCGATCTGATAGACGCCGATATGCTGGTTGGGGATCAGCACATAGCGGGTATTCTTGCAGCGCAGGATCTGTTCCAGCAGCAGGTTGGCCTGACGGACCCGCTTGCCTGTGGCAAAGGGCCAGTAGGAGCCCACGCCCTCGCTGGCCAGCTTGGCGCTGCCGCTGATGCTGGGATTATTGAAACCGCGGGGCGCCACCAGACGCCACATCCAGGCCAGAGCCGGCGGGATGATATGCATCAGCCCCATGATGCCGTAGCTGGGATGCTCTTCCGTGGCGGGGGGCATGCGGACACCAAAGCTCCGCACATCCACCTCTACCGGCTTGTTTACGATATGCTGGATGGTGCGGCGGGGAATGATGACTCTGGGGTTGGGACAGGGGGTACCGTCGGAATCCAGCGTGTGCTCCCAGAGGAGGCAGGTGGCCCTGGGCACGCCCTCAATGTTGAAGAACATCAACGGCTCTTTCGTGTGGATGGAGATGCGCTCATAGAGCGGGTCGGACCCGTACTCCGTGATGCCGTCCACCCGGATGAACCAGCCGTCCTCTCCGTCAAAGAGGGCCAGCTTTCCGCTCTTGCTTTGAAATCCAGGCTGGCAGATGGCCATATCATCGGTGACGGGCTCAATGGTACAGGTGTCGCTCATGCTGATGTAGGTTTTTTCTCCGGTCTCTATATTGGTCCCCAGCAGAACACGGCCGTCGGCAGCTCTCTGCACATCCTGGAGCAGCTCGCTTTTGCCGCCGCCGGAGGCCCCTTCGTGCATCATCACCATTTCATTTTCGTATGGGGTTATGATCCGGGCGGCGGAGGCGTGCGCGGTGACCCACCCCTCCTGCTCCCCTATGTCCAGCAGCACGCTGTAGATCCCTTTTTTGGCGGAGGGACCTGGATACAAATTGTAGGCAAATATCTCATGCAGGTCCGGATGGCGGCTGTGGACCACCACCTGCTTGCCTGCAAAGTGTGTGTGCCGGAAGGGCGGGGCCACATAGATCACGGAGCGGGGCTTGAAGTGGTCCACCTCCTTGGCATTCACAAAGGCCTGGAGCTGCGAGAGGGCAAAGGCAAAGAAAGCCGCATTCCGGGGGCAGACCAAAATAGAGTCATAGCCATAGTCATAGCCGCCGGCCTTGAAGGGGACGATGATCAGCTCCTGCCGTGCCAGCCATCGGAAGGTCTCCACCCGCAGGGCGCCGAAATCGTAGCCATAGACATCCTCAAAGCGCGGCTTGTCGGTGGGCTCTTCATCCGCCACCCGCATACAGTCCGGGTCCCGACGGCGCATATAGTCCTCCATATAGTTGACCACCGCGCCGTTTTTGCAACGAATCACGGTAGCCTCTTTCACCGGCTTGCCGTTCACATCATAGAGCACCTCAATCTTATCGGTATGCCCGTTGCCGAAGATGAGCTCGTACAGCGTTTCCTTGCTGTCCGGTACGATCACGCTGGGGCTACTGTTGATGATTTCGGTCAATTCAGGCGTAAAAGTGAATTTTTCCAGCAAAACATTCATTTGAATGGCGCCTCACTTTCATTTCGCTCTTCGTTTACCATCGAAGCAAAGTATCATTTGAAACTAACTTTACCGTAAGATGCACGCTTTGTCAAGGGGAGCACCGCAAACTTCCGTTGCTTCCGCGTGTAAAATTTTCGGTCCTTGCAAGGGGTTTCTTTGCCGCACCGCAAAATCCCATCTGGACCGCACCAAAAATTTTCTTTCCCTTTTTGCAATATAGGGCTTTGACGGTTTCATAATCCCGTCTCTATCTATGCGTCGGCATGGAAAAGCGTCCCGTCTCTTTCCAAGAGACGGGACGCCCCGGTGTTCTATAGGCTTTTACGCGCCGCTTTTTACAGGATGGCCTCCATATCCCGGACGTGCACCGCACACCGCTCCTTCCACCTGCCCCGCAGGTAGACCGTACCGCTGATGATCACGCCAAGGACCCACCCAATGGAGTAGGACCAATAGAGCTCCTCCGGGCCGAAAAAATGGGCCAGCAGATATGCCGCCGGCACCCTGGCCGCCCATAGCGCCACGACGGAGGAGAGCATGGGGACGATGGCCGCTCCCGCACCCCGAAGCGCATTGTTGATGGGATACATAATGGCCATTAGAAACATGGGGCTCACCACCCGCAGCAGGTAGGCGCGCCCGGAGGCGACCACCAGTGGGTCCGTGTTGAAAAGCATGATCAGACGATCCGCATTGAGCACGACCAATGCCGACATGACAAGGCATACTCCCACGCACAGAAGAATCGCCTTGCGCACTCCCTCCCGCACACGGTCCAGCCGATCGGCGCCCACGTTCTGTCCCACATAGGTCGTAACAGCCAGACAGAAGCTGTCCACAGGCATAAAGGCAAAGGTATCCACCTTGTTGGCCGCCGAAAAACCCGCTGCGAACTCCGCGCCAAAACCGTTGATCAGGGCTTGGAGCACCAGGATCGCCACAGAAAACTGGCACTGCTGGATACCAGAGGGGACACCCAGCTTCAGTACTCGTTTCAAAAGTACGTTGTCCACCGAAATATGCAGCGGCCTGATGGCGATAAAATCATATTTCCGGTTGACGTAGCACACGCCGAAGATCCAAGAGCAGAGTTGGGCGACGATGGTGGCAAAAGCCACGCCGAAAACGCCCCAGTCAAACACAAGGACAAACACCAAGTCCAGAACGATGTTCACCACGCAGGCCGTGGCCAGAAAGAGCAGGGGCGTCTTACTGTCCCCCAGGCCCTGGAGGATACCCGCATTGATGTTGTAGCCCAGGCTTCCGATGATACCGGCAAAAATCACTTGGAGATAGACATGGGCCTGATCGTATACATCCGCGGGCACCCGGATCAGGTGGAGGATCGGCCCGGAGATGAGCACCCCAAAGAGCGTCAGCGGGACGACGCTCACCATCACCGCCCCATACACCGTGTTCACAGACCGCCGGACGGCCTCCCGGTCCCCCGCACCCATAAACTGCGCGATTACCACGCTTCCGCCGATGGAGAGCCCCATAAAGAGAGAGGAGAGCAGGTAAATGACCGGGAATCCGATGCCCACAGCGGCCAGTGCGGTGGTACCTACGAAGTTGCCCACCACCCAGGAATCCACCATGTTGTAAAGCTGCTGGAAAGCATTGCCCGCCAGCAGCGGCAAGGAAAACCGCACCAGAAGTCCCAGCGGATCCCCCTGCGTCATATCGACCGCTTGATGCTGTTTCGGCAAACGCTCCTGCCTCCTCTCTTTCCCTATCTTTTAAGATGATCCTCCTTGTACCGCTGGTAAATGATTCGCAGGCCGTCCAGAATCAGGCGGCCGTCCACTGTGTCGATCAGGCCCGTATTGTCCGCGATCAGGCGTGCCAAGCCTCCGGTGGCGACCACGTGGGCGTCGGGCGCGCGCAGTTCCTCTTTGGCCATCCGGATCAGATACTCCATGGCTCCGATGTAACCCAGCACCGTCCCGGCCTGGATCTGCCCCACCGCAGTACAGCCCAGCACAGTCTCCGGCTTTACCAACTCCACCTTGGGGAGCATAGCCGCCCGCATAAAAAGCGCGTCGGCGGAGATGCGAATCCCCGCGGTGATGCATCCGCCCATATAGGCGCCCTCACGGTTGACCGCATCCACGGTGGTGGCTGTCCCAAAGTCCAGCACCACCAGCGGCGCACCGTATTTCTCCAGCGCTGCAATACAGGCCACGGAACGGTCGGCGCCCAAACGCTCATCCCCGCTCACGCCATAGGGAAGGCCGGGGTCCACATCCTCATCCACGATGATGGGCGTTTTTCCAAAATACTTCACCATGGCATTGGTGAGCGTATGCATTACCTGGGGCACCACCGAGGCAATGATGACATTCTCCACATCCTCGGTTTTGAGCCCGAATCGCTGAAAATACTCCCAGGCGGACAACCCGATCTCATCGGAAGTCCGGTTGGTGTCGGTCATGAGACGGAAGCTCCCGGTGAAGGTCTCCCCCTCAAACATGCCGAACACCATATTTGTGTTCCCCACATCAATCGCAAGCAGCATTTCAAATCCCACCTCTTGTCGGAGCAGTCGCTCCAGCCGTTATCGTTCAGGTGCTATTCCGACAGTATAGCACATTACCTCTCCATTTTCCAGAGAAATTACGCCATACGTGGCACCGCGGCCCCCACAGCTCCCCGGATTCAGCATCCACAGGCCGTCCACCTGTTCGCAGTAGGGGATATGCGTGTGCCCAAAAAGGAGGATATCCGCCTCCGCCTCCCGGGCGGCATAGGCTGCGGAGGCATAGGTCAGCTTGACATTGTAGCGATGGCCGTGCATCATGAGGATCCGTTTCCCCTCTACGCGTAAAATGCGCTGATCCGGTGTCTCGGTAAAGCCGTCACAGTTGCCGCATACGTTCTGGATGGTCTGCTGGGGGAAGCGGCGCTGGATCTCCTCGATGTCCCGGCAGAGGTCGCCCAGGTGGAGGACCAGTTCCGGGTGCTCTCGCCGCATGACGTCCTCCATATTGGAGACCGCCCCGTGGGAATCAGAAAAAACGACGATTTTCATATCAGTCACCTTGTTCTGAAAGTCACATATAATACTTTGAGCCCATTCATAGAATCAATGGAGGGATATCCTATGGCAAAACAGCAACAGCCCGGAAATGTCCTCAACAGCCCTCAGGCCGCCAAACTGCTCAAGGATAAGGCGGCTGTGGAGAGTTTGGTCAAATCTCCCGACACACAGGCCCTTATGACAATGCTCAACCAGGGAGGCGGTCTGAAAGCGGCGGCCGAGGCTGCCATGAAGGGCGACGCCTCCCAGCTCCAGGGACTTTTGAACCGTCTGATGCAGGACCCCAACGGGGCCAAGGTAGTGGAACGCATCAACAAATCCGTTCCAAAATAAGGCCGCTGGCCGGCAAAGCGTTGCATTGACAGGAGGGAATGTCCATGGCCGACGAATTCGCGGATAAACTGAATGCCGTCCTCGGGAATCCTGAGGCCATGGGTCAGATCATGTCCCTCGCCCGCTCCCTCACCGGGGACAGCGGCGATGAGGGAGGCTCTCAGCCCCCAATACAGCCGCCCGTGGAGTCTATGCCCGCCCCTGCGTCCCCCGCCTCTGCCGCGCCCTCCACACAGCTTCCGGACCTCTCCGGTATCATGAATATGCTGGGCGGTCTCACGGGCGGGGGCGGGCATCAGGGGGGGGGGCCCACCTCCAATCCCCTGGCCGCTCTGGGGGATCTGGACCCCCGGGTCCTGCAGGCCGGGATGCGGCTGCTCTCTGAGCTGGGCAGCACCGACGACAGGAAAACCGCTCTTCTTACCGCCCTGCGCCCCTTTGTCAAAGAGGAGCGCTTCGCCAAAGTAGACCGCGCCATTCAGGTTGCAAAACTGTCCCGTGTGATCCGGGTGGCCTTCCAGCTCTTCAAGGAAGGAGGCGGACAAGAGCATGTATAACCGATATATCCCAAACGGCACAGCCTATACCCGTGTTCAGGAGGAGGACGCGCCTCCGTTCCGCCATCCCGGTCCGGAAAGCAGTCCCGTACCGTCCCCGGAGCCCCGCCGTCAGGCGGAAACGCCGCCGCCCCGCGCGGAGGAGGCGCCCCGCCATGATGGGAGGAATCCCCATCAGGAGCATCAGCAGAGACAGCAGCCGCCGCCCACATGGGGGGCGGCGGTCGGCGATAAAAAGCCCTCCTGGCTCTCGGGACTCATGAAGAGTTTCAAGCTGGACGATCTGGATACAGGAGACATCCTCCTGCTCCTCATCATCCTTTTCCTCTTTATCGACGGCGACGATCTGGAGATGGTCATAACCCTGGGGCTCCTGCTTCTCCTTGGCCTGGGGGGCAAGGACAAGAAGGATCAGCCTGAGTCCGGTTCATAGAGGACCGTTCCGTCGGGCAGCGTAAAGTTTCCCTCCTGTTGCAGGACGTCCGCTTCTGTGGAGGTCATACTCAGGACGATCTGTCCCTCCTTCTCCGTCTCCGCGCCCACCAGCAGCCCATTGTCTGTGGAGATCCAGTAGCGTTCCAGATAGCCCAGTTCATCTATGTCGGTTTCCACATAGATGCAGGACATCCCATCCCGCTCTCCGAATCCGGCCTCCACGATGCGCTCCGGCTCCAGTTCCAGCACCTCTTCATAGGTGGGGATGTGCTGGGCAAGGTCGGCTCCCCGCTCATCCACCGCCCAGCTCTTCACACTATTATTTCCCCCATACCACCGGTAGAGCATGCCCTTCCCCGTATCCTTGTCCAGGTATATAATGGTGTACTGCAGCCCCATGGCGCGCAGCGGCTGTGCCATCTCAACCCGGGTCCACGCTCCGTCCACCCATACCTGGGCATAAAAGCTGCCGGTCGTATCGCCGCCCGTGGCCACCTCAATGGTAATGGCCCGATAGTAATTTTCCGGGCGCTCCAGCGTGGCAATGACGCTCTGGACCGTTTCAGGCGTCACATCCACCGGGAGAAAGCCGCCTCCTGCCGTGGGGTCGTCCGCGCTCTGTTCTCCAGAATCGGTGATTACAGGCGAGGGCAGGACAATCTCCGGCTGGTCCCCCGAAAAAAAGTTGAGCCCAAAGCTGGAAAGGATGGCAACCACCATCACCAGGGCGATGAGCAGTGCAAGGAACACCTTGTTCTTCTGTTCCATGCCCATTCACCTCCCTTTCCACCGGCTGGGGGCTATTTCTCCCCCGCTGTGAGCCCATGGATTCCACTGGTCCCGCCGCTTACGACCGACCGCTGCGGCATTCACGTCCCGAACATCTCCGGCGGCTCTCCGCGCAGCCCGAATTTCCACTCGATGGCGTCCGCGATGCGCCTGCACGCATGCCCGTCGCCGTAGGGATTCACCGCATGGGCCATACGCTCGTAAGCCTGCGGTTCCTCCAGGAGCCGCGCCCCCAAGCGAAAAACGGTCTCCTCCTCCGTCCCGGCCAACTGAACGGTACCGGCCGCAATGGCCTCGGGCCGCTCGGTCTCCCGCCGCAGGACAAGCACCGGCTTTCCCATGGCTGGCGCCTCCTCCTGCAGTCCGCCGGAGTCGGTCATAACCAGGTAACACCGCGCCATCAGATTGTGCATCTCCTCCACATCCAGAGGATCGATGAGATGGATGCGCGGATGGCCGGCCAGATATTTTTCCGCCGCCTCCCGCACCACCGGGGAGAGATGGACCGGATAGACCAACTCCACCTCCCCGTGGCTCTCCGCCAGACGGCGCAACGCCGTCATGATGTGCTCCATGGGCGCCCCGTAATTTTCCCGTCTGTGGCACGTCACCAGGATCACTTTTTTTCGGTCATAGTCCAATTCATTGAGCAGTCTTGTTGAAAAGTGATAATCCTTTACAACAGTGGTTGTCATTGCATCGATGACTGTGTTCCCCGTAATGAACACGCCATCTGCAATGCCCTCCCGCGCCAGATTCTCCCGGTTGGCCCTGGTGGGACAGAAGTGCAGGTCTGCGATATCTCCCACCAGTGTCCGATTCATCTCCTCTGGAAAGGGAGAATACTTGTCATAAGTCCTCAGTCCCGCCTCCACATGCCCTACCATGACCCGCTGGTAAAAGGCCGCCAGCGCGCCCGAAAATGTGGTGGACGTATCCCCGTGGACCAGAACCAGGTCGGGCTTTGCCTCCTGAAGGACCTGCTCCACGCCCAGCAGGCACTTACTGGTAATGGTGGAGAGTGTTTGCCGGGGTTCCATGATATTGAGATCGTACTGCGGCGTGAGTTGGAAAATATGCAGCACGGAGTCCAGCATCTCCCTGTGCTGGGCGGTCACACAGCACAGGCTCTCAACGCCCGCCCTGCCCTCCAGCTCCTTCACCAGCGGCGCCATTTTGATGGCCTCCGGCCGGGTGCCGAAGATGGTCATCACACGGATTGTTTTCACCGCTCTTCCCCCTTGTCGGCCGTGTCCGGGGACTCCGCTTTGTCCTCAGAACGGCGCTTTTCATTGTTGCTGAGGAAAATACGCCCCGATACCGCACCCGCGGCGCAGAGTGCCAGCAGCAGCAGCATGGCCTTCAGCTCTCCGCTGGTGGTGAGCACCACCGCGCACAGGCCCAGAATGGCGCTGATGATATAGAGTACGGCCACGGCCTGCTTCTGGTTAAAGCCCATATCGATGAGCCGGTGGTGCACATGGCTCCGGTCAGGGTGCATGGGGCTCTGTCCGTGGGCGATCCGGCGGATAAATGCAAAGCAGGTGTCGAAAATGGGCAGGCCCAGCATAAGAAAAGGCACTGCGAAGGAGATGATGGTATAGAACTTAAAGAGGCCCTGGATGGACATGACCGCCAGGACAAAGCCCAGGAACGTGGACCCGGTATCTCCCATAAAGATTTTTGCGGGATTCAGGTTATAGGGGAGAAAGCCGATGCATCCCCCCGCCAGTGCGGCCATAATGACGGCTACCGGCCCATCTGCCACCGCCAGGGAGATGACCAGCATGGTCATAGAGCTGATGGTGGAGACACCGCAGGCCAGTCCGTCCAGCCCGTCGATCAGGTTTACTGCGTTGGTGATGGCCACGATCCATAAAACGGTGGCGGGCACCGCCAGCCAGCCCAGATCCCAATAGGGATTGGGTGAGAGTACGTTGGGATTGGAGATGATCTGGATCACATTTCCAAAGTGGACCGCCACCAGGGCGGCCACAATCTGGACCAGCAGTTTGAATTTCGCCCCGAGGGCATAGATATCGTCAAAAATACCCAGGACCACGATGATCACGGCCCCCAGCATCATCCCCTGGAACTGAGGGGTGATCTCCACATAGATAATGGCGCTGAGGATAAAGCCGAAGAAAATCGCCAAGCCGCCCATCCGCGGGATTGGATGGTCGTGCATCCGGCGGCTGTCCTTGGGGACGTCCACCGCCCCCACGCGGAACGCCAGGGCACGGACCACCGGCGTGGTGATGAGGGCCACCACCATAGCGGTGACCAAGGCCGCGGCCACCCAGCCGATGGCCTGCAAATCAGTATTCATTGGTAAACCTTGCTCCTTTTTGGACGGCAAAGGCCGCGTTCCGCCTCAGCGGGCCACGAAGCCCACCTTTTTATAGACTTTCCGCAGCGTCTTGTTGGACACATAGCCCGCCTTCTCGGCGCCTGCACGGTAGACGGACTCCAAATAGGACTTGTCGGCCAGAAGCCGTTCAGTCTCCTCCCGGATAGGGCGGAAGAGCTCCACCACGGCCTCTCCCACGGCGGGCTTGAACGCGCCGTAGCCTTTGCCGTCGAACTCCCGCTCGATCTCCTCATAGGTCTTGCCGGTGGCGGCCGAGTAAATGGCCATCAGGTTGGCCACGCCTGGCTTCTCCGCCCGGTCATAGCGCACACACCGCTCCGTATCGCTGTCGGTGACCGCCTTTTTGAACTTGCGCATGATGTCCTCCGGCTTTTCCAGCACATAGACGCAGCCGTTGGGGTCCTTGTCGGACTTGGACATCTTGTTCCCGGGGCTGGTAAGGGACATCACCCGCGCGCCCACCTTGGGGATAAAGGGCTCAGGGATCCGGAAGGTCTCGCCGTAGACACCGTTGAAGCGGTTGGCAATGTCGCGGCAGATCTCCACATGCTGCTTCTGATCCTCTCCAACAGGCACCAGATCGGCCTGATAGAGCAGGATATCGGCGGCCATAAGGGCGGGATAGGTAA
Source organism: Intestinimonas butyriciproducens (assembly GCF_004154955.1). Lineage (NCBI taxonomy): Bacteria > Bacillati > Bacillota > Clostridia > Eubacteriales > Intestinimonas > Intestinimonas butyriciproducens. Next base: position 1,292,739 of record NZ_CP011524.1, on the reverse strand, counting down.
ACAGTCCCGCATTGATATTGTCGGCGTTCTTGGCGGACTTGTCCTTGAACTGGGTCATGCGGGAAAGCTCCCCGAACATGGTGTAGCAGTCCAGCACCCAGCCCAGCTCCGCATGGGCGGGGACGTGCGACTGGATAAAGATGGTGTTCTTCTCCGGGTCCAGGCCGCAGGCGATATAGGCCGCGATCTGTGTCAGCGTCCGCCGGCGCAGGTCCGCCGGATTCTGACGGACCGTGATGGAGTGGAGGTCCGCCAGCATGTAATAGCACTCATATTCATCCGACAGCTTCACCCAGTTTTTGATGGCCCCCAGGTAAGAGCCCAGTGTCAGTTCACCGCTGGGCTGAATGCCGGAGAGGATGACTTTTTTCTGATTCTCATTTTCCATATTGCACACCCCTAAAAAGGTCGTCTGTACACAGTTGCATACTAAGGTATCATACCACATCCATCATTGCTTGACAAGTTTTCCCCGCACGATTAAAATGGAGGGACATCAGGAAGCTTTTTGGAGGAATTTACTTTGGACAGACAGTGGTTCGACGATATGGAGTCCCGCATCCCCCGCGGCGAGGTCCGCACCCGCTTCGCCCCATCCCCTACCGGCTATATGCACGTGGGCAATCTGCGCACCGCCCTTTACACCTGGCTCATCGCCCGCCACGGCGGCGGCAAGTTCATTCTCCGCATTGAGGATACCGACCAGGAACGCCTGGTGGAAGGCGCCACCGAGGTCATTTACGCCACACTGCGCAAATGCGGCCTCAACTGGGATGAGGGCCCGGACTTGGGGGGCCCTGTCGGCCCCTACATCCAGACCCAGCGCCGGGATCTCTATGGAAAGTATGCTCAGCTTTTGCTGGATACCGGTCACGCCTATCGGTGCTTCTGTACCAAGGAGCGGCTGGACGCCCTCCACAATGAGAATGGCCTCGGCGGCTACGACGGGCATTGCCGGACCCTTTCTCAGAAAGAAATAGACGAAAAACTCTCCGCCGGTGTTCCCTATGTGATCCGTCAGAAGATCCCCCGCGAGGGGCATACCACGTTCCACGACGTGGTTTTTGGCGACATCACCGTGGAAAACGCCACTTTGGACGACCAGGTCCTGATCAAATCCGACGGATTGCCCACCTATAACTTTGCAAACGTGGTGGACGACCACCTTATGGGGATTACCCACGTGGTCCGGGGCTCCGAGTATCTCTCCTCCGCGCCCAAGTATAACCTTCTGTACGAGGCCTTCGGCTGGGAGGTGCCCACCTATATCCACTGCTCCCCCGTCATGCGGGACGCCCATAACAAGATGTCCAAGCGGCATGGCGACCCCTCCTATGAGGATCTGCTGTCCATGGGCTTCCTCTCAGAGGCGGTGGTCAACTATGTGACTTTGCTGGGCTGGTCCCCCAGGGGCGAGAACGTGGAGCGGGAGTTCTTCACCCTGGACGAGCTCTCGGAGATTTTTGATATCGAGGGGATCTCCAAGTCCCCCGCCATCTTTGATCTGGAAAAGCTCAAATACTTTAACGCCAAGTATTTGCGGGCCATGGACCCCGAGCGTTTCTACGCCGTTGCCGAGCCCTATCTCAAAAAGGCGGTCCAAAACCCGGCCATCAACCTGAAGCTGATCGCCCCCCTGGTCCAGCCCCGCTGCGACACGTTTGCGGACATCGCCCCTCAGGTGGACTTTTTTGACGCCCTGCCGGACTACTCCACCGAGCTCTATGTCCACAAGAAGATGAAGACCACCGAGGAGAACTCCCTGGAGGCCTTAGGGGAAACCATCCCCGTTCTGGAGTCCCTGGAGAGCTGGACCTATGAGGCCATCCATGACGCCCTGATCGGTCTGGCGGAAAAGCTGACCCTCAAAAACGGCCGTATCATGTGGCCGGTCCGTACCGCCCTCTCCGGTAAAGCGGTCACCCCCGGCGGCGCAGTGGAGCTGTGCCAGATCCTAGGCCGGGCGGAGACGCTTCGCCGCCTGAAAATCGGCAGGGACAAGCTGAGCAGATAACCCTTATCCCGCCCTCCTTCCCGCTGGGGATGTTTCCGGTGCAGGAGTCGGGTGTTCCAAGTGATATGGTAAGGCCGCCGTCCTCCGGACGGCGGCCTTTTTCTATTTTGTTCACATAAAACTGCTACATTTTATACAAATTCTCTTCCATTTCCCATTGAAAAGTGGTATACTTTAACCACAAAGGACATTGGGATCCAGAATGGATTTGGCTGTTTTGCCAACCGCATACAGAAAGGAGTATTTCTATGCTGACGCTGCTTCAGTCCGTTTTTTACTCCGGTATCTGCCTGGTTCTATTCGCCCTCCTGTTCTTGCCCGCCCTAGTGAGCTTGGTCGTCTGCGCGGTCTACTTTCTCTCCGACCTCTTCCAGCGTTTTCAGGGGCGGGGCTGGCCGCAATGACCGCCCCTGTCCGGCAGGGCAAAGGGAGACGGCCTTTGTCGCGATCCGCTCTGAGAAGGCCCTGTCATGCTCCACAAAGACCATGGTGGGCTGGCACTCCAGCAGCAGGGACTCGATCTGCATTCTGGAATAGACATCGATAAAATTGAGTGGTTCGTCCCACAGGTACAGATGGGCGTCCTGACACAGGCTGCGGGCAATGAGGACCTTCTTTTTCTGTCCTCCGCTGTAGTCCGCCATGTCCTTTTCAAACTGCGCCCGCTCAAAGTCCAGCTTCCGCAGTATCGCCTTGAAGAGGCTCTCGTCAATCCCGCTCTCCCGCGCAAAGCTCCGCAGATCCCCCCGCAGGAAGGCGCCATCCTGGGGGACATAAGATACCTTGAGTCCCCCTGCGCGCCACAGTGTCCCGGTGTGTGGAAGCTCCTGACCCTGCATCAGCTTCAGAAGGCTGGACTTGCCCGCTCCGTTGGGCCCCTGCAGGGACACCCGCTCCCCCCGTTCCACCGTGAAGGAGACCTC